>JANXSM010000107.1 GCA_025352665.1 Rhodospirillales bacterium | reverse complement strand
CATCGACCCGCGGGTATGACCCCTCCCTGCTCTACGCTTCATGAAATAGAGGTCCAGGGGCTCGGCCCCTGGCAGGGGTCGAGGGGGCGGAGCCCCTCGCCTTGCTTGCTCCGCAACCCTCACGGGGTCTTCCAGCTATAGTCGTAGGGCAGGATCTAGCCGCCGGTGTAGGGGACGACGTTGAGATCTTTATTGTACGCCATGGAGAAGACGGATTGTAGGAGGGCGATGGACCAGGCGTGTTCGGCGGCGTCTTTGTTCAGGTCGCGATAGCCTTGCATGCGCTTGGTTTCATCGACCTGGGTGAGGAGGGCGTGAACGCGGTCGGTGGCTTCCTGGCCTTTCCAGGCGGAGAAGGGCAGGGCGCCGTCGAGAATTTTGCCAGTGGTGTTTTCAGGGTCCGCGGTGGGGTTGGACCAGCTGTAGAGCGCGGGCCCGGGGAGGGTGGCGGAATGGTTCATGTCGACATATTTGGTGAGTGGGACTTCCTGGATTTCCACCTGCAAGCCGATTTGTTTCCACATTGCGGCGATGGCGCGGGCCATTTCGAAGTCGTTGGGGAAGGCGCCGTTGGTGGAGATCATTGGCAGGGTGAGGGGATGTTCGGGGCTGAACCCGGCTGCTTTCATGAGTGCGAGGGCGCGGGCGCGGTCGAACGGGATTTTGAATCCGGGCACGTCGGAGGGCGAGCCAGGGGTGGCGAGGACGCTGATGGGAAGGGCGAAGCTGCCATAAAACGCTTTGGAGATCGCAGCCTTGTCGATGGCGAGGGACATGGCGACGCGGACGTTTTCGTCGATCAGCGCGGACACGTAGTTGGGCATCTGCAGCATGTAGACTTCGGAGTAGGGAAAAGCGGTGGCGGTGACGCGGGGCAAGGTTGCGAGGCGGGCGATTTCGCGCAGCGGCAGTTGCGAGGCGAGGTCGGCGCGGCCAGCTTCGACGGCCGCGACTCGGGCCAGCGGGTCGGTGACCACCTGGAAAGTGACGCGTTTGATTTTGGCTTCGCCGCCCCAGTATTGGTCGAAGGCTTGAAGCACGATGCGTGCGCCGCGTTCGTAGCTGGCCAGGCGGTAGGGGCCGGCGCCGATCGGGTGCTGCTTGAAGCCGTCTTCACCGACCTTCTCGATATAGGCTTTGGGTAGGATGTAGGCGGCGAGGAAGCCGAGATAGATCGGGGCGGCCGGGCTTGGCACGTTGAAGACGAGGACGGCCTTGGTGGGTGACTGGATCTCGATCGTCTTGATCGGCGGTAGCATGCGGCGGATCAGGATGGTGGGGTCGTGGGCGGGGCGGTCGAGGAAGCTGTATTTCAGGTCTTCGGTGGTGAGGGTGGAGCCGTCGTGGAATAGGATGCCGTCGCGCAGAGTGATGGCGAGGCGGGTGCCGTCGGTACCGTCGAAATGCCATTCGGAGATGAGGCGAGGCGAGAGCTTGAGGTCGGGCGAGTATTGCAGGGGCGAGTCGAAGACGGATTTGTAGATCGACTGGGCGCCGGGGACGGTGTTGGAAGTGGGATCCCAGCTTGGCACGTCCACTGGATAGGCGATGGTGAGGCTGTCCTTGGCCGCGTGTGCGGGGACGGTGAGAGCCAGGAGGGCGCAACCCGCGAGGGCGGCGAGTTTGCGTCGGCCGGGTGGTCCTGAAGCCAGCATCACGATCTCCTGCATTAAGGTTGCGGTTATGCTTTCAATTCGGCCATGGCGTGATGGTGCGCGTCAACATCGGGAAATGGGTGTTGCCGCCGGAGAAGGCGGGGAGGTGATGGAAGTCGCGGCGCATTTCGTCGCGCACCGGGGAGTTGAGTGCTGCGTTGAGGGCGGCCGGGCTGTCGAACACCACCTTGTTGCGTTGCATGCTGTCAGCGCGGGGAATGGCGAGTTCGCTGCACCAGTCAAGCCTTGTATAGATCTCGATGCCACGGATGGCGGGGAAGCGTCGCATGATGCCGGGGTGGTGGGCGATGTAGGTGGTCAGCCAGGCGTTGAGGTTCTCGGCGGGGCCGGGGTAGCACACGAGATAGGTGCAGGCGGCGGCATCAGGAGCGTTTGGCTCGTCCACGGGGTAACTGCGGGCGAGCATGGCTTGCTGGGTGATTTCAGCACCGGCGAGGCTGGGAAATAGATTTCCGCGCGTGAACGCTTGCAGCGGGCCATTGGTGGCGCAGGCTGCTTCGAGGTCGCCGATATCCGCGAAGTAAAGCTGTAGCGCCAGGGGCGGCGATGGGCCGTCGTTGAGGTAGGGGTCGTGGACGGCGGCGGCTGTGTGGAGCAGGGCGCGGGCGAGGCCGGTGATGGGCTGCAGGAGGGTGGCGAGTTGGGACTGTTCTGCCTCGCTGACCCTGGCGGTGGGGTCGGTTCCGGTCTGCCAGTTGAGGAACAGCGTGATCATCCGGCAGTCTCCGCGCCCAGGTCGGGCGGTGAAGCTACGCAAGAGCCGGGCCATTGGCCAGGGGGTGTGGAAAACTCGAACGGAACGGGAACCGTCTTTCGTGGCAGTGGTTATCGGGGCATGAGCAACGATATGAAACCATGCCCTCACTCCGACCTCGTCTCCTCGGAATGGGCGGCCAGTACTGCGTTCAACATTACGTTGTGCCAGGCGGCGGCTTCCATGCGGATCGATGCGCGGCACGCGCGGACCGCGCATGGCTGCGATCACTGAGGTTGGCCGCGGGAGCGGCTGGCTTCGGATCGGGGTGGCGGCGGGGCTGCTGGGTCTGGGAGGCTGCAGTTCGGTGCTGACCGAGGGATCGTCGGCGACCGCAGGGATTGCGGGCGCCGGCCTTGCCAATGCCATCACGAAGAATGGTGCCGTTACCGCGGGCATCGGGCTGGGTGTGCTGGCGGCGACCAGTGCGGGGGTGAAATACCTCGAAAAACGAGTTCATGGCGCGGAGCAGGATGAGATCGCCCGCGCGGCCGGTCCGTTGGGCGAGGGTGAGGTCGCACCCTGGCAGGTGCGGCACGACATTCCGATCGAGGAGGAAGAAGGTGGCCAGGTTACGGTGGCGCGCAGCATCGTGGCAGGCGATCTTTCGTGCAAGGAGATCGTGTTCTCGGTCGATCCGTCAGACCCCGCACGGGGACGTGCTTTTTATACGGCCTTTGTGTGCCGTGACGGCGCGCGCTGGAAATGGGCGAGTGCGGAGCCTGCGACCGAGCGTTGGGGATCGTTGCAGTGAGGCCAGCGGTGCTGCTGGTGCCTTTGGTTCTGATCGGTTGCAGCTCCGTCGGTTCCATTGCCGGCGCCGTGGTGGGTGCTGCGACGGGTGGGGCGACGACGAACCCGGTGGTGGGATATGCCGTGGGGATCGGCACCAAGGTGCTGGTGGACCAGTTGGTGTTTTATATCGGGCGCCGGCGCCAGCAGGGCGAGCAGGACGAGATCGCGGCCCAGGTGGGCGCGCTGCCGATCGGCGTTTCCGCACCGTGGAAGATCGACCATGACATTCCGATCGGCAACGAGCATGGCGACATGACGGTGGTGCGCCAGATCGATTCGCCGCTTGCGACCTGTCGCGAGGTGGTTTTCACCGTGGTTGACGGGCACGCGGCGGACAGCCCGCGCGGTGTGTTCGTCACAACCGCCTGCCAGCAGGGACCGCGCTGGAAATGGGCTCAGGCAGAACCTGCCACGGCGCGGTGGGGCTTTCTGCAATAGTGCCGCCTGCTTGACTAATTTTGCCGCGGTCGGCCAGATCAGCGCTCGCTGGAAGGGCTGGGTTTGCGATGATGGCGGACACACGGTGGCGTATCGGCTTCGATATCGGTGGGACCTTCACCGATTTTATCCTCTACGACCGCGATGCCGGTTCGATCCGGCTGCACAAGCGGCTGACCAGCGCGCATGACCCTTCGGAAGCGGCGTTGCTGGGCCTGGGCGAGATTGCCGAGCAAGCCGGCATCACGCTCGCCGATGTCGGTGACATCGTGCATGGGACCACGCTTGTCACCAACGCCATCATCGAGCGCAAGGGGGCGAAACTTGGGCTGATCACCACCGCGGGGTTTCGCGACATCCTGGAGATGGGCACCGAGCAGCGATACGACATCTATGATTTGTTTCTGGATTTTCCGGCTCCTTTGGTGCCGCGGGCGCGGCGGTTGGAAGTGGCTGAGCGCGTGGATCGTGATGGCGTGGTGATCACGCCGCTGGATGAGGCGCAGGTGCGGGTGGCGCTGGCGGCACTGGTGGCGGACGGGGTGGAGGCGGTGGCGGTTTGCTTCCTGCATTCCTATCGCAATTCCGCGCATGAGCTGCAGGTGGGAGCCATAGCGGCGCGGGAATTCCCTCAGCTTTCGGTGTCGCTGTCGAGTGCGGTGGTGGCGGAGCTTTGGGAGTATCAGCGCTGTGTCACCACCTGTGCCAATGCCTATGTGCAGCCGCTGGCGCAGCGGTATCTGGTGCGGCTGGAGCGGGAGCTTGCGGCGCGTGGGTTTCGCGGCAGCCTGCGGCTGATGCATTCGGCGGGCGGATTGGTGGCGCCGGAGACGGCGCGGGCGTTTCCGATCCGGCTGCTGGAATCGGGCCCTGCTGGCGGTGGCCTGGCAACGGCTCTGTTTGGCGCGTTGGCGGGACGGCCGGATGTGATCGCCTTCGACATGGGTGGCACAACGGCGAAGTCTTGCCTGATCGAAGACGGACGGGCGGAGATCGCGGCCTCGATGGAGGCTGGGCGCGTGCATCGGTTCAAGAAGGGTTCCGGCCTGCCGATCAAGGCGCCGGTCATCGATATGATCGAGATCGGTGCCGGCGGTGGCTCGATCGCACAGATCGACGAGGTGGGCCTGCTGCGGGTGGGGCCGCATTCCGCAGGAGCGGCGCCGGGGCCTGCGTGCTACGGCGCGGGCGGTGTGTTGCCGACGGTGACGGACGCCAACCTGGTGCTGGGTTATTACGATCCGGGTTTCTTTCTGGGTGGGCGCATGACGCTGGACCTGGCTGCGGCCGAGCGGGCGATTGCAAGCGTGGCCGAGCCGCTTGGGCTGAGCGTGGCCGAGGCTGCCTGGGGCATTCACAAGGTGGTGGTGGAGAGCATGGCCTCTGCCGCTCGGGTGCATCTGGTGGAGAAGGGGCGCGACCCGCGCAGCTATGCCATGGTTGGTTTTGGCGGGGCGGGGCCTGCGCATGCCTGCGAGGTGGCGCGGCTGATGGGAGTGCGCGAGCTGATCATTCCGCCCGCCTCCGGTGCTGCTTCCGCGTTGGGGTTTTTGTCGGCGCCGCTGTCGTTCGAGCTGGTGCGGTCGCTGCCGGTCGAGTTTCATGATGCGTTTGATGCCGATGGGATCAACATCTTGCTCGATACGCTGGCGGAGGAGGGTTTCGCCCGGCTGCGCGAAGGGGGGGTGGAACGCGGCGCGGCCACGATCGAGTGCAGTGCCGACATGCGGCTGGTGGGGCAGATGCACGACATCGCCGTGCGGCTGCCGGCTGGCGCGCTGACCGCGGCAAGCCTTGGCGAAATTCGGGCCGCGTTCAGCGACACGTACACGCGGCGCTATTCTGCGCCGTTCGCGGGGTTTCGGTTCGAGGCGATCAATTTCCGCGTGCGAGTGGCGGGGCCGACGCCGGTGCTGTCGCTCAGCGGGGCGGCGGGTGCACCGGCTGCGGGGGAGGCCTTGAAGGGGTCGCGACTGGCCTGTTTCGGGTCGGACTATGTGGATACGCCGGTTTATGATCGCTATGCGCTGCGGCCGGGCGAGAGCATTTCCGGGCCTGCCATTGTGGAGGAACGTGAGTCGACCACCATCGTGTTCCCCGGCGACGTGCTCACGATCGACGCGGGGTTGAACCTGCGGATCGAGATTGCCGGCGCCACAATGGCAGCCGAGCTGGTGACGCCGGAGATGCCGCTGGAACAGGCGATGGCGGTGATCGAGCAAGACCCGATCGCGCTCGAGATCATGTGGAGCCGGCTGGTGACGGTGGTGGAGGAGATGTGGCTGACCGTGATCCGCACGGCGTTCTCGCTGGTGATTTCAGAGGCGCAGGATTTTGCCTGCGAGCTGCTTGACCCCGAGGGCGAGACGCTGGCGCATTCGCCGCGTGCGATGCCGGTGTTCAATCTGACGCTGCCATTGGCGGTGAAGGCGCTGCTGGAGCGCTATCCGCCTTCAAGCCTGCGGCCTGGCGATGTGCTGATCACCAACGATCCCTGGCTGTGCGCCGGCCATCTGTTCGACATCGCTGTGGTGACGCCGGTGTTTCGCGACGGGCGGCTGGTGGGGCTGATGGGAACCGTGGGCCATGTTTCAGACATCGGCGGCACCAAGGATTCGCTGCATGCGCGGGAGATCTTTGAGGAAGGGTTCCAGATTCCACCGATGAAGTTGCTCGAAGGCGGGCGGCAGAACGAGACGCTGTACCGGCTGCTGGCGGAGAACGTGCGCAACCCCGAGCAGGTGATCGGTGACGTCAATTCCTTCGTGGCCGCGAACGCGCTGGGGGCGGAGCGGCTGGGTCAGTTCATGGACGAATACGGCATGGGCGATCTGCGCGCGCTGGCCGCTGTGGTGCAGGGGCGGGCGGAGGCTGCGATGCGGGCGGCAATCGCCGAGATCCCTGACGGGGTCTATCGATCCGAGATTTGGAACAATCCGCTGGGCACGCCGATGTGCTATCCGGTGAAGCTGACGGTGGCCGGCGAGACGATCGATATCGACTTTGCCGGAGCACCGCCGCAGGTGGCGCAGGGCGGTTTGAACTCGACGCTGAACTATACCGCGGCGCATGCGACCTATCCGCTGAAATGTATGCTGACGCCGAATGTGCGGGGCAATGCGGGCTGCTACCGGCCGTTCACCGTGTCGGCGCCGGAAGGATCGATTCTTAATCCGCGACGGCCGGCTTCGGTGAACATTCGCACGCGCACGGGCTGGTATATCGCACCCAACATCTTCCGCGCCCTGGCCGAAGCGGCGCCGAAACAGGTGCAGGCGTTCACGGGATTGCCCGTGGCTGCCAACATCTATGGCCAGGATGGCAGCGGGCGGACCTATTCCGATATGTTGTTCATGGGCGGCGGGCAAGGCGCTTCGAGCGCCAAGGACGGCAAGTCCGGATTGCTGTGGCCGACCTCGGCGGCGAACACCTCCGTCGAGTTGTTCGAGAGCCGGGTGCCCGTGTTGGTGCTGGAGAAGGCGTATCTGGCGGATACCGGCGGGCCCGGGAAATATCGCGGCGGCGTTGGCCAGCGGGTGCGGATGCGAAAGCTGGTGGAGGATGGCCTGCCGACGTTGATCGCAGTCTATCCCGAGGGCGTCGGCAACCCCTCGCAGGGGTTGTTCGGCGGCCAGCCGGGCGGTGGGGCGAGCGGGATGGTGCGCAACGGGCTTGGTGAATTGTTGCGCGATTGCGGTACTGGGGCGCTGGTCACGGTCACGACCACGGATGAGATCGTGGAAGTGGTGCTGGCCGGGGGCGCCGGGTATGGCGACCCAGCCGAACGGTCGCGCGCAGATGTAGAGCGCGATGTGGCTGCCGGGTTCGTTGCCAACACTGAGGCGTACGGCGTGGGGTTTGTATTGCGTGCGGAATTGCGGCCGGCGGCGGCTGCGGAATAGCGCCGCCTTTAGAAGGAGAGTTCCATGATCTCACTGCATCGACGGGGATTTTTGGCCGGCACCGCGCTGGCCGCGGCATCGCCGGGGCTGGCGCATGCGCAGGCGCGGAAGATCCTGGTGATCACCAGCAATCAGGATGTGCCGAATTTCGATCCGCATGTGGCGACCGGCTACTCATCGGCCGCTTTGTTGCGCAATGTGTATGACTCGCTGTTGCGCGTGGAGGGCAGCCCGGTGGCGGTGGTGCCGCATCTGGCGACCGCCTGGACGGTGTCGCCGGATGGCATGGAATATGTGTTCACGCTCAATCCTGCGGCGAAGTTCCATTCCGGTGGCGTGCTGACCTCGGCGGATGTGGTGTATTCGTTTCGCCGGCTGATGCGCCTGGGCAAGGGCAATGCCTGGATGCTGGCGGGCATCGTCGATGATGGCAGCACGACCGCTGTGGATGCGCATACCGTGAAGGTGAAGTTGCTCAAGCCGTTCGTGGCGTTTCCGCAGGTGCTGCCCTGGGTTTGGATCGTTTCGGGCGAGCAGGTGGAGGCGAATAAGGGGGCGGATGATGGGCAGAGCTATCTCAAGTCCAATGTTGCCGGCTCGGGGGCGTTTCGCATTCGTCGCAACGAGCCGGGCACGCTGTATGAGTTCGAGCGGGTCGCCGGGGGGTGGAAGCAGGGTGGTGGCAATCTGACCGGCGCGATCTGGCGCATCGTGCGGGAGACGTCCTCGCAACGGTTGGCGTTGCAGCGAGGCGAGGCGCATATCGCCGTCGACCTGACCTCCGAGGATATGGATGCGCTGGCGGGCAAGCCGGGGATCGTTTCGGTGATCGAACCGGAGTTTCGGACGTTCTCGATCAAGATGAACACGGAGTTCGGTCCGCTCGCGGATATCAACCTGCGCCGGGCGGTTTCCTATGCGTTCAACTACCAGGGTATGCTCGACAGCGCCGGTTATGCGCAGCTGATGGTGGGGCCCTTGCCGACTGGCATCTTTGGCCAGGACCCGACTTTGGACGTGCCGCACACCAACCTCGTCACCGCGAGGGAATGGATGGCGAAGTCCAAGACCCCGCAGGGCGGTTTCAAGTTGACGGCGTGCTACGTGGCCGGGCTGGAGCAGGAGCGGCGGTTCGCCCTGGTGCTGCTGGACAGCCTCAAGCAGCTCAACATCGAGCTCGAGATCAAGGCGATGGTCTGGCCAGATGCGGTGGCCTCGACCGCGCGACCCTCGACCACGCCGGATTTCTTTCCAGTGTATCAGACCGCAAACTATGGCGACCCGGACAACATCGCGTTCGCCGCCTATCACTCCTCGCGCAACGGCAATTGGCAGAACCCGGTGTTTCACTCGGCCACCGTCGATGATCTGATCATGAAGGCGCGGGCGGAGACGGACGTGGAGAAGCGGCGGGCGCTTTACCTGGCGTTCCAGAAGCAGGTGGTGGCGGATGCGCCGGATCTGTTCGGTGTGCTGGAAAAGCGCAAACTTGCTTTGCGGTCTGAGGTGAAGGGGTTCGTGTTCACGCCGGTTGCGTCCAACGCCATCGAGCTGTTTCCGCTTTCGTTGGCCTGATTTGCTACGTTTCACCCTGCGCCGGCTCGTGCTGCTGGTGCCCGTGCTGTTGGGGCTGTCGCTCATCGTGTTCGGGATCGCCCGGCTGTTGCCTGGCGATCCCGTGACGCTTGCGGCGGGACCGCAGGCGACCCGCGCGGAGATCGCCTCGCTTTCGCATGAGCTGGGTATGGACCGGCCGTTGCCGGAACAGTATTTCACCTATTTGCGCGGCCTGGTGGTGGGGGATTGGGGCCAGTCGATCCTGACGCGGCGGCCGGTGTGGCAGGATCTGCGGGTGTATCTGCCGGCGACGCTGGAACTTGTGGTGGCCCCAATGGGGCTTGCGATCGTGATCGGCATTCCCGCCGGGCTGCTGGCGGCGGTGGGGCGCGATCGCTGGCCGGATCATTTGACGCGCAGCGTTTCGTTGGGGGCCATTTCGGTGCCGCGGTTCTTTCTGGGGCTGCTGTTCCAGCTGGTGTTCGCGATGTGGCTGGGCTGGCTGCCGCTGGGCGGGCGGTTTCCGATCATCGAGGACCCGCCGAGTTTCGTCACCGGGTTCCTGGTGATCGACAGCCTGATTGCCCGCGACGGCACGGCGTTGCTGCTGAGCCTGCAGCATCTGGCGTTGCCGGCGATCACCATGTGCCTGTCGCCGTTGGCGACCATCATGCGGATGATGCGGGCTTCCACGCTGGAGGTGCTGCAGCAGGATTACGTGAAGACGGCGCGGGCGCTGGGGCTGAAGCCGGGGCTGATCCTGTTCAAATACGTGCTGAAGAACGCGCTGTCGTCCAGCCTCACGGTGATCGGGCTCTATGTCGGCTGGCTGCTGGGCGGCACGGTGCTGGTGGAGACGGTGTTCGACTGGCCGGGGATTGGGCTGTACGCCACCAAGGCGATCCTGACGCAGGACTTTATGCCGGTGATGGGGGTGACGCTTGCGATCGGGGTGATCTTTGTGCTGTCGAACCTCGTCACCGATCTGCTGTATGGCTGGATCAATCCGATGGCACGCGTCGAATGAGTGCGGCCATGGCGGCGCCGGTGCCGGGGTGGCGACGGATGTGGGGGCGGTTCCGGCGCAGCACGCCGGCGGTGATCGGGCTTGCGATCGCGCTTGTGCTGCTGTTTGTGGCGCTGTTCGGCCGGGTGATCGCGCCATACCCTGGGGATATCGCGGGCAGTGTGGCCACGGCCGTGCGGTTTCGGCCGCCGTCGATGGTGCATTGGTTCGGCACCAATGAGTTGGGGCAGGACGTGTTTTCGCTGGTGCTGGCGGGGGCGCGGGTTTCGCTGCTTTCGGGGCTTGCGGTGGTGGTGCTGGGCAGCCTGGTGGGAACCTTGGTGGGCGCCATTGCGGGGTTCATTGGCGGGCTGGTGGATGAGGTGCTGATGCGGGTGACCGACCTGATGCTGACGCTGCCGAGCCTGATTCTGGCGATGGCGGTGGCAGCGGCGCTGGGCCCCGGCATCGGCAACATGATCATTGCGATCTCGGTTTCGTGGTGGCCGGGGTTTGCGCGGCTGGTGCGCGGCGAGGTGTTGGCGCGGCGCGAGGCGCAGTTTGTGGAGGCCGCGCGGGCGGTGGGGGCGGGGCCGATGCGGGTTCTGCTGGCGCATATTCTGCCCAACATCATGTCTGCGGTCATGGTCAAGATGAGTTTGGATATGGGGTTCGCCATTCTCACCGTGGCGTCGCTGGGGTTTGTCGGCATCGGGGTTTCGCCGCCGACGCCGGAATGGGGCGCGCAGCTTGCGGTTTCGCGCGGGTTTCTGCCGGATGATTGGTGGACGGCGATTTTTCCGGGATTGGCGATCGTGCTGGCGGTGCTGGCGTGCAATCTGCTGGGGGATGGGCTGCGGGATATGCTGGATCCTCGGGCGCAGCGGTAGCTGGCGGGGACGCGGGCCCTTGGTTTTCGCGACCTACGTGGTTGTACTGAGTTGCGCTGTCGTATTGTTTATGTTCTTTGTTTGGTCATGCCGTCACCCACCCTCATTCCCTTAACCGATCGGTTCTCGCTGTCCATCGATGGACTGTGGCGGGCGGTGGCGGCGATGTTTGCCGGGGGGCGGCTGCAGGCTACCATGATCGGGCTGATCGTTTGTCGGATCCGGCGTATCGAAACGCGGGTTTTGGCGCTGGTGGCGGCCATCCGATCGGGTCGGGTTCGCGGCGGTTGGGTCATTGAGGCGCGGGCGGCTCGTGCCCCGGGCGCATCTCAGGTTGCACCCCCGGCCTCCTTGAAATTGCCGCGCAGTTTTGCCTGGTTGCTGGTGTTGGTGCCGTACCACGCGGCGGGGTATGCCAGCCAGCTGCGGTATCTGCTGGCCGATCCTGAGATGGCGGCGATGCTGGCTGCGACGCCTCGGCTGGGGAAGTTGTTGAGGCCGCTGTGCCGGATGCTGGGGATTGAGGCTGAGTTGCTTGTGCCAGTGGTTCCGGTTGTGGTTCCGGTTGCGGTCACGGTTGTCGATGAGGGCGTTGCGGCGGTCTCGGCGGCACAGGCGGAAGGTTTGGGATGTGTGGTGAAGCGTTCGGTGCCGTCGGCGGTGCCTGAAGACGGCCCAGATGCGGGAGCCTGGTTTTACAGATTGGGATGAGGGGCGCCATCTTCGCACGATCATTTTGTTACGATATCAAAACCAAATGCGCCAAACCAACGAAGTTGCGTGGGGGGACAGGCCTGTCCTACGCGAGGAGTGGCGTGCAGGCGAAGGTGACGTGAAAGGTTTTGCGGATCACCGTTTGGTCGTTATGGACGAGGCTGAACATGTAGTCGCCGGGCACGTGTTCGTAGGGGTATTCGACCGTCCAGCCGGTATAGCCGAGGCTGCCGCGCGTCAGGTGGGTGAGGTAACTGCCGGTGTCGCCCGAGCGGCCGGAGGGGGCGTGCAGCATCGGGTGCTGGGTGCGGATTTCGAGGGTCCAGAGATCATCGGCGGCGTTGTCCGACAGCCGGTAGCGGATGCCGAACATGGTGCCGGCGCCTGCGCAGATTTCGGTGGTCTGCTCGATCGGGCGGAGGTTTTCGACATGGTGCCAGGCGCCTTCGACGGTGCCTTCCGAGGGAACGGTGTCGACCGAGTGGCCGGAGAACAGGCCCCAGTCGACGAGGCCGATCTCGCCGCCGGGGGCCACATCGATGTCCGGGCCGCTGACGGGGGCCAGGGTATCGGGCGCGGCTGCCACTGCCAGCAGGCAGAGGACAGCCAGGCCCTTTATCGTCAGTGGCCTAACGCGCACGGACGGAGGCACGTTGGTATTGGGGGGGAAGCTCCAGGCCGGCGCCGAGGGCGGCGGCGGCCTTGAGGGGCCAGGTGGGGTCGGCCAGGATGGCGCGGGCAAGGAAGACCAGGTCGGCGCGGTCGTTGGACAGGATTTCCTCTGCGTGTTCCGGGGCGGTGATCAGGCCGACGGCGCCGGTGGCGATGCCGGACTGCGCGCGGATCGCCTCTGCGAAAGGCACCTGGTAGCCGGGGTGCAGGGATGGGATCTGCGGGCCGGTGGCAGCGATACCGCCGGAGGAACAGTCGATGAGGTCGATTTTGCCGGTTTCCTTGAGGCGGCGGGAGAGGTCGATGCTGTCGCCGATGTCGAGACCGTCAGCCATCCAGTCGGTGCAGGAAAGGCGCACGAACAGGGGCAGGTGGGCGGGCCATTCGGTGCGGATGGCTTCGACCACCTCAAACAGCATGCGGCTGCGGCCGGCCAGGTCGCCGCCGTATTGGTCGTTGCGGGTGTTGGAGATGGGGGAGAGGAAGGAGTGCAGCAGGTAGCCGTGGGCTGCGTGGATTTCGAGCACCTTGATCCCGGCGTCGCGCGCCATGCGGGCGGTGGTGGCGAACTCGCCGACCACGGTTGCGATGTCGGTGGCCGACATGGGGTGGGGCATGGTGTTGGCGGGGCCGAAGGGCACGGCGCTGGGGGCCCAGGGGGTCCAGCCGCCGTCCGCGGCCTTGACCGGCAGGGAGCCGAGCCAGGGCGCGGAGGTGCTGGCCTTGCGTCCGGCGTGGGCGATCTGCAGGCCCGGCACGGCGCCGCCCATTTCAATGACCTGGACCAGGCGCGCCATGAAGTCCTGGTGCTCTGGCGTCCAGAGGCCGAGGCAGCCAGGGGTGATGCGGCCGATGGCGGAGACATGGGTGGCCTCGGTGAACACGATGCCGGCGCCGCCCACGGCGCGGGCGCCGAGGTGCTGCACGTGCCAGTCGGTGCCCAGGCCGTTGGTGGCGCTGTACTGGCACATCGGCGAGACCACGATGCGATTGCGTGCCGTGACCTCGCGAAAGGTGATTGGCTTGAACAGCTTGGGGGATTGGGCCATCGGAACCTCGTGGGTATTTCGTCTAATTTGACGTGTGCGGGGGCCGATGCCTAGCCTTCCGTCGCATTCGGGTTGGAGAGAGACTATGCGGCTTGAGGGTAAGATCGCCATTGTCACAGGCGGTGGCGGCGGCTTTGGCGAGGGGATCGCCCGGCTTTATGCGGCCGAGGGCGCGCATGTGGTGGTGGCCGACATGGTGGCCGCGCAGGCGGAGCGGGTGGCGCGCGAGATCGGCGGCGTGGCAGTGACAGGCGATGTGAGCCTTGGGGCCGATGTGCAGGCGATGGTCGATTGCGCGATCGACAACTACGAGGGGCTTGATATCGTTGTGAACAACGCGGGCACCACGCATCGCAATGGCCCTATTCTGGACGTGGACGAGGCGACCTTCGATCGGGTCTATGCCGTGAACGTGAAGTCGGTCTATTGGATGACGCATGCGGCGGTGCCGGTATTCCGCAAGCAGGGGCGGGGCGGGTCGATCATCAACATCAGTTCGACAGCGGGGATCAGGCCGCGGCCGGGGCTGGTCTGGTACAACGGGACCAAGGGTGCGGTGAACACCATCACCCAGTGCATGGCCATCGAGCTGGCGCCGGACAACATCCGGGTCAATGCGGTTTGCCCGGTGATCGGGGCGACCGGATTGCTGGAGCAGTTCATGGGCCAGGCAGACAGCCCCGAGATGCGGGCGAAGTTCGTGGCCTCCGTGCCGATTGGGCGGATGTCGACGCCTGAGGATATTGCCAATGCCTGTCTGTGGCTGGCGGAGGACAGTTCCTCGTTCATCACCGGGATTCTGCTGCCGGTGGACGGTGGCCGCACCGCTTGAACATCCTGTCGATCCAGTCCTGGGTGTCGTACGGGCATGTCGGCAATGCGAGTGCGGTGTTTCCGCTGCAGCGGTTGGGGGCGGAGGTCTGGGCGGTCAACACCGTGCAGTTCTCCAACCACACCGGTTATGGCGGCTGGAAGGGCCAGGTTTTCACCGGCGAGCAGATTGCAGCACTGGTGGAGGGCATTGCGGAACGAGGCGTGCTGCCGGCCTGCGATGCGGTGCTGTCCGGCTATATGGGCGACGTGGGGATCGGCACGGCGATCACCGATGCGGTCGGCCGGGTGAAGGCGGCCAACCCGGCGGCGGTGTATTGTTGCGACCCGGTGATCGGCGATGACGACACCGGTGTGTACGTGCGGCCAGGCATTGCCGACTTCATGCGTGAGCGCGCGCTGAAACTGGCTGATATTGCAACGCCGAACCGGTTCGAGCTGGAACTGTTGACGGGGCTCCCCACGTCCACACTCGATGAGGTCAAGACAGCCATACTGCGGCTCCAGGCGCTCGGTCCTCGCACCGTGCTGGTCACCAGCCTGCGCACCAACGAGACGCCGGACGATGCGATCGACATGGTGGCCGCCGAGGATGGGGCGTTCCATCTGCTGCGGACTCCGGTGCTGCCGATCACCGTCAACGGCGCCGGCGACGCCATTGCGGCGTTGTTCCTGTTCCACCGCATGGCCACAGGGTCGGCGGCGGAGGCTGCGGGGCGAGCGGCGTCTTCGATCTATGGCCTGCTGCGGCGGACGGCCGAGGCAGGATCACGCGAAATCCTCATTGTGGCGGCACAGGATGAATTTGTGGCACCCAGCCGGAGCTTTGCCACAATTCCCTGTTGAATGGTCCTGCAGCCTCACCGCCTGGGCGATGTCATGAAATTGCTGAAAAGCTATATTCGCGTCTTCGCCATGCTGGGGCGCGATCTGCGGGTTGCAGCCGTTCTGCTCGTGGCCAATCTCGTGGTGGCGGGGCTGCAGTTCCTCGACCCGTTGCTGTTTGGGCAGGTGATCCAGCTGCTGTCGCGCTCCGACACGATGACGCCCTTGGCGGTGTGGGGCCAGGCGGTGGGCCTGCTGACTGTGTGGGCGGCGGTCGGGGTGATCGGCATCGGCGCCAACATATTGGTGGCGTTGCATTCCGAGCGTCTGGCGCATCGCAACCGGCTGCGCGCCATGCACAGGTTCTTCGGCCACGTGCTCGGCCTGCCGTCATCGTTTCACGGCCAGACCCAGTCTGGCCGGCTGATGAAGGTGATGCTGTCGGGAGCCGACTGCATGTTCGGCATATGGCTGTCGTTCTTTCGTGAGGCGGAGGCGACGTTCGTGTCGCTGCTAGTACTGCTGCCGCTGACGCTGTTCCTGAACTGGCGCTTGGCGTTGGTGCTCATCGTGCTGGTGGCGCTGTTCGCGGTCATGGCGCTGCTGGTGATCCGGCGGACCGAGGCGGGGCAGCAGCGGGCGCAGGGCTATCAGGGGCGGCTGGCCGGCACCGCGCAGGATGCCCTGGCCAATGTGGCGGTGGTGCAGAGCTTCACCCGGCTCAACGCTGAATTGCGGTTGTTCGACGATATCGTGCGCCAGGTGATCACCCATCAGTTCCCGGTGCTCAACTGGTGGGCCGTGGTCAACGTGATGACCCGTGGGTCGAGCACCATAGCGGTCATCACGATCGTGGGCATCGGCGCCTGGCTGCACGCCCAGGGGCAAGCCAGCGTGGGTGAGATCGTGAGCTTCATGGGGCTGGCGACGATGCTGATCGGCCGACTCGATTCGGCGATGAATTTCGTCACGCGGCTGTTCATGGACGGGCCAAATGTTGCGGAGTTCTTCTCGGTGCTCGACACCACCAGCACGGTGCCGGAAAAGCCCAACGCGATCGAACTGCCGCATGGGGCTGGCTCTGTGCGGTTCGAGGATGTGCGGTTCGGCTATCCGCGGGCGCCGGTGGTGCTCGATGGGGTGACGTTCTCTGCCGAGCCCGGCCGCACGATTGCCCTGGTCGGCCGGACCGGGGCAGGCAAAAGCACTGCGATGGCGATGCTGCAGCGGCTGTGGGACCCGGATGGCGGGCGCATTCTGATCGACGGGTTCGATATCCGCGACGTGACCATCGACAGCCTGCGCCAGCGGATCGGCGTGGTGTTCCAGGAGAGCATGCTGCTCAACCGCTCGATCCGCGACAATCTGCTGGTGGGGCGGCCGGATGCGACCGACGCGGAGCTGGAGCAGGCGTGCAGGCTGGCCGAGGCGCATGACTTCATCACCCGCCAGCCGCAGGGCTACGACACGCTGGTGGGCGAACGCGGGGCCACGCTGTCGGGCGGGCAGCGGCAGCGGCTGGCGATCGCGCGGGCGCTGTTGAAGGATCCGCCGATCCTGATCCTGGATGAGGCGACCTCTGCCTTGGATGCCGCGACCGAGGCACGGGTGACGCGTGCGCTGAAGGCGCTGATGTTGGGGCGGACCACATTCATCATCGCGCATCGGCTGTCGACGGTGCGCGATGCCGATGAGATCCTGGTGTTCGAGGCTGGGCAGATCGTTGAGCGCGGCACGTTCGATGCTCTCGTGCGCCAACATGGTATTTTTACGGAGTTGGTGGAATCGCAGCTCAGCTCTGCCTTGGTGCCGGTTTAAGAAAGTATTTCAGTGGCTTAGGGTGATTGCTGCACCGCACGGCTGTTTGTTGCAATCGAGCGACGCAAGGGCGCAAGGTCGCCGGGCGAACGTGACGGCCCGCGACCGGCCCACGGCCGGCGAGAAGGCTGCCCGTATAAGGAGCCAACGCCATGACGATTGCAGCCATCCTTAAGCACAAGGGGACGGAAGTGACCCATGTGATGCCGTCTGCCACTATTGCTGAGGTGGTCCATGTGCTGAATGCCCGCAGGATCGGCGCCGTGTTGGTCTGCACCGAGAGAACCGAGCTGCAGGGCATTCTGTCCGAGCGCGACATTATCCGTGCGCTGGCGGAGCGCGGCGCCTCGGCGCTCGATCTGCATGCCGGCGAGTTGATGACCCGGCACGTGACCACAGCGAAGCCGCGCACGACGGTTGCAGAAGCGATGAGCATGATGACCTGCGGCCGCTTCCGCCATCTTCCGGTGCTTGAGCAGGAGCGACTGGTTGGGCTGGTGAGCATCGGTGATGTGGTGAAGGCGCGGCTGAGCCAGCAGGAATCTGAGGTCGACAGCCTAAAGGCCTACGTGACCGGCGCTGCCTGAGCCGGCTGCGCCGGATGGCATTCGGCCGGACCAGGGCTCTGCCCTGGACCCGGCAGAGGCGAGCCTCTGCACTCAATTCGTCAAGGCGTGCCTCTGCCTGAGGAGGGGCTCATACCCGCGGGTATGAGCCCCT
>JANXSM010000099.1 GCA_025352665.1 Rhodospirillales bacterium | reverse complement strand
ATCCGACGCATCTGTGCAGCGGACAACCAGACCAGATCACTCATCGCAGCGCCTCCTCAGTGCCGCTACTGAATCAGCCGGTGATCATCGACGCAAACAATTAACAGGTCCTGACCCTAGGTCATGCCCATTCCAAGTGCGATTAGATGACACTCGCGTCGCTCCCATGCACATTAAGAAATTTCTGGTCTTGCGCGCTGACAACGTCCAACCCCGAAGCTGCGCCCTGTTGCGAGCCGGCTAGCACGAGCAATCAAAGCGACTCCGACCAGATTCCTCACGAAATATCTCCGTGCTCGAGCTGAATAACCGAAGCTGAATGATTCCGTTCCGAAGGATATACAAGCGATGCGCCTTCAGCCCGCGCCGCCGGATTTATCGTGGCGACATCGACCCGCCTCGCTCCCATCAAATGGAAGACATCCCTTCCGTCGTAAAGGAGGTAGTCGGCGACGAACCGCCGGTGGCATCGCCACCAGACCGCTTCCGAGCATATGATCGCGCACCGCCGCTCACGGCTCGCTTCGGCAAGGCACGACATGCCACCGCGGAATTCATCGGACAGTGCGTAGTCCGCGTAATTGTGGAAGCTCTGGTTGGTCCAGAAAGCATTCACCGTGGGCGGCACCACCTTCGACTTTGGCCGTCTGCCTCCCAGGTCGGCGATGTACAGATAGCCAATCTGCCAGGCAGCTAGCGCTTCTGGCAACACATTGAGGTTGAACTGCGGGTTGACGCGGGATCGCGGCGTGCTGCGAATATCGACAACTAGTTCGACCCGTCCATATTTCAGCAGCTCGACGAACTCGGCGATGCTCCGTGTCGAGTGACCGATCGTGTAGACGGGAGGCCGTTCCAACACCGTCATGCAAGCGCCCGCTGCACCGCGTCATGCAGCGCTGGAATCACCTCCGCGTCGAACCATGGATTCTGCGCCGCCCAGTGGCGGCTGCGCCACGAGGGATGCGGCAGCGGGAAGACCGCGGGCAGGCGATCCTTAAAGTTCATCACCCGTTCGGTCATCTTGCCCGCGCCAAGCACATTGTTCTGGGCGTACGTGCCGATCAGCAAGGTCAGGCGCAGGTCAGGCAGATGTGCCAACAGACGGTCGCGCCAGAGCGGAGCGCATTCAGCTCGAGGGGGTGCGTCGCCGCCGCCTGGCAGGCGCCCGGGATAGCATAAGCCCATCGGCAGAATGGCGACCTGACGCTCGTCGTAGAACTCGTCCTCTGACACCCCCATCCACTCGCGCAAGCGATCCCCCGACGCGTCTGAGAAAGGAACGCCGCTTTCGTGGACCTTCGTTCCTGGCGCCTGGCTGGCAATCAAAATGCGCGCTGCCGGCGATATCTGGATCACGGGTCGCGGACCGAGCGGCAGGTCATCGGCGCACATCCGGCACGCGCGAACCTCCGCCAGCAAGCTATCGAGCGTTTTCACGCGTTGCATATAAGTTCTGGAAGTCCGTTCGCGCACCCCGAGCAGATTTCCGGTTGCTGGGAGAACGCTGATGGTCGAGTCATTCAAGGTCGGCGACCGGGTCGGATGGAACTCTGAGGCCGGCCACGTCGACGGCACGATCAACCGGGTTCATATCCAGGATTTCGACTACAAAGGCCACACGCATCGCGCGAGCGCCGACTGCCCACAGTACGAGATTAGGAGCAGCCGAACGGATCATATCGCCGCGCACAAGGGTTCTGCGCTGACCAAGCTAAGCGATTGACCCTCCAGCGGCGATGGGAGCCGGCCGATGAACGAGATTGCAGCGACGGCCGAGCCGCTGGAAAGCACGCTCACCGGTGCGGACGATCGTCTTCGCCTCAATCACTGGCTACCGCCTCAGGCCGGGATCGTTCCGCGCATCCGCATCGGCGAGCGGTGGGTCAGCATTTTATGGGCATTGCCGATCGGCGCGGCGATCCTGATTTTGCTGATCGCCGTTGCGCAGAGCGTTCGCGAGCTGCCCGGCGTCCAGGCTTTCATCACGCATTATCCGGGGATCGCCCAGGCGGCGCCATCGGTGGACTCGGGTTTTCCGTGGTGGCTGCGGCTCCAGCATTTCGTCAACATGTTCTTTATGCTGTTCATTATCCGCGCCGGCATCCAGATCCTCGCCGACCACCCGCGGCTCTACTGGAAGCGTGATTCGACGCCGGGAACCGACTGGTTCCGCTTCCAGGTTCCGGTCCCGATAGGCCGGGTATGGACCTCCAAAGACGATTCCGTGTCAATTCCTGGCTGGCTGGGTCTGCCCGGCGTTCGCCACTCGATTGGCCTCGCCCGGTGGTGGCATTTCTCGGTCAACCTGCTGTGGGTGATCAACGGCGTAATGTTCTACGTCCTGATATTCGCGACCGGCCAATGGCTGCGGCTGGTGCCACTGACGTGGGGAGTGTTCCCTGCCGCGCTGTCGACCGCGATCCAATATGCCTCGCTGAACTTCCCGGTCGATCACAGCTGGACCCGCTATAACGGTCTGCAACAGCTAAGTTACTTTATCACCGTCTTCATCGCCGCGCCGGTCTCGATCGCTACCGGCCTGATGCAGAGCCCGGCGATTTCGAACAAGCTCGGCTGGTTCGGGAGAGTTTTCAACCGGCAGGCGATGCGGTCGGTCCACTTTATCTCATTCTCCTGGTTCATATTCTTCATTCTGGCACACGGCATCATGGTGTTCGTCACCGGGCTTCGGCAAAACACCAACCACATGTTTGCTGGTGTCAGCAACGCTTCGTGGGCCGGATTGCCGCTGTTTGCCCTCGCCATGACCGTGATGGTCGTCACCTGGCTCCTCGTCTCCCCATTCACGATCAAGCACGCGCGGCTCGTGCAGCGCACAGGCGCATTCATGGTCGGCCGGCTTAAGGGTTTGGCCGAACGCTGGGACGCCCACTCGCAGCTGACCGAAAACGACATCTCACCGTTTTTCTGGCCGAACGGCACCATGCCTGCATCGAAGGAGTTCGACGGCTTGGTGGCGGACGAGTTCGCAAGTTACAAGCTCCGGATCAGCGGTCTGGTCGAGGTGCCGCAGGAGCTCTCACTGGCCGACCTCAAGGCCATGCCGAAACAGGAACAGATCACCACCCATTTCTGCATCCAGGGCTGGTCTGGTGTCGCCAAATGGGGCGGCGTTCCGATGCACCAGATTCTTGCGCTGGTGCGGCCGACGTCGCAAGCCCGCTACGCGGTTTTCTACTCGCTCGCCGACGGGGCGGACGGTGGTCGCTATTATGACGTGCACGAGATATTCAACATGCGCCACGAGCTCACAATCCTGGCCTACGAGATGAACGGCGCCCCGCTCAGTGTCCTCCACGGCGCGCCGCTCAGATTGCGCTGTGAGAACGAGCTCGGTTTTAAGATGGTGAAGTGGATCACGGCGATCGAGTTCGTCCACGACTTCGCCAACCTTGGGGCTGGTCAAGGCGGTTATAACGAGGACCACGAGTTTTATGGATACCGGATGCCGATCTGAGTGAATGCCTTGAAGGGCCACGCGTTACCGTATCAGCTTGTTTTCCCTAATGGCCCCCGGACCAAGCCGGTGCCTGCCAGAAAACCGACGACTGCCAAGCCAAGAACTCTTCACGCCGCGTTGCAGCCCGAGTGACCTGACCCCCGTATTTTCCTCCAGTTGGAGCTAGAGTCCGACCCCGACGGAGGGACGGACGATGAAGCGGAAGCGGTTGACGGAAGAACAGATCATCGGGATTTTGCGCGAGGCCGATGCAGGCGCGGTCGTACTCGACGTGTGTCGCAAGCACGGGATGTCAAGCGCGACTCACTACGCGTGGAAGGCCAAGTACGGTGGGCTGGAGGTGGCCATGGCAAGGACCGCCAGCGCTGGTCCGCCCCGATCGACCGTGTAACCGCGCTGACCGCGACCGGGCCGGCGGGTTCGCGTGACATCCGCGCCGCGCTGCGGCCGACCGGCGGTTCCGCCGACGCCGAGCCGAGTTT
>JANXSM010000058.1 GCA_025352665.1 Rhodospirillales bacterium | reverse complement strand
GCGGCTTGGGGTTGACGCCGCTCCCCAGGGCGTCGGCGCAATGAGGTCGTCAGAGGACGGCACACTGGTATCTCAGTTTTAATGTCCGCCGCTGAAGGATTTCTGCCGGTCCGCTCCGGGGCTGCACGCGCGGAACCCGACATTCGGATCGCGGCTGAGTCTGGCCGACAGCGGAATGGCCGATCTCAGCTGGCTAAGCCAGAAACCGGACATCCATCCGTTCTGACCGGTTGAGTCTTGCCGCCGGGATGAGCACCGCGTAAACGAAACGACTTGTGCATGGGATTGAAAAGCCATGGTTGATCGCGCTGAGATTACGCTCGCCCAAGTCAAAGCAATTTTAGCGATCGAGGAAGATCACTTCCATGATGTGAAGGCCATCGACATCAAGCCTAGCAAACTAACCGAGTCGATATCAGCTTTTGCCAACACCTCTGGTGGGGAACTCTATATTGGCATAGACGAGTGCAAGGCAGACGATCAAAAAATCCGAAGCTGGCGTGGCTTCGCTGACGTCGAAGCAGCCAACGCTCACCTTCAAGTTATGGAGGCGATGAAGCCGCTTGGCGGCCATTATCAAGCAGTCTTCTTAGAATCCGCGGTGGAGTCTGGGTATGTCTTGCACCTGGAAATTCCGAAGTCCAAGGACATCATTAAGGCATCTGACGGCTGTACTTATACCAGGAAAGGCGCGCAGAAGCTGCGCGTCGATACCCCGGAGGCAATACATAGGTTGCAACTCGACAAGGGGATAATTAGCTTCGAAGACGATGTGGTAAACGTGGCTGCCGAGAGCGTGACCAACTCGATCACAGTTATAAATTTCATTCGGGATGTGATCCCGACTGGTGATCCTCAGGCGTGGCTAATCAAGCAGTCTCTGATTGCCAATGGACGGCCAACTGTAGCCGGAGTTATGCTTTTCCACGATGAGCCACAATCAGCGCTTCCCAAGCGCTCGGCAGTGAAGATCACTCGCTACAAGACTCGAGATGAGGAAGGTACGAGGAATCAGCTTGCTGAAGACCCAATAACCGTGGAGGGCTGCGCATACAATCTAATCTACGCTTCCGTCGCAAAAACGAAGGAGATGATTCAGGGTATTCGTACACTGACTGATAAAGGCTTAGAAGGAGTCCTATACCCAGACGAAACGCTGCATGAGATTATCACAAATGCCGTGCTCCACCGGGATTATAGCCTAGCGTCTGATATCCAAATTCGTATCTTCGATAACCGTGTCGAAGTCCAAAGCCCTGGAAAAATCCCGGGTCATGTGACCAAGCAAAATATCCTTAACGAGCAAGCTGCCCGGAATCCGCGTCTCGTTCGGCTGATCAACAAGTTTCCCAACGCGCCAAATAAAGATATCGGAGAAGGTCTCAACACCGCTTTCGATGCGATGAAGGCTCTTCGGCTTAAAGCGCCAGAGATCGAAGAAACCGACACATC
Organism: Rhodospirillales bacterium; assembly: GCA_025352665.1. Taxonomy (GTDB): domain Bacteria; phylum Pseudomonadota; class Alphaproteobacteria; order Acetobacterales; family Acetobacteraceae; genus CAIQQQ01. The sequence goes on along the minus strand of JANXSM010000058.1, from coordinate 100,166 downwards.
AGTTATTGTTTATATCCGGCACTCACCCTTGGCGTCGCCACAGGAAGCGGTGATGGCATTCCTTGACAACCATGATGAGATTTCGAATAGCGTTGCTCGGGATTTGACCGGTATTAGATCTGAGAACATGATGAAAAATGTGTTTCTCAGTCTTTCTCGCCGACAATTAGTTGAACGTGTTCCTGGCAAGAATGGCAATAAAGCAGCTTGGCGAAAATTGATTGGACGCGGGGGCAGACTGGAACCCGAGAACCCTGACGCGGCGCCGCTTGATGAAGAAACCGGTAAATGACTCGCATCTACCGCACGGTTGTATGGTGCGAGGCCTTAGAGTGTCGTCTAGTTCTGCCAGTAGGAAAGCTCGTGTTGCCCCAAGCGGTCTAAAATTGGTGCGTTGCTGGCCACAGGCTCCACTGCTGAATGCCCCTTTATAATTTGACTGACCAGGCCAGGAGTATCCCGGTCAGGTCGGAAGTGAAATTCAAAGTGACCAGCGACACGTAACGGCACAAAAGTACACCAAATTCTGGTATAGTTCAAAAGCAGGTGAACATAAAAAATACACGGTCAGTCTCAGCCAGTATTCCCACGCTGGAGGAAGACCGCAAGTTGAGCGCGCCCGTCAGCACCGCCAGCGACGTGGCGCGCGCCGGGCTCCGGCTGCTGGAAGAGCATCAGTCCAAGCTGTCCGGGTTGCAGGCAGCGCCCCTTAACGGCGAACGCAGCGGCGTCAGCGGCGGCGACGTGCTCGATATCTAGATCACTGTGAAAACCCAGCATCTCAACACCACAACCGGCCTCAGCCAGACTATACGTCACGCTCTGCACCGCCCACTGGCCATCCCCCCCCAACTCCGCTAGACCCCGCGATCCGCCCGGAGCGCTGCGATGTCCGTCATGTCCGATATCTGGATCCGCCGTATGGCGACCGAGCACGCCATGATCGAGCCCTTCGTCGAATCCCAGAAGCGCGACGGTGTGATCAGCTACGGACTGTCCAGCTACGGCTACGACGCCCGCGTCGCCGACGAATTCAAAATCTTCACCAACGTCGACAGCGCCATCGTCGACCCCAAGGCGTTCAGTCCGGCAAGCTTCGTCGACCGCAAAGGCCCGGTCTGCATCATTCCGCCCAACTCATTCGCCCTCGCCCACACCGTCGAGTATTTTCGCATCCCGCGCGACGTGCTGGTGATCTGCCTCGGCAAATCCACCTACGCCCGCTGCGGCATCATCGTGAACGTCACGCCGCTGGAACCGGAGTGGGAGGGCCAGGTGACCATCGAAATCAGCAACACCACGCCGCTCCCCGCCAAAATCCACGCGTTCGAAGGCATCTGCCAGTTCCTGTTCCTGCAGGGCGACCAACCCTGCGAAATCAGCTATGCCGACAAGGCCGGGAAATACATGGGCCAGCGCGGCGTATCCTTGCCACGCATGGGCTGAAGGAATTCGACATGGACAAAATCCGTATTCGCGGTGGCCGGCCCCTGCAGGGCGAAATCGAGATCAGCGGCGCCAAGAACGCCAGCCTGCCCCTGATGGCGGCGGGCCTGCTGACCGACGAACGCCTGGTGCTCACCCGCGTGCCGGTGCTGGCCGACACCCAAACCATGGCGCTGCTGCTCGAACAGCACGGCATCGCCGTCGAGCGTCCCGCCAACGACGGCCATACCCTCTCCCTCGGCGGCCCGATCACCAACACCGAGGCGCCATACGACATCGTCAGCCGCATGCGCGCCTCCATCCTGGTGCTCGGCCCGCTGCTGGCTCGCACGCGTGAGGCGCGGGTGAGCCTGCCGGGCGGCTGCGAAATCGGCGCCCGACCGGTCGACCTCCACCTCAAGGGCCTCGAGCAGATGGGTGCCACCATCCTGCTCGAAGGCGGCTACGTGAACGCCAAAGCGCCGAACGGGCTGCAAGGCGCCACCATCGTGTTCCCGCTGCCAAGTGTCGGCGCGACCGAGAACCTGCTGATGGCAGCCACCTTGGCGAACGGCCGCACCGTACTCGCCAATGCGGCCCGCGAGCCCGAAATCATCAACCTGTGCGACTGCCTGGTGGCCATGGGCGCCCAGATCACCGGCATCGGCACCGACCGCCTGACCATCGACGGCGTCGCCTCCCTGCACGGCGCCACTTGCGCGGTGATCGCGGACCGGATCGAGACGGGCACCTACGCCTGTGCGGCCGGCATCACCGGCGGCACCTTGCACCTGCGCGGCGGCCGGCTGGATCATCTCGGCGCCCTCGTCAGCACGCTCGCCGAAGTCGGTGTGGAGATCACCGCAACCGACACGGGCATCACCGTGCAGCGCCGCAACGGGTTGCACGGAGTCGACGCGATGACGTCACCCTACCCTGGCTTCCCCACCGACATGCAAGCCCAGTACATGGTGCTGATGTCAGTCGCCGAGGGTGCGTCGATGATCACCGAAACCATCTTCGAAAATCGCTTCATGCATGTGCCGGAACTCAACCGCATGGGCGCCCGCATCAACGTGCACGGCGCCTCCGCCATCGTGCGCGGCACGCCGTGGCTGTCGGGGGCGCCCGTCATGGCCACCGACCTGCGCGCCTCCGTCTCGCTGATCCTGGCAGGCCTGGTCGCCCGCGGCGAGACCATCGTCAACGACGTCCACCACCTCGATCGCGGGTTCGAAACCGTCGAACGCAAACTCGCGGCATGTGGCGCCGATATCGAACGGATGACCTGATGTCCGCCATCTTTCCCCAAACACAATGGGAAGCCGAAACCATGGGCCCGCTCGTGCTCGCCCTGCCCAAGGGCCGTATCCTTGACGAATGCGGCCCCCTGCTGGCCGCCGCCGGCATCGTGCCAGAGCCCGACTACGCCGACGAAAGCAGCCGCCGCCTGCGCTTTCCCACCAACGACCCGGATCTCGACGTCGTCCGCGTCCGCAGCTTCGACGTGGCAACCTTCGTAGCCTTCGGCGGCGCCCAACTCGGCATCTGCGGGTCAGACGTGCTGATGGAGTTCGACTATCCCGAGATCTACGCCCCGCTCGACCTGCAGATCGGCGCCTGCCGCATCTCGGTCGCAGAGCCGGCAACCACCGCCGGAATGGACGACCCGGCCACATGGTCGCGCGTGCGGGTCGCCACCAAATATCCCAACATCACCCGCAGGCACTACGCCAGCCGCGGCATCCACGCCGATGTCGTGCATCTCAACGGCGCCATGGAACTGGCCCCCGGCCTCGGCCTCACCCGCCAGATCGTCGATCTCGTGGCCACCGGCTCCACCCTGCGCGCCAACGGGCTGGTCGAGACGGAGGTGATCACCCAGGTCTCCAGCCGCCTCATCGTCAACCGCACCGCGCTGAAAACCCGCCCGGAGCTGGTCAGCGCCTGGATCGCCCGGTTCCGTGCCGCCCAGGAAACGTTGAAGCAAACGTTGAAGCAAATACAACAGGACACGCTGACCGCATGAAGCGCCTGGCAACGGCGGACGCCGATTTCGAGGCGCGTTTCCAACAACTCCTCACTGACCGCGATGCTGCCCAGGACGTCCACACCCCTGTCGCCGCCATCATCGCGGACGTGCGCGCGCGCGGCGATGCCGCCGTCTGTGACTACACCGAACGCTTCGACCGGATGGCCGTCAAACCAGACCGTCTGCGCATCGCCCAGGCCGAGATCGACGCGGCAACCGCCGGCATCGCCCCGCATCTGATGGCAGCGCTCGACGTCGCGGCCACGCGCATCGAAGCCTTCCACCGCGCCCAGCTGCCGCACGACCTGCGCATCGACGATGCCGAAGGCCTCACCCTCGGCATGCGCTGGACCGCGCTCGACGCCGTCGGGCTGTATGTTCCCGGCGGCAAGGCAGCCTACCCGTCCTCGGTGCTGATGAACGCCATCCCCGCGCGGGCCGCCGGCGTCGCGCGCATCGCCATGTGCGTGCCCACGCCCGACGGCGTGCTCAACCCGCTGGTGCTCGCCGCCGCAAGCCGCGCGGGTATTACCGAAATCTACCGCATCGGCGGCGCCCAGGCGGTTGCCGCCATGGCCTACGGCACTGAAACCATCGCAGGCGTCGACCGTATCGTCGGTCCCGGCAATGCCTATGTCGCCGAAGCCAAGCGCCAGGTGTTCGGCCGCGTCGGCATCGACAGCATCGCAGGCCCGTCCGAGGTGCTGATCCTGGCCGACAGCCAACAGAACCCCCGCCACGTCGCCATCGACCTGCTGGCCCAGGCCGAACACGACGAACTCGCCCAGGCCGTGCTCATGACCGACAGCGCGGATTTCGCCCAGTTCGTGGAAGCAGCGGTTGAAGCCGAACTGCCCACGCTGTCTCGCGCCGCGATCGCAGGCGCCAGCTGGCGCGACCACGGTGCCACCATCGTGGTGCGCGACTGGGCGGAAGCCGCCGCCTTGGCCAACCGCATCGCCCCCGAACATTTGCAGATCATGACCGGCGATCCGCAGGCGATCTTCGCCACCATCCGCCACGCCGGTGCGGCGTTTCTTGGCCGTTACTGTCCCGAGGCGCTCGGAGACTACGTCGCAGGCCCCAACCACGTGCTGCCCACCGGCCGCACCGCCCGCTTCGCCTCCGGCCTTTCGGTGTATGATTTCCTGAAACGCACCACCTGGATCGCTTGCCAGGAAGCCGGGCTCCAGGCCATCGGCCCGGCCGCGGTGGCCCTGGCCGAGGCCGAGGGATTGCAGGCGCACGCACGCAGTGTCGCCATCCGTTTGGGCAACGCGCCCCTGCCAATCTCCACGCTTGCTTGACCTGCCCTTGCCTCGGGGTCATGTTCCGCGCGAATCCGTATACGGGCCACCCCACAGTCAACGAGGCTTAATGTCAAAAGAAGATATGATCGAGTTCAGCGGCACCGTGATGGAATTGCTCCCCAACGCCATGTTCCGTGTGAAACTCGACAACGAACACTCCATCCTCGCCCACACCAGCGGCAAGATGCGCAAGAACCGCATCCGCGTCCTCGCCGGTGACCGCGTGAACGTCGAGATGACTCCGTACGACCTCTCCAAGGGCCGCATCACCTTCCGCTTCAAGTAAGCGTGGTGAGACTGATTCTGGCGTCAGCCAGTCCCCGCCGGGAAGCGCTCCTGGCCCAGATCGGTCTTAGACCCGACCGGATCATCGCAGCCGACATCAACGAAACCCCCGAGCGAGACGAAAACCCCCGCCTTTACGCCCAGCGCATGGCGCGGGCGAAATGCGCCGCCGTGATCGAGCCGGGCGCCTATGTGCTCGCCGCCGACACCGTGGTCGCCGCCGGCCGCCGCATCCTCCCCAAGGCCGAAACCGAGGCGCAGGCGCGAGTCTGCCTGACGCTGTTGTCCGGCCGCCGCCACCGCGTGCTCACCTGCGTCGTGCTGCGCGCACCGGATGGCCGGATCGCCGAGCGCGTCAGCGAATCGGCGGTCACCTTCGCCAGGCTCTCCCCCGGCCAGCTCTCAGCCTATCTCGCCACCGGCGAATGGCAGGGCAAGGCCGGCGGCTACGCCGTCCAAGGCCACGCCGCAGCCCATATCCGCGCCCTGTCCGGCAGCTATTCCGGCGTGGTCGGGCTGCCTCTTTTCGAAACTGCGCAGCTGCTGCGCGGCCTGGGATACCCGATACTGTGAAGATGGGACCGTGAGGATGCGACCGTGAAGCTTCTGGCCAGCTGCAGCCCCGGCGAAATGCGCGTCGCCGCCTGGGACGGCACTTTGCAGGACTACGCCATCTGGCGGCCCGGCGCCCCCGACGGCGTCGGCGACCTGCACCGCGGCCGGGTCATCTCGCGAGTCCCCGCCATGGCCGGCGCCTTCGTGGCCATCGCCGGCGCCGAAGGGTTCCTGCCCGACAGCGAGGGCGCCACCGCCGAAGGCAATGTGCTCGGCGTCCGTGTCACCCGCGCAGCCCAGGGCGGCAAGGGTCCACGCCTCTCCGCGAAGCTCGACGAAGCCGACCAGCAGCTGTTTGCCACCACGCCCTCCGCCACACCCGCGCTGCTCCGCCGCGGCCTAGACCCGCTGACCCGCCTGGCCCGCCAACACCCGCAGGCCCCCATCGTCATCGACGACGCCGGCATGGCCGCCCGCCTCGGCCTGCACTGCCGCGTGCTCGCCCATGCGTTCGACGATGCGGTCGAGGACGCGGTCGCCACCATCTGCACGCCCTCGGCCACCCTGCCCGGCGGCGCCCTCATCCACGTGTTCCCGACCCCGGCGCTGACCGCGATCGACGTCGACCTCTCCCCCGGCCACGACCGTCGCGGCAAGCAGGCCAGCCAGGCCCACGCCAACCGCGTGCTGCTGCCCGGCCTGGCCCGCCAGATCCGCCTGCGCAACCTGTCAGGCGCCATCCTTGTCGACCTCGCCGGCATGGCGCTGCGAGCCCGCGCCGCCCTCGGCCCCGATTTCATCGCAGCCCTTGCAACCGACTCGCTCGCGCCGAAATTCCTCGGCTTCTCGGCACTGGGCCTCGCCGAAATCCTGCGCCCACGCATCCACCCACCGCTGCACGAACTGCTCGCCGGCCCGCACGCCGCGGGGCTGCAGGCACTCCGCCAACTCGCCCGCACCATTGCCTCCAACCCCACCCATCCCCCCGTGCTCCACGTCACTCACGCCATCGCCACCGCCCTGCAGGCCGACAGTGACGCGATGGACGCCATCGCCGCCCGCGCAGGCCAACGGCTGACCCTCATCCCCCACCACGCCCTGCCGCCGCCCGGCTGGAGCCTGGAGAGCTGAACCGTGCCACCCACAGCCGCACCCATCGCCCTTTGCCCGATCTGTAAACGCCCCAGCCACCCCCGCTTTCGCCCGTTCTGCTCCCGCCGCTGCGCCGATACCGACCTCGGCCGCTGGTTCTCCGAGGACTACCGCATCCCCGCCTCGCCGCCCGATTCGAGCCTCATGAACGACGACGAGGACGAGGAAGACCCAAGATGACAATTTGGCGGGTTGATCCCATCCCCCGCCTGGGCTATCCACCCGCCTCCGCCTAACGGCGCCCGGGTAGCTCAGTTGGTAGAGCATGCGACTGAAAATCGCAGTGTCGGTGGTTCGATTCCGCCCCCGGGCACCATCCCGTCGCAGTCCGCGGGAACATCCTCCACAGCCGCGCGTTCCATCCTGACACCAAAAGGAGGTTCGCCATGGCAACCGAGCCGCATCCCGCCCCGGTTATTGTCAAAACCGCCGAAGCCGCCCGTCAGGGCGAAACCCCCGGCATCGTCCGACGGGTGCTCGCCGTATCGGTATGCCTCGCCGTCATCGCCATGGTCGTCGCCTACCTGCTGGCATAGGCCCATCGGTATTCAAGGCTTGGTTCCAAACCGGATGCCGGCTCCCCACTACGGGTATGCAATACAAATGCGCACCCCCCAAAACGAGTCGGGCATGCCGGCCAATGCGGCGCTGCGGTATGCCGACAATTCCGCGGCGCATAAAGGGCCTCGGGCAACATGGGATCATCACCAGGTTGTGAATGCCAGCCGACTCCGTTACCTGATGCCATCAGGCATCGGTGACAGCCATGACACAGGTTTTTTCGGTAATTGCCCTCAAGGGCGGGGTCGGCAAAACGACCACCTCGGTCGCCCTCGCCCATATGTTCGCTGCCGAATTCAACAAGCGCGTGCTGGTCGTCGACCTCGACCCGCAGGCCAGCGCCTCAGACATGCTGATCGGGACGGCCAGGGTCGCTGAAATCAGCTTCGCCGGCCGCTCCGTCGCGTGCGCCTTCCACGACCCCTCCGACGCCCGTAGCCGCTGGTATCCCTGCGCCGACATCACCGAGCGCAGCGTCGGCGGCATCCACGGCGTCACCACCATCGACCTGCTGCCCGCCTCCGCCAGCCTCTACCAGGAACAATCCGGCCTCAACGCGCCGCCCCCCGGAATCCCCCGCCACGGGCTGCTGAGCGCCTACCTCCGCCCCGTGCTGGCCCAGTACGACATCGTCATCATCGACTGCCCACCCAACTTCAACACGGTCACGCAAAACGCGCTGTTCGCCTCGAACGGCTATTTGATCCCGATTATCCCCGACATCCTCTCCACCCGTGGCGTGCCCACCCTGCTGCAGATGGTGCGCGACTTCAGCCAACGCACCGGCCATCTCGTGGTGCCGATCGGCATGGTCGCGGTGAAGATGCAGATGAACTCACGCGTGCACACCGAAACGCTGCGCCAGCTGCGCGGCCTGCACATGATGATCCCGGTGTTTCCCCAGGTGATCCCGCAAACCAACCACATCGCAGCCGCGGCCGCATTTGGCCACGCCGCATCGCTCGCCCATAAATGGGGCCATCCCGCCATCCCCGGCCTGCTGCGCACGCTGTGCCAAATGATCAGCCTGCGTCTGGACCAGATCTCACCTAGAGCCTGATCGCTTCTGGTAGGCGAAGCGATCAGACTCTAGCCTTTTGTTTGAGCGCGCAATTTTATCTCACGGTTGGTTCAACCTCAGGCGATATTGCCCTTGAGCGTGATGACCGAAGGTGGAATCGCCGAAATGTCTGAATCACGCGATAAAACAAAGATCTAGAGCGGGATTACGTCGCCTATCAGACGTCATCCCGCTCTAAGGCTGCCTGAAACACGGCACCGGCGTTCCGTCCGCGGCCGCCACCCACACCAATGTGACCGGTGCGCCGATTGCCAACGCATCGCCGTCGACGAGGTTGGTCATCATGATCGGCCCTTCCTCCAACGCGACATAGGCGATGGTGTAGGGCGGATCGACCCGGCGCATCGTGCTGAGGCTATAGATCGTGCCGCGGCCCGAAGCCTGCTCCCACACCGTCGACCCGAAGCAGAAAGGGCATAGCGCGCGCGGATACCAATGCGGCTTGCCGCAGGCGGTGCAGCGGCGGATCAGGAACCTGCCCTCCCGGGCGGCCGCCACGAAAACCTCGCTTTCCGGCGAAGCCTCAGGCGAGGGCAGCACGCTCTCCCCCATCACACCCGCTCCAGAATCAAACTCGCCGAGCCATGCCGGCTGCCCAGCAGACCGCCGGTCCCATGTGCCAACGCCAGCCCGCAGTTGGGCACTTGCACCGCCGGATGCGCCTCCCCGCGCAACTGCCGCACCGCCTCGATCACCTTGGTGATGCCGCCGCGATTGGCCGGATGATTGTTGCACAACCCGCCGCCATCGGTGTTCCACGGCAGCTTGCCGACGCCCGAGATCAAATTGCCATCCGCCACGAACCGCCCGCCCTCCCCCTTGGCGCAAAACCCGAGATCCTCCAGTTGGATCAGCACGGTGATCGTGAAGCTGTCGTACACCGAGGCATATTGGATGTCGGCCGGTCGCACCCCGGCCATGGTGAACGCCTCCGGTCCGGTCCGGATCGCGCCCGAACAGGTGAGATTGAGCACACCGCCGTTCTGCCCCTGCACGGTCTCCGCGGCCCCCAGCAGCCGCACCAGCGGCCGCTGCAGCCCCCGCGCGACGCTGGCACTGGTCACCACCAACGCACCGCCGCCATCGGTCACCACGCAGCAATCCATCCGGTGCAGCGGATCGGCGATGATCGGCGAGGCCAGCACCTGCTCCACCGTCACCACGTCGCGCAGCATGGCGTGGGGGTTGTGCTGCGCGTGGTGGCTGGCCGCCACCTTGATCCACGCCAGCTGCTCGGCCGTGGTGCCGTACTGATACATGTGCCGCGCGGCACACATCGCATACATGTTGGTGGTCACTGGCCGGAACGCGGCCTCCCAAGGAAGGTTCGGCGCATCGCCCGCAGCCGCGCGCGCCCGGGTGCCAGACTGTCCTTCACTGCGCGGCCGCCCCGCCAGCGTGATCAACGCCACCTCGCAGCGCCCGGCCGCGATCGCCTCCGCAGCGTGCGCCACATGGGCGATATACGAGCAGCCGCCGAGATCGGTGCTGTCGAGATGGCGCAGCCGCAAATTCATGTAGTCGGCCATGGCGATCGGCCCGAGGCCCGGCGCGTCACCGGCACAGAAATACCCGTCGACATCGTCCTTGCTGAGCCCCGCATCCGCCAGCGCCCCGGCGGCCGCCTCGGCGTGCAGCTGCGCCACCGACCTGTCGGGCGCCTTGCGCGTCGGGTGCTCGTAGGCACCGACGATATAACCCTGCCGTTTGATGCTCATGCCTCGAATATCAGCATCGACCAGACGAGCTGGCAAACCATCCGCCGTTCAGCCGTAGGCCAGGGACACGATCTCCGCCACCAGCGCCGGCCGCGCCGCGCCCTCGATCTCGATCACCGCAGCCTGAACCAGCCGACGCCCGCCTTCGATCGACTCCGACGCCACCAGGCTCAGCTGCAGCCGCACCCGCGCACCGGCTGACACCGGGTGGGTGAAACGCAGCCGGTTCGCACCGTAGTTGACCCCGTGCGACCGCCCACGGATGCGAAAGATGCCCTGCGACAACGCCGGGATCAGCGACAGCGTGAGATAGCCATGCGCAATCGTCGTTCCACCCGGCATTTCCCGCTGCGCCCGGTTCACATCGACATGGATCCACTGATGATCCCCGGTCGCCTCGGCAAACCGATCGATCATCTCCTGCGTCACCATCAACCAGTCACTGGTGCCAAGCGACTGGCCGACATAAGCGTCCATGTCGGCAGGAGTTTCGACCTCCACCATACCATCCTACCTTGGTGTTGAAGCAGTTAAGGATGTGTCAACGGCGGTCTGGCATGAGTCAAATCCGCCCCCCTACGGCTGGCCGAGCCAGGGTCAGAGGCCAAGCCCGCCAGTGGCATCCGCAGTGGCCGCGCGCAGCAAAGCCACGTCGCCTGACCGCGGCGGACGGGCCTTGAGGATCTTCCAAAGCCGCGCCAGTGCCACACCGGCAGGAATTGCTGCCACATGCGCCGGCGGCTGCAGCACGGACACACCGGGCAGCGCCTCGACCCGTGCGCCCATCAGATGCAGCAACACCGGCTGGCTATGCACATGAATGTCCAGCGGCACGAGGCCTGCGATGCTGGTATGCCCGCTGGCAGCGAACTCAGCGACGCCGAAACTATCGGCCGCCACCGCCATCTCCGCCCGCGCCCCGGCCACCAGGGCGTCTCCCATGGCGAGCACGCTGCCACGACGAAACCGCATCGCCTGGTCGGCGAACACAACACCGTCCCGGCGCGCACGCAGCGCCACCTGGCGCCAGTCCACCATCTCCGGCACCTGCACGGCCACACCGGCATCGACATGCAGGATCAGGTCGAAGCTGCGGCCGCTGCGCATGGCGAGCTGATGCGCGAGCATCACCTTGTAGCGGGCCCGCCAGGCGGCCGGCCTGAAGCAAAGATGCGGCGCGTCCGCATCCTCCATGACCAGGTCCACGCAACCGGTGCGCCGCGCAATCTCGTCGCGGTCCGGGCCAGTCTGCGCCATGGCCTCCAACAGCCCCGGATAATCCTGGTTGAACTGTGCCAGACCACGGCTGGCGATAGCAGCCCGCACCGCCTGGCGCAGCAGCCTGGGCAGGCTGTCGATCACATGCTCCGGTGCCACCTCCGCCGCGGTCGCTGCATGCCACAGATGGGCAAACACAAAACTGTCATGCGCCTCCAGCCGCAACGCCGCGCGCAACGCCTGCGCGGGTGCGGCCGCCAGGGCGCGGCCATGCAGGCAAACGGCCACGCATAATCGCTGCGCGAGCTCCGCCTCCGGTGCCGGCCGTTCCCCCGGCAGCCGCCGATGCACGATGCAGCCGACCACATCCGCCCAGGCCGGCAGGCTGGGCGGCCGCGCCGGCAAAAACCGGCTGCGCGCCAGCATCGTCACGTAGGCGAAGCTCTCAGGGTCCAAAACCCGCGTCACCATCAGCAATGCCGCCACCTGGCGCGGCTGCAGGACCTCAAGCGACTCGGGGCCTGCCAGATTCCGGTTGACCAGCAGGCGCAACGCCACCCGCAGCCGCGCGGTCTGCCCCTCGTCGGTATTCTCCAGCAGCAGTGCCAAAATATGTGGCCGCCCGTCGTTGATCGCCCGCACCATGCGCTCCGACAACGCGTCGGGATCGAGCGGGCGGCCCACCAGGCTCAGCGCGATCTCCCGCGCAAGCGTCGGCGGCCCCGGCGTCGTCTCCAGCATCACGCGCAATGTCTGGCACAGCGGATCGGCCGCAGCCGTCGCCGCCAGTGCGCGGCCGAGCACGGGGCACCAGTCCTCGCCGTCCTGGTCGGGCTCGTCGAGCAGCGCCTGCAGCAGCGGGCTCGCCGCCGCCGCATCCACGGTCCGGGCCAGCGACCAGGTCAGCGCCGCGAAATCAGGGTCCGCCACGGTGAAGTCGCGGCACAGCTCGCCCCAGGCCGCCAGTGCTGCCGGCAGCGCTCGGGTGGCGGTGTCGAGCTCGGCCTCGGCCAGCAGCAGCCAGCGCGCGCCCGCCCGATCGTCTGCCGCCGACTGCAGCGCCGCGCGCGCGCCTTCGACATCGCCGATCGCCGTGAGCGCGCCGACGTATCGACGCAGCTGTTCGGCGGTACCGGAAGCCGGCAGTCCGGCCGCCCGCCACCACGCCACCGCATCCGCCATCGCCCCGCGGGCAGCGGCGGCCCGGGCCAGGGGCACGGCGATCCAGCTCTCATCCGGAAAACGCTCGCGCGCGGCGCGCAGCACCGCCTCGGCCTCCAGCACCCGGCCAAGCCGCTCCAGTGCGTAGGCAACTCCCATGCAGGCCTGCGGCTCGTCCTCCCAGCGGCTCATCACCGCTCGCCCGGCGGCCAAGGCCGCCTGCCAGCGGCCAGTCAGATTGAGGGCGCGAACCTCGTGATGCGCCAGCCAGAACTGGTCGGCAAACCGCACCCGCGCCGGGCCCAGCAGGGCCAGCGCCTCGGCCGGCCGGCCGCACTCGATCAGCGCCTCCACGTACAACAGCGCCGTCGCCAATGCCGCGGGCGCCAGCGCCTGCAGCACTTCGCAGCGCAGCACCGCCTGGGCCCAGGCACAGCGCAACACCGCATCGGTCGCCCAGGCGATGGCGATGTCGGGGTTGCCCGGAAGCACGTGGCGCGCCTCCTCCAGAATCTCGTTGCATTCCTCGCCGCGGCCGAGCGCCCGCAACGCCCGCACATAACCGAGATGGCCCGAGGCCTCGCGCGGATGCAGCGCCCGCATCAGCGCCCAGCGATCGAGCGCGATGGCAGGGTCTTCCGCCGCCAGCTCCGCCATATGACGCAAGGGCGCGGGTCCGGCGGCCTCCAAATCGGTGCCGCCCAGCAGGGCCGCCACCTCGTCGTGCCGCCCCAGCCGGGTCAGATTGGCGATCAGCCCAGCGCGGGCGCGGGCGTGCTCGCAATGCACCCCGTCGAGCCGACGCCACCAATCCGCCGCCGCCGCCCAGTCCTGCCGCCGCTCGGCCGCGACCGCGAGGCTGTCGAGCAGCCAAAGATGATCCGCGAACCGCGGCAGGGCCGCCAGCAGCACGGCATCGGCGGTGTCGTGGTCGCCGACATGGTCACGCAACGCCTGCGCCAGGTCGATATGCGTCTGCGGCTCGAGCGGAAAGCCAAGCCGCAGCGCGTACCAGCGCCGCAGGGCGACCGCAGGCTCCACCGTGGCGCGCGCCTGCAGGCGACGCACCCAGTATTCATCAGGGAATTGTTCAACCACCGGGGCCAGCAACGCAGTCGCCTCGTCAAGGCGCCCGGCCTCCACAAGCGGCTCGATCCGCCGCAGCGCCACAAGCGGACCCACGTCCAGTTCAAGACCGGGCTCCGGCTGGCTCAGTTCAATCGACACGCGCAACCCTCCAGTCTCGGACAGATCAAGCTGCAGGATCACATCTTTGCCGAGGGCTTACCATCTGTACCCGCCGCAATCAGCCGATTATCCGCGCCGCAGCTTGACCAGCAGAATGAACGAGGCAAGGCACAGCGTCATCGCATTCGCATAGACGATCGGCCGCGCGTTGGTGATAAGGCCGTAGATCAGCCAGAACGCCACGCCGGCCACGAACATCACCAGCATCGGCAGGCTGAAATCATGGGCCCGGCGGGTGCGCCAGGTTTTCACCACCTGCGGCACGAACGCCATCGTCGTCAGCAGGCCGGCCAGCAGGCCCAGCCCCTCACTTCCATCCATCTGCCATTCCCGCCAGAGTGCGCCGACCCTATTTCACGTGGCATGATGCAGCGCAATATGAACCTGTCTGAACCAGTGACGACCGAACTGCTCACCGGCCCCGCCATGGCCCCCTTCCTGCCCGACCTCGCGCGCCTGCGGATGCGGGTGTTTCGCGCATGGCCGTATTTATACGACGGCTCGGCCTCCTATGAGGGCGACTATATGGCGGAATTTGCGGCCAGCCGCACCGCCGGCCTGGTGATCGCGCGCCACGGCAACGCCGTGGTCGGCGCCTCCACATGCATCAGCCTGGTGGAGGAGGAGGACCACATCACAACGCCGTTCCGCGAGGCCGGCATGGCGCTGGATCGGGTGTTCTACTTCGGTGAATCGGTGCTATCGCCGGAGTGGCGCGGGCAGGGCGTGGGCGTCGCCTTCTTCGAACGGCGCGAGGCGCATGCCCGCAGTTTCGCAGGCGTCGACATAACCTGTTTCTGTGCCGTCGAACGCGCCCTCGATCACCCGCTGCGCCCCCCCGGAGCCGTGCCGCTCGACGAATTCTGGCGCAAACGCGGCTACATGCCGACCGAACTGCAATGCACGATGGAATGGAAGCAGATCGACACGCCCGGCAAGGTCGCCCACCGCCTGCGGTTCTGGACCAGGTCGCTCGTGTGACACCGGTACAGCTTGGCGTGCTGCCCTGGCAGGTGCGCCCTCACCCAGGGGTCGACGCCTGGGCACAGCGGCTCGACCGCGCGGTGGCCACCGCAGCCGCGGCCGGTGCGCAACTGCTGGTGACCGCCGAATACGCGCCGCTCGAAATCGCAACCCAACCCTCACCGGATCTCGCGGGGGAACTGCGCGAGGCCGTGCGTCTCGCACCCGCCGCCATCGCCGCCGCCCGCGCCATCGCCCAGCGCCACGGCGTGTGGCTGGCACCGGGCACGTTGCCGTTCGACCACGACGGCGCCATCCGCAACCGCAGCACCCTGATCGCCCCGGACGGCCGCCTCGCCTTCCAGGACAAACATGTGATGACACGCTTCGAAGCCGAGCAATGGGGCGTGTCGCCGGGCGAGCCGCCCCATGTGTTCGACACCGACTTCGGCCGCATCGGCATCGCCATCTGCTACGACCTTGAGTTTCCATCGCTGGTTCGCGCGCAGGTCGAGGCGGGCGCCTGGCTGATCCTGGCGCCGAGCTGCACCGACACGCCCGCCGGTTTCAACCGAATACGCATCGCAGCGCGCGCCAGGGCCATGGAGAACCAGTGCTACGTCGCCGTCGCCCCCACCACGGGCCTGGCCCCCGAACTCGCCAGCCTGGATGAAAACCGCGGCTGTGCCGGCATCTACGGCCCGGTCGACCGTGGCTTCGCGGACGATGGCATCGTCGCCGAAGGGCCCATGGACGGTGCCGACTGGCTGTATGCCACGCTCGATCCCCAGGCGATCGACCAGGTGCGCCAGGATGGTGCCGTGCGCAACCACCGCGACACGCCACCCCCGCCACCGACCAGCCAGCCCGCCGTTTTCGCATGACCCTGATCTACCTCATCGCCGGTGAACAGAGCGGCGACGTGCTCGGCGCCCGGCTCATCGAGGCACTGCGCGCGGCACGGCCAGACCTGGCGTTCACGGGGATCGGTGGCCCCCGCATGGCCGAGCGCGGTTTCGTCTCGCGCTTCCCGATGGAGGAACTAGCGGTCATGGGGCTGGTCGAGGTGCTGCCCCGCCTGCGCCGCCTCCGCCAGCTGATGGCCGAAACCATCGCCGATATCCGCGCCAAACGGCCCGACGTGCTGGTGACGATCGACAGCCCAGGGTTCAACCTGCGCGTTCTGCGCAAGCTGCCGGACATCAAACGCGTTCATTACGTCGCACCGCAGGTCTGGGCATGGCGGCCGCACCGCGTGCGCGAATTCCCGGGCCTGTGGAACAAGCTTCTGTGCCTGCTGCCGTTCGAACCCGCCTGGTTCGCCCAGCACGGCATTGCCGCCAGCTTCACCGGCCACCCCGTCCTGCAATCCGGCGCCGACACCGGCGACGCCGCCCGCTTCCGGGCCCGGCACAGGCTTGCCCCCGACGCCCCCGTGCTGATCCTGATGCCTGGCAGCCGCCGCACCGAGGTGCCGCGCCTGTTGCCGGTGTTCGGCCAAACCCTGGCGCTGCTGGCCGACCGCATTCCCGGCCTGGTGCCGGTGATCCCCGCCGCCGGCGCCGTGGCCGCCACCGTCCAGCAGGCCGCCGCTCTTTGGCCGGTGCGCCCGATCATCGTGACCGAGCTCGACGACAAGCACGACGCCTATGCCGCCGCCAGCGTGGCGCTCACCAAATCCGGCACCTCGACGCTGGAACTGGCGCTGGCCTCCGTGCCGATGGCGGTGACCTACCGGGTCAACCCACTGACTGCCTTCATGGCGCGTCGCATGATCCGCATTCCCCATGTCGCCATGGTGAACCTGCTCGCCGGCCGCGAACTGGTGCCCGAGCTGTTGCAGCAGGACTGCCGGCCAGACCGCCTGGCCGCAACCGTTGCGCAGTTGTTGTCAGATCCTGCCGCAGCCGCCGCCCAACGCGAAGGGTTCGCGCAGGTCATGGCCAGCCTGCAGGCGCCCACCGGCCTGCCCGCGGCGGCGGCGGCGGCCGAAATCCTGGCGCTGGTCGATGACGCCGGCCCGCCGGTCGAAACGAAGCTTCAAAAAACCGTCACGCCCGCAGGCGTCGCGCCGCTGTAGCGAACAAACCGAAATTATGAGGGGATCGTCCATGTTACGACGCGCATTCAGCCTGATGCTGGCCACCGCCCTGTGCAGCCAGCCAGTGCTTGCCCAAACCGCATCTCCCCTCGTCACCGCCCAGCCCGCCCCGGGCCCAGCCGTCGCCCCTTATGTCACCGACCTTTCCGCCGAAACCGCCGTCAGCCGAGACGAAAAGATCCGCCTGCTGCATGAGAAGGTGAAATACGTCTTCGTCGTGTTCAACGAGAACCGCTCGTTCGACCACATGTTCGGCAGCTTCCCCGGCGCCAACGGACTCTACGCCGATGCCCGCGGCCCGCGCGATGCCGCCCACACCCCGGGCTTCACCCAGAACTGGACCGACGACCGCGGCGCAACCCACACCGCCACCCCGTTCCGCATCGGGCCGGACGAGAACGCCTCGGTCGCCGACAGCGTCGATCACAGCCACACCGGCCTGGCCCGCAAGCTGCACGTGGTCGACGGCAAGCCGACCATGGACCAGTTCTCCGCCGCCGATTACGCCCGCGTGGCCAAGAAGGGCAACGATGCCTCGATCACCATGGCCAACCAGTTCGCCCAGCTCGTGATGGCCCATGTCGATTGCGACACGATTCCATTCTTCTGGAACTACGCCAATCGCTTTGCCCTGTTCGACAATATTTTCGCCACTGAGGACACGCCCTCGACTCCTAACGCCATCGCCATGATCGCGGGCCAGGCGGGTGAGACGCAGTGGGTCAAGCACGGCTCTGCCCCGCAGCCCGCCAGCATGGGCAACCACAAGGGCAATCTGCAAAACGTGCCGCTGGTGAACGACCCGCAGCCGTTCTGGGGCTCGCAATACGATGCCACCAAGGAAGGCCGCCAGCCAGACAGCCCCTCCGAAAGCTACGCCGATGGCAATATTTCGGTGAACCAGACCTACGCCTCGCTGGCGCTCACGCTGGCCGGCCGCGATCTCGAGGCAATGCTGAAAACCGACCGCGCGCCCGGCACCGATCTGGCGGACATCCAACAGGATATTCCCTTCATCACCGGGCGAGCCGGCAATCCGGTCGACTGGCGCTGGTATCAGGAAGGCTACAACCACGAGCCCTATGAAGCCGCCGGTGTGGCCAGCCACGTCGGCTACGTCAGCCACCACCAGGGGCCGCAGTATTTCGGCTATATCGCCAACAACCCGGCCTTCGCCGGCAATCTGCGCGGCATGGGCGACTTCTTCGCCGACATGAAGGCAGGCGCCATGCCGAAAGATGGTGGCGTGTTCTACATCCGCGGTGGCTACAGCAACGTTGCGGCCATGACGCCGCCGATCCAGAACGCCAACTTCCCAGCAGCCCTCACCGATGCCGACAAAGCCGCCATCGCCCGCACCAAGCACGGCGACGACGACCACCCCGGCTATTCCGACCACATGATCTCCGAAGCCATGGCCGCCAATGTCATCAACGCCGTGGCGGGCAATCCGGAGCTTTGGGCCCAGAGCGCCATCGTCATCACCTACGACGAGTCGGACGGGTTCTACGACCACGTGGCCCCGCGCATCCTGTCCTACGGACCAGACGGCCTGCCGCTTGCCCGTGGCGTGCGCATTCCGCTCATCCTGATCTCGCCCTTCGCCCGGGCCCACGTCGTCTCCCACGCCGAGGGCGACCACAACGCCGTCATCGAAACCATCAACGCCATCTTCGATCTGCCGGCGCTGTCGAGCCTGCCGGAAGAAAAGGCGGCCCTGATGTCGGGCGAGGATCCGTCGTTCAACGGCCCGAACGGCTTCGTGCAGCACCATCTCGGACCGCGCGACACCAACACACCGGAGACGGACGACCTGCTGTCCGGCTTCGACCCCGCCCGCCTCGCCGGCACCCGCGCCTTGCTGCCCGCCAGCTACGCCATGATCGACCCCGCCGTGGTCGCAGCCCTGCCGCACTACCAGGGCAAGGGATGCGCTGCGATCGGCATGACGCCAACCGACCAAGCCCAGGGCATCAAGGCCCCGCCGCCGGCGAATTTCAACACCCTGCCCTCCACGCTGCCGGCCTACAATTGAAGCTCCTCGCAGCACTCAGCCTCGCCTGCCTCACCTGGTCCGCAACAGCGGGCCAGGTGAAAGCCGAAACGGTGCTGGAGCGGGTGCAGAAAACCGCCACCCTCACCTGCGCCGCCAGCCTGCGCCCAGGATTTGCCGCCGAAACCCCCGCAGGCAATGACATCGGCCTTGCGGTCGACCTCTGCCGAGCCACCGCCCACGCGGTCGCCGGCCCTACCGCCAAAATCCGCATGCTCCTGCTCGACGAGGACAACGACTACGTCCCGCTCGCCCAAGGTGCTGCCGACCTGATGTTCCTCACCGGATTCGAGGCCAGCGAGCACGCATTGACACAAAGCCTGATCCCAGGCCCCACCGTGTTCATCGACCCGATCACGCTGATGGTCCCAGCCCACGGCCCCGCCCAAAAGCCGGCCGATCTCGCCGGCGGCGTGGTCTGCCTCATGATCGGCAGCCCCGGGCAACGCGCCCTTGAGGCGCGCTTTGCGAACGCCACGCCGCCAATCGTGCGCCAAGCATTCAGCGAGGATGTCGAACTGCTCGACGCCTACAACGTCGGCCGCTGCGACGCTGCCGTCGGCACCACCACCGACCTCGCGGTGATGCGCCTGCAACACGGCATCAACGCCATGCAAAGCCGCATTCTCGGCGAACCGCTGGCGCTTGTGACGATCATGGCCGCCACCCCCGCAACGGACGCCGCCTGGGCCAGCCAGATCGGCTGGGCATTGCGCAACCTTGTGGCCAGCCCCGCCTATGCCGCGATGCGTGAAAAAAACCTCGGTATCGGCTCGCCGCTGGCCCTTCCGGCCTGGCCCAACGCCGTGTTCCCCGCCGGATTGCTCACACCGGCCGGAGAGTAAAAAAGCCAGGCGAGATTGCGCGCCGAGATAGCCGGCGCGCGATACCAACCCGCCTTGATACTGGAAGAGTCAGCATCAAGGCGGGTTGGTATCAGACGTCATCCCGCGCGCCCCCGCGACGGAACAGGCTCTGCATGCGCGCGAACACATCCACATCCATCTGACGCAGCAAGTCGATGATGTCGATCGGCACCCAGTTCTCCCGGATCAGCCCCTCGTGGTGGTAATAGAAGTCCATCACCCGCATGGTCACATCGCGCCCCGTGGGGCCGGTGCCACAGAAATTGCCCCCCAGATGCCGTGCCCGCACGCTGGGCCAGCCGCCGGTCACGGACAGCGAGCCGTCGCCGATGCGGATATAATGGTTGCCGCCACGGCGGTCGGGAAACGCCACGCGGAACGGCAGCTGATGATAATCCACATACCCCTGCAGGCCGCGCGCCGTGCCGATGCCACTGGGGCCGTACCACATCATTTTGTTATGCCAATGATCTTTCTGCGCCATGGCCAGCAGCCCTTCGCGCCCGCGCCCCGCTGCATCGTCGTAATCGCCGATCGTTTTGTGCATGGCCAGCGTCTGGGCGAGGCTCGCAGCCGAGTGAGCAGCATCTGACGGCGTGAATTCAATGCCACCTGGCCCAATCGGGCCAGGCCAGCGCCCCTCGGTGCCGAGGCTGGGCGCGATCGGCCAAAACCCTGCCTGGCGGATAACATCCAGCACATCGATCAGCACGGTGCTCTGCACGATGCGGCCGGCAGCCACCCGATGCACCTCGCCGGAGCGCAGATAGATCGGCCGTCCAGTGGCGGGAATGGTCAGCCAATCCCTGCGGAACGTGCCGCAGTAATGGCCGACGGTTGCGACGTAATCCGCGTTCCCATAGCTCCCGGCGGCCACGATCAGATCGCGCCGTTCCAGATCCGGAAACGCGTCATGCAGCGGCTGCCAGACTTTGGCCGCGATCGCCGCCACGCCGGCCATCTCGTTCATCGGGTGGGAGCCACGCCATTCGGCGTCCGGATGATAGGCCGCGTCCAACGCCGCACAGAGTGTGCCCGGCTTCGCCTCGGCGATCGCGGCCATGGCGTTCATCACGAATATCTTGTTGGCGATCGCAATCGGCGGCATGGCGGATTCCTAGCTCTGGGTTGGAGCATCCCAGCCCGCGGGTATGCGGGCGGACGTGCGGACGATAAGCTCGCCTGGCAGGCTGATACGGCGCGGATCCGTCTCGCTTCCCTCGATGCGGGCCATCAGCGCATCGACGGTGGCGGCCACCATGCTGTCGGTCGGCTGGCGCAGGCTGGTCAGTCCATAGGAACGCCACGCCGCCTGGGGCACGTCGTCATACGAAACAACCGAGACATCCTCCGGCACGCGCAATCCCTGCTCGTGGCGCAGCACATCCATGGCAGCGATGGCCATATGGTCGTTGCAGACGAAGATGGCGTCAGGATGTTCGCGATCTGCTGCGAACATGCGCCGCGTTGCAGCCTCGGCGACCGAGAAGGTGTAGTTGCCGCATTCCCAGGCAAACAGCCCGCGCCCGGCGGCGGCAAGGCCTGCGCGAAACCCCGCCTCACGGTCGCGCTGGGTGGAAGCCCCTTCCCAGCCGGCGAGATAGCCGATGCGCTGGTGGCCGCCTTCCACCAGAAACCGTGCCAGCAGCCGGCCACCGCCGAAATTGTCGGAAATGACGGAGGAGAACCGGTCCTCGCTCTGAATACGGTTGAACAGCACCACTGGCACGCCGGCCTCGGTGCAGCGATCGGCCAGTTTCGAGGACATGGCGACGGAGGCCACGACGATGCCGTCCACCTGATGATCCAGAATGCCCGAGACCACGTCATCGATGTTGGTCGCGGTTTGCTCCGTCATGAACATCATCACGTGATAGCCGCGCGCCTGCAGCGCCTTGGTCAGCCGTTCGACGGCGACCGGGTAATACTGGTTGTCCAGATACGCCACCACCAGCCCGATGATGCGGCTGCGCCCAGTGGTGAGCGAACGGGCAACGAAGTTCGGCCGGTAGTTGAGCGCACGCGCCGTGGCCAGCACCTTCTCGCGCATGCGATCCGAAACCGAGGCACCGGGGGTGAACACACGGCTGACGGCAGATTGGCTCACACCAGCCAGCCGCGCGACATCGATGGAGGAAGCCATGGTGATCTATCCAGAAACCGGTTTCGGAGGCGTTTTGCGGCCCATGTCATATTCCTCCCAACCGCGAGCTTGAAAGGGGTCCGTCCCCAACTGGCGCATGACATGGGGAAAGTCGACCATCACGTAATTATCGACGATCTTGCCGTCCACCACCTTCCAGAAATCCATGTAGCGGATCTCGACTCGCTTGCCGGTGGGCGCGATGCCCATGAATTCACCGCAATGCGTCGCCTCCTGGCGACCGAAGGCTGCCATCCATTCGCCTTCCGCCAGTCGCACCTCGTCCACGCAGACCTTGTCAGAGAAGGCTGCCTGGAACGGGCGTTGCCAATTGTCCTGAAATTCACGCAGGCCTTGCTTGGTGCCGCAGCCGGCGTTGCCAAACCAGCGAAAATCCGGTGCGAAGAATGCACCGATCCCATCGATGACGTGATCGTTCAGGCCATCGACCATGGCTTCCACCACCTTGCGCGTCGCCTCGGTCTTGGTGCGGTCGTTGTGTTTGGTCAAAACCGCCTGCTCCGGCCGCGATCCCTTCATCTGACTATCCTTTCACTGCGCCGGAGGTCAGTCCGGACACGATCTGGCGTTGGAACACCATCACGAGAAGAAACAGCGGCGCCGTGATGGAGACGGCCGCCGCCACCGCCTCGATCTGGTCGGTGGAGGTGGTCTCGCGATTAAAGAAGCCGGTGATCGCGGGCACCATGGTCTGCGACTGCGCATCGAGCAGCAGGGCGCACACCAAATAGTCATTATAGGCCAGCAGAAAGCTGAACAGGCCAGCGGTGACAACGCCAGGCCACATCACCGGCATGATCACCCGGTAGAACGCCTCCAGATGCGAACACCCGTCCACGCGCGCCGCCTCATCGAGTTCCGCCGGCACCCCGCGAAAGAACGAGCGCAGCATCCAGATGGTGAAAGGCTGGTTGATGGAGACAAGCACGAAGATGATCGCCCAGGGCTTGCCATACAAGGTGGGCGGCACGTCCGCCACGAGATGCAACAGCGATCCGATGATCGGCGCATCCCACGCCGGCTGCAACCAGTCTCGGCTGCCGATGAAGGCGGGCAGATAGCCCGCCACCAACACCGAATGTGGTAGCGCGCGAAACACCAGGGCGCCGATGAGCAACCAGAACGCCAGCGCCGAGCCGGTGCGCGCCAGCGCATAACCGGCCAGCGTGCCGACCGAGAGCGAGATGGTGACGACACCTGCCGTCACGATCAGCGAGTTGATGAAGTTGCGATAGAATTCATGGCCCACCCATACGGCCCGGTAATGCTCGCCGGTGGCGCCGATGAACGGCACCGCCAACGCATCCAGCACCGGCACGGCAGACAATGCCGCATCGAGCCCGCGCAACACCGCCGGCAACAGCGCCCCGAACACAACGATGGCGCCCAACGCATAAAGAAAGCCGACAAGGCACCAGCCGAGCGGCCGCACTCCCCCCGGCGCCAGCGTGCCTGCCAGGCGCGCGGCCCGCCTGGCGCCCACGCGCCACGCCGCCACCAGTGCCACCGCGTAGAGCACGATATCGAGCAGGCTGAGCCCCAGCCCGGCCCGCAGGGTGGCCGGGCCAAAGATCACCGTCAGCGGTGCGCCGGAGAACGCATCCAGTGGCAGCTTGAAGGACATGATGGCGACCCACGCCAGTGGAAACGCCGCGACCACCATCCACACCGCCAGAAAGCCGATCGTGGTCAGGCGCAGGGTCAGCGGCGGGCGGGAGGCGCGTGTTGGTTCCATGGTGCTCACCCGCGCCGATGTTCGCGCCAGGTGTGCCGGATGAGCGGCACGAGCAGAATGACGATGCCGACCATGGTGAGCATCGAGGACGCCGAGGCGCGGCCGATCGCGCGGTTGCCGGAATTGTCTGGAGTCAGCAGATCGAAGGTCAACCACTGCAGCGAAATCACATGCGCCTGGCTGGAGAATCCAACGATCTCGTCGAACACGCGGTAGCTGTCCATCAAATGGATCAGGGCCACGAAGATGATGAGCGGCATGAGATGTGGCAGCACCACCGCACGCAGCCGCGCGACGCGCGAGGCGCCATCGACGGTTGCGGCATCCATCGTGTCTTGATTGAGGCTTTGCAGCCCGGCGTAGAAGATCAGGAAGGCGAAGGGTGCGGTGTGCCACACGTTGAACAGGATCATCAGGATTTCCAGTGTCCAGGCCTGCGACAACAGCGATACCGGATGGCCTGCGAGATGCGCGAGCGCTGCGGTCAGAATGCCGTCGCTGGCGAACAGCCAGCGTACCGAAAGTGCTCCGATGACGGGGGTGATGATGAAGGGCAGCAACGAGACGAAAATCACCGGCCCGCGCACCATTTGGGTCACGCCATTCAGCGCCAAGGCGAGTGCCAGGCCGACGACGATGACCAGCGGCAGGGTCACGAAGGTGAACATCAGCGTGAATTGCAGGGCGCGATAGGAATCGATGGTGGCAAAGACGGAAAGACCCATGCCGCCGGGGGCGAAAGCGGCGGCCACCTGATCCGAATGCAGCAGCGCTCGGTAGTTGCCCAGGCCCACGAACACCGTCTGGCTCTGCGGCTTGCCGTCTGGCCCGGGCAGCGGCACCGATCTCGCCTCCGTCGTGCAGATCGCGGCCGGGAAACCTGGCGTACAGTTCTCAGTCTCCACCTCGTGAAACAAGGTCTGCGTGTTCTGGAAACTCTGCCAGAACACGCTGACCAGCGGCACGACGATGAACAACGCCATCAAAGCCAGAGACGGCATCACGAAAGCAAGGAAGATGCGAGGCTTCATCGTGAAGTCGTAACGTTACTTCAGCAGACCGGCTTCCTTGGCGCCGACGGCATATTGATCTTCGACGCTGGCCAGAACCTGGGCCGCGCTCACCTTGCCGGTGAAATAATCGGGCAGCCTGTTGCCGAGTGCCGTCACCAGCAGCCCCATGCGAGCAGACGACGGATAGGCGGGCGCCCCCGCCTGCACCGTGGCGATCACGCCTTCCGACAGGCGGCCGGGTTTGTAGCCGGCGGCGAGCCAGACCACATCGTCGTTATGCGCCGTCACCATGTCCTTGTTCAGCCCCTGGACGAGAACCTGGAAGGCGGCATCGGCCTCCTTGTCGGAAATGTTCCGGGCGATGACCATGCCGTCCCACCACACGGAGGTGGCGGGCTTGCCGCCGGGCACCGCCGCGGGGGCTGCCACCATGGCGACCTTGCCGACGACAGTCGACTCCTTCGGGTCATCCAGGGCGCCGGCACGCGAGCCCCAGAAATTGGCGATGGCGATCTTGCCCTGCTGGAACTGCTTCTGCACGGCGGTGGAATCGTCGTTGAGATATTCCGGCCCCATATAGGCCGTCAGCGCCTTCATGGTTTCCAGTGCCCTGATGCCTTCGGGGCCGTTCACGCGTGCCTTGTTGTCTGCCCCGAACAGCGTGCCGCCGTAGCCGCCGAACATGTTGGTGAAATCGGTGGCGAGGTTCCAGCCGGCCTGCATCGTGGCGCCCACCGGGGTCGCCATCACGCCCGCCGCCTTGATCTTGGCCGCGGCCGCCAGAACGTCGTCCCAGGTTTTGGGCTGGGCGATGCCGAGCTGGTCGAAGATGTCCTTGCGATACATCAGGTGCTGGGCATTGACGTCCATGGCAATCGCCATCGTCTTGCCGTCGACCTTGATGAGCTGATTGACGCTGAGGCCTTGGCCGTATTTCGCCACCAGCTCATCGAGCGGGCGGATGGTGCCGGCGTTGAGCAGCGGCACGATGGTTTCATTGGCCACGGCACCGATCTGATACAATGCCGGGTTGGCTGCGAAAGCTGCAGGCTCCTTCAGCCGAAAGTCCTGATCCAGCTCGGATTTCACGTTGCCGCAATCTGCCATCGCCGCCGTCACCGATTTCCAGGCGGTGAAGCCTGCGGTCAGCGCCTTGAGCGGTACGTCGTTCTTGATGGCGCAGGCCGCCATTGCCGCAGGCGCCGTGAACAGGGCCAAGACGCAGGTCAGACTCAATGCGATCGTCTTCATCTTCGTGCCTTTCAAACAGAGGTCAGGTTGGCAGGCGGGCACCTGTTTTGGTATCGAACAGATGAACCTTGTCGGACGGAACAGCGATCTCGACTGGCTCGCCGATCCTGCCGCGATAGGATTTCGGGGTCTTCACGGCGATAAGGGAGCGGCCAGCCCGCACTGTCACCATGGTGGAATCGCCGAGCATCTCGAAGGCGTAGATCGGTGCGCGGATCTGGCCGCAGCTGTCGACGAGGGCGGCATCCTCCGCGCGAAAGCCAAGTGCCACGCCGCCTCGCAGGGTCGGGGCAAGGCCTGTGATCGCCACGCCATCGGTGCGGAACGCGCCATCGGCCAGATCGCCCTCAACCAGGTTCATGGCTGGCGAGCCGATGAAGCCAGCAACGAACATGTTGGCTGGCGCATCATAGATGTCGGAAGGCGTGCCAACCTGCTGGATGATGCCATGGCGCATCACCACCACGCGGTCGGCCAAGGTCATCGCCTCGATCTGGTCGTGCGTGACATAGAGCGTGGTGATGGCGAGATCATGTTGCAGATGCTTGATCTGCGCCCGCGTGGACACGCGCAGCTTGGCATCGAGGTTGGACAGCGGCTCGTCCATCAGAAACACATTGGGCTGGCGTACCACCGCCCGCGCCAGCGCCACGCGTTGGCGTTGGCCACCGGAGAGTTCGCGCGGGTAGCGGCCCAAATAGGGACCCAGCTCGACCATGTCCGCGGCCCGGCGCACACGCGCGTCGTGCTCGCCCGATGGGACCTTACGAACCTTCAGCGGGAAGCGGATGTTCTCGAACACCGTCATGGTCGGGTACAATCCGTATCCCTGGAACACCATGGCGATATCGCGATCTTTCGGCTCCAGATCGTTCACCACCCGCGTGCCGATGCGGATCGTGCCGCTGGTCGGGTCTTCCAGCCCGGCCACCATGCGCATCGTCGTCGTCTTGCCGCAGCCGGAAGGGCCGAGCAGCACCAGGAACTCGCGATCGGCAATCAACAGATTGACGTCGTTCACGCCGACAAGGGCGCCCCACCGCTTGGTCACATTCTCCAGCGCCACTTCAGCCACGGTCACTCCGTTTTGCATACGGTTGCAAACGCAAGCCTAGCACTGCAACGAACGGCTGCAACATAAAAGACTCGTCGCGATGCGGAATTCGACGCGGCGAGATCATCCCCGCTTGCGGGCGATCTGCGTGCGCAGCGCGAGCTCGTCCACCAGCATCCACTCCTCGCGAATGCGGCCATCAACGACATGGGCGTGATTGATGCCAAGTATCAGCACTTCGGCGCCGCTCGGCGGGCCAAAGCGGCCATGGCCGGTATGTGTGCCAGCCATCCACCAGCGCGTGGCAACGCGCGTTGGCAGCCCAGGGTCATCGCGCGCGATGGAGTGTTCGATCACGATATGGGCGTCCGGGAAGGCCGCGAGATAGCCAAACATGACGTCCCACACGCCATCATGGCCATAGACGGTCCGGAACCCAGGCGCATGCAGGCTGCACGCGCGATGATAGCGCTCGGACACGAGTTGCAGATCGCCGTGCCAGAGCGCTGCCAAAGTCTCACGCACCAGCTGTGCCGCCGGGTGGTGCGCCAAAACGGGCGGCCGAAATGCACCTTCGCGCAGCAGCTGCGCCCGCGGTTCGGTCTGCCAGGCCGGCACGCCCGCTGCCGCATCGCGCGCTGCGCGCCGGCCAGCGACGGCTTCCGGATCGGCGCCGATCTGAAGCACCAGGCCTGCGATATCGCGCACCAGCCATTCCTCGACAACCTGATTGCCGCGGCACAGGCAATCCGCAATGGCCCGCACCGCGACCGCATTTTCAGTGGGCGCTCCCAGATCGCCGGCTCCACGGTGATGGCCGGGGCAGATGAGGCGATGCGACGACAGAAAAATTTCCGGCGCATCCTGTGACCAGATGATGTCTTCTGGCAGCAATCGACGGTCCGGCAGCATGTTCAACGTCTCAAGCGTTGCGGCCACACTGGCCTCCGCCCCCACCGATGGCCCTCCTGATCCATGCACCACGCAATCGGCGGCATACCATTTGCGGATCAGTCCAACGCCTCTGTCCTCCCAGATCCGTTCGGTAATTTTGATGATATAATCAGGGATATCCGAAAACTCGCCATCGAAGCCGGAAATCGTCATGACAACGCCTCACTCTGAAACCGTTTCCCAGCCGCCGAGGCGGGGACTTGCATACGCATGCATATGACGGCACGCCAAATTGGTCAAATGCAACGCGTTGACGACTGCTTGAAACGGCCAGGTGAGCTGAACCGATCTCCGCGATCGGCTGGCGTGTCAGCGAATGAGGCCGCTCGCCTCGGCCTGGGCGCGCGAGCGGGCCATCGAGTGCGTCACCGCCAACGCCGCTGCCAGCGCACGTCGCCCGGCCGCGGCGTCCACAATCACCTTCGCTCCGTCCAGCACGCTGGCATAAAAGGCGTTGTGCTCGGCTTCCAACGCGTCGTGGTCCTTCCAGGTGATCTCTTCCATCCGCCCACCGCCGGTGCCGGGAATGGGAAAGCCGCGCTCGCGGCCGATCATCATCAGCTTACGGGCGCCGAAATCGACCGACATGTAGCCCTCCTGGCTGAACAGCCGCATCTTCCGCTCGGTCTTCAACGAAATCCTGCTCGCCGTGATGGTTGCGACACAGCCGTTCTCGAACCGCACGCGGGCGTTGGCGATGTCCTCATGCGCGCTCGCAACCGGTGCCCCCACCGCATCCACGCTCTCGATCGGGCTGTCGACCAGGGCCAGCACCAGATCGAGATCGTGGATCATGAGATCGAGCACCACTGAAACATCGGTGCCGCGCGGCTTGAACGGGGCGATGCGCACGCAATCCAGAAACAGCGGGCGACGCATGCGCGCCGAGATCGCCTCATGCTCGGCGGAATAGCGCAGCAGATGACCAACCTGCAGCACCAGCCCACGCTCGCCGGCCAGGGCAGCCAGCCCATCGGCCTCGGCAAGCGTCGCCGCGATCGGCTTCTCCACCAGCACATGCCGGCCGGCCCGCAGCGCCTCTCCCGCAAGCGCGAAATGCGCCTCGGCCGCGGCAGCCACCACGATCGCGTCGCAACCGGCGAGCAACTGGTCGTAGGGCATCGCAACACTCGCCGCCTCCCGCGCCACCACCGCCGCCCGATCGGCATCGAGATCATAGATCCCCACCAGCGTGGCGCGTTTGGACGCGGCGATCTTCAAGGCGTGGAACCGGCCGAAATAGCCGGCACCCGCAACTCCGATACGCAAGCCTGCCATACTGGTGTCCCCCGGGGTGTGGTTAGCAGGCACGGCAGGTTGCGCCAACACGGGCTTGTCGTCATTCTCCGCCGCCTGCCAGCCCAGTCCGGAGCCGCCGCGTCCGCATGATGTATTTCAGTCGCCTCAAAGCAGCCCTGGTGCTCGCCACCTGCTTGCTCGGCGCCCTGCTCTGTGTACCCAACCTCGTCGCAGCCCCGGCGTCGTGGGTGCCGTGGCGCACCATCCATCTTGGGCTCGACTTGCGCGGCGGCAGCTATTTGCTGCTCGAAGTCGACATGGCCACCGTCATCAAGGAGCGGCTCGACAATCTGGTGGATGCCAGCCGCACCGCATTGCGGGCTGCCAAAATCGACCGCTTCACCGTCACCTCGCAGCCAGCGCAAAACCGCCTGGCGATCAAGCTGGCCGACCCCACCCAGCTGGCACAGGCGTTGTCCGCCGTGCGACCACTCGGCGTGAACCCCAATGGCAGCAATGATCTCGACTTTGCCAACGACGATGCCGGCCAGATCACCGCCACCTTCTCCAGCGTGGCGCTGAAGGCCCGCGCCCAGGCCACCGTTGAGCAATCCATCGAAATCGTCCGCCGCCGCATCGACGAAACCGGCGTGGTCGACCCGCTGATCTCCCGCCAGGGCGACAGCCGCATGATCGTGCAGCTGCCCGGCATCGAGGACCCCAACCGGATCAAGCAGCTGCTCGGCCAAACCGCACGCATGACCTTCCGTCTCACCGACGAGAACGCCAACATGGGTGCCAGCGTCGCCCCACCCGGCGACGACTTCCTGCCCATGGAAAAGAACCCCGCCCAGAAGATCGCGGTCCGCCGCCGGGTGGAGGTGGACGGCGCCAACCTGACCGACGCCCGCGCCGGCCAGAACAGCCAAACCGGCGAATGGGTGGTCAACTTCACCTTTGACAGCATCGGCACCCGCCGCTTCGCCGACATCTCCACCCGCAACGTCGGCCACCCGTTCGCAATCGTGCTCGACGACAAGGTGATCTCCGCCCCCGTCATCCGCGAACCGATCACCGGCGGCCGCGGCCAGATTTCCGGCTCATTCGACGCCCGCTCCGCCACCGACCTCGCCGTGCTGCTGCGCGCCGGCGCCCTGCCCGCCCCGCTCACGGTGGTCGAGGAACGCAGCGTGGGCCCCGAACTGGGGGCGGACGCCATCCGCGCCGGCGCCCTGGCGCTCGCCGTCGGCTTCGTGCTGGTCATCATCTACATGGGCGTGTTCTACGGCCTGTTCGGCTGGTTCGCGAACATCTCCCTGGTGGTCAACCTGGTCCTGATGCTGGCCATCCTGTCGCTGTTCGAGGCAACGCTGACCCTGCCCGGCATGGCCGGCATCCTGCTCACCCTCGGCATGGCGGTCGACGCCAACATCCTGATCAACGAGCGCATCCGCGAGGAGGCGCACAACGGCCGCACGCCGCTGAACGCAATGGAGGTGGGCTTCAAACGCGCCTATTCCACCATCATCGACAGCAACATGACAGCCTTCCTCGCCCATGTGATGCTGTTCTTCTTCGGCGCCGGCCCGGTGCGCGGCTTCGCCGTCACCATCACCGTCGGCATCGTCACCTCCATGTTCACCACCACCATGCTGTCGCGGCTGCTGATGGTGCGCTGGTATGGCGCAAACCGCCCCGCCGCGTTGCCGGTGTAGGACCAGACCATGTTCATCAAACCCGCCTTCCGCCTGGTGCGCGACGGCACCAGCTACAAGTTCATGAATGGCCGCTTCGCCGGGCTGATCGTCTCCGCGGTGCTGTCGATCGCGTCCGTGATCCTGTTCTTCCACCCCGGCCTCAACCTTGGCATCGACTTCAAAGGCGGCATCGTCATGGAGGTCCGCACCCCGGGCCCGGCCGACCTTGCCACGATCCGCGGCGGCCTTCTCTCGGCCGGCCTGCATGAGCCCGGGGTGCAGCGCTTCGGCGCTCCCGACCAGGTGGCGATCCACCTGGAAGCGCAACCGACCGAGGCCGGCACCGAACAGGTGGTCAACACCGTGCGGACAACGCTCGAGAAGGTCGCACCTGGCACCAAGGTCCAGCGCACCGACGCGGTCGGCGCCTCCGTCTCCGCCGAATTGTTCCAGGACGGCATGCTGGCCCTCGGGCTGAGCCTGCTGATGATCCTGGCCTATATCTGGTTCCGTTTCGAATGGCAGTTCGCCGTCGGTGCCGTCGTCACCCTGCTGCTCGACGTCACCAAGGCGATCGGCTTTCTCGCCCTCACCCGTTTCGACTTCGACCTGGTGATGGTCGGCGCGATCCTGACCATCATCGGTTACTCCACCAACGACAAGGTCGTGGTCTACGACCGCATGCGTGAGAATTTGCGGAAATACAAAACCATGCCGCTGCGCGAACTCATCGACCTGTCGATCAACGAGACGCTGAACCGCACGCTCGGCACGTCCATGACGGTGTTCCTGGCCGCCCTCCCCCTGGCCCTGTTCGGCGGCTCCGGCCTGTCTGGCTTCGCCTGGGTGATGCTGTTCGGCATCGTCGTCGGCACTTCCTCCTCGATCTTCATCGCAGCCCCGATCCTGCTGTTCCTCGGCGAAAAACGCCTGCGCCGCGACGCCCAGGCGCCGGTGGCCAAGCCGATACCCGCGCGCTGAACCAGGCGCGCTGAACGGCCAGCGTGACCGACCACTGGATCGTCTGGGCGATCGCGGCCGTCGCCACCGCCTGCGTCATCCTGCGCCCGTTTGCCTGGCCGGAATGGATCTGGGCCGCAGCCGGCGCCGTGGCGCTGGTGGCAAGCCAGATGCTCTCGCCGCAGCAGGCGCTGGCCGGCGTGCGCAGCGGGCTCGATGTGTATCTGTTCCTCATCGGCATGATGCTGCTGGCCGAGCTCGCGCGCGAGGAAGGCCTGTTCGACTGGCTCGCCGGCCACGCCGCCCGTGCCGCGCGCGGTTCGCCGGCACGGCTGTTCAGCCTGGTGTTCGCCGTCGGCACGATCGTGACGATCTTCCTGTCCAACGATGCCACCGCCGTGGTGCTCACCCCCGCGGTCGCAGCCGTCGCCCGCACCGCTGAAGTGGCCGAGCCGCTGCCCTACCTGTTCATCTGCGCCTTCATCGCCAACGCCGCGAGCTTCGTGCTGCCGATTTCCAACCCGGCCAATCTGGTCATCTACGGCACCCACATGCCGCCGTTGCTGGAGTGGCTGCAGCAGTACGCCCTACCGTCACTGCTCGCCATCGTTGCCACCTACGCGGTGCTGCGCTGGACCCAGCGCGCGCATCTGCGGCAGGCCATCAAAACCGAAATCGCGATCCCCCCACTCTCAGGGCCCGCGAAACGCGCGGCAATCGGCATCATCGTCGCAGCGCTCGCCCTGATTGCAGCCTCCGCCGCCGACATCGCCCTGGGGCTGCCGACATTTGCGGCCGGGATCGCCACAACCGTTCTGGTCCTGGCGAAGTCCCGCACCAATCCTGGCAAGATCCTGGGGCATATCTCCTGGGGCGTGCTGCCGCTGGTCGCCGGCCTGTTCGTGCTGGTGGCAGCGCTGCAGGAAACCGGGCTGACCGCCGCCGTGGCCGGCCTGCTGCGTGGCCTTGCCACGCAATCCCCGGACGAAGCGCATTGGGCAACCGGGCTGCTGCTCGGGTTCGGCGCAAATCTGGTGAACAACCTGCCCGCTGGCCTGCTCGCCGGCCGCGTCGTGGAGCTGGCAAACGCCCCTGCCGCCGTCCGGGCCGCCACACTCATCGGCGTCGACCTCGGCCCCAACCTCTCAGTCACCGGCTCGCTCGCCACCATCCTGTGGCTCACCGCCCTGCGCCGTGAAGGCCAGCATTGCAGCGCCTGGACCTTCCTCAAACTCGGCGCACTGGTCATGCCACCGGCGTTGATCCTCGCGCTGTTGGTGCTTTAGAGCGTGATGACCGAAGGTGGAATCACCGAAAGGTCTGAATCACGCGATAAAACAAAGAGCTAGAGTGGGATTACGTTGCCTATCAGACGTCATCCCGCCCTCGTCTAGCGGGTGCAAACGCCAATCAGGCTTTCGGCGAGACGTATGGTCTCGGAACTTGGCGAAAAGCTGGTGCCTGCGGCATTCGTATTTGCGGTGACGGCGTTGAGCAGCGCCAGGAGGGGTTCGCCTGGAATTGTTACTGGCAGGGCAGTGCGGGAGCCGACATTGTTGATTGGCGCGAAGCGCTGCGCACGCAGGGGCACGTCGCCGGCGGGGTCATCGACAGCCTCACACACCGCGAAGGCTTGCCCGTTCAATTCGAACTCGCCGCTGACCCTGCGCACGCCGCGGCGGCCTTGGTGCGGGGTGACGACGAAGGTGAAGGTGCCGCTGCGCGTGCCGCCGCTGGGCGCGATGGCGATGGCGTCGGGGCTTGTGGGGTTCGGCGTCAACGTGATCGTGGCATTCGTCCTGAGATAAATCCGGTCGCCCAACGCGTTCACGCTCTGGACGAACCTGTAGCCGCGCGCGCTTTCGGTCGAAACAGAGCTGGCCGGCGCGATGCTGCTGGCGGTGGTTTGCCGGGACAGACCAAGCAAGCCGGACTGAAAGATATACAGAACTCCCACCAGAATCAGCAGGAGCACCAGGACAACCGACCAAAGACGAAACTTCATGGACAACGACCTTGCGCGAGTCCTGGACCGACGCGAGGCCCCAGGGGGAGGCAACCGGCATCACCGGCGTGGACCACCTCATGCTGCCGCATTCGGTTGGTCGCGAAGTTGTTGCCTGAGAACAATATTGAAAACAACCTACTAATATCCTGTCGTCCGCGCTGGGTTGTGCTGCCCCGCGCAAATGCGATGCTATGCCGCCCCGCGCCCCGGAGACCTCATGCCCTTCCCAGACCCGCGTCCCACGCTCACAGCCCCCGACGACGATCCCTATCTGTGGCTCGAGGCGGTCGACGATCCCGTCGCGGTGGCGTGGGTGGAGGCGCGCAACGCCGAGACGCGGGCGGCCTTCGACGGACCCGAAGTCGGCGCCGACCAGGACGCGCTGGCCGAGATCTGGGACCGCCCGGACAACATCGCCTTCGTGTCCCGCCGCGGCGCCTTCCTGTACAACCTTTGGCGAGACGCGATCCACACCCGCGGCCTGTGGCGGCGCACGGACATGGCGTCCTTCGCCAGCGACACTCCCACGTGGGAGACCGTGCTGGACCTCGACGCCCTCGCCGCGTCCGAGAGCGAGGACTGGGTATCGCAAGGCGCCGTGGTGCTGTCCGAGAGCCACGACCGCGCCCTGCTGCGCCTGTCACGCGGGGGCGGCGATGCGGTGGTGCTGCGCGAGTTCGACCTGGTCGCAAAAACCTTCGTCACCGACGGCTTCGTGCTGCCGGAGGCCAAGGGCGGCGCCCGCTGGATCGATCGCGACACAGTGCTCCTGTCGAGTGCGCTGGGCGAGGGCATGGCGACCACCTCTGGCTACGCCCGCACCGTCCGCCGCTGGAAGCGAGGCAGCGCCTGGCAGGATTCGGAGGTGATCTTCGAAATACCGAAGGACCACATGTCCGCCTGGGGCGAACGCGATCACGACGATCCCCGGCATCGGATCCTGCTGGTGGACCAGATGGATTTCTTCACGGCCGATGTCTGGCTGCTCGATGCGGACGGCGGCAGAACCCGCGTCGATCTGCCGGCCGACAGCCGGTACGCCTGGGAAAAAGGCTGGCTCGCGGTGCGCGGTCGCTCGGATTGGACCGTGGGCGGCCACACCCACCCAGCCGGCACGGTGCTGGGCATCTCCTTCGATCGTTTCCTGGCCGATGCCCGCGACTTCACCGTGCTGTTCCGCCCCGCCGAGCGGCGCGTCTGCACAGGGTTCTTCTGGGCCAACGGCAGTCTGGTGGTCTCGGTGCTCGACGACCTGGCCCCGTTGCATCTGCTGTTCACCCCAGGGCCGCAGGGTTGGACGGAGTCCAGCCTCGCGGGCCTGCCGGAGATCGGCGTGGTCAGCGTCTGGCGGCTGGACGAGGAAGCCTCCGAGTCGGACGGCACGCTGCTGGTCAGCGCGCAGGATCCACTCACTCCCGCGACACTGCTGCGCACGAACCGAGAGGCTGCAGCCCCCACCATCCTCAAGCGCGCGCCAGTCGCCTTCAACGCGGACGGCCTGGTGGTGACGCGCCACGAGGCGATTTCGAACGACGGCGTGCGCGTGCCCTACACCCAAATCGGCCCGCAGGGAGAAACCGGCGAGGCGCCGGTGCATCTCTACGGCTACGGCGGCTTCGCCATCACCCAGCAACCGGTCTATCGCACCGGCATCGGCAAGCTGTGGCTGGAACGCGGCGGCACAGCCGTGATCGCCAATCTGCGCGGCGGGGGAGAGTTCGGAACACCCTGGCATGACGCCGGCAGGCGCGAGGGCAAGGCCCGCTCACACGACGATTTCGCCGCCATCGCCGCCGACCTGGTGGCGCGCGGCGTGACCCGCCCGGGCCGGATCGCCGCCGAAGGCGGTTCGAACGGGGGCATCCTCATCACCAACATGCTGACGCGCTATCCCGAGCGGTTCGGCGGGCTGTTCTGCACCATTCCGCTGGTCGACATGCGCCGCTACTCGAAGCTGCTCGCCGGCGCCAGCTGGATCGCCGAATACGGCGACCCCGACGTGCCCGAGGATTGGGCGTTCCTGCAGCATATCTCCGCCTACCACAACGCGGTTGCCGACCCCGCGGCGCCGCCGATCCTGCTCGCAACCACGCGGCGGGACGATCGTGTGCATCCCGGCCACGCCCGCAAGATGGCCGCCAAGCTGCAGGCGCTCAGCCATCGCGCCTGGCTTTACGAACTCGATGCCGGCGGCCACAGCTACGGCAAGACAAATCGCGAGCGGGCATTCTTCACCGCTCTGGGATACCGCTTTCTCCGCCAGGCCATCGGCTGGACAGCGGATGGCCTGGCGGCCTGAAGCGATGACCCTTGCAATGCCTCAGGCCGCTGATACCGCGCGCCGGGGTGGCCGGCGGCGGCGCGCCAAACCAAGACGCATGCCGGGGTCAGCGAACCGGTTCTTCACAGGTCCGCGGGCGCCGGCATGAGCTCCCGCGACAGCGCCGAGGTTGCGCCGGCCATGGTGGTTCCGGCCCCATCCCTGGACAACCCGGTCCGGGGCATGGGACTGATTCTGGCGGCGATGATGCTGTTCTCGCTGTCTGACGCGATGGCCAAGCTGCTGGGCGCCACCCTGCCGGCGGTTGAAGTCGCCTGGATCCGCTATCTGGTGTTCGTCATCATGGCCTGGGTCCTGTTACGGCACACGCGCGCGCGGCTGCGGGTGCGCAATCCCGCACTGCAGATCCTGCGCGGCCTGATGATGGTCATTTCGGCGGTAACGTTCATGATTTCGCTGCGCAGCCTGCCATTGGCGGAAGCCGCATCGATCGGTTTCGCATCGCCGATCCTGATCACCGTGCTGTCGGTGTCGTTGCTGGGCGAGGTCGTCAGTCCGCGTCGGTGGGGAGCGGTGGTGCTGGGGCTGGTCGGTGTGCTGATCGTGGTGCGTCCCGGCACGGCCGCGTTTCAGCCCGCTGCCCTGTTCACCCTGCTCTCATCGCTGGCCTGGGCGTTTGGTGTGATCCTGACCCGCAAAATTTCCGCAGCACCAGCGGCGAGCACATTGGTGTGGACCGCGGTCAGCGGCCTGGTGGTGCTGACCGCGTTGCTGCCGCTCGAATTCGTGGCGCCCAGTTGGAACCAGATCAGTCTTGGGCTGCTGCTGGGCATTGTCGCAACAACCGGCCATGTGGTCATGGTGCAGGCGTATCGATTTGCCCCGGCGTCGTTGCTGGCGCCGTTCAGCTACACGCAGCTGATCGCCGCTGCGTTCTACGGCTATCTGCTCTGGGG
Organism: Rhodospirillales bacterium; assembly: GCA_025352665.1. Classification (GTDB taxonomy): domain Bacteria; phylum Pseudomonadota; class Alphaproteobacteria; order Acetobacterales; family Acetobacteraceae; genus CAIQQQ01. Next base: position 63,125 of record JANXSM010000058.1, on the reverse strand, counting down.
CGCCGTACCAGACGGAGCGACCGTTGCCGGCGCCATCGTCATCGCGTTCAGCGGTTTGCTCGCGGCCCGATCGGACCGTCGCCGCACCGCCTGAGCGGGGACCGCTGAGCTTGACCGACTGAGCGGGAACCGCTGAGCTTGACCGACTGAGCGGGAACCGCTGATCGGGACAGCCTGCGCGACTACGCCGATCAGGCCGGCCTCACGCGACGGTCGCCACCTGGCCCTGGCGGTTCGTGGTGCTGGCACCGTTGCCCTGGGCACCGTTGGATCCGTAGCTTCGCAGCGCCCGCATCGTGGCCATCGCCAGCGCGTCCGAAGGCTGGCTGGTGGTGGTCGCACTGGTGCTGGCGGCCATGCTCGCGGCGGCTTCGGCGTGGTGATGGTGGTGGCCGTGCGTCGTGGGCACGGTGGTATCGGTGGTTGTGGCGCCGCTGGGGTCGGCCGCGGTTGATGCTGTCGCGCCGGGTGATGCGGCCGCATTGGTGGTGGTCGAACTGCCAGTGGAACCGGTCGTGTCGCTGCCGTTCGCCGATGCGCTGGCGCTGCTCTCCGCCAATTGGATCGCCTGGGCGATTTCCTTGAGCATCTTGTCGAGCGTACTCGGCCCGGTGGTCGAGGTCGCGGTCAAGCTGGCCGTGCCCGTAGACGCGGTGCTGCCGGTGGCACTCGTGCTGGAGGAGCCCGAAATCGTGCTGGAGCCTGTCGAACCGCTACCGCCCTGCAGTTGCACCAGTTCCGCTTGGATGGCGGAACTCAGCTTGTCGAACTGTGACCCTGCTCCGCTCGGTGGCGGACCCGAAGGCGGCGGCCCAGGCAGTGGCCCCGAGGGCGGCACGTTCGCAGCGGTCATTGTTCCGCTGCCATGCGTCTGGCTGGACGCGTTGGCCTGTTGCAACCTTGTATACAGATCGTATTGACTCGTGCCGACACCCTGGATGCTCATGGGCGATGCGATCCTGACCTTTGGCGATAGCCGAACCTATCCCCGGAGCCATTTCCAAACAGTAAACGAAACCGGCGAAATCGACCGTCCCCGCTCTAAAGTGCGACCTTCAGCTTCGCGCCGATCTCGCCCACCACGCCGCGGCGGAACAGCATCACGCAGGCCACGAAGATCACGCCCTGCGTCACCGTCACCCAACTGCCGAACGGACTCAGATAGAACTCCAGCGTGTTCACGATGACAGCCCCCACCACCGGGCCAAAGATCGTGCCGAGGCCGCCGAGCAGCGTGGTCAGCACCACCTCGCCCGAGGCCTGCCAGGTCACATCCGACAGCGTGGCGATGCCGAACACCAGCGACTTGGTCCCCCCGGCCACGCCCGCGATCGCGGTCGACAGCACGAAGGCGATCAGTTTGTAGTCGTCCACCCGATACCCCAGCGAGATCGCCCGCGGTTCATTTTCGCGGATCGCCTTCAGCACCTGGCCGAACGGGGAATGCACGATGCGATGCACCAAAAAAAAGCCGGCCAGAAACACCACGGCCACCAGCCAGTAGATCGCCATGTCGTTTTGCATCGAGATCAGGCCGAACACGGCCGCCCGCGGCACCTGCTGAATGCCGTCCTCGCCGCCTGTGAACGCCACCTGGGTGCAAAAGAAATACGCCATCTGCGCCAGCGCCAGCGTGATCATGGAGAAGTAGATGCCCTGCCGGCGTATGGCGATCAGGCCAAAGATCAACCCGAGCGCGGCCCCGGTCAGGCCGCCGGCAAGAATGCTGAGCTCGGCCGACAGCCCCCAGGCCTTGGCGACGTAGGCGCTGGCATAGGCGCCCATGCCGAAATAGGCGGCATGGCCGAACGAGAGCAGGCCGACATAGCCGATCAGCAGGTTGAAGGCACAGGCGAACAGCGCGAAGCACAGCACCTTCATCAGGAACACCGGATAGGCCACCATCGGCGCCACCGCGATGATGACGAGCATCACCAGGAGGGCTGCCGCCTGCGCCCGCGAGAAACCCATCAGCATCAGGCGGCCTTTCCGAACAGACCCGCCGGGCGCAACAGCAGCACGATCACCATCAAAACGAAAATGACCACGCCGGAGCCCTGCGGATAGAGATATTTGGTGAAGCCTTCGACCAGCCCAAGCCCGAAGCCGGTCAGGATCGAGCCCAGGATAGAGCCCATGCCGCCGATCACGACCACGGCGAACACCACGATGATAACGTTCGATCCCATCGAGGGGTTCACCGAATACATCGGTGCCGCCATCACGCCGGCAAACGCCGCCAGGGCCACGCCCCCGCCATAGGTCATCGTCACCAGGCGCGGCACGTTCACCCCGAACGCCTGCACCAGCGCCGGATTCTCGGTGGCTGCCCGCAAGGTGGCACCGATCGAGGTCTTTTCGATCACCAGCCAGGTGCCGATGCACACCACGAACGAGGCTGCCACCACCCATACCCGGTAGGTCGGCATGATCATGAACCCGAGCCTGGTGGCGCCACGCAACGATTCCGGCACCGCGAACGGCATGCCCGAGCTGCCGAAGTAGTTGCGCATCAGCCCTTCCATGATCAGAGCCAAGCCGAAGGTCAGCAGCAAGCCGTAGAGATGGTCGAGCTTGTAGAGCTTGCTGATCAAGACCCTTTCAATCAGCATGCCGAAGCAGCCGACCAGTATCGGCACCAGAATCAGCGACGGCCAGTAGCCGATGCCGAGGTAGTTGAGCAACACCCAGGCCACGAACGCGCCAATCATGTACAGCGCGCCGTGGGCGAAGTTGATGATGTTCAGCAGACCGAAGATGACCGCAAGCCCAAGCGAAAGCAGCGCATAGAACGCGCCGTTGATCAGGCCAAGCACGCCCTGGGCCAGCATGGGTCCGACATTATATCCCAGTATGCTGAGCATCGACGAACCTCAGGACTTGACGAAATAGCAGCCGCCCTCGGCCAATGGCCGCCAGGCCTGGTCCGCGGGGGTGGTTTGAACGGTCTTGTAGTAATCCCATTTGCCCTTGCTCTCGGAGGGCTTCTTCACCTCGAACAGATACGAGGGAAACAGCGTGCGCCCGTCGACGCGGATCGAGCCGTGGCCGAAGCAATCGTCATCCGTCGGCATCGCCTTCATCGCATCCACGATGGCGGTGCCGCTGGCCTTGGCCTTGGCGATGCCGATCTGGTTCACCGCCTTGAGGAAATGCAGCGTGCCCGCGTAGCAGCCGGCATGGCTCATGTTCGGCCAGTTGTTGGGGGTTTTCGGTTTCACCCGGTTGGTGAAGGCGCGGGTGCAGTCGTTGAGATCCCAGTAGAAGCTCTCGGTCAGCCGAAGCCCCTGCGCCACCTGCAGGCCCAGCGCGTTCACATCGGTGATGAACATCAGCATCGCCGCGATATCCAGAGTCAGGCCGAATTCCTTGGCCTGCTTGATGCAGTTCACGGTATCGCCACCGGCATTGCACAGGCCGAGCACCTTGGCGCCGGATGACTGCGCCTGCAGCAGGAACGACGAGAAATCCGTGGTGCCCGGGAACGGGTAAGGCGCTGCCCCCATCACACGGCCGCCGGCCGCGGTGATGAAACTCGTGGTGTCGCGCTGCAGCTGCTGGCCGAAGGCATAGTCCGCGGTGATGAAGAACCAGTCCTTGCCACCGGCCTTCACGGTGGCAGCCCCGGTGGATTTCGCCAGCATGTAGGTGTCGTACGTCCAATGCACGATCGAAGGCGCGCATTGCTTGCCGGTAAGATCCGCGGTCGCACCACCGGAGTCGACGAAGGTCTTGTCCTTCTCCTTGGCCACCGTCGCCACCGCAAGCGCCACCGACGAGGTCGGCACATCCAGGATCATATCGACACCATCACGATCATACCATTGCCGGGCGAGACCGGCGCCGACATCGGGCTTGTTCTGATGATCCCCGTAGATCACCTCGATCGTGTAGCCGTTCGCCTGCGAGGCAAATTCCTCGACCGCCTGCTTGGCACAGATGAGCGAGGTCTCGCCACCGGTGTCGCGATACGGGCCGGAGGCATCGTTCAGCACGCCGATCTTGAGCACCGGCTTGGCCTGCGCACGGGCGCGGCCCACCGGCAGAGTGGACACGGCGGCGGCGGTGCCCAACAGCGTACGGCGAGAGATTTCCATAGATTATTCCCCTGTTTTCAGGTGGTTTTTGTTACGATTTCACAAGGCTGCAATGGCCGGCGCTGAGCGGGCGGAATGCCTCGTCGGCTGGCGTGGTGGCAACCAGCTTGTAGTAATCCCAAGGACCCTTGCTCTCGGAAGGCTTCTTGATGCTCCATAGATAACTTGGGTGGATCTTGCGGCCGTCGATCCGGATCGAACCGGGGCCGAAGCAGTCGTCATCCGTCGGCATCGCCTTCATCCTGTCGACCACGTCGATGCCGCTGCCCTTCATGGTGGGAACGCCGGCCTGTGCTGCGACCTTGAGGTAATGCAGCACCGAGGAATACACCCCCGCCTGCACCATCGTCGCGCGCACGTTGGGCGCCTTCGGCTTCAACCGCTCGGAAAAGGCGCGGGTGCGGGCGTTGGCATCCCAATAGAAGCTGTCGGTCACCGCAATGCCCTGTGCCACATCGAGGCCAAGCGAATGCACGTCCGAGATGAACAGCAGCAGGCCGGCGATGGTCTGCGTCAGTCCGAATTCCTTGGCCTGCTTGATCGAGTTGATCGTGTCTGTGCCGGCATTGCACAGTCCGACCACCTTGGCGCCGGAAGCCTGCGCCTGCAGCAGCAACGATGAGAAATCGGTGGTGCCCGGGAATGGATAGGCAACGGAGCCGACCACGCGGCCCTTGTTGGCCTCCACGAAGCCGGTGGTGTCGCGCTGCAGCGCCTTGCCGAACGCGTAGTCGGCGGTGATGAAGAACCAGCTGTCGCCGCCCGCCCTGGCCAAAGCACCGCCGGTCGACTTGGCCAGCATGTAGGTGTCGTAGGCCCAGTGGATGGTGTTGGCGTTGCACATCTCGCCGGTAAGGTCGGAGGTTGCCGCCCCGGAATTGATATAGACCTTGTTCTTTTCCTTCGCGACGCCGGCCACCGCCAGCGCCACGCCGGAATTGGCGACTTCGACGATGAGATCAACACCGTCGCGATCAAACCATTGTCGTGCGATGCCCGCGCCGACATCGGGTTTGTTCTGATGATCGGCCGAGATCACATCGACCTTCATGCCTTTGCCAGACACCCCGAAATCCTCCAGGGCCTGGGTGACACAGGAAACGGCGACCGGGCCGGCGAGGTCCTTGTACGGGCCCGACAGATCGGTAAGCACGCCGATCTTGAGCGAGGGTGCTTGCGCACGGGCGCCCAGGGGGATGCCAGCCAGGGTGGCTGTTGCGAGCAGTGTGCGGCGATCGATCTGCATCTCACGTTTTCCCTTGTTCTACGTCGGTTGGACACACCAGTTCACACACCCAGATAGTCGTGCAGCTTGTCCATGTTGGCGGCGAGTTCATGGTTCTGGATCATGTCGATCACCACGCCATGGTCCATCACGTAATGGCGGTCGGCGACGGTTGCCGCGAAACGAAAGTTCTGTTCCACCAGCAGCACGGTGAAACCGCGGTTCTTGATCTCGCGTATCGTGCGGCCGATCTGCTGCACGATCACGGGCGCCAGCCCCTCGGTCGGCTCGTCGAGCAGCAGCAGCTTGGCGCCGGTGCGCAAAATCCGGCCGATCGCCAGCATCTGCTGCTCGCCGCCCGAGAGCTTGGTGCCCTGGCTGGCCGCACGTTCCTTGAGGTTGGGAAACAATGCGTGGATCTCCGAAATCGACAGCCCGCCCGGCCCGATCACCGGCGGCAACATCAGGTTCTCGGTCACGTTCAAGCTTGAGAAGATGCCGCGCTCCTCCGGGCACAGCGCAATGCCGGCGCGCGCGATCAGGTCGGATCGCATGCCGATCGTCTCCTGGCCGCGATACACCACCGAGCCAGAGCGCGTGCCCACCAGCCCCATGATGGACTTCATCGTGGTGGTTTTGCCGGCGCCGTTGCGGCCCAGCAGCGTTACCACCTCGCCTTCGTTCACGTCGAAATCAACGCCGTGCAGGATATGGCTCTCGCCGTACCACGCATTCAGGCCGCGCACTTCCAGCATGGATCGTTCAGCCATCGAAATGTCCCAGATAGGCTGCCACAACTTCGGGATTGCGCGACACCGTGGCGTAGTCGCCCTCCGCCAATATCCGGCCGCGGGTGAGCACGGTGATGGTGTCGCACAGCCCTTCGACCACCGACAGGTTATGTTCCACCATAAGAATGGTACGGCCCGTGCGGATCCGCCGGATCAGCGCCACCACCCGCTCCACGTCGTCATGGGTCATGCCCGCCGTCGGCTCGTCGAGCAGCATCATCTCGGGGTCGAGCGCCAGCGTGGTGGCGATCTCGAGCGCCCGCTTGCGGCCGTATGAGAGCTGGCTCGCCTGGGTGTCGACGAATTCGGTCAGCCCCACGTCCTCCAGCAGCGCCCGCGCCCGCTCGTTGTACTGGTGCAGCAGTTCGTCAGACCGCCAGAAGTCGAAGCTCGTACCCCTCGCCCGCTGCAACGCCACGCGCACGTTTTCAAGTGCGGTCATATGGCCGAACACCGCGGAAATCTGGAAGCTGCGGATCAATCCCAGCCGCGCCACCTCTGCCGGCTTCAGGCCGGTGATGTCGCGTCCCTTGAAGCTGATCGTGCCCCGCGTGGGCGAAAGGAACTTGGTCAGAAGGTTGAAGCAGGTGGTCTTGCCGGCCCCGTTCGGGCCGATGAGCGCATGGATCGTGCCGGTCTGCACCTTGAGATCAACGCTGTTGACAGCGACAAACCCGCGGAACTCGCGCGAAAGACCCGTGGTCTCCAGGATGGTGGATGTCACCCCGGACGTCTCCCTCTGTTTATAATGAGACCTGATTTGCATATCGCACAGGGCTACGCAAGATTGTTTCCCGAAAACACCAGAGAATGGAGAAAACCATCATGCCCGGCCTTTGGTTCGAGGAGCTGGTGGAGGGTTTGGAGGTCGACGCAGAGTGGACGCGCACCGTCACCGAGGCCGACAACGTGTTCTTCTGCTCGCTCACGATGAACGTGCAGAAGCTGCATCTGGATGCTGAATTCGCCGCCGGCACCGAATTCGGCAAGCCACTGGTGAACTCGCTGTTCACACTCGGGCTGATGATCGGCATGTCCGTGCACAACCTCACCATGGGCACCACGGTGGCCAATCTCGGCATGACCGAAACGGTGTTCCCCGCCCCGGTGTTCGCCGGCGACACCATCTCCACCAAAACCCTGGTGGTGTCGGCCCGGCCCAGCCGCTCGCGCCCTGGTGCGGGGATCGTGGTTTTCCGCCATACCGCCACCAACCAGCGCCACGAGGTCGTCGCGCGCTGCGACCGCTCGGCGCTGATGCTGCGGCGGCCCAACGGAGACAAGCCATGAAATTGCGCAGCCCGCTGTTCGCCCCCGGCGATTCCGCCCGCAAGGCTGCGAAGGCGCTCGCCTCGGCGGCCGATGCCGTCATCCTCGACCTCGAGGATTCGGTCGCTCCCAGCGCCAAGGACACCGCCCGCGCCATGACTGCGGCCCTTCTGCCCGGCCTCGTCCGCCCAGGCGTGATCGTGCGGGTCAATCCGGCGGAAACGCCATGGTATCTGGCCGATCTTGCAGCCGTGGTGCCCGGCCGCCCCGCTGCGATCATGCTGCCGAAATGCCGCGGTGCCGCCGATCTTATCGCCATCGACCATCATCTGGAGGCGCTGGAGACGGCGGCAGGCCTTCCCGTCGGCAGCATTCTGGTCATGCCCATCGTCACCGAAACCGCGGCCTCGGTGCTGGCGCTGCCGGGCATCGTGCAGTTTCACCGCCGCGTCGTCGCGTTGTGCTTCGGCGCCGAGGACCTGTCCGCCGATCTCGGCATCGACCCGCGTCGGGCCGACCTCAGCTACCCCGCGGCCGTGGCTGTGGCCCGCGCCGCCGTGCTGATGACAGCCGCCGCCATCGGCGTGCCCGCCATCGACACGCCCTTCCCCGACCCGCGCAACCCCGCGGGCCTGGCCCGCGAGGCAGGCGAGGCGGCGGTCGACGGATTCGCCGGCAAGCTGTGCATCCACCCGGACCAGATCGTACCGGTCAATGCCGCCTTCACCCCCCAGCCGCCTCGGATCGCCTGGGCCCAGGCGGTGCGCGACGGGTTCGCGGCCAACCCCGGCGCCGGCGTGTTCGTGCTGGATGGCAAGATGATCGACCGACCCCACCTGACACTGGCAGAAAGGATCCTCGCCATGGCAGAATGAACACCTGCGGCAACCGGTTTGTCATCCGCACGTAATGTCGCCTGCGCTATGAGCAGGCTGCCGCCGACTTGTAACTGAAAGGATATCGCGACCCGGGTCCCACAAGGGCCGTCTCGCCCGCTCCCGCATGTTCCTTTCCCCCGTTCGGTTGCTCCTGTTGCTGCCGCTGCTGGCCGGCTGTTCACTCGGTCCAGCCTATCTGCGTCCTGCCTCCCCCAGCCCCGCCGCCTATCGCGAAACCCAGCCGACGGGCCCGGTGTGGCCTGCCGCCGACTGGTGGCGCGGCTTCCATTCGCCCGACCTCGATCGGCTGATCGGCGATGCGCAAGGGACTGACCCCGCCAATCCCGGCAGTTTCGACATCCAGGCCGCCATCGCCCGGGTGCGCCAGGCAGATGCGCAGGTGCGCGTTTCCGGCAGCAGCCTGCTGCCAACGGTGAACGCCACAACCCAGGCCGACTGGCAACGCGGGTCCAGCACCCGCAGCACCGTCTCATCCAACGGCACGGTGTCGAGCAGCAGGCGTGCCGTCGAAAGCCGCCAGTACAGCGGCCAGCTCAGCGCCAGCTACGAACTGGACGTGTGGGGGCGGCTGCGCGCACTGCGCGACGCAGCCCAGGCCAACGCCCTGTTCAGCCGCTACGACCAGCAAACGGTGGCGCTGACCACGATCACCTCGGTCGCCACCACCTGGTTCACCGCGCTGGCCTATCAGGATCGGCTGGCCGTGGCGCGGCGCAATCTCAACGATGCCGAACAGATCCTGGCCGCCATCCGCGCCCGGCTCGACGTCGGCACCGCAAGCGAGCTGGACGTGGCGCAGCAGGGCGCCCTGGTCGCAGGGCTTCGCGCGCAGATCCCGGCGCTGCGCAGCAATGTGCAGACCCAGATCAATGCTTTGGGCGTGCTCACCGGCAAGCTGCCGGAGGACATCGTGGCGCCGCCTGGCACGCTGAACACGCTCGATCTGCCCGAGGTCACCGCAGGCCTTCCGTCGGACCTGCTGCTGCGCCGTCCGGACGTGGCCTCCGCCGAGGCCGATCTGGTGGCGGCCAACGCCAACATCCGCGCAGCGCGGGCGAATTTCTACCCGCAGATCAGCCTCACCGCGTCGGGCGGCTGGCAGAGCACGGCGTTGAACACGCTGTTCAATCCCGGTTCGCTGCTGACGTCGGCCGCCACCTCCGCCACCCAGACGATCTTCGACAATGGCCTTAAATCAGCCCAGTACGACCAGTATCAGGCCCGCTACGACGAGTTGGTCGCCGATTACCGCAGGGCCGTCGTACAAGCTTTCACCGATGTGGAGAACGCTCTGACCCAATACCGCTACGCCACCGAACAGGAAGCCCTGGAGCGCGACGCCGTGGCCGTCGCCCAGCGCGCCTCCGACATCGCCCGCGCCCAGGTGCTGGCGGGAACCAGCGACATCGTCACCGCCCTGCAGGCCCAGAGCACGCTGTTCAACGATCTCGACAACCTCACCCAGGTGCGCCTGTCGCGGTTCCAGGCGCTGGTGGCGCTGTACAGGGCGCTCGGCGGCGGCTGGACGACGGGTGCCACCACCATCCCGGCCGCCTCGCTGTTGCAGGGCGTGCTCTGATGCGGCGGCTGATCTGGCTGCTCATCCTCGTCGGCATCATCGGCGGCGGCGCCTATTACTTTTTCGGAGTGTATCAGCCGAACGCGCAGGTGCAGGCCACCAACCGGCGCAACCAGGCCAACCTGCCGGTGCCCGTCGTGGTCGCCACAGCCGCGGTGCAGGACGTTCCGATCTTTCTCGAAGGCCTCGGCACCGTGCAGGCCTCGGCCAACGTCACCGTGCACACCCAGGTCGACGGCAAGCTCATCGAGGTCAACTTCAAGGAAGGCCAGGACGTCAAGGCCGGCGACGTGCTGGCCCGGATCGACCCGCGCAGCTATCAGGCGGCACTCGACCAGGCGGTCGCCAAGAAGGCGCAGGACTCGGCAACGCTTGCCAATGCGCGGCTGGACATGGCGCGCTACAACAAGCTGGCCGCCACCGCCTACACCTCCGCCCAGCAGGCCGACACCGCCCGCTCTCAGGTCGCGCAGGATGAGGCGCTGGTGGCCTCCGACCAGGCGCAGATCGACGCCGCCCGCGTCAATCTCGGCTACACCAGCATCGTGGCCCCGATCGATGGGCGCACCGGGCTGCGCCTGGTCGACCCCGGCAACATCATCCATGCCTCCGACACCACGGGCCTTGTGGTGCTGACCACCCTGAAGCCGATCTCGGTGGTGTTCACGCTGCCACAGCAGAGCCTGCGCCAGGTGAGCGATGCCATTACCGCCGCCCGGGCGGGCGGCCCTGATCCCATGACAGCCGCCCGGGCGGGCGGCACGATGCCGCTCGCGATCGCCTTGCCGCAGGACAACACCACCGAGGAGCTGGATCGCGGCACGCTGATCGTGCTCGACAATCAGGTGGACCCCGCCACCGGCACGATCAAGCTGAAGGCGAGTTTCCCCAACACACGCCTGCGCCTGTGGCCTGGCGCCTTCACCACGGTGCGGCTGCTGGTGGACACGCTCAAGGCCGCCATCACGGTGCCGCCGGTCGCTGTACAACGCGGCCCAACCGGCACGTTCATCTGGGTGATGAAAGGCGATGCCGCGGTTGAACGCCGTTTGGTCACGGTCGGACACGAAGACCTCAACACGTCCGTCATCACCGCCGGCTTGACGGCGGGCGAGCAAGTTGTGGTCGACGGCGCCGCACGCCTGAACGAGAATTCGCGGGTCAACATTGTGCAACCGGCCGGCGCACCGACGGTGACAGCACCGCCGCCACGCCGGACCGTGCCGCCCACCGGCACGCGCCCGGCTCGCCCGTGAGCATCTCTTCGCCCTTCATCGCGCGCCCGATCGCAACCTCGCTGCTCGCCTTTGCCGTGCTGCTGGGCGGCATCCTGGGCTTCCTCACTCTGCCCGTCTCCGCCTTGCCGCAGGTCGATTTCCCAACCATCCAAATCACCACCCAGTTGCCCGGCGCCAACCCGGACACGGTGTCGACGCTGATCACCGCCTCCCTGGAACGCCAGTTCGGCCAGATCCAGGGATTGACCACGATGACCTCGGTCAGCTCCGAGGGCACCAGCCAGATCACGTTGCAGTTCTCGCTGGCGCGCAGCATCGACTCGGCGGCGCAGGACGTGCAAGCCGCGATCAACGCCTCCGCCGGCACCTTGCCGAGCAACCTGCCGTATCCGCCGGTCTATGCCAAAGTGAACCCGGCGGATGCGCCGATCGTCACACTGGCGCTGAGCTCGGACACCATCACCATCGACAAGGTGAGCGACGCCGCGGATACGTTGTTGCTGCCCAAGCTCAGCCAGATCGACGGCGTCGGCAAGGTCACCATCCAAGGCAACGCCCGCCCGGCGGTGCGCGTGCGCGCCGATCCGGCACGGCTCGCCTCGTACAATCTCTCGATGGAGGACGTGCGCACGGCGGTCGCCGCCGCCAACGTGAACGGCGCCAAAGGCGGCTTCGACGGGCCCCGCCAGGCGATCGCACTGGGAGCCAACGATCAGATCCTGTCGCCGGACGCCTATCGCTCGCTGATCATCTCCTACCGCAACGGTGCCCCGGTGCGCCTGTCCGATGTCGGCACCGTCGTCGGCGGGCTCGAGAACGATCGCGTGGCCGCCACCTATAACGGCCACCAGGCCGTGGTGCTCGACATCCAGCGCCAGCCCGGCGCCAACATCGTGGCCACGGTCGACCGCATCAAGGCAGAGCTGCCCAACCTGCAGCGCTCGCTTCCCTCGGCGGTGCGCATGGAAATCGTCACCGATCGTACCGAAACCATCCGCGCCAGCGTGAAAGACGTTGAGGCGACGCTGCTGCTCACCATCGTGCTGGTGGTCGGTGTCATCTACTTGTTCCTGCGCTCCTGGCGGGCGACGATCATTCCGGCGGTGGCGCTGCCGCTGTCCCTGGTCGGCACGTTCGGCGTGATGGCCTTGCTCGGCTACGGGCTCGACAATCTCTCCCTCATGGCGCTCACCGTCGCCACCGGCTTCGTGGTCGACGACGCCATCGTCATGGTTGAGAACGTGGTGCGCTTCATCGAAGCCGGCGACAGCCCGCTCACCGCTGCCTACAAGGGTGCCGCCCAGATCGGCTTCACCATCGTTTCGCTTACGGTATCGCTGATCGCCGTGTTCATTCCCCTGCTCTTCATGGAAGGCGTGGTCGGCCGCCTGTTCAGCGAGTTCGCCGTGACGCTCTCGGTCTCCGTCATCGTGTCGGGCGTGGTGTCGCTGACGCTGACCCCGATGATGGCCGGCCGCCTGCTGCGCCCGGCCGCCGAGGAAACGCCCAACTGGGTGGCACGCACCACCGAGCGTGGCTTCACCCACATGCTGCGCTTCTACGAGCGCACGCTGGACCGATCGCTGCGCCACCAGGGCCTGGTGCTGATCGTGGCCGTGGGCACGCTCATCGGCACCGTCGCCTTGTATATCGTGATCCCCAAGGGCTTCTTGCCCCAGCAGGACACCGGCGTGATCGTGGCCGTCACCGAGGCCGCGCAGTCGGTCTCAATCCCACGCATGAACGTGCTGCAGGCGCAGGCGGTTGCCATCGTCAGCAAGGACCCCGATGTCGCTGGTGTCACCTCGTTCGTCGGCGCCGGCAGCATCAACGCCACGCCGAATGCCGGGCGCATCACCATCGCGCTGAAACCGCGCGATGGTGGCCGGGCGTCGGCAGTCGAGATCGCCACCCGTCTGGCACCGCAGCTTGCCGCCATTCCAGGGCTGACCGTGTTCATGCAGCCGGTGCAAGACATCCAGATCAGCACGCGCGTCAGCCGCACCCAGTTCCAGTACACCATTCTGGACACCGATCCTGACGAACTCGCGGTGTGGGCGCCCAAACTGCTCGATGCCATCAAGGCCCTGCCGCAACTGCAGGACGTGGCGACCGACCAGCAGAACGATGGTTTTCGCAGCTACGTGAAGGTCAACCGCGACAGCGCGTTCCGGCTCGGCGTGTCCATGCAGGCGGTGCAAGATGCGCTCTACGACAGTTTCGGCCAGCGCCAGATCTCCACCATCTTTTCGCAGTCCAACCAATATCGCGTGGTGCTGGAAGCGGATCCGGCGTGGCAGGCCGACCCCAATTCGCTCACGCGACTGCGCATCGCCAGCAACACCGGCGTGCAAGTGCCACTGTCGGCGATCGCCACCATCGAGCGCGTCACGGCACCTCTGGTGGTCACCCACCAGGCGCAGTTCCCAGCAGCGACCATGAGCTTCAACCTCGCCCCCGGCTATGCGCTGGGCGATGCGGTCACGGCGGTCGCCACGGCCGAGCACAGCATCGGCATGCCGCCCACCATCACCGGCAGCTATTCCGGCGATGCCGCCGAGTTCCAGAAGTCGCTGGCCTCCGAACCCTGGCTGATCCTGGCCGCAATGGTCGTGATCTACATCGTACTCGGCGTGCTGTACGAAAGCGTCATCCACCCGGTGACGATCCTGTCGACTCTGCCGTCAGCTGGCATCGGCGCCTTGCTGGCGCTGATGCTGGTGGGGCAGGATCTGTCATTGGTCGCCCTCGTCGGCGTGGTGCTGCTGATGGGCATCGTCAAAAAGAACGCCATCATGATGATCGACTTCGCCATCGAGGCCGAACGCGAGGACGGGTCTAGCCCGGAGAAGGCAATCCGCGATGCCTGCTTGCTGCGGTTCCGCCCGATCATGATGACGACCATGGCGGCACTCATCGGCTCGCTGCCGCTGGTGCTGGAGAACGGCACCGGATCTGAGCTGCGGTTTCCGCTCGGCGTCACCATCGTCGGCGGCCTGCTGTTGAGCCAGTTGCTGACCCTGTATACCACGCCTGTGATCTACTTGGCCTTCGAGCGCGCCCGCTTGCGTTTCAACCCAAGCCCTGCCGTCGCTGCCGAATGAAATCCCCCTCCCCGCGTGAAAGTGCCTCGGGTTTCTCGGCGGTGTTCATCCGTCGGCCGGTGGCAACCTTCTTGCTCGCCATCGGCATTCTGATCGCAGGCATCGTCGCCTATCGCTTCCTGCCGGTGGCTCCCATGCCGAGCATCGACTTCCCCGCCATCGTTGTGTTCGCAGCGCGCCCCGGTGCGGACCCCGAGACCATGGCAACCTCCATCGCGGGCCCGTTGGAACGCCGGCTCGGTGAAATATCCGGCGTGTCGGAGCTGACCTCCACCAGCGCTGTCGGCTCCGCCAGCATCGTCATCTTGTTCGACCTGACCAAGAAGATCGACGACGCCGCCCACGACGTGCAAGCCGCCATCAACGCCGCCACCTCCGATCTGCCATCCGACCTGCCGACGCGGCCGTATTTCCGCAAGTTCAATCCGGCGGACGCGCCGGTGATGACGATCGCACTGACATCAGAAACGCTGTCGACCACCCAGGTTTACGACGCCGCCGACAGCATCCTGGCCCAGCGCCTGTCACAGATCGAAGGTGTTGCCCAGGTTACTGTCAATGGCGCCGAAAAGCCTGCGGTGCGGGTCAGGCTCGACCCCGCCGCCGTGGCAGCCGCTGGCTTGTCGGGCCAGGACATCTACACCGCCATCCGCCAGGCCAACGTGACCAGCCCAGTCGGCAGTTTCCAGGGCGCCGTGCGTTCGGAAAGCATCGGCACCAACGGGCAACTCTACAACGCCGCCGATTTCAAAGGCCTGGTGCTGAAGAACGCCAACGGCGCCGTGGTGCGCCTGTCAGACGTTGCCAGCGTGATCGACGGCACCGCCAACACACGGCTGGCGGCGTGGTACGGCAAGCAGCCGGCGATCCTGCTCAACATCACCAAAACCGCTGATGCCAACGTCATCGAAACGCTGGACCGCGTGCGCGCGCAACTGCCGGTGCTGCAGGCCTGGATGCCCAGCGGCATCACGCTCACCGTGCTGTCAGACCGCACCAACACCATCCGCGCGAGTGTGGACGATGTGGAGATCACACTGCTGATCAGCATCGCACTCGTTCTGGTGGTGGTGTTCATCTTCATGCGCCGCCTGGTGCCGACACTTGCGGCCCTGTGCACCGTGCCGCTGTCGATCGCGGGCACATTGGCCGCCATGTGGTTCGAGGGCTTCACCCTCGACAATTTCTCGCTGATGGCGCTGACCATCTCGGTCGGCTTCGTGGTCGACGATGCCATCGTCATGATCGAGAACATCGTTCGCCACATTGAAAAGGGCCTGTCGCCGATGCAGGCGGCCTTCGTCGGCGCGAAGCAGATCGGCTTCACGGTGATGTCGATCAGCCTGTCGCTGATCGCCGTGTTCATTCCGCTGCTGTTCTACGGCGGCATTCCCGGCAAGATCATGCATGAGTTCGCCATGACGATGACGATCGCGATCGCCGTGTCGGCCGTGGTGTCGCTGAGCATGACACCGATGATCATGGGTCAGTTTCTAAAGCCAGAAAGCCCGCCGCGTCGGACTGTGTGGTCGCGCATCGACGGGATGATTGATCGCGCATTTCGCGCGGTGCAGCGCGAATATGCGATCACCCTGGGCTGGGGCCTGCGCCACAACTGGCTGATGTTTGCCGTCACCATCGCCACTATGGTGCTGACCGGCTACCTCTGGACCGTGGTGCCAAAAGGCTTCCTGCCGACGCAGGACACCGGGCTGATCCAGGGCAGCACCGTCGCCAACCCGGATGTTTCGTTCGCCGCCATGCGCGAACGCCAGCGCGCCGTGGTGGACATCCTGCTGCAGGACCCCGGCATCGCCACGATCGGCTCCACCATCGGAGTCAGCAGCGGCTTTTCCGCGCTCAACCGCGGCCAGCTCACCATTGGCCTCAAACCGCTCGCCGAGCGCGATGGGGTGAGCTCGGAGGCGATCATCACGCGCCTGCGACCGCTGCTGGCAGGCCTTGGTGGTGTTCAAACCTTCCTGTATTCCGCCCAAGACTTTCGCGGCGGCGGACGCGGCGGCTCGGGCAACCAGTTCGTGCTGCTCGATCAGAACCTGGCCGAATTGCGGGAATGGACGCAGCGACTGACGGACAAGCTGCGCAGCGTGCCGGAGGTGACCGACGTCACCTCCGATCAGGACCGAGCCGCCCCGCAGGCGAACGTTGCAATCGACCGAGTGGCCGCAGCACGGCTCGGCGTGTCCGTCGCTGCCATCGACAACGCGCTCAACAACGCCTTCGCCCAACGCCAGATCTCGATCATCTACAGCGCGCGCAACCAGTATCGCGTGATCGAGGAGGTCGACCCCAAACTGCAGACCGACCCTGTCATGCTCAGCCGTATCTATGTCGGTGCCACCGGCGGCAAGCAGATCCCGCTGCAGGCGCTGGTCACCATCAAGCGCGACGTCGCCCCACTGTCGGTCAACCACCAGGGGCAGATCGCCGCCGCCACCATCAGTTTCAACTCGCCGCCGGATGTCGCGGCCGGCACCACCAACGCCGCGGTGTTGCAGGCGGCGCTGGACTTGCACATGCCGGCCACCATCCGCACCGATTTCGGCGGCAACTCGCGATTCGTCAGCGGCAGCGCCAATTCCATGCCGCTGCTGATCGCAGCCGCCATACTCACCATCTACATTGTGCTCGGCGTGCTCTACGAAAGCCTCACGCAGCCGATCACCATCCTGTCCACCTTGCCCTCGGCCGGCCTCGGCGCGCTGCTCGCCTTGCTGATCACACATACCGACATGACCATGATGGCGATCATCGGCATTCTGCTGCTCATCGGCATCGTCAAAAAGAACGCCATCATGATGGTGGATTTCGCGCTGGAGGAGGAACGCGAGCATGGCCGCACTCCGCGCGAGGCGATCCACGCCGCCTGCCTCGAACGATTCCGCCCCATCGTGATGACCACACTGGCCGCCCTGCTCGGGGCCCTGCCGCTGGCCATCGGCTTCGGCAGCGGCGCGGAACTGCGCCAGCCGTTGGGCCTGACCATTGTGGGCGGCCTGATCGTTTCACAGATGTTGACGCTTTACACGACACCCGTCGTGTATCTTGCCCTGCAGCGCCGCGGTGCGAGCAAGATCGTCACATACGCCGGACCGGCCGCGTCGTCCTGAACCCGCGTTGCGCAGCGGGTCCGCCTGTGTCTTACTCATTCACAAAAATACAGGGCGGGCAGACACGATGGCACAGGTATCCGTTCGGCAGGTGGTGAAGTCCTACGAGACCTACCAGGCCGTTCACGGCATCGACCTCGAAATCAAGGACGAGGAATTCGTCGTGCTCGTCGGCCCCTCCGGCTGCGGCAAGTCCACCACCTTGCGGATGATCGCAGGCCTTGAGGAAATCACCTCCGGCGAGATCTGGATCGGCGGCGACAAGGTGAACGACATGCCGCCGCGCGATCGCGATATCGCCATGGTGTTCCAGAACTACGCGCTGTATCCGCACATGACCGTGTTCGACAACATGGCGTTCGGCCTCAAGCTGCGCAAATACGCCAAGGACGACATCAAGAAACGAGTCGATGAGGCCGCCCGCATCCTCGACATCGCCCCCTTGCTCGCCCGCAAGCCCAAGGCGCTCTCCGGCGGCCAGCGCCAACGTGTCGCCATGGGCCGCGCCATCGTCCGCCACCCCCGGGTGTTCCTGTTCGACGAGCCGCTGTCCAACCTCGACGCCAAGCTGCGCGTGCAGATGCGCACCGAAATCAAGAAGGTGCACCAAACGGTGCGCACCACCACCATCTACGTCACCCACGACCAGATTGAGGCGATGACGTTGGCCGACCGCGTGGTGGTGATGAACCAGGGCCGCATCGAGCAGGTCGGGCCGCCGCAGGAGCTTTACCATAACCCCGCGACGCGCTTCGTGGCCGGCTTCATTGGCTCACCCGCCATGAACTTCCTGCCAGTGCGGGTGATCGACGACGGCGGGCTCAAGGTGCAGCTCTCCTCGGGCGTGAAACTCGTCGTGCCGCCCGCGCGCGTGGCCCACTACGCGCCCTACAAGGGCCGTGAAATGACGCTCGGCCTGCGCCCGGAGCACCTCACCGAAACGCGCGACATGGAAAAGCCCGGCGTGGTGCTGTTCGACGCGCTCGTCGATGTCACAGAGCCGATGGGCATGGAGACCATGGTGCATTTCTTTGATGACGGCGCCCCGGTCTGCGCCCGCGTCGATCCCGCGTTCCCCTGCACGCCGGGCCATACGATCACGCTGGCCGCCGATATGAATCAGATGCATCTCATCGAGAACGACACCGGCCGCGTCGTCTGATGGCCGACCTGCTCACGCATGTCGTTCCGGCGGCAACGCTGGACCGCTTCATCGCGGATATTTTCGCAGCCGGCGGTTGTGCGCGCGACGAAGCCGAGCGGATCGCCTTTCACCTGATGGGCGCCAACCTCACCGGCCACGACAGCCACGGGGTGATCCGCACGCCGCGCTACATGCTGTGGCTGAAGGAAGGCAAGGTTCTCGCGGGCCAGAGCCTGACGGTTGTGGTCGACAGCCCCACCCACGCCGTGGTCGACGGCAATTTCGGCTTCGGCCAGACCATCGGCCCCCTCGCAGTCGACCTCGGCATCGCCAAGGCGAAGTCCAACGGCATGTCGATCATCGCCTTGCGTCACTCGGGGCACATCGGCCGCATCGGCGACTGGGCGGAACGTGCTGCAGCCCAGGGCCTGGTCTCGATCCATTTCGTCAACGTCTCGCAAGGCGAGCTGGTGGCGCCCTATGGCGGTGTTGACCGGCGTTTCTCGACCAACCCGTTCTGCATCGGCCTGCCGGCCTCAGGCAACGAGGCGACGCTGCTGCTCGATTTCGCGACCTCGCTGGTGGCGGAGGGCAAGGTGCTGGTCGCCTCCAATGGCGGCAAGCCGGTGCCACCCGGCTCGCTGATCACGCCGGACGGAACACTTTCCGCAGACCCCGCCACGCTGTACGGCCCGCTCACGCCGAGCGGCCCACGCGATGCGGCCATGGGAGACGGCGCGCTGCGCACCTTCGGCGACCACAAAGGCTCGGGCCTCGCGTTCATGTGCGAAATCCTGGCCGGCGTGCTCACCGGCGGTGGAACATCGGGCCCCATCGAGGGAGGCAAGCGCGGCCGCATCAGCAACGGCATGTTCTCGATCTACCTCGACCCCGGCCATTTCGGCGCCACAGGTTTCGCAGCCGAAGCCGCCGCCTACGCTCGCTACGTGAAGGCCGCAAGGCCTGCGGTGCCGGGCGTCGACGTGCTGGTTCCCGGCGAGCCCGAAGCCCATACCCGCGCTCAACGCCTCGCCCACGGCGTGCCGCTGCAGCGGGATACCTGGCAGGCCCTGCTGGCCACCGCCCGCGACGTCGGCGTGCCCGCTCCGTAACGTCGTGTCCTGTCCTTGAATGCATTTGTAGTGCAGGGACCAGCAGGCTGCTGAAAACAAAGGGCCAAAGCCCGATCGCTTCGCTTATCAGAAGCGGTCGGGCTTTGGCTTCTTCACACTTTGTTCGGCTTTGCGACCGAGAGTGCCCGCGGAGCAGGAGCACCTCGCATATGGTTGTGCCAAGCCTTTCGATCAGCAACCGTATCCGCCTGGGCTTCGGGGCTCTTGTGTTGCTCGGGCTGGTATTGACCACGCTCGCCGTCGTGCAGTCCCGCAGCGTGGACAGCCAGATCAATCGCCTGGCCGAGAACATTCGCCAGAAGGACCGCATCGAGAGCGCCAAGATGGGGCTTGAGACACTACGCCGCCTGGAAACCCGCTTCCGGCTGGACGGCGACCATGCCACCGAGGTGGAGATGCTGGCCCTGTTGCCCAGCCTCGGCGAAGCCGTGGAAAGCGCGGCAGCCGAAGCGCCGCCGCAGGATCGGCCGCAGTTGCAGGACTTCTTCGGCCGGCTGAAAATCCATGCCGCCCAGGTTGCCAAACTGGTGACATTGATCGGGGCAACGAGAACCGCGCGCGCCGAGCTCGACATCGGCGGCGTCGAGCTGAGCCAGGCGACGGAGGAATTGCTGGCCGCACCTGATGCGAACGAGGAGGCCTCCGTCCACTTCGCCGCCCGTGTGGTGGACCGCAGGGTGCTGCTGCTGCGCCTGGCCAATCTGCACTTTCAGTCGGAACCGAACCCCGAGCAAATCCGCCAGTTTGACCTCGCCCTCAAAGCCACCGAAACGGCCGTGGCAACTGCTGCGAACTCCCTTGGCGAACACGCCAACCTGCTGCCACCGATCAGCGACGCGGCGCACAACTTCGCCCTGCTGTTCCACACCCAGGCCCAGAACGTGCTGGACATCGACCGGCTCTACGCCGTCGACATGCGCAAGGAGATCCTGGACCTGCAGGAACGCCTGCAGCGCGTCGCCGATGAATTCAGCGCCCGCTCCACCGCCATTCGCGAAGCTACCAGTGCCGCAAGCGGGCGCGGCATTGTGATCGAGCTGGCAATCTCCGGCATCGGGCTGGTGCTGGGGATCATGCTCGCCGTCCTGCTCGGCCGCAGCATCACGCGGCCGTTGCATGCGATCACCGGCACCATGAAGCGCCTGGCGGAAGGCGATCGCGGCAGCCGGATCGGCTTCCAGCAGCGCCGCGACGAAATCGGTGCCATGGCACGCGCCCTGTCGGTATTCCGCGACAATGCCGAACATGCCGAGCAGCTCCGTCAGGAACAACTCGCCGAACAAGCCGCCCAGCTCCGGCGTACCGCAGCACTCGAGGCGCTGATCGCTAGCTTCGAAGCCGAGGTGGGCGCACTGATGCAGGCCCTCACCGAAGCCGCCGGCGCGATGGAAGGCACCGCGGGCAAAGTTTCTGCCACCGCCGCCGGTGCTCAAAGCCAGTCGGTCACCGTCGCCGCGGCGGCGTCGCAAACCAGCGCCAATGTGCAGACCGTGGCCGCCACCGCCGATCAGCTGTCCGCCTCGATCGCGGAGATCACCCGTCAGGTCAGCCGCTCCGCCCTCATCGCCGGCCGCGCGGTGAACGACACCGAACGCACCGACGCCACCATCCAACGGCTTTCGGCCGGCGCCGAGCGGATCGGCGCCGTTGTGCAGCTCATCAACCGCATCGCAGCCCAGACCAATCTTCTCGCGCTGAACGCCACGATCGAGGCCGCCCGCGCCGGCGAGGCAGGCAAAGGCTTCGCGGTGGTCGCGGGTGAAGTGAAGGTACTGGCGCATCAGACCGCACAGGCCACCGAACAGATCGCCGAACAGGTGGCAGCGATCCAGTCCATGACGCGCGACTGCGTGGCAGGGATCGCCGGGATCGCCACCACCATCACCGACATGAACGAAATCGGCACCTCGGTGGCCGCGGCGGTCAAGCAGCAAGGCGCCGCCACGGTCGAAATCGCCCGCAGCGTCCAGGAAGCCGCCCAAGGCAGCCACGTTGTGCGCGACAATATCCACAAGGTCCAGGACGCCGCCGACCGCACCGGCCAAATGGCCAAAGCCATGCTCGACGTCGCCAGCAACGTCTCCCGCCAGGCACACACACTCGACAAAGCCGTCAACCTCTTCATCACCGGCGTGAAGGCGGCCTGAGTCGGGCTCACTGTGCGGGTGTCCGGCTGCGCCGGAATGGCCTTCGGCCCGACCAGGGCCTTGCCCTGGACCCAGCAGGGGCAGTGGCCCCTGCACCCCTTTCATTGAAGCGGGTCTCTGAGTGAGGAGGGGTGATACCCGCGTGTCGAGACCACCCGCGGGAATCACCCCTCCTCACTCAGAGACATGCCTTAAACGATTGGTGTCCAGAGGCTCCGCCTCTGGCAGGTCCAGGGCAGCGCCCTGGTCGGGCCGAAGGCCATTCCGGCGCAGCCGGACGCTCGCACAGTGGGGTCTTACACCGGGAGCGTCACCGTCACGCGGGCTCCGCCGGAGGGGCGGTTGCCGAGGGTCACGTCGCCGCCATGGGCGCGCAGGATGTTGCGGGCGATCGGCAGGCCGAGCCCCATGCCGCCAGTTTCCTTGTTGCGGCTGGTTTCGATGCGGTGGAACGGTTGGAACACCCGCTGCAGCTCGGCGAGTGGGATGCCGGGACCGCTGTCTTCGATGGTGATTGTCACTTGTCCCTTGAGCGGCTCAGACATGCTGACCTGGGCGCCACTGGCGTAGTTGATGGCGTTCATGATGAGGTTGGTGAGCGCGCGTTTGAGGGCAACCGGGCGAACATGCACCGTTAGATGGTTGGGGCCTTTGTAAGTCAGCTTCTCCGCCAGTTCCGGCCGGGCGTCGGCGGCTTCGTCGAGAATCGTGCGGGTCAGCTCGGTCAGATCCACAGTTGTCACGGGCTCGTCGGAGGTGACGTCGCGACCAAAGGCAAGCGTTGCCGCCACCATGGCTTCGAGTTCGTCCAGATCGGCCAGCATCTTTCGGCGCAGTTCGTTGTCGTCCATGAATTCAGCGCGCAGTTTCAGGCGGGTGATCGGCGTGCGCAGGTCATGGCCGATCGCGGTGAGCATGAACGTGCGGTCCTGCACGAAGCGGCGGATACGGCTGGCCATGGTGTTGAAGGCCGCGGCGGCCGTGGCGATTTCGCTGGGCCCATCCTCGGGCAGCGGTGCGGCATTGACATCGCGGCCCAGCGCCTCGGCAGCGCGGGCCAGCGTTGCCACCGGTGCGATGAGGCGGCGCACCGCCCAAAGCGTGAGGGCTGCGGCGGCGACGGTCATCAACAGGAAGGCCACCAGGAAGTTCATCGAATGCCAGATGCGGATTGGCGGCATCGGCACCATCACGTTCAGCCAGTTGCCCTCCGGAAACCGCATGCCGACGATAACGCGCCGATCCTCGAACCCACCCTGCATGGTGGTCTCGCGCGAGCGCTGCCCGGCGGGAACCGGCACCAGCTGCATGCTGACGGCAATCTGCCGACGCACCGGCTGATAGGTCTGCGGCAACTCATCGGCCGGAGGATCCGGCTGCAGCCTTGCGGTCGAGCCGTCACGCAGGTCCAGATCATGCACCGCCTGCTCGCGCTGCGCCGGCGGCGCCTGCGCCACGGAGCGATAGATACCCATCGCCCGCACCCCGACATCGCGCGTTTCGGCCAGGGTCAGCAGGTCAATCCGGTCGAGCGCGTGAATGGTCAGCCCGGCAATCTGCACAAGCGCGAGCGAGGCCAGCAGCACCACGGCGGTGCGCCCGCCAAGGCTGCGCGGCCACAGGGTCATCCGTCGCGCTCAACTTCCGCGGCCAGCACGTAGCCGCCGCCGCGGACGGTTTTGATCAGCTGCGCGTGGCGGCCGTCGTCCTCCAGCTTGCGGCGCAGCCGGCTGATGGCGACGTCGATGGCGCGGTCGAACGGCCCAGCCTGGCGGCCGCGCAGCAAATCGAGCAGCATATCGCGCGTCAGCACCCGATTTGCGCGTTCGACGAGGGCGACCAGCAGATCGTATTCCCCCCCGGTCACCGGCACCTCCACCTGGTCGGGGCTGAGCAGGCGGCGGCGGGTGGGGTCCAGCGTCCAGCCGCCGAACCGCCAGGCGCGCGTGGCCGGCTCCGAGGCACGGGCGGCGGTGTCGCCGGCGCGGCGCAGCACGGCGCGCATGCGGGCGAGCAGTTCGCGCGGGTTGAAGGGTTTCGGCATGTAGTCGTCGGCGCCGAGCTCAAGGCCGATGATCCGGTCGGTCTCCTCGCCCATGGCGGTGAGCATGACGAGCCCGACATGGGACATGTTGCTAGCCGGGCTGCGCAGCCAGCGGGCGAAATCGAGGCCGGTTTCGCCCGGCAGCATCAGGTCGAGCACGATCATCTGGAAATGGCCGTGCGGCAGGGCACGCCGTGCCTCGCGCGCATCGCGCACGGCGGTCACGCGCAGGCCGTGGCGTTCGAGAAACCGGGCCAGCAGCTCCCGGATTTCGCGATCGTCGTCCACGACGAGGATATGCGGGGCCGGGCTGCCCGCGCCGGCTACAAGGGTCGTTGTCTCCATGTTCCGATCCTATCAGAATATTGCAACGCTTCGCACCCGCCTAAGAACGCGGTTTGGAAAACCCAAAAGCCTTCCGGCCATGGACCTCGCAGCCGCTGCGTGACACCAATCGCGCTGGAGGACCAACCGATGAGCGAAACCATTCACCCGCTGATGCCGATCACCCGCGAGGGCCCGATCGCCACAGTCACCTTCAACCGGCCGGGGGTGCGCAACTGTTTCGACCTGTCGATGT
The DNA here is from genome assembly GCA_025352665.1 of Rhodospirillales bacterium. GTDB lineage: Bacteria > Pseudomonadota > Alphaproteobacteria > Acetobacterales > Acetobacteraceae > CAIQQQ01. Next base: position 38,744 of record JANXSM010000058.1, on the reverse strand, counting down.
GGCGCGGCCTGCAGGCGACGATGGAGGCGCTGTCGGCCGAGGACGACCTGCGCTGCGTCATCCTGCGCGGTGCCGGGGCCGAGGCGTTCTGCGCCGGAGCCGACATCAAGGCGTTCGACACCGAGCGGGGCGACCGTGCGCTTGAGGATGTCTATGCGGCGGTGCTGCATCACTCCATGCAGTCGGTGCGGCTCTGTCGCCATCCCGTGGTGGCCGCGATCAACGGATTCTGTATCGGCGGCGGCGCCGGTATCGCCACCATGTGCGACTTCCGGGTGGCCGGCGACCGGCTGAAATTCGGCATCACCGCACGCAACCTCGGCATCTGGTACCCCTATGCCGAAATTGACCCGATCATCCAGATGGTCGGAACCGCGGTCGCCGCCGAGATTCTGATCGAGGGGCGCATCTTCAACGGAGCTGAGGCCGATCAGAAGGGTCTGCTGTCCCGCCTGGTGGCGGAGGACGCGGTCCAGGCCGAGTCGGTGGCGCTGGCCCGGCGCATCAGCGAGGGGGCGCCCTTGTCGGCGCGGTTCCACAAGGCCGCCCTGCGCAAGCTGCGCGGTGCACTGCCGATCACCGATGCGGAGGATCTGGCGGTGAACGATTTCGTGACCACCCAGGACTTTCAGGATGCGTTCCGCGCCTTCAAGGCAAAGCGCCCTCCGATTTGGCGTGGTCGTTAACTAGAGCGTGCGTCCACCTCCGGTCATCACGCGCTAAACGTCGACCCCTAACCAGTTGTTCACGTTTGTTGATCACACTCTCCGGATGACCATAGCAACACCCTAGCCGTGTCCCGAGAGACGCTTGCTCTGCACCCGTCCCTGCAACCGCGCACCTTCCGGGAGCGTGGGCTGACGGCGCCTTTCACAACCCCCATGCTGGCCGGCGCCCGGTTGCGCCGCAACCTGCAGCGCGACGTATTGAGCAGCGAGCGCAGCATGACGGGTGCGGCCAGCTACGCGCGGCCCGCGAGCGAGCGCGGCCCGGAGCTGGAACTGCTAGTACCCAATCCATCCGGCGCGCGCGGCACCTACATCCTGCCGTGGAAAGACGTGGACGACCTCTGCCGGCCGACGATGCACGATGTATGCCTGGGCCAGACCCTGGCATCCCGCCTGGGCCAGAACGAGCCGCTGACACCGGGCATCCTGCGCCGTGCCGCAAGAGCGGTGGCGCTGCAGGGCCTCGCCGGCCGCGACGCCGCCCGGGCCGCACAACGTGCGGTGGACCAGGAGGCCCGCCTGCGGATCGCCACCCGCATGACGTTGCTGCAATACATCTTTGAACAGGTGATCCCGGCTGCAGCCCATCATCCGATGGAGCGCGACGATGACCCAAAACAGCTCGAGCAGCAGGGTCGCATCGCGCTGGAAATGCTTGCAAAACGGTTGGGCACAGCACCCGAGACGGCGGTGGAACGGCTGGAACTACTGGCCACGTGCTTCGTCGAACTCGGGCTCGGTCCACAAATTGCCGAAGCACCCGTGCCGTGCTTGATCGCCGACCTGTCCAAAGTGCGTGCCGAGATGATGGCGTGGTCGCAGACCCACACGGATTCGGACGTGCAGGCCCAGGTCGGTCGTAAAGTTCTGGCGATTGCAACCGCGACCGAGCGGGCCAGCGTGATGGCGCAGGTTCCCACGCAGGCGGCCCGCAATCTGACCCGCGATATGGCCACCCTGTTCGCCGAGGCGCTGAGCCGCCCCGATCAGGTGATCGACACCTGCGGCCGCGCCCGCCTGCTGCTGGATGGCTGGGACCGCATCACCCAGCTGTGGCTGACGGCGCAGTCCGATTCGCATCAGGCCGCCGCCATATCGGAAATGCAGCTGTTGCTGCCGGTGATGCCGGAGGAGATGGAGACCTGGCTCAAGCTTCCGGTCGGCACCTCGGCAAGAATGAACCAGCGCACGCCCACGGCGGCAACGGCGACGCCGACCTCGCGTAACGACCGGATCGCCCGCAACGAGTTGCTGCTGGCAAAGATCGCGACATGAGTCCTGCACCCGAGCCGGATCCACAGCCGACAGCGGCGCCGAAAAATTCAGCGGCGGCCCTCCACGAATTGCGCCGCAACATCACCACCGTACGTGACGAACAGCTAATGCGCGTGGTGGCCGCGGTGGATGCACTGCCAGATCGCGGCGCCGCGGACACCCTGCTGGTCATGATGCGCCCCCGCCTCGCCCAACTGCGCCCGCCGCGGCCGCTGACCTTTCAACGCCTGCTGTTGGCCCCGCTCGACCCTATGATCCTTGAGCCGCAAAAATGGCGGCGCGACGGGCTGGGCATCCCCCGCACCATCATCGCCACCATCACATCGCAACTTCGTGAGGTCATGGGCCAGGAGGCCACCGCGTGCGACCACAGCCTGGTCGGCATCACCGCGGATGACGGTCCGCAGATCCTGCATCACGGCGCAGGGCTGTGGCGCCAGGCCAGCCAGATCCTACCCAACCTGGCCCCGCCGCCGGACTGGACCGCAGCGACTGGCCTGGGTGCCGCGGACCATGCTTGCATGGTCCGGCTGATCGGCGCCATCGTCGCGCAGGGCGAGGCGGTCGGCAATCTCCGCCAGCAAACCCGCCACGGCCTGCCACTCGACCTGCAACGGGTGCGCGCCATCCTGTCGACCTCGGTGCAGTCGGTGGCCAATCACGGCACAGACCTCGCTGCCCAGGTCAGTGGAACCATGCTGTGCATCCTGCTTGCCCGCCTACCCGGAGCCGATCAGGTGATCCTGGCTGCCTCCGACATGGCAACTTCGCACGCCGACGCCGCCACACGCGCGGCCGCCTACATGGCCATCGATTTCGTGCTGAACGGGTTGGACGACCCCGATATCGCAAGCCTCGACCTGTCGACCGCCGCGGCCGAGGTGACCATCGTCGCGGGCTTCCTCAACGCCCTGCAGCAGCTCAACCCGGTGCAGCGCGCCTCCCGCAAAAGCCGCGCAGAGCGCCTGCGCCGCCAGATCGACGGGCTGTGCCGGCATCGTTTTAACAACGAACTGGCCACCCGCGTCATGGCACCGATTATGGCCCTGGGCGAGGATGCGACCGACGACGAGGTGAACGCGATCGAAGCCTTTACCCGCTCCCTGCGCAGCTTCGAGACCGCCTGCCGTGAACTCGCAGGCGCTGCGCACTACGACACCATGATCCGCGAGGCCACCGAACGGCTGACCAGCCAGTCCGCCACCAAATTGCCGGTCCCGGACCTCGCGCGCGTGATCGAGATCCTGGTGGGACCGGAGGCCGCCATGAACCTGCTTGGCCGCCGCGGGGTGGTGGCGGTTTGTTGAACCAGACCCCGCCCGGTTCTCCTGACTAAATGCTCAGGGCAATACTACCCGGAGCTGCTGTGCGAGCGTTGAGTGCCGCCCGATGTGAGCGATTGATACCAGCGCCGCTTCAAGATCGTTTTCGGCACTCAACGCCATCGACCAATCGGCGAACAGCCGGGGCGCCGGCGTGACTCTCGCTGAGCACCATCACGTCCATGTGACGACGATCGTCGGCGATGCGGTTGAACAACGCCTCGATGTCCCGCAATCCGAGAACGACCGGCTCATGCGCTCGTGCTTTGCAGTTCGGTCAATTCGCAGCCATTGACCTTCCAATTGCCGTCCGGCTGTTTCTCCATGGTGTAAAGCGCCAGATATCGCCGCCCGTCCGGCCCAGACAGCTCGACCTGCTGCACCAACCGGCCTTCCAACGTCGCCAACGGGCCGTATGTGACCCCATGGGCGCGATACACTGGCGCATAGCCTTGCGCGACCATCGCCAGGAAGTTCGATGGCGTGGCGAACATCTGCTGGATCATGGGAGAGGCGAGGCCGAACGCTCCGGCACCGTCGTCGTGGCGGAAGGCCTCCAACTGCCGATCGATCACCGACTGAATCGCGGCCGGGTCGGCCCCCTGCTGGGCGCCCGCGGGTATCGCTGTCAGCATCATCAAAACAAACAGGAGCACACGCATCGGCAACCTTCCCTGTCACAGAGCCGAGGTATCGTGCGGCACGGCTTCAGGCTCACACTATGGCGGCGTCGTGCAATTCAGACGTGAAAGCTTTCGCCGCAACCGCAGCGGCCTTTTTCGTTCGGGTTGATGAAGCTGAACCCGACCGAAAGCGCCTTCACCTCATAATCCATCGTCGTGCCGATCAGGAACAGCGTGGCCTTGCGGTCAACCAGCACGGTCACCCCGTTGTCGGCCACCATCTCGTCGCCCGGGCCCGCGGCTTCCACCCAGCTCATGTCGTAGGACATGCCCGAGCAACCCTTGGTGTTGACGGAAATCCGCAGCAGCATGCCCTTCTGGCCCTTGGCGTACAATGAGCGCAGGCGATCGGCGGCCGCGTCCGAAACGGACATCAGCGGCGGCAGCGGGCGACGCGGCTTGGTCTGTGTCGTGGTGGTGGACATAATGAGCTACCTTGGCTGTCTTCAGAACATGTTCAAGGACAGGCGGGCGTCCTCGGTCATCCGGCTAGGGTCCCACGCCGGCTCCCACACCACCTCCACGTCGCAGCCGGCGACACCGGGCAGCGCCAGGATGGCCTCGCGCACCTGCACCGGCAACTCCTGCGCCGAGGGGCAGCCGGGTGCCGTCAACGACATCTCGACCTTCACATGCCCGTCGTCGCTGCTCTCGATGGTATAGATGAGACCGAGTTCGTAGATGTTCACTGGAATTTCCGGATCATACACGGTGGCACAGGCAGCGATCAGCATGTCCTCCGAGGGCACGGCGACATGTTCGCCCTCAGGCGACCAGGTACTCACGTCGGACTTCCGGACTTCGTCATTCACTGGTGGCCACTCCTTCCGCGGCACCGTCGAGTGCTGCCTGCAGGGCGGCCCAGGGCAGCGTCGCGCATTTCACGCGCGAGGGATAATCATGCACGCCGGCCAGCGGGCGCAGGGTTTCCAACGCTGCATCGTCGCTGACGCCAGTGCGCGCCATGTCGACAAAGCTTTCGGCCATGGCACGGATCTCGTCCGGCGTGTGGCCGATCACCGCATCCGCCATCAGATCGGCCGAGGCCACGCTGATGGCGCAGCCGCGCGCCTCGAAGCCAAGTTCCTGCACGCGGCCGTCGTCGCGGCGAAGGAACACCGTCACGCGGTCGCCGCACATCGGGTTGTCGCCTTTGGCCTGCGCGTCGAATGTCTCCAACCGACGACCGTGATGCGGCTTGCGGCCACGATCGAGGATCACCTCCTGATAGAGATCGCGGAGATCTTCGAACATCACTGAAAGAACTCGCGCACGCGCACCAGCGTGTCGGCCAGCGCGTCGATCTCTTCCAGCGTGGTGTAGACGCCGAAACTGGCGCGAGCGGTGCTTTGCACGCCGAGCCGATGCATCAGGGGCTCGGCGCAGTGATGGCCGGCGCGAACAGCGATGCCCTGGCGGTCGAGCAGGGTGGCCACGTCATGCGCGTGGGCGCCGTCCAGCGTGAAGGAGATCACGCCGCCGCGGTCCTGCGCGCGGCCAAACAAATTCACGCCGTCGATGGAGGACAGGCGAGCCAAAGCGTGTTCGGTCAGTGCCGTCTCGTGGGCGGCGATGGCGGGGTAGCCGATCGCCTCGACATATTTGATGGCAGCGTTCAGGCCGATGCCTTCGAGGATCGCAGGTGTGCCAGCCTCGAACTTGTGCGGCGTCTCCGCCCAGGTCGATTTCTGGTAGGTAACGGAACCGATCATGTCGCCCCCGCCCATGAACGGCGGCATGGAGTCGAGCAGTTCGCGCTTGCCGTAGAGCGCGCCGATCCCGGTCGGGCCATACAGCTTGTGACCAGTGAAGGTGTAGAAATCGACGTCCAGTGCCTGCACATCGACTGCGCGGTGCACGACCGCCTGCGACCCGTCGAGCATCACTTTCGCACCATACGCGTGGGCGAGTTTCACGATCCGCTCGGCGGGCGTGTAGGTGCCGAGCACGTTGGACATATGGGTGATCGAGACGAGGCCAACCTTGCCGTCTCCCAGCAGGCTCTCGAGGCCGGCCATGTCGAGTTCGCCGGCATCGGTGATCGGGGCGATCCGAAGTTCCACGCCATGCGCGTCGCGCAGCATCTGCCAGGGCACCAGATTGGCGTGGTGCTCCATTTCGGACACCACGACCGCCTGGCCCGGCTTCAGCACGCCGCGGCCAAAGCTGTGGGCGACCAGGTTGAACGCCTCGGTGCTGTTGTGGGTGAACACGATCTCGCTGCGATCGGCGGCGTTAAGCAGGCGCGCGATCGAATCGCGGGTTTCCTCATACGCCTCGGTGGTGCGCTCGCTCATCCAATGCAGCCCGCGATGCACGTTGGCGTATTGATGCTGCATGGCGTGCAGCATCGCCTCCATCACCACCACGGGTTTTTGCGCGGAGGCGCCGCTGTCGAGGAACACCAGGTCCTTGCCGCGGATCTTTTCCGACAGGATCGGAAAGTCCCTGCGGATTCGGGTGACGTCGAAGCCAAGCTGGCTGATGGCATTCATGCCGGATGTCTTTCCCACCAAAGTGCGATGGCCGCCTCCATGGCAGCGCGCGCCTGGTCATGCGTGATAGGGTCGAGTGCCTCGGCAAGGAACGCGCGCACGAGAAGGCTGCGCGCCTCGGCCTCGGGTAAGCCCCGGCTGCGCAGATAGAACATCTGTTCCGGGTCGAGTTCGCCGACGGTGGCGCCATGGCTGCACTTCACGTCGTCGGCGTAGATTTCAAGCTGCGGCTTGCTGTCCATCTCGGCTTCGTCGCTGAGCAGCAGGGCTTGGTTCATCTGGTAGCCATCGGTCTTCTGGGCGGCGCGGGCGACTTCGATCTTGCCCTGGAACACCCCGCGGGACTTGCCGGTCAACACGGTCTTCACCGTCTGGCGCGAGGCGCAGTTGGGCGCGTCGTGCGAAACCACCGTGGTGAAATCGGCATGTTGGCCGTCGGCCAGCAGCTGGGCCGCGTTAAGATGGACAATGGCGTTCGGACCGCCAAGGCGAGCGTGGATTTCGGCGCGGGTGAGACGACCGCCCAGCGCGAGGGTGAAGCTGTCGTAGGTGCCACGCTCGGCGACATCGGCATACAGCGTCGACAGCACGAAGGCGGCGGCCCCCTCGTTCTGGATGCGCAGATGGGTCAGGCTGGCACCTTTGGCCACCACCACCGACGTGACGGGATTGTGCAGATACACCCCCTCCCCCAATCCGATTTCCACCAGCGTGAGCCTCGCACCTTCGCCGAGCGAGATGGTGTGGCGGGGATGGAAGGCAACCGCGCGGCCGTTCTGGTCGGTGGCAAGGCTGATCAGCAGCAGCGTGCCGGCGTCGACGCCCGCGGCGATGCCGATCTCGGCCCCGTCCTCGGCGAGCATGGTGTTGAGGGCAACCAGCTTTTCGTGCTCGGGGCGTGCCAGAAGCCCGAAGGCTGGGCCGCCGACGCGCACGCCCGCGGTGGGCGGCACGGCCGAAAGATCATCGCGAAACCGGCCGTCGACGAACACCAGACGCGGGGCGTCGATATCGGGAACACGCGCCAGCAGCTCGGCGCAGTCGGCGACTTCCGTGAGTGGCTCATGGAACTCCTGGTCGGCCAGGCTGCGCAGGTTGGTGTAGCGCCACGCTTCCTCCCGCGGTCCGGGAAGCCCGGTGCGCCGCAACAGCACGGCTGCGGCCTCGCGCTGGTCGCCATCGCCGGGCAGCCGAGCCTTCAGCCCTTCGAACCGGGTGACGAAGGCCTCGGTGGCACCCTGCAGGGCGGAGGGTTTCAGGCTGGCACTCATGCTGCTTCCGCCACCATGCCAGCGTAGCCATTGGCTTCAAGCTCCTTGGCCAGTTCCGGCCCGCCTGAACGTATGATGCGGCCTGCCGACAGCACATGCACACGGTCCGGCACGATATAGTCGAGCAGACGCTGGTAATGGGTGATGATCACGGCGGAGAACTCCGGCCCACGCTGGTCGTTGACCCCGTCGGCGACGATCTTGAGGGCGTCGATGTCGAGGCCGCTGTCGGTCTCGTCGAGAATGGCCAGGCGCGGTTTCAGAATGGCCATCTGCAGCACCTCGTTGCGCTTTTTCTCGCCGCCAGAGAACCCGACGTTGACGTTGCGCTTGAGCATGTCGTCTGGCATCGACAGCGCCTTCATGGCGGCGCGAGCGAGTTTGAAGAACGACGGCGCGTCCACCTCCGCCTCGCCACGGGCGCGGCGCTGGGCGTTGAGTGCCGTGCGCAGAAAGTTGGCATTGCCCACGCCAGGCAGTTCGACCGGGTACTGAAACGCCAGGAACACGCCAAGGGCGGCGCGCGCCTCGGGCGCCATCTCCAGCAAATCGTGGCCGTCGAAGGTGGCGGAGCCTTCGGTCGCCGCATAACCGTCACGCCCGGACAATACGTAGGAGAGCGTGGATTTGCCGGAGCCGTTGGGCCCCATGATGGCGTGCACCTCGCCAGTCGGCACGACCAGGTCGATCCCGTTAAGGATCGGCTTGTCGTTGATACCGGCGTGCAGGTTCTTGATCTCGAGCATGTCTTGCGTCCTTAACCAACCGAGCCTTCGAGGCTCACGGCGAGCAGCTTCTGCGCTTCGACCGCGAACTCCATCGGCAATTCCTTCAGCACGTCGCGGCAGAACCCGTTGACGATCATTCCCACCGCATCCTCCTGGCTCAGCCCGCGGCTGCGGCAGTAAAACAGCTGATCGTCGCTGATCTTGCTGGTGGTGGCTTCATGTTCCAGCTTGGCAGTGCGATTGCGGCTTTCGATGTAGGGCACCGTGTGGGCGCCGCACTGGTCGCCGATCAGCAGGCTGTCGCACTGGGTGAAGTTGCGGGCCCCATCGGCCTTGGGAAGGACCTTGACCAGGCCACGATAGGTGTTGTTCGACCGGCCCGCGCTGATGCCCTTGGCAATGATCGTGCTGCGCGTGTTGCGGCCGATATGGATCATCTTGGTGCCGGTATCGGCCTGCTGCATGTTGGTGGTCACCGCCACCGAGTAGAACTCGCCGACGCTGTCATCACCCTGCAGGATGCAGGACGGATATTTCCAGGTGATGGCCGAACCGGTCTCCACCTGCGTCCAGCTGATCTTGCTGCGCGCGCCCCTGCAGGCGCCGCGCTTGGTGACGAAGTTGTAGACGCCGCCTTTGCCTTCGGCATCGCCCGGGTACCAGTTCTGCACCGTGGAATACTTGATGGTGGCATCGTCCATCGCCACCAGCTCGACCACGGCTGCGTGCAGCTGGTTCTCGTCGCGCATCGGCGCCGTACAGCCTTCGAGGTACGAAACCGAGCCGCCGTCTTCCACGATGATCAGCGTGCGCTCGAACTGGCCGGTGTTGCGGGCATTGATGCGGAAATACGTCGACAGCTCCATCGGGCAGCGCACGCCCTTGGGGATGAACACGAAGCTGCCGTCGGTGAACACGGCGGAGTTCAGTGCCGCGAAGTAGTTATCGCCGGCGGGGATCACCGAGCCGAGATATTTCTGCACCAGCTCTGGATGCTCCAGCACCGCCTCTGAAATCGGGCAGAAGATCACGCCTGACTTGGCCAGTGTGGAGCGGAAGGTGGTGGCGACGGAAACACTGTCGAACACGGCATCGATCGCGACCTGCGGCAACTCGCCTTCGGGCAGCTCCACGCCGGCCAGGATCGCACGCTCCTTCAAGGGAATACCGAGCTTCTCGTACATGGCGAGCAGCGCGGGATCGACCTCATCGAGGCTTTTCGGACCGGGCTTCTTCTTGGGCGCTGCGTAGTAATGCAGGTCCTGGTAGTCGATCGGCGCGTGATGGACCATCGCCCAATTGGGCTCCTCCATCTTCAGCCACGCGGCATACGCCTTCAGGCGCCAGGCCAGCAGCCATTCCGGCTCGTTCTTGCGAGACGAGATCAGGCGAATGATGTCCTCATTGAGCCCCTTGGGGGCCATGTCCATTTCGATATCGGTGGAGAAGCCCCACTTGTAGCCACCATCGGTGACCGACTGGACAGCATCGAGGGTTTCAGCGACGGCAGTCATGCGAATGTCCTTTTCGGTTCCGCAACAGGAATGCGGAACAAGCGAGGGATGGAGGCGTCGCGCATATCGGCCAGCGAGATGGCTGACAGCGCCGCGCGTATCGAATCGTTCACCAGGTCCCATCTCCCCTTCACGGCGCAGATGTCGCGCACGTCGCAGCCGCCAGGGCCGCCTTCGACGCAGGCGGTGAGTGCGATCGGCCCGTCCACGGCGGCGATGACATCGGCGACGGAGATGGTCTCGAGTGGTCGTGACAGCCGGTAGCCGCCGCGGGCGCCGCGCTGGGAGATCACCAGCCCGCCGCTGCCGAGCGCCTTGAGCACCTTGGCCACGGTCGGCTCCGGCACGCCGGTGAGCTGCGCGATGGCGGGCGAGGTCTGCACCGCGGCGTCGTCCGGATTGCCGGACAGCCGGGTCAGCACCACCACGGCATAATCGGTGAGCTTGGAGACGCGAAGCATGGTGACGGGCCCTAATCGGACCGATGCGGTCCTGTTTCCAGCACTTGGTCCATGCCTTGCTCTACGTCAAGGCGGTGTCGTCGCGATATCGGCATGTGTTGGAACATGCCACGACCCCATGCATGCAATTCATCGTATAATTTCACGAAATCATGCAAACACAGCCGATATTGCATGCAGGACGGCGGACTGGCATGGTTGTGGCAATCGAGGCGAGAAAACAAATGTCCGACCACAAAATCCCACCCGTCGCAGACCGCTTCGCCCGGCCAGACTGGCCACAGAACGCCTGGTACGCCGCAGCCTGGGATGTCGAGGTCAAACGCGCACTGCTGGCGCGGACCATCGCCGGCCGCCGGATCGTGCTGTATCGCCGCACCGACGGGAAGGTGGCGAGCCTGGAAGACGCCTGCTGGCACCGGCTGCTGCCGCTCAGCCACGGAAGGTGATGCCGTGGTCTGCGGCTACCACGGCCTGCGCTACGACAGCCATGGCCGCTGCATCCACATGCCGAGCCAGGAGACCATCAACCCCGCCGCCCGCGTGCCCGCCATGCCGGTGGCCGAGCGGCATCGTTTCATCTGGGTCTGGCCCGGCGATCCCGCGCTGGCAGATCTGGCCCTGATTCCCGATATGCACTGGAACCGCGATCCCGCGTGGGCTGCGGACGGGCGCACCATCAAGGTTGCCTGCAACTACAAGCTGGTGCTGGACAACCTCATGGACCTCACCCACGAGACCTTCGTGCATGGCAGCAGCATCGGCCAGGCCGAGGTGGCGGAGGCGCCGTTCACCACCACCCACGGACTTAACATGGTGGAAGTGGCGCGCTGGATGATCGACATCCCCGCTCCGCCGCTGTGGTCAGCCCAATTGCAACGCAAGACCGGGGTTCCGACCGGCCGCGTGGATCGCTGGCAGATCATCCGTTTCGAAGCGCCCTGCACCATCACCATCGACGTCGGCGTGGCGCCCACCGGTACCGGCGCCCCCGAGGGCGATCGCAGCCAGGGCGTGAACGGCTTCGTGCTCAACACGGTCACGCCCGAGACCGAAACCACCTGCCACTATCACTGGGCGTTCGCGCGCAACTATCTGCTGAGCGAACAAAGCCTGACCACGGACCTGCGTGAAGGGGTCGCGAACATCTTCCGCGAGGACGAGATCATCCTCGAGGCCCAGCAACAGGCGTTGAACGCCAATCCCGGCAAGACCTTCTACAATCTCAACATCGACGCCGGCGCCGTATGGTCGCGGCGTCTGATCGACGGTCTCATCGACGCCGAGCGGCCGACCGCCATGGCAGCCGAATGAACGAAGCGGATCCCCGCCGCCGTGACGCGGCGGGCAATTACACACCTCGCCGTGACGCGGCGGGCGATGACACACCTCGCCTGGACGCGGCGCGCGAGCATCCACCTCGATCTGACGCGGCGCGCGATGACACACGCAGCCCACAGCTGCTGCGTGCGGTGCTGCGGCTGCGCGAAAAGCTGCTCGCCGGTGAATTCCAGCCCGGCGTGCGGGTGGCGGAGCTGACCCTGGCCCCGCTGCTCGGCGTTTCCCGCACCCCCCTGCGCCTGGCTTTGGGCGTGCTGGAACACGAAGGCCTGTTGCGCACCCTGCCCAGCGGCGGCTTCGTGGTGCGCGATTTCTCGGCGGCCGACATCGCCGATGCCATCGAGCTGCGCGGCGTGCTGGAAGGCACCGCCGCCCGGCTCGCCGCGGAACGCTGGAGCGCCCCCACGGCATTGGCCCCGATGCGCGATGCGGTGGCGCGGATGGACACGCTGACGGCCACCGAGGCGATCGACTTCGCCGGCTACATCGTCGCCAACGAGGCGTTTCACACGTCGCTGCAGCTACTGGCGGCCAGCCCCATGCTCGATCGCGCCTTGGCGCAGGCGACCGCCCTGCCCTTCGCCTCGCCCTCGGCCTTTGTGCATGCCCAGGCGGAAATGTCCGCCCACCACCGGGTTCTCGTGATCGCGCAGGACCAGCATCGCTGCATCCTCGACGCCATCGCACACCGCGAAGGCGGCCGCGCCGAAGCCTTGGCCCGCGAACACGCAAGGCTCGCCCGCCGCAATCTCGACATGGCCTTGTGCAACCGCGCGGCGCTGGAAGCGGTGCCGGGCGCCGCCCTGATCCGCCCCGAGCCCCCCGCACCCAAGGAGCGACCGCATGCGCGCCCTGCCTGAATGGATCGCAGCCACCGTCGCGGCCATCGATGACATCGCAACAGATGTCCGCCAGATCCGCCTGGCCCCGCACCGCGGGTTCACGCCGGCGCCATTAGGCGCGCATCTCGACATCGCCTTCGAAATCAATGGTCTGGCTCGCACACGCTCCTACTCGGTGGTGGACGACAGCGCCGGCGGCTGGACGATCGCAGTACGCCGCGTGGCCGACAGCCGCGGCGGCTCGCGGTTCATGTGGGGCCTGAAACCGGGCGATACCTTGGAGATCACCGCCCCGTTCAGCCATTTCGAGCTCAGCCCGGGTCGGCCCGACTATCTGCTGATTGCCGGCGGCATCGGCATCACCCCGTTCGTGGCCATGGCGAAGCAGCTCGCGGCGCACCCGAGCGCGCGCCTGCTGTATACCGGGCGTTCGCGCGACCGCATGCCCTTCCTGGATCGGCTGACGCAGCTTCTGGGAGCGCGGCTACAGGTTTTCACCGAAACGCCCCTCGACCTCGCAGCCGCTTTCGCCACGCTGCATCCCGAGGGTGAGGCCTATGTGTGCGGGCCGCCCCGCCTGCTCGCCGATGCCCGCAGGCGATGGCAGGCGGCAGGCCGCTCCCAGGCGTTGCTGCGGTTCGAGACCTTCGGCTCGGGCGGCTTGCGCGACCCGGAATCGTTCACCGTTTTCGTGCGCGATCGCGACGTCTCGATCATCGTGCCGCGCGACGCCTCGATGCTGGAAACCCTGGCCCAGGCGGGCATCGATCTCGCCCAGGACTGTCTGCGCGGGGAATGCGGGTTGTGCGCCGTGGCGGTGATCGGGGCGGCCGATATCGACCATCGCGACGTGTTCTTCTCTGAACGCGAACGCAGCGAAGGCCATCGCATCTGCGCCTGCGTCTCGCGCGCCGTGGGGGCGATCACCATCGACACCGGCTACCGCGCGTCGCTCTCGCGTCAGGCGGTCTGACGTCAGCTGGCCTCACCCAACGTGCGGCGCATCAGCGGCAGCGCGTATTCGAGCCGGCGGCGATACTCGGCCTGGCGCTCCGGCAGCACCGAGTCCGGCGACCAATGCGGCCAGGCGTCGAGACTGACGCCGAGAATGCCGGCGCGTTCGACGCCGGGCATGTTGAGCGCATCAGCCAGGCGGGTGAAATCGGCCATCAGATGGGCCAGTGTCGCACCTTCTGAAATGGGCGGCCCGTCACGCATGCATGTCCTCCCGGCGGATCGCGGCCCATTGACCGTCGTTTTCAACTATATTTCGAAGCGTTCCCAACACCACCGCGAAATATCGAGGCCGGCCTCGCGCGGCGGCACTGCGACCCGGAGCTGCGGAGGGTGGCGCATTTCAGCCAAAGCCTGGTCGTTTCTGACCGGCACGGCGATCAGGCCCTAGCCTTCTGTTTTAACGAGCAATTTTATCGCACAGTTGATTCAACCGCAGGCGATATTGCTTTAGAGCGTGATGATCGAAGGTGGAATCACCGAAAGGTCTGAATCACGCGAGAAAATAAAGAGCTAGAGCGGGATTACGTCGGCTATCAGACGTCATCCTGCTCTAGACTTGCTCGCGAGTCAGGGAGTCATTGCATGTCCAGTCAATCGGTTGTTCTCCGCCGTCGTCCCACCGGCGCTCCGTCGCGCGATGATTTCGACGTCGTGTCGGGCGAAATTCCGGCGCCCGGACCGGGCGAGGTCGTGGTTCGCAACATTTTTCTGTCGATCGATCCCTATATGCGCGGGCGCCTGTCGGAGCGGAAATCCTACGCCAATCCGGTGCAGATCGGCGAGGTGATGGAGGGCGAGACGATCGGCGAGATCGTCGCCAGCAACGCGCACGGCTATGACTTGGGTGAAATCGTGGTCGGCGCACGCGGCTGGCAGACGCATACCTGCTGCAAAGCCACCACGCTGACCCGCATCACGCCAGGCGGAGCGCCGCTGTCCACCTATCTCGGCGTACTCGGCATGCCCGGCACCACCGCGTATACGGGGATGACCGATGTTGGCCGCACCAAGCCGGGCGAGACAGTCGTGATTTCGGCAGCTTCCGGTGCGGTCGGCTCGGTTGCCGGACAGTTGGCCAAGCGCGCGGGCGCCCGCGTGGTCGGCATCGCCGGCGGCCCGGACAAATGCCTGTTCGTGCAGGAAGGCCTGGGTTTCGACGCCTGCGTCGATCATCGTTCATCGGACCTCGACGCAGCCCTTGCCGACACCTGCCCCGATGGTGTGGACGTCTATTTCGAGAACGTCGGCGGCGCCGTGCAGGCCGCGGTGTTCGCCAAACTCAACGTGTTCGCCCGCGTCATCATGTGCGGCATGGTGTCGCAGTACAATGCAGCCGAATTGCCGCCCGGCCCCAATCTCGGTTTCATGGTCGCCAAGCGAGTGCACATGCAGGGCATTCTGGTGTCTGACAAACCGGAACGTTTCGCCGAATGGCGCGGTCTTGCCGCACCATGGGTGGCCGATGGCAGTCTGGCCTACCGCGAGACGATCATCGATGGGCTGGAGAACGCCCCGGAGGCGCTCGCCATGGTGCTCAACGGTGACAATTTTGGCAAAATGGTGGTTCGGGTCGGCCCGGACTAGAACTCCGCTTCAGCGCTGGTCGGCGAAGGGTCGCAGCTCGTCTAACACGGTGTGGGCGAGCTGAACCAGATGTTCAGCGGTGACCGAGCAACCGGCGCGATCAGCATCCTGGGCCAGGGACAGCAGGCGATCGCACAGCAGCAGCGGGCTCGGCGCGGGCGTCGGAATCGGTTGAGTCCACATGATTGTTCCACTCCTCCAGAGAGGGATTTTCCCTGAACACTCCTGCGAGACGTCCCGCAGGGGCGGCTTATTTCGCCCCCTCAGTAAGCCGTGACACGCTTACGAAGACGTTAAGAAGCGGACGACAAAGACTCGCAATGCGGAGGCGAGCGGCTGGTCGGCATCGCGCGCGGCGTCGAGCTCGGCGACCAGGCGCACGAGTGTGAGCCCACGGCCGGCGGCGCAGCGCGACAGCACGTTCCAGAACTCCTGCTCGAGCGCCACGGAGGTGCGGTGGCCAGCGAGCGAGAAGCTGTGTTTAACCAGGCTCAAGCGAACTGCGCCACGGCCCAGGCGGCGGCTTCAGCGACGACGGGATCAGGGTCTGAGCAAAGCGTCCGCGCGCTCGCAATGAGTTCGGGATCGCCGGAGTTGCCGATGGCGATCAGCACGTTGCGCAAGAACCGATCGCGGCCGATCCGCTTGATCGGCGAGCCCGCGAACAGGCTGCGAAACCCGGCGTCGTTGAGCGCTGCCAGCTCCCTGAGGCCCGGTGCCGCCAGATCCGCGCGGGCGGCGAGCTTGGCCTGGCGCGTGGTGGCGGCGAAGCGGTTCCAGGGGCATGCGGCGAGACAGTCGTCACAGCCATAGATGCGGTTGCCGATCGCCTTGCGGAACTCGACCGGGATCGGGCCTGGGTGCTCGATGGTCAGATAGGCGATGCAGCGGCGGGCATCGAGCTGGTAGGGGGCTGGGAACGCGTCGGTCGGGCAGGCCTGCAGGCAATGCGTGCAGCTGCCGCAGCGATCGGCGTGCGCTGCGTCCGTCGCAAGTGCGAGCGTGGTGTAGATCTCGCCGAGAAACAGCCAGGAGCCGTGCGTGCGCGAGACCAGGTTGGTGTGCTTGCCCTGCCAGCCCAGCCCGGCGCGGGCGGCGAGCGGCTTTTCCATCACCGGGGCGGTGTCGACGAACACCTTCACGTCAGCGGGCGCGCGCGAGACCACGAACTGGGCGAGGTGCTTCAGCATGCCCTTCATTACATCGTGGTAGTCGCGGTTGCGGGCGTAGACCGAGATGTTGCCGCGATCCGGCCGGTCCAGCGTGGCCAGCGGATCGCCCTCCGGCGCATAGGACAGGCCAAGGCAGATGACGCTCTGCGCTTCGGGCCACAGCGCCTGCGGGTCGCCGCGCTCCTCGGCGCGGGCCGCCATCCAGCCCATGCTGCCGTGTCGCCCGTCGGTCAGGAAATCGGCAAGACGTTGGCGCATCTGCGGCCCCATGGCGGCCGGGGCGAAGCCGACCGCGTCGAACCCGAGTTTCAGCGCCTGGGCGCGGATCGCCTCAGCCGCGTCCACGATACGGGGCCACCTCCTGGTCGGGGATCCAGACATCCGCGGGCGGCGCCCCGGTCTGCCAGAACACGTCGATCGGGATGCCGCCGCGCGGATACCAGTAGGCGCCGATGCGCAGCCAGATCGGCTGGGTGATCGCGACGATGCGGCTGGCCACCTCCATCGAGCAGGCCTCGTGAAACGAGCCGTGGTTGCGGAAACTGGCCAGGAACAGCTTCAGCGACTTGCTTTCCACGATCCATTGGTCGGGCACGTAGTCGATCACCAGATGGGCAAAATCCGGCTGGCCCGTCAGCGGGCAGAGCGAGGTGAACTCAGGCGCTGCGAAGCGGATCAGGTAACGCGCGTCGGTGCGCGGATTGGGCACGTGCTCCAACACCGCTTGCGCCGGCGACTGCGGGGCGATGATGTGTTTGCCGAGCTGGGTGAGGCCTCCGTAGCTTTCCGTCATGCAAAACTCCTCATCTCCGGCCGGCGGGCGGTACGGCCGGAACATCCTTGCCGAACAGCACCGAACGGAAAATCAACAGCGATATCAGCCATTCCAACACGCAGACGGCGGCGATCGCCTTCATGGCGAACAGGAGCGCGGGAATGTCGACTGCGGCGTCTCGCCGGATCAGATGGTAAAGCTCGGGCGAGATGCTGACCAGGAAAGCCAGGAGCGGCAGGCCCGTCAGAATGATCCAGGTCAGGCGACGGCGTTTCGACATCTACGTCGCAGCTCCAGCCGTGGTCCAACCGGCGCGGGTGGCGGCTGCATGTTCGGCAAGGCGGCCTTGGCCGATCGCCTCGCGCAGGCCCGCCATCAGGTCCTGATAGTATTGGATATTGTGCCAGGTGAGCAGCATTGGGCCGAGCATTTCCTCGCAGCGGAACAGATGATGCAGATAGGCGCGGCTGTGGCGGGTGCACAGGGGGCACATGCAGCCCGGGTCCAACGGACCGCCATCATCTGCGAAGCGGGCGTTGCGCATGTTGTGCACGCCGTGGCTGGTGTAGGCGCGCGCGGTGCGGCCGGCGCGGGTGGGCATGACGCAGTCGAACATATCGACACCGCGCAGCACGCCGCCAATGAGGTCGTCGGGCGTGCCGACGCCCATGAGGTAGCGCGGGCGATCCGGCGGCAGCATCGGCACGGTGTAGTCCAGCGTTTCGAACATCATCTCCTGGCCTTCGCCGACTGCCAGGCCGCCGATGGCGTAGCCTTCGAAGCCGATGTCGGTCAGCGCACGAGCCGAGACTTCGCGGTCAGTGGGGAACACGCCGCCTTGAACGATGCCGAACAGACCGTAGCCGTCGCGGGCCACGAAGGCGTCGCGAGACCTGGCGGCCCAACGCATGGAGAGTTCCATGGAGAGGCGGGTCTCTTCCTCGGTTGCAGGGAATTTGGTGCATTCGTCGAACGCCATGGTGATGGTGGCGTCGAGCAGATGCTGGATTTCAATCGAGCGTTGCGGGGTCAGCCGGTGCTCGCTGCCATCGATATGCGAGCGGAAGGTGACGCCTTCGCTGTCGAGCTTGCGCAGGCCAGACAGCGACATGACCTGAAAGCCGCCACTGTCGGTCAGGATTGGCCCGGACCAGTCCATCATGCGGTGCAAGCCACCAAGAGCTGCCACGCGTTCGGCACCAGGGCGCAGCATCAGATGGTAGGTATTGCCGAGGATGAGCTTCGCCCCGGTGCTGCGCACGCTGTCCGCCGTCATCGCCTTTACCGTGCCGGCTGTGCCGACTGGCATGAACACCGGCGTCGGCACGTCGCCGTGGGCGGTGTGCAGCGTGCCAAGCCGGGCACGGCCGTCGGTCGCTTCACAGGTCCAGCTGAGGCTCATGACGGTTCTAGCAGCGACGCGTCGCCGTAAGAATAGAAGCGATAGCCGGTCTCGATGGCGTGGCGATAGGCCGCCTTCATGCGCGCTTCGCCAGCGAAGGCGCAGACCAGCATGAACAGCGTCGAGCGCGGCAGATGGAAATTTGTCAGCAACGCATCCACGCCGCGGAAGCGATGGCCGGGCAAGATGAAGATTTCGGTGTCGCCCGCAAAGGGTTGGATGCCGTGGTCGTCGGCGGCACTTTCGAGCAGGCGCAGCGTGGTGGTGCCGACGGCGATGATCCGGCCGCCAGTGGCACGGGCGGCGTTGATGCGGGCCGCGGCGGCTGGGGTGACTTCGCCACGCTCGGCATGGATGCGGTGTTCGGCGACACGATCGCCGCGCATCGGCAGAAAGGTACCGGCGCCAACATGCAAGGTGATTGTTTCGCGCAGAACGCCCCGCGCGGCGATCGCTTCAAGCAGGGTGGGGGTGAAATGCAGCCCCGCGGTCGGTGCGGCCACAGCGCCTTCATGCGTGGCGAACACCGTCTGATAATCGACGGCGTCTGCCGAAGTGGGGCCGTCGGGACGCCGGATATACGGCGGCAGCGCCAGGGCACCCGCCTGCTGCAGGGCGGCGGCGAAGGCGGCACCTTCGAGATTGAACGCCAAGGTCACGCCGCCTTCCCCGTCCAGCGCGCGGATCTGGGCTTGCAGGCCGGCCTCGAAATCGAGGGTATCGCCCGGTTTCAGCCGGCGGGCGTTGCGTGCGAGGGCGAACCAGGCGCCGGTAGCATCCGGACGGTCGAGCGTGATACCGATTTTAGCAGCGCCTCGGTGGGCGGTGAGCTGGGCGGGGATCACCCGCGTGTCGTTGGCCACCAGCATGTCGCCGGCGCGCAGCAGGCCCGGCAGATCGCGGACGCGATGATCTCCGAGTGTGGCTGCCACGTGCAGCAGGCGCGCGGCTTCGCGCGGCCGTGCCGGTTCATGGGCGATACGATCGTCTGGCAGGGCGAAATCGAAATCGGAGGCCAGCAGGTCGGACAAGGATTGGCTGTCAGTCGGTGAAATAGGACGAGATTTCGATGAGATTCCCGTCGGGGTCGCGACAATACACCGAAGTCATTGGCCCGAGTGCGCCGGTCTTGGGCACCGGCCCCTGCTCGACGCTGACCAGGCAGCCGGCCAGATGCACCAGCACGTCCTGCGGGCGGACAGCGGTGATGAAACACAGATCCGCGGTGCCGGGTGCCACCTTGTTCGAGGTGAGCCAGGCCGTGGTGTCAGCCGTGACCGGCCGCAGGTTCATCTTCTGGCCTCCGAAGTTCAGCGCCGTGCGGTTCTCATCGCCGAATTCCTCCCGGTCCATGCCCAGCACGCGCTGATACCAGGCGGCGGTCACTTCGACATCGGCGCAATGCAGCACCAGATGATCAAGTCGGTCGACGGTGAAACGCATTAGTGTCCTGCCCCTGAACTACGCTTGTGTTTCTTGAACCAGCAGAACACTGAACCAGGACCGATGTCGCGGAAATTCGGCTTCGAATTTCTGAAACAGGACATCAAACGGTACCTTCATAGAAATCATGGCCCTTGTCGTCAGTCACGATGAAGGCCGGGAAATCTTCCACTTCGATGCGCCAGACGGCTTCCATGCCAAGCTCCGGATATTCCAGCACCTCGACCTTGCGAATGCAGTCCTGTGCCAATCGTGCGGCAGGGCCGCCGACTGAGCCGAGGTAGAAGCCACCGTATTTCTGGCAGGCATCGCGCACCGCACGCGAGCGGTTGCCCTTGGCGAGCATCACCAGCGAACCACCGGCAGCTTGGAAATCCGCGACATAACTGTCCATACGCCCCGCCGTGGTCGGGCCGAAAGCGCCGGTGGCGTAGCCTTCCGGGGTTTTGGCGGGGCCTGCGTAATAGACCGGGTGGTTCTTGAGGTAGTCGGGCAGGCCCTCGCCGCGGGCGAGCCGTTCGGCCAGCTTGGCATGGGCGATGTCGCGCGCCACCACCATGGTGCCGGTCAGCGCCAGACGCGTCTTGACCGGGTATTTCGTCAGCTCTGCGCGGATCTCGGCCATAGGCTTGTTAAGGTCAATCGCCACCACGTCACCGCCGAGAATATCGGCAGTGGTTTCCGGCAGATATTTATGCGGGTCGGTCTCCAGCTGTTCCAGGAAAATGCCCTCTGGCGTGATCTTGGCCTTCACCTGCCGATCGGCCGAGCAGGACACACCGATGCCCACCGGAAGGCTGGCGCCGTGGCGTGGCAGGCGGATCACCCGCACATCATGGCAGAAATACTTGCCGCCGAACTGGGCGCCGATCCCCGTGGTGCGCGACAGCTCCAGCACCTGCTGCTCCATGTCGAGATCGCGGAATGCATGGCCGGCCCGGCTGCCGCTGGTGGGCAACTGGTCGAGCCATTTGGTCGAACCGAGCTTGACCGTCTTGAGCGTGGTCTCGGCCGAGGTGCCGCCGATGACGATGGACAAATGGTAGGGAGGGCAAGCCGACGTGCCCAGCGACTTCATCTTGGTTTCGAGGAATTGCAGGATCTTGGTTGGCGTCAGGATGGCGCGGGTTTCCTGGAACAGGAACGTCTTGTTGGCGGAGCCGCCGCCTTTGGCCACGAACATGAGGTGAAATTCGTCGGCGTGGTACTCGCCGGGGGCTGCCAGGATGTCGAACTGCACGGGCAAGTTGTTGCCGGTGTTGACCTCGTCGAACATCGAAAGCGGCGCCATCTGCGAATAACGCAGGTTGGTCTCGGTGTAGGTGCGATGCACGCCCCAACTGATCGCTTCCTCCTCATTGCCCTCGACCCAGACTCGCTGGCCCTTCTTGCCGAACACGATGGCCGTGCCGGTGTCCTGGCACATCGGCAGCACGCCGCCGGCGGCGATATTGGCGTTCTTCAACAGGTCGAGTGCGACGAACCGGTCGTTGGACGAGGCTTCGGGATCATCGAGGATGGCTCGCAGGCTGGCGAGATGTGCCGGACGCAACAGATGCGACACGTCGTGGAACGCCTGGAAAGCAAGCTCGCTGAGCGCTTCCGGCTTGATCTTGAGGACCCGATGGCCTTCGAAACTGGCCGTGGTCGCACCGTCGATGGCCAGCTTGCGCCAGGGGGTGGGATCCGGGCCGAGCGGGTAGACCGGCGAATAGAGGAAGTTCTGCGGCCGCGCGGTCTCGTTCATCCTCGGGTCCCCGGTATCAGGTTTCTTTAGGCGGCGTGCGGCGACGGAACGCATCCAGGCTGACCACCTGGGGCTGCACCGGCTCGGTCGCCTCATCTGGCACCGGCTGCGGTTCGGGCTCGGTCGGGTGCTCCTCCGCGCGGAAGCGCAGACCGTATTTCACATGCGGGTCCGCAAAGGCGGTGACCGCGGCCAGCGGGATGCGCAGGGTGGAGGACACACCGCCGAACGACAGACCGACAGTAAACAGGCCAGCCACCTCGTCCACCGTCAGATC
Source organism: Rhodospirillales bacterium (assembly GCA_025352665.1). Lineage (GTDB taxonomy): Bacteria > Pseudomonadota > Alphaproteobacteria > Acetobacterales > Acetobacteraceae > CAIQQQ01. The sequence goes on along the minus strand of JANXSM010000058.1, from coordinate 16,667 downwards.
CCAGAACTGGTGCTGGAGCACGATCGTCATTTCCTCACGGTACTGTGCGCGCAGACGGGCAGGAATGACGGTGCCGGGATGGTCGGTGCGGAAGGTGATGTAGAAATGGTGCTCGCCGGGCAGACCTTGGCTGCCAGCGTGCCGCAGAGCCCGCACCATGACATGGCGCAGCGCTTCCTCGGTCCAATCGTCGTATGGCAGCAGACTGGTGGGGGTCTGCTCCTCGGTCTCGTCCATAGGGATCCTCGCGGGTTGTCCCGTTCCATAGCGACTGTCAGCGAACCGGGGAAGAGTGGGGGGCATTCTGTTGCCCGGGGCCCCCCTAACCGCGCTTATCGCTTATGCAGCGACAGCGAGCGCCTGATGATTGTCATTGGCACCTGTAAAATGACCCGATGACGGCGGAATCATGCCGGGCAAAAAGTGAGTCTTTACCACACGTGTCGAGCCTGTATCGCCCCCAACATCCTGCAATCACAGGGTTTGGTTGGTGGAGGCGCCGGGCACTGCCCCCGGGTCCACAATGCTTATTCCACGCACCGTTTATCACCATAGCCAGCAAGCTGGCCCGCAACATATAGGCTACATGACCAGCAGATGAAAGAGCCACGATGCCGCTGACCGAAGACCAGGCCGCCGAGATAGCAGCCCTGCGTGCGCAGGTAGCCGAGACGCGCCGCGCCACCGTGCCGGCGCTGGAGGCCATGCTGTACAATGCGATGCCAGTGCTCGACCACGGATTCGTCCGCGTGGTCGATTATATGGGTGACGACGCAGCCGTGGTGCAGTCTGCCCGCGTCAGCTACGGCCGCGGCACCCGCAAGGTGAGCGAGGATGCCGGACTGATCCGCTACCTCATGCGCCATCGCCACAGCACGCCATTCGAGATGTGCGAAATCAAATTCCATGTGAAGCTGCCAATTTTCGTCGCACGCCAGTGGATCCGCCACCGCACCGCCAATGTGAACGAGTATTCCGCTCGCTACTCGATCCTGGACCGCGAGTTCTACATCCCCGCGCCAGAGAATTTGGCGGCCCAAAGCAGCGCCAACCGCCAAGGCCGGGGCGACGTGCTGGTCGGCGACGAAGCCGCCCGCGTGCTGGACCTGTTGCGCGGCGATGCCGAGCAAACCTATGCGCATTACGCGGAAATGCTGAACGAAGATGGCGCGGACCCCACGCGCCAGGGCCTGGCGCGCGAGCTCGCCCGCATGAACCTCACGCTCAACACCTACACGCAGTGGTATTGGAAGATCGATCTGCACAATCTCCTGCACTTCCTGTCGCTGCGCATCGACGCGCACGCACAGTATGAAATCCGCGTCTATGCGGAGGCGATGCTGGAGAGCGTGAAGGCGTGGGTGCCCCTGTGCTGGGAGGCTTTTCGCGACTACCGGCTCGGCGCCGTTACCTTCTCAGGCCCGATGCTGACTGCGGTGAAGCGCATGCTGGCCGGCGATGCCGTCACCCAACCCAACAGCGGCATGAGCAAACGCGACTGGGCGGAGTTCATGACGGCGTTAGGTCGGGCTGCATAGCTTAACGACTGGTTACCCGGCGCGCAGCACCAGGCGGCCGGTTACCTTGCCGTCGCGCAGGCGCATCAGGGCGGCGTTCGCCTCCGAGGCGGGCATTTCGGTGATCGGCAGCGCCGGCAGCTTGCCGGTCTGGGCGATCGCCACCAGCTCACGCAGCTCCTTGGGGTTGCCGACGTAGCTGCCCTGCACGGTCAGCGCGCGCATGGCCATGAGCGGCAGCGGCAGGTTCAGCTCGCCGCCGAACAGGCCGACCTGGATCAGCTTGCCGCCCTTGCGCAGCGAATCGAAGCTGAAGCGCGCGGTCGCCGTGCCGTTGACGAGATCGATGATGGCGGCGACTTGGCCGCCCGCGGCCTCGATGATGCGTGCCGAGACGCCTTCGCCGCTGCCGTCCACCGCCGTGGTGGCGCCAGCGGCCAAGGCCGCCGCGCGCTTTTCGGCGCTGACGTCGACGCTGATGATATTCTGATGGCCAAGGGCGCGCAGCACCGCGATGGCGTTCAGCCCCAGCCCGCCGGCTCCGACCAGCACGATCGCCTCGTCCGCCGGCAGCGGCATCACCTTGCGGATGGCTGAAAACACGGTGATCCCTGAGCAGGCATAGGTTGCCGCCACTGAAAGATCGAGCGTGCCGGGATCGACCAGGTGGCGCGGATGCGGCGCCACCACATGGCTGCCGTAGCCGCCGTTCTGGTAAACTCCAATACTGCGCCCGTTGGCGCACATGTTGTCCTCCTCGGCCAGGCACAGGCGGCATATGCCGCAGCCGACCCAGGGGAACACGATCCGGACATCGCCGAGGGCAACACCCGTGGCATCTGGCCCCATGGCCACGACCTTGCCGACGATCTCGTGGCCCATCACCAGCGGCAGCACCACGCCGCGATCAGCCATGCGCAGCGTCTTGCCGGACCCTAGATCGTAGCCGCCCTCCCACAGATGCAGATCCGAGTGACACACCCCGCAATGCGTGGTTTCCAGCAGGATTTGCGTGCCCGTGGGCACTGGCGTGGGCAGCTGCAGTTCCTGCAGCGGCGCTCCGTTCTCGACAACAGCCCAGGCATGCATGGCGGACACTCCGGTTGGATCAGACGGTGTTCAGTGTGCGGATCGGCGCACCCTTGAGCCAGGCGTCGAGATTGGCAGCCGATTCGCGGTAGAGCGCCTGCATGTTGCCGGCGGTGACGTAGCCGAGATGCGGCGACAGCACGGTGTTGGGCGCCTTGCGCCACGGATCGCCTGCCGGCAACGGCTCGGTGTTGAACACGTCGAGTGCTGCGACCAGCCGGCCCGCGTGAACGGCGGCCAGCAACGCCGGCTGGTCGATAAGCCCGGCGCGGGAGGTGTTGACCAGGATGGCGCCGGGGCGGATGGCAGCGATGTCGGCCGCGGTGAGCGTGTTGCGGCTGCGCTCGGACAGCACGAGATGCACGGTGATCGCATCGGCGCGGGCCAGCAACTCGGCCTTCTCCACGCAGGTGGCGCCGGCCGCAATGGCGCGTTCGTCGGTGAGGTTGGGGCTCCAGGCGATCACCTGCATGCCGAGCGCGTTGCCATAATGCGCCATGCGGCTGCCGAGCTTGCCGAGGCCGATGACACCCAGGGTCAGCCCGGACAGCTCGATGCCCAGCGGCAGGTTTTCCTGGAACCGGCCGCCGCGGATTTCGGCATCTCCCAGCGGAAGCTGCCGCGCCGCCGCCAGCATCAGCCCCAGCGCCAGTTCGGCGGTGCCATGGGTCGGCGGCGAGCCAGTGGTGTGGCACACCAGTATGCCCCGCTCGGTGCAGGCGCCAATGTCGACGGCGGCGTTGCGCGCGCCGGTGAAGCTCAGCAGACGCAAACGCGGCAGCCGGTCCAGCAGGGCGGGGCCGAAGGCGGTGCGCTCGCGCATGGCGACCACGGCGTCGAAATCGACCAGTTCCGCCACCGCGGCGTCGAGATCGGAGAAGGCCTCGCGGAAGAACACCAGTTCCGCCTGCGCGGCGGGGGCGGACCAGTCGCAGGCGTCGGCCGCGATGCCCTGCCAATCATCGAGCACGGCGATGCGTTTCATGGTCATTTCGTGTTCCGCTCCCTGGCGCCGCAGCCTGCCGACAGCTGGGGCCTTGCGCAAGGCCGGCTGAGAATGGTGTGATCGCGCTCCGGGAGATCAGCATGCAGAAAATCGCAATTATCGGCGCAGGTTTGATCGGCCGCGCCTGGTCCATCGTCTTTGCCCGTGCCGGGTTTGCCGTCTCGCTCTACGACAGCTCGCAGCACGCAGCCTCGACTGCGCTGGGTTTCATTGCGGCACGGCTGCCCGAACTGCGCGATGCCGGATTGCTCGCCGACACGCCAGACGCGGTGATGGCACGTATCAGCCTGGCGCCGAGCCTGGAGGCGGCGCTCGACGGCGCCGTGCATGTGCAGGAAAACGGGCCGGAGCAAGTCGCCGCCAAAATAGAGCTGTTCGCGCAGATGGACGCGATCGCCGATAAATCCTGCGTGCTCGCCAGCTCGACCAGCGGTATTCCCGCCAGTGCCTTCACCCGCGAGCTGCGCGGCCGGGCCCGCTGCCTGGTGGCCCATCCCGTCAACCCGCCGTATCTCGTGCCGGTGGTCGAGCTGTGCCCGGCACCTTGGACGGCGCAGGAGGTTGTGGCTCGCACGCGCACTCTGATGGAGAGCGCGGGCATGGTGCCGGCGACCGTCAAGCGCGAGGTCAAGGGCTTCGTGCTCAACCGACTGCAGATCGCGCTGGTGGCGGAGGCCTTCCGCCTGGTGTCGGACGGCGTGGTCTCGCCCGAGGACCTCGACGCCACGATCAAGCACGGGTTGGGGCTGCGTTGGGCCTTCATGGGCCCGTTCGAGACGATTGACCTGAACGCGCCCGGCGGTCTTGCCGATTATTGCGAGCGCTACGGCAGGCTGTACCGCGAAGTGGAGGCCGAGCAGAACCCGATCGAGATGACCCCCGAGCTGGTCGGCGATGTCGACGCCACCATGCGCCACGATCTGCCGCTGGAGGAGCACGCTGCTCGGCAGGAATGGCGGGATCGCCGGTTGATGGCACTGCTCGCCCACAAGGCGAAACAGCCGGGCTGAACCAGCCTCCTAAGACCTTGTTAGAGATTGCAGAGCCATACTTCGAAGCCCGGCAGCACGACGGGCCTGCAGGAGTGGCGGCATGTCGTTTTGGAGTGGAATCCGCCTAAGACTCGTGATGCTCGCGCTGGTGCTCATCGTTCCGATGCTTGGCCTGCAAATCTGGCGCACCGCGACCGACCGGGCGGATGCCATCGCCAACGCGCGCCTGGACGTGGCGGAATTGGCTCGCTCCGCGGCCTCTCAGCACGTGACCGGCATCGAGGCCGCGGCCAGCCTGCTGCGGGTGTTGCGCCATGTTCCGGTCATTCGCGCGGCAGACCCCGTCGCCTGCCACATGCTGCTGGCGGCAGTTGCCGGCGAACAACCGCAGATCGACACGATCTCATTGCGCAACCGCGACGGCGACGCGATATGCAGTAGCGGCGAGCGGCTGCAGAAGCCGCCCAGCGTCGCCGACCGGCCATGGTTCCGGGAAGCGCTGTCGCCGGGGGCGGACGGCCGCAGCTTCACCGAAATCATCGTCAAGCGCACCACCGGCGAGGCGATCGCGGCAGTCGGATCGCCGGTTTCGCTGGACGATCCGGCCGGCACAAGGCCCGGGCCGGACGGGTCCAATGCCGTGCTGCTGGTGACCCTGCGGCTGCGATGGCTGTCCGATATCGCCCTCCAACATCAGACCAGCGGTGCCGCGATCGTCACCATCACCGATCTGCAGGGCGGTGCCACCCTGGCGCAGGCGCCACCGCCACGCGACATCGCCGGCCGCAGCATGCCCCCCTCCCCGCTGCTGGAAGCGTTTCATGCCAAGTTCTCGGGGGTGATGGACACCCAGGGGCCGGACGGGCTGATCCGCATTGTCGGCTTTCAGCGGCTGGCCGGCGATGCCGACCGTCAGGCGGTGGTTTCCGTCGCTATTGACCAGGCCCTGGTGCTGGCGGGGGCCAACCGTCGCGTGCTGGTTGAGGTGGGCATGACCATGCTGATGCTGTCATTGGGCCTCGCCATCGCCTGGGTGGTGGCCAAGCGTTCGATCACTGACCCGCTGCAGGCGCTTGGCCGCGCGGCGCAGCGGCTGGGGGCGGGGGATCTGTCGGTCCGCGCGCCGCTGGCGGGGCTTCGTCTCACCGAGTTCCAGCGCCTGGGCCAGATGTTCAACAAGGCGGTGGAGCAGATCGAACGCCGCGACCAGCAGCTGGAAATCCTGGCGTGGCAGGATGGGCTGACCGGGCTCGCCAACCGTCGGCTGTTCGACATGACCTTGGCCCGCGAATGGCTGCGGGCCCAGCGCACCGGCCAACCGTTGGCGCTGATGCTGCTCGATGTCGATCATTTCAAGCGTTTCAACGACTGCTACGGTCATCAGGCCGGTGACGACTGCCTGCGCAGCGTGTCCGTCTCGATCAGCGCCTCCGTGCGGGAGGGATCGGACCTGGTGGCGCGTTACGGGGGCGAGGAGATCGCCGTGATTCTGCCTGAGACCGACCTGCCCGGTGCCAAACGCCTGGCCGACCGCATGGTCGAGCAGGTCCAAAACATGGCGATCACGCATGAGCACTCGGATTTCGGGGTCGTCACGGTCAGCGCCGGAGTGATGGCGCTGCTGCCGACCAGCGAAGGCTCGAGCCCGCGAACCCTGATCCAGGCTGCCGACGAGGCGTTGTATAGCGCCAAGCGCGCCGGCCGCTGCAGGGCTGCCTGCCATGGCAGCCTCGTGCTGGTGGAGCCTGTGGTGACCGCCTGATCCAACAGATCAAAGATCGCCGGGAGATGGGGCGTCCTGCGCAACACCCCATCGCGTGACGCCCCCCGTCTATCCATCATGGTTATCCATTCGACGCACCAGATCAGCGCGGCGTGAGCACCATCACCATCTGCCGATTTTCCATCTTGGGCATCTGCTCCACCTTGGTGGCGAGGTCCATGTCCGCGCGGATCCGCTCAAGCACCTTGATGCCGAGATCCTGGTGGGCCATTTCGCGGCCGCGGAAGCGCAGCGTGACCTTCACCTTGTCGCCCTCATCAATGAAGGACTTCATGGCGCGCAGCTTCACCTGGTAGTCGTTCTCATCGATGTTCGGTCGAACCTTGACCTCTTTGATCTCGATGACCTTCTGCTTCTTCTTGGCCTCGTTCTTCTTCTTCTGCTGCTCGTATTTGAACTTGCCGAAGTCGAGAATCTTGACCACCGGCGGCTCGGCGTTCGGGCTGATCTCGAGCAGGTCGAGGCCCACGCTGTAGGCGCGCAGCAGCGCATCGCGGGCGGTCATCACGCCCTGCATCTCGCCGTCCTGGTCGATAAGCCGTACCTGGATGGCACGGATGTCTTCATTCACACGCGGCCCGCCGTCGCGGCTGGGGGAGGCTGGCATGGGTGGTCTGGCTATGGTGGTCTCCTGTCAAAGTTTCTGTCGGCTGGTCTTTTGCACTTCCGGACCGACCGTTTCAAGCAATGTCACGTGATCGACACCTGCCCGTCTTGCTGTCGACACATGATGGATGCGTCGACGCCAGCCGGTTTTACATTCGGCGCGTGATATCGGGTGGGCTGGCTTCCAGTGCAAGCAGCTTCACCGCTGCTTCGAGCGACAACGTCTGCTGTGCCTCGCCCCCCAGCCTGCGCAACGCAACCGTGCGTTCTTCCGCCTCCTTGCGGCCGACGACGGCAATGACCGGCACATGTTGCAGGCTATAATCGCGGATCTTGGCGTTGATCTTGGTGTTGGCCGTGTTGGTCACCACCGACATGCCGCACGCCTTCAGCGCGGCCGCCACTTCGAGTGCGTAGGGCTCGGCGTCGGAAACGATGCTGGCCACGGCGACCTGCACCGGCGCCAGCCACAGCGGGAAGCGGCCGGCGTATTGCTCGATCAGAATGCCCAGGAAGCGCTCGAAGCTGCCGAGAATGGCGCGATGCAGCATCACCGGACGGTGGCGCTGGCTGTCCTCGCCGACATATTCGGCATCGAGCCTTTCGGGCAGCACGTAATCCACCTGCAAGGTGCCGCACTGCCAGTCGCGACCGATGGCGTCGCGCAGCACGAATTCCAGCTTCGGGCCGTAGAAGGCGCCCTCGCCCGGGTTCAGCTCGTATTCCACTCCAGCCAGGTTGCAGGCCTCACGCAGGGCCTGCTCGGCGCGGTCCCAGTCTGCTTCGTTGCCGGCGCGCAGCACTGGGCGGTCGGAAAACTTCACCCTGAAGCTGTCAAAGCCGAGATCGCGGTAGACCTCGGCCAACAGGGCGACGAAACGTGCGGTTTCCGGCGCGATCTGCTGGTCGGTGCAGAAAATATGCGCGTCATCCTGGGTGAAGGCGCGCACGCGCATGATGCCGTGCAAGGCCCCTGAGGGCTCGTAGCGATGGCAGGCGCCGAATTCGGCCATGCGCAGCGGCAGTTCGCGATAGCTGCGCAGACCGTGGCGGAAAATCTGCACGTGGCAGGGGCAGTTCATCGGCTTCAGGGCGAGGAACTTCTTTTCGTCCTCCACCTGGGTGAGGAACATGTGCTCCCGGTAGTTGTCCCAATGACCGGAGGCTTCCCACAGGGACCGATCAACCAGCTGTGGGGTTTTGACCTCCTGGTAGCCATTGGCGTCGAGCTGGCGACGCATGTAGCTCTGCACCGTGCTGTACAGCTTCCAGCCCTTGGGATGCCAGAATACGCTACCAGTGGCCTCCTCCTGCAAATGGAACAGGTTCATATCGCGGCCGATGCGACGATGGTCGCGCTTTTCCGCCTCCTCCAGCATCGTCAGATGCGCGTCGAGCTCCTTCTGGTCGCGCCAAGCGGTGCCGTAGATGCGCGTCAGCATCGGGTTGCGGTGATCGCCGCGCCAATAGGCGCCGGCCACCTTCATCAGCTTGAACGCCGTGCCGACATCCGCCGTGGTGCGCATGTGCGGACCGCGGCACAGATCGATCCAGTCGCCCTGGCTGTAGAAGGTGATCGTTTCCGTCTCGGGCAGGTCGCGGATCAACTCGGCCTTGTAGCCTTCGCCGCGGGCTTCAAAGTGTGCAATCGCCTCGAAGCGGTCGCGGACTTCGCGCTGGAACGGTGCGCCGCGGGCGATAATTTCGCGCATCTTCGCCTCGATCGACGGGAAATCGGCAGGAGTGAATGGCTCGTCGCGGGCAAAGTCGTAATAGAAGCCGTTCTCGATGGATGGGCCGATGGTCACCTGTGTGCCGGGGAACAGCTCCTGCACCGCCTCCGCCAGCACGTGGGCGCAGTCGTGGCGGATCATCTCCAGCGCCTCGGGATCACGGCGGGTGATGAAACGGACGCGGCTTTCCTGGGTGATCTCAGTGGAGAGATCGATCAGCTTGCCGTCGAGCTGCATGGCGAGGGCGGCACGCGCCAAGCCTGGGCCGATCGAGGCGGCCACGGTGGTCCCCGTCACTGGCCCATCGAAACGGCGTTCCGAACCGTCGGGCAGGGTGATCGCGGGCATACTATCCTCGTATTGGTAAGCGGCCGTGCTCTATGGCGTCAAGGCAGCGCCGCGGCAACCCTTTGAACGGGCAGATCTGCCAAGTTGGTTTCGCGCAAGGTCACCGGCCAGCCGCCGTCAGGCGCGCGTGGCGCGGTCAGCGCCGGGTCGCTGTCGGCGGAGAACAGCACCACGCAGGGGCATGCCATCGCGGCGGCAATGTGCATTGGGCCGGTGTCGTTGCCGACGGCGAGGCTGGCGCGGGCGGCGATCGGGAACAACGCCTCGATACGGGTCCGGCCGGTGAGGTCGACGCTTTCGGGGCAGGCGGCCTGGATGATGGCAGCGATCGGCGCCTCCGCCGCGGCGCCGACGATCACCGGCACCAGGCCGCGGGCCTGCAGGATCACCGCGATTTCGGCAAAATTCTGCACGGGCCAGCGTTTGGCCGGCCGGCTCGATGCGGCACCGGGCACCAGCAGCGCGAACCGCTCCGGCAGGTCGGGGGCCGGCATTGCGGTCAGCCAGCCGAGGTCGGGGCGCGGGAATTCCACGATCCCCGCGATGCGGAGTTGGTCGCGCTGGCGTTCGATGGTGTGCAGCACCTCTCGCGCGGGATCCGATTGGGGATGCGAGCAGCCCGGCGCGATGCCGGACCAGCGCGGCCGGCCCGCCAGGAAGAAATACTTCGAGGACCGGCCGGAGGTCTGCAGATCATAGACGAAATCGAAGCCACGCAGCGACCGCGCCAGACGCCAAAGCCCGACCGGATTCCACAAGCGTGGCCGGGCATCGACGATGACATGGTCGAACCAAGGGCATGATGCAGCGAGGCCTGCAAAGGGCGCTGTGGTCAGCAGCGTGATCTCGGCGTTCGGATGCTGCGCGCGGATGGCGGCGAACGGGCCGAAGGAGAGCACGAAATCCCCGAGGGCGCCGAGCCGCACCACCAGGATTCGGGTCATCCCAACAGTTCTCGATACACCGCCAGCGTGGCTTCCTGCATGCGTGAGGTGGTGTAGTTGTCCCACACCGACTGCCGGGCCGCCTGCCCCACGCTGGCCCGATCCTCGTGCGACAGCGACAGCACGTAGTCCAGCGCCTGCGCCAGTGTCGCGGGGTCGCCAGGCGGCACGCGCCAGCCAGTCACATCGTGGTCGATGGTCTCGACGGCGCCGCCGTGGTCGGTGCCGATCACCGGGCAGGCCATCGCCTGCGCCTCGATGACCACGCGGCCGAACGCCTCCGGGTCGGTCGAGGCGTTGACCACGACATCGGCGAGCTTCAAGGCCGCGGGCATATCGTCGCAATGGCCGACCATGCGCACGCGCGCGGCGATGCCGAGGCGCTCCGCCTGGGCCGACAGCTCGGCCACAAACTTCGCGCGCCCCTGGTCGGCGCCGACCAGCACGACGCACACATCGCGGGTGGCCATCTGGGCCAGTGCATCGATCAGCACCGCCTGGCCCTTCCACCGCGTGATGCGGCCAGGCAGCAGCACCACTGGCTGGCCATCCTCCAGCCGCCAGGCGCGGCTGAGCTTCATAATCCGGTCCGGACCCACGCGATCGGGGTCGAACACGGCTGGGTCCACGCCGCGATGGATCATGCGGATCCTTGCGGGATCAACGCTATGGCGGGTGACGATCAGCTGTTCAATGAACCGGCTGATGGCGATGACGATGTCGCCCTTCGCCATCACCGCGTTGTATTCGCGTTTGAACGGTGCGTTCTCGTTATAGGCACCATGATAGGTGGTCACGAACGGCACGCCGGTGCGCCTCGTCGCCCAATAGGCCGACCATGCCGGGGCGCGGGAGCGGGCATGCACCAGTTCCACCTTCTGGCTGCGGATCAGCCTGGCCAGACGGGCCGCGTTGCGCCAGATCCGCCACGGGTTCTTGCTCGGCATGGAGCGGATCAGCAGGTTGCGGCCGCCGGCTCGCTCGACGCTGGAGGCCAACAACCCACCGGCGCTTGCCACCAGGGCCGTGCCGCCTGCCCGGCTGATGGCGGCCGACATCTCAACGGTGCCCCGTTCCACGCCACCACCGCCGAGCGCCGGCAAAACTTGAAGCACCACCGGAGAGGTGGGGGGCGAAAAATCACTCATGCCGCGCTATATCATGGTGTTGCGCGATTGAAAGCGCAGACAGGATGAAAGACTCTGCGCCCATGGAGCATAATGGACGGCTGGATCGCGGCGACGGGATACATCTCGCCTGGGCAAGGCTTGCCGGCCGCGGGCCGATGGTGGTGTTCCTGCCCGGTTTCGCCAGCGACATGTCGGGCGCCAAGGCGTTGGCCGTGCGGGATTTCTGCGCCGATCGTGGGCAGGCGATGTTGCGGCTGGACTATTCCGGCCATGGCGAAAGCGACGGCGCCTTCACCGATGGCACGATCGGCCGCTGGACCGAGGACGCCCGGCAGGTGATCGAGGAACTCGGTGAATTTCCCGCGATATTGATCGGCAGTTCAATGGGGGGATGGATCGCCATGCTGCTTGCGCGCGACATGGGGGCCCGAGTCGCTGGTGTCATCGGCATCGCGGCGGCACCGGATTTCACGGAAACGCTGATGTGGCAGTCGATGGCGCCGGCCGAGCAGCAGAAACTGCTGCAGGAAGGCCGGCTGGAGGTGCCGAGCGAATACGGCCCTCCCCTGGTGATCACCCGCGACCTCATCGAGGACGGTCGCCGCCATACGCTGCTCGACTCGGCGATCCCCGTCGCCTGCCCGTTGCGGCTGCTGCAAGGCCAGCGCGACCCCGACGTGCCGTGGGAGACGGCCCTTAAGATCTCGGCGCAGGTCGCGTCCGAGGATGTCGAAATCAGCCTCATCAAGGACGGCGACCACCGCCTGTCCCGCCCGCAGGACCTGGCTTTGCTGATCAGAACCCTGTCAGCCCTGCTCGACCCGCTCCTCGGCCAGGATGGCGGCTAGCCCCGCGCGATAATCCTTGTAGCGCCAGCGATAGCCAAGCAGGGACTGGGTGGCCGCGCTGGAAACCTTGCGGTTCTCCGCCCAGAAGCTGCGCGCCATGTCGCTCATGACGGGCTCGGCCTCGGCGTAGGTCACGGCCGGCGGCGGCGCCATATTCAGCAGCCGCGCCGCCTCCTCGATCACGATCGAACTTTCGGCCGGCACGTTGTCTGACAGATGCAGCACGCGCACGCCCGGTAGCGGCGGGTGCAGGGCGGCCTGCACCACCGCGCCTGCGATGTCGTCGCGGTGAATTCGGCCGAACGCATGGCCGGGCTTGACGATGCGGCGCGCCCGGCCGGCCCTGAGATCGTCGAACACCGATCGTCCAGGCCCGTAGATCCCGGCCACGCGGAACAGGTCGACGGCGATATGGCCGGACAGCCTGGCCCATTCCTGCTCGGCCGCCACGCGTCGCGTGGCCCTGGCGGTGCCCGGTGCGACCTTGCTCGTCTCGTCCACCCATCCGCCACCGCGGTCGCCGTAGACGCCGGTGGTGGACAGGTAGCCCGCCCAGACCAGCTTGCGGCTGGCCAGCAGCACCGGGCCGTACGCGTGCAGCACGGGATCGCCCTGCTCGCCGGGCGGTGCCGTCCCCAGCACATGGCTCGCCTGCGCCAGAATGGGGCCGGCGACATCGAAGCCCACCAGCACCACGCCCGGGGGCGCCTGCACACCCTTCGGGTCGCGACTGGTAGCCCAGACCGAGAACCCCGCCGCCAGCGCTGCACGCGCCACCGCGCCGCCCGCGTAGCCCAACCCGCAAATCACCAGTGAATGCTCGACCATGGCTCCGTTTGCCCCTGACCCGTCAGACAGACTACACTGCACATGCCATGAAAACGCGCCATGCGATCATCGGCGGGGTCGCGCTGTTGGCGTTGGCCGCCGCTGGAACAGTCTGGTACGTCCTCGCCCAAGATACGCCTGCCGCCATCGAGTCGAGCGATGACGATGGGCCGCTGCCCATCCCGCCGGTGCCGCCGCGCATCGCCGAGGGCGGTGACTACGAGAAATGCCTGGGCATGCTGACCAACGACCCCGCCGGCGCATCCAGCTTTGCTGAAGCGTGGGAAGCCACCGGCGGTGGCGACGGCGCCACCCATTGCCTGGGCCTGGCCACGATTGCGCTGGGCGAGCCGGAAAAAGGTGCCACCATGCTCGAACAGCTCGCCGCTTCCAGCAAAGGCACCGAAACCTCTCGCGCCACCGTCTATGGCCAGGCGGACCAGGCTTGGCTGATTGCAGGCGATGCCGCCCACGCCTTTGGCGCCGCCACCCTCGCACTCAGCCTGTCGCCCGATGATCCCGACCTGCTGATCGACCGTGCCGTCGCCGCCGGGCTGCTGGAGCGCTACCAGGACAGCATCGACGACCTCACCCGCGCGCTTGACTTCGACCCCAGGCGACCGGACGCCTATACGTTCCGAGGCTCCGCCTGGCGCCACATGGGGCAGCCCGACCTGGCGCAGGACGACATTAACCGCGCCCTCATTCTCGACCCTGACCGTCCGGAGGCGCTGCTGGAGCGCGGCATCCTGCGCCAGCAGAACAACGATCCAGACGGTGCCCGCACCGATTGGGAGCGCGCCATCAGCCTGTCGCCCGACAGCGGTACCGCCGATCTCGCACAACAGAACCTGGCCTTGCTGGAAGCAGGCCCGATCCTGCGCTGAAATCGGTGCAACGCACCGCGCTTCGCCCAAAATGCTACGCACCGGAGCAATATCGCCTGAGGTTGAACCAACCTTGCGATAAAATTGCTCGCTAAAACAGAAGGCTAGAGCGAGATGACGTCGCCTATCAGACGCCATCCCGCTCTGGCCGAACGGGCGCGAAGTTAATCGTCTCGATCGTCACCAGGTCGCACTGCCGCTCTGGACGTGCGCGTGGCATCAGCACCATGGGGGTCGGCTGCGGGCAGGCGCACACCGAGCCAAAGCCGATATGAATTTCCATTGCCGCATTGTCTGCACAGAAGGTTCAGCGTTTTTCCAAAATCTTCGAGAATGCGAAGAGCCCCGGACTGTTCGATCGGAAACCGTGCCGTGTGCGCGCCGATACGGAACCAAATGCGACCACCAACCGTTCACATTTTAGCCACAAAGATTGGAGCGATTGAGGATGGACATCGGTATCGTCCAGCTGATCGACGAGGGAGTAGGCCAGTCCCGCCCCGGCCTGTCTCAGGTTTCCGCAGCTTGCAACGATGGCGAGGCGGACAACCAGGATGTGCTTTTCGTGACTTCCGAAATCGCCGATCTGCTGAAGGCTGGTGGTCTGGGTGAAATCTCTGCCTATCTGCCGCGCGTGCTGCGTCAGAACGGGCTGGATGTGCGTATTCTGATCCCCGGCTACACGGCGGTACTGGCCCGCGCCACCGGCTTGACGGTGCTGGCCGAACTGCCGGCGCTGAATGCCATCCCCGCCTGCAAGATCGCGGCGATGGAGGCCACGGACGGGCTGATCCTTTACGTGGTGATCTGCCCGGAACTGTATGACCGCCAGGGCTCGCCCTACGTCGATGCCAACGGAGTTGAATTCGCCGACAACGACCTGCGTTTCGCCCGACTCGGGCTAGCCGCTTCCGAGATCGCCGCAGGCCTGCCCGGCCTCGGCTGGAAGCCCGGCCTTGTGCATGTCAACGACTGGCCGTCCGCCATGGCGCCAGCGTACATGACTTGGCGCGGCGTGCCGACGCCCACCATCCTCACGGTGCACAACCTCGCCTATCAGGGCCTGTTCAACCGCGAGCGTACCGCAGCGTTGGGCATCCCGGACAGCGCTTTCCAAACCGAGGGCGTCGAATTCTACGGCAAGGTCTCGTTTCTCAAGGCAGGTCTGTACTATGCCTCGCATCTGACGACGGTGAGCCCGACTTACGCGCGCGAGATCCTGACGCCGGAACTCGGTTGCGGGCTCGACGGGCTGCTGCGCAACCGTGCCGACGAGGGCCGGTTAACCGGCATCCTCAACGGCATCGACGAGAGCTACAACCCCGAGAACGACCCGCATCTGGATCATCATTTCGACATACACGACTTCTCCGGCAAGCTCAACAACGCGGCCGAGGTGCGCGACTCGTTCGGCCTTAGGGGTAGCGCTGGACCGCTGTTCGCCCTGGTGTCGCGCCTGGTGCACCAGAAGGGCGTGGATCTTGTGGTCGATGCCGCCAGTGCCATCCTCGCCCAGGGTGGCCAGGTGGTGGCCACCGGCCAGGGTGAGCCGGAACTGGAACGCGCCATGGTGGAACTCGCCGCCCGCCACCCGGAAGACATCGGCGTCAAGATCGGCTTCGACGAAACCACCGCGCGGCGGATGTACGCCGGCAGTGATTTTTTACTGATGCCGTCACGCTTCGAGCCCTGCGGCCTGTCGCAGATGTATGCCCAGCGCTTCGGCTCGCTGCCGATCGCCCACAAGACCGGCGGCCTCGCCGATACCATCCAGGACAACGTCACCGGCTTCCTGTTCAACAAGCCGTCCGCCGGTAGCCTGCGACGAACCATTCACCGCGCCATGGAGACCTTCCGCGGGCGCGGTCTGGAACGCATGAAGTCCGCAGCCATGCAACGTCCCGCCGGCTGGACCACCGCCGCCCGCAGCTACCAGGACGTCTACCACCAAGCTATATGCGACGCCTGAGGCTCGATCTGGCTCCGCCCGCTTCGGAACGGTTCACCTTCGCGAAGATTGATCTTGACCTTCCCACCATGGGAAGGTCGATCCGTTACCCAAAAGGGCGTCCGCGCGGGGCACGCCCCATGGAGTGACAATATCATGAGCGAGCATAGGCACAGCGATCCCCGCGATAACGCGGGAGCATGCGGGTGCGGACACACGGCCCTTTCCCCAGTTTCGGCGACGGCAGTGACAGACCCGGTCTGCGGCATGAAGGTCGACCCCGCGACCTCCAAACACCGCTTCGACCATCAAGGCACACGCTACCATTTCTGCAGCGCCGGGTGCCGGACCAAGTTCGCGGCCGATCCGGCCAAATACCTGGCGCCCAAGGCTGCAACGCCCGCAGCGAAGCCGGGTGCGATCTACACCTGTCCGATGCACCCGGAGGTTCGCCAGGTCGGGCAGGGCAGCTGTCCGAAATGCGGGATGGCGTTGGAGCCGGTTGAAATCAGTGCGGAGGCGACGCCGAACCACGAACTGGCGGATATGACGCGTAGGCTCTGGATCGGGGCCGTGTTGGCGGCCCCGGTGTTCATTCTTGAGATGGGCGGCCATTTTCCGGCACTTGGCCTCAACCAACTTGTGCCGATGCAGATTTCCAACTGGATCCAGTTCGTTCTGGCAACACCGGTCGTGCTGTGGGCCGGGTGGCCGTTCTTTGAACGGGGTGTGCAATCGGTGGTCCATCGCAGCCCGAACATGTGGACGCTGATTGGCCTGGGCACCTCGGCGGCCTTCATCTACAGCGTGGTTGCCACTGTCGCTCCCGGTGTGTTCCCCGCGTCTTTCGTTTCGATGGGTCGGGTGTCGGTCTATTTCGAGGCGGCGGCGGTGATCATCTCGCTGACACTGATGGGCCAGTTGCTGGAACTAAAGGCACGCTCGCAGACTTCTGCCGCGATCAAATCGTTGCTCGGACTGTCGCCCAAGACCGCGAGACGGGTCAAG
>JANXSM010000053.1 GCA_025352665.1 Rhodospirillales bacterium | reverse complement strand
CGGAGCGGCCTTCCTTGAATCACATCGGATTCGTATGACTCAAGAAGTTTCTGGACGGACACTGAGAAGTTTTTGCTGGGGGTGAGGCCTGACTGACCTCGCTAGTAAACATTTCGAATCTTGGCTTGCTTTTATCTGGGTTCGTAGGTGCCTATTCTTGACTGTGCTCGTTCCGGCTGTGATTCGGCGTGAAAAAAGGGCTCTGACTCATTTCCGCTGCTGTTGTGTGGCGATTTGGCATGATGTTCATGACAGGGGCATCCATGGCGTTGCGGTTCGGTTTTGCGTCGTTGATCCCGCTCGGGCTGGAGGTGGACGGTGTCGATGAGGGCAAGAACACGCTGGTTGTAACGGCCCGCAGCAGCGCCACCACAGCTGCCTGCCCGTTGTGTGGCGTGGTCTCGCACCGTGTTCAAAGTCACTATGTCCGCCAGCCCTCCGATCTGCCGTGCGCAGGGCGCCTGGTCCGACTGCGGCTCTTGGTAAGACGGTTCCGGTGCGGCGTGCCGGGCTGTCGGCGTGAAGTGTTTGCCGAACGGTTCGACACGACGGTGCTGGCCGAGCGAGCCCGGCGCACCGGGCGCCTTGAAGAGATCGTCCACCATCTTGGCCTGGCATTAGGCGGTAGGCCCGGTGCTGGGTTCGCTCAACGTCTCATGCTGCCGGTCAGCAACGACACGCTGCTCCGCGTCGTCCGGCGGCGCGCCTTGCCTCGAACCGAGACGCTGGCCGTGATCGGGGTCGACGACTGGGCCTGGAAGCGCAACCATCGCTACGGCACGATCATCTGCGACCTGGAACGCCGGCGCGTCGTGGCGTTGCTGCCCGACCGGGAACAGGCGACGGCCGAAGCATGGTTGCGTGGGCACCCTGGGATCAGCATCGTGTCCCGTGATCGGGGCGGCGGCTATGGCGAGGCTATCGCCCGCGCGCTGCCGGGTGCCATTCAGGTTGCCGATCGCTGGCACCTGATGGAGAACGCCAGCGCCGCATTCCTGGACGCCGTGCGCCTGTCGATGCGCACCATCCGAAATGCTTTGGGCGCGGCGACGGTCGACCCGGCCCTGCTGACCTCGGCCGAGCGGCTCCAATACGAAGGGTTCCTGCGGCGCGAGAACACCACGCGGCAGATCATGGCGTTGAAGGAGGCCGGACACCCTATCAAGGAGATCGTGCGTCGAACGCGGCATAGCCGCAAGCTGGTGCGCCACACTGTCCGGGGTGCCCGCGGTGACGTGTTCCGTGTCCGGCAAAGTTCCCTTGAGGCCTACCTGCCCGTGCTGGATGCCGAATGGGCGGCGGGCTGCCGCAACGGCGCCGAACTCTGGCGCAGGCTCACCGACCAGGGCTTCCGAGGATCCCAGCGTGTTGTCAGCGAGTGGACGACGCGACGTCGACGTGCGGACCAGATGCAGGCGCAGGGTCTGATGAAAGCACCGTCGGCACGCACCCTGGCCCGGTTGATGGGCATGGGGCGCGATCACCTGACCAAGGCCGACACTGTAATTGTTGCTGCCGTTGAAGCGGGAGTGCCCGGCCTAGCTGATGCAAGGACTTTGGTGGAGCGGTTCCAGATCATGATCCGGACCAAGGCGGCTGCCCGCCTGGATGGCTGGATCGAGCACGCCAGGGCCAGCCTCATCGCTCCGCTTGCACGCGGCGTCACCAAAGACGTCGCAGCAATCCGGGCCGCCATCATCCAACCCTGGTCGAACGGCCAAACCGAAGGTCAGATCACCAGGCTCAAGATGATTAAACGGCAGATGTATGGCCGCGCAAAACTCGACTTGCTCGAAGCACGGCTGATCGGCGCGGTTTAATACCATGCATCAGCGAAAGTGCGTCAGAGCCCCTTTTGCGTGCCGATTGACAGCCGGAGTGCCTTTCCAAAAACAATCGTTGATCCCAGCAAGTCGCGGCCACGCGCCAAGCCGAAGCGCGCTTCGGGCAGCTCGTCCGGCACCGACCTCGCTTGTTTTCCGTCGAGAGGTCGCCCTTGTAGCTAATAATCTGATGGGCACCGACGACCTCGGTCCAGCCAAGCACACCAACGAGCGGGACCACTCTCCTCGTGTGCGCATGCGTCGACGGCCATAGTGTCGGAATGGTTCTCGATATC
>JANXSM010000043.1 GCA_025352665.1 Rhodospirillales bacterium | reverse complement strand
CAGCCACAGTGCGAATGTCGCACGCGCCGCGTCGCGTAGCAACGCGGCTACGTCGCGCACCTGCGAAAAGGGGCGACTGTCGCCAGCCGCCCCTTTTGGTACCTGGGATGATCTGCCAACCGGATCAGGCGGCAACCTTGTCCTTGTTATGGATCGCCGCAGCTTTGCGCAGAATGTCGAGGATCTTCTCCTGCGCGGTCGGCTCGTCGACTTGCTCCATCGCAGCAAGTTCGCGCGCGAGGCGGCTGGTCGCGCCTTCGAAGATCTGCCGCTCGGAATAGCTCTGCTCGGGCTGGTCCTCGGCACGGAACAGGTCGCGCACCACTTCGGCGATCGACATCGGGTCACCCGAGTTGATTTTGGCCTCATATTCCTGCGCCCGGCGCGACCACATGGTGCGCTTCACCCTGGCACGCCCCTTGAGAGTCGCCAGCGCCTCGTCGAACGCCTTCTTGGTGGACAGGCGGCGCAGGCCGGCGCTGCGGGCCTTGGCGACCGGCACGCGCAGGGTCATGCGGTTCTCTTCGAAGGTGATGTGGATCAGCTCCAGCCGATGGCCGGCGATATCTTCCATGGCGATCTTCTCGACCTTGCCGACGCCATGCGTCGGGTACACCACATAGTCGCCCTCGGAAAACGTCTCATCCTTGTTGGAAGCGCGGGAGATCGGCGCCGGGCGGCCGTTTGGGCCTTGCGGTACGGATAGCGGCGGGGCAGCGGGACGGGTTTCAACAGCCTTGGCGGCAGGGGCTGCAGGCGCAATCGTGGCAGCGATGTCGGTCATGGGCGCGGGGGCCTTCCTGAGAAGCAAGAGAGGCGGAGACCGCGGCGACCGCCAACAACGATCGCGCGCTACTCCGGCGCAATCGTATAACACAATTTTGGCACCGAGTCATGGCATGCGGCGCAGTCCTGCGCTCCTGGCATGACGCGTCATGCCAGGCCGGCTGCCGATGTCAGGCTTTGCCGGGCTCCGGCGAGAACAAGGCCGCCTTGTCCGGCTTGTCCTTCCATTCATCTGCATCCGCCGGCGGCTCGCCTTTGCGGGTGATGTTTGGCCAGGTGGTGGAGAAGGTCCGGTTCTGTTCGGCCCAGGCGGAGGCACGGTCATCGCTGTCAGGCACGATCGCTTCGGCCGGGCATTCCGGCTCGCATACACCGCAATCGATACATTCATCGGGATGAATGACAAGCATGTTCTCACCGACATAAAAGCAGTCGACCGGACAGACCTCGACGCAGTCCATGTATTTGCAGCGGATGCAGCTTTCGGTGACCACGTAGGTCATCGCGTACTCCTGACGGCTTGGGGGATCGACTTGCCGCGATATGCAGGCATATCCGGGTTCGCGCAAGGGAGCGCGTGGTTCTCAGCAATTTCACGATACAGGCTGCGGGCTTCTGGCGCCGGTCCGCGGCGGACGGCCAGTGCAAGAATTTCTACGACCCGCACCTCCCCGCGCAATGCCAATGTCACGACATCGCCGACCCGCAGCCGTGCATGCGCCTTCTCGGTCGGTTGGCGGTTGATGCGCAGCAAGCCGTTTACCACCAGCCGTGCGCAGTCGGCGCGGGACTTCATGAAACGGGCGGACCACAGCCATTTGTCCAGCCGCTGCCAGTCCTGGTCCTCGATCATTGGTCTTTGATCACAGGTCGTTCTCACCGGCGCAGGCTTGCCAGTGCGGCGAACGGGCCCTCACGCATGAGAGCCGACGGCTCGGTCGCAAGATTCGGCCGCCGCACCGGCTTGCGCACCGGTGACAACGTGGGCGGCGCGGGAGGGCCGTATTCATCCTCACGCAACGCCACCGACGGATTCACCCGAAAGCCCAACGCGTGCAGCACCGCCGGCAAGGCCTCGGCCTGCACTGACAGGTGCTGCGCGAGATAGGGCGGGACCGCGATCGGCTTGCCGCGCGACGCGAATGCCAATTCGGCGGCGATCCGCTCGGCAATGTCCAGGCGGATCAGCACCGGCCCCGCGTTCACCCAGCCGATGGCGGCGGCGAACCCATCGGGCCACGCCGGCTGGGTAAGGCTGACCAGGCCGGGCTGCGGCAGGTCCGGCACCGGTAGATTGTGCTGCAGGGCCCACAGCGCTGCGCGCACCTGGCGCGCACGCGGTTTCAGCAAAGCCGGGAGGAACAGCGAGAAGCGGCCGGCACGCACGTCCAGCGCTTTCAGCCGCGCGCGCAAAGCGGGAGCCACGTCGTCCTCGGTCGCACCTGGCACCACGCCGAGCCCCTCGATCAGCCGATGCAACGGGCCGCGCAACACTGCCTCGCGCTCAGCCATGGCGGAGGCGGCGAACAGCGGGGTCAGTGCGTCGCGGATGTGGTGGTCCAGGAAACGTTGCAGCCGCACCCGCACCCGCTCGCGCTGCGGCCCGTCCAGGAATTCACTGAGATTGATCTCGACCGTCGGGCGAATGATCGACGCACCTGGCCGCAGCCGCGCGACCGGCGCGCCCTCCCAGGCGATGCGCTGGCTCGGCAGCCAGGCGAAGGCGGTATCTGCCGCCGCCTCCAGCCGCGCCACCCGGATCGGCATTTCGGATACGAGCGCCCGTCGCGCGGCCCGCAGCACCAACCGTCGCGCGTCGCCCACCGAATCTGGATCCGGCACGAAGCTGAACCCCTCGACATGGCCGACGGGATGGCCCTCCACCACAACCTCGCCGCGCCTGGTGACGGCCGACACGAGATCGCTGGCCTCGGCCGATTCCAGCTTGCGCATCAGATGCGCTGCTCTGCGGTCGACGAAGCGTGCGGTCAGCCGCTCATGCAGCGCGTCGCTCAGCAGGTCTTCCACCGCCCGCGCGCGGTCCTGCCAGTGCACGGCATCGGCCACCCAGTCGGCCCGGGCTGCGATATAGGTCCACACACGCATGCTTGCCAGCCGTTGCATCAGCGTGTCGATATCGCCGTCCGCGCGCGCAAGGGCCGCGATCTGCGCCGCGATCCAATCGGTCGGCAGGCGGCCGTCCTTGGCGATATGGCCGAACACCCGCGCGCACAGCCGGACATGGCTGTCGTCCGAGATCTTGCGGAAATCCGGGATCTGGCACGCCTCCCACAGCAGCTTCAGCCGGGACCTTCCGCGCGCCATGGCGCGGATATCGGGCTCACGCGCCAGATGGGTCAGCGTTTCCAAATCGGAGGAATCGTTGCCGCGCACCAGCCCCTGCACCGAGGAGGGAGCCTGCAGTGAGGCCAGCAGCGCGTCGATGTGACTGAAATCAAGCTGGTTCGACCGCCAGAACAACTGCTCCAGTGGTTGGAAGCTGTGGCCCTCGACCGCGCGCACCAGTTCGTCGTCGAGCGGCGGGCAATCGGCGGTCGAGCCGAACGTGCCGTCGCGCATGCCGCGCCCCGCGCGTCCTGCGATCTGCGCCACTTCGGCGGGCGTCAGCAGTCGCGGCCTGTGGCCGTCGAACTTGGACAGCCGAGCAAAGGCGACATGGTCGACGTCCATGTTGAGGCCCATGCCAATGGCATCGGTCGCCACCAGGAAGTCGACCTCCTTTTCCTGATACAGCGCGACCTGCGCGTTGCGTGTGCGAGGCGACAGGCGCCCCATCACGACCGCGCAGCCGCCGCGACGCCGGCGGATCATTTCCGCGATCGCATACACTTCGGCCGCCGAGAACGCGACCACCGCCGAACGCGGCGGCAGGCGCGTGAGTTTGGCGGCACCCACATGGGTGAGTTGGGACAGTCGCGGCCGGGTTTCCACCTGCACCCCCGACACCAGGCGCTGCAGCAAGGGCCGGATGGTTTCCGCCCCCATGAACATCGTCTCAACCAAACCGCGTGCGTGCAGTAGCCGCTCGGTGAACACGTGGCCGCGGTCGGGATCGGCGCATAGCTGAATTTCGTCCACTGCGACGAACTCGGCGTGGCGGTCGAGCGGCATGGCTTCCACGGTGCAGGAGAACCACCGTGCGCCAAGCGGCAAGATCTTCTCCTCGCCGGTGATCAGCGCCACGTTGCCGGCCCCTTTGCGGGCCACCATGCGATCGTAGTTCTCCCGCGCGAGCAGGCGCAGTGGAAACCCGATGATGCCGGACGAATGCGCCAGCATGCGTTCCATGGCGAGATGAGTCTTGCCCGTGTTGGTGGGACCAAGGACCGCTTTCACCCGATTTGCGTAGCCCGACATGCCTTAGAATTGTGAATGCTGCACCACGGAATGCAAGGGGTTCGTGGTGTCAAGATGATGACGGCGTTGAAAACCAGTGGGTTGCCGGCCATATCTGGCCCGCAATGAAGGGCCTTCACATGAGCGAATCGACCGTGGAAAAACATGACTTTGGTGCGGAAGTGGGACGCCTCCTCGATCTGGTGGTGCACGCGCTGTATTCCGAGCGCGAAATCTTCCTTCGCGAGTTGGTCGCAAATGCGGCCGACGCCACCGATCGCAGGCGTTTCGAGGCACTGACCCGGGCCGAACTCGCACCCCCCGAAGGAGCCCGCGTGCGCATCGAGGTCGACAAGGCTGCCCGCCTGCTGACCATCAGCGACGACGGCATCGGTATGACGCGCGAGGAGATGATTTCCAATCTCGGTACTATCGCCCGCTCCGGCACCAAGGCATTCGGCGAGAGTCTCGCCTCCGCCAAGCCGGAGGACCGGCCCAGCCTGATCGGCCAGTTTGGCGTCGGCTTTTATTCGGCGTTCATGGTGGCCGACAAGGTCGAGGTAACCTCCCGCAAGGCCGGCATGACCGAAGCCTGGATCTGGTCGAGCGAAGGCCGCGGCCAGTTCACCCTGGCACCCGCCGCGCGCGAGGAGGCCGGCACCACCATCGTCCTGCATATGAAGGAGGATGCGGAGGAATATCTGGAGCCGATCCGGATCGAGACCGTGGTGCGCAAATGGGCCGACCACATCACCATTCCGGTCATGATCGTGCGCGACGGGAAGGACCAGCAGGCCAACGAGGGCACCGCGCTGTGGCGCAAGTCCAAATCCGAGATCACCGAACAGCAATACGCCGAGTTCTACCGCCACCTCGGCCATAACTTCGACAGTCCCTGGGCCACCATACACTGGCGTGCCGAAGGATCGATCGAGTTCGCGGCCCTGCTGTTCGTGCCGGGCATGAAGCCGTTCGACCCGGTGGAAGGAGAGCGTGTCTCCAAGCTGCGCCTGCATGTGCGGCGCATGTTCATCACCGACGAGGCCAATCTGTTGCCGCCCTGGCTGCGCTTCGTCCAGGGTGTTGTCGACACGGAGGACCTTCCCCTCAACGTGTCGCGCGAGATGCTGCAGGCAACGCCGACGCTCGCCCGTATCCGCAAGGCGGTGACCAACCGCGTCATCACCGAGCTCAAGACCCGCGCCAAGGACGCGGACGACTACGCCAAGTTCTGGGACAATTTCGGCGCCGTGGTGAAGGAAGGTGCCTGGGAGGACAATGAACACCGCAGCGATATCGCGCCCTTGCTGCGCTTCCGCTCGTCCACCGTCACGGGCCTGACCGGCTTTGCCGAATACGTGGAGCGTATGAAGGACGGGCAGGAGGCGATCTACTATCTGGTGGGCGACAACGCCGACAAGCTGGCAACCTCCGCCCAGCTTGAGGGTTTCGCAGCCCGCGGCATCGAGGTGCTGCTGCTGTCCGACCCGATCGACGCGTTCTGGCCGGACCGGCTGAGCGAGTTCGAAGGCAAGCCGATCCGCAGTGTCACCCAGGGGGCAGAGGACCTGTCCAAGCTTGCGGCTCCGGAACTGGAGGGTGAGCCGGCGGACACCGACACGCTGATTGCGGCCATCAAATCCACCCTGGGCGATGCGGTGTCCGACGTGCGCACCACCGAGCGGCTGACCGAAAGTGCTGTGGTGCTGGCGGCCGGCACCGGCCCTGACCTGCAGATGCAGCGCCTGCTGAAGCGGGCGGGCCGCATGGGCTTCGGGGCTGCGCCGGTGCTGGAGCTGAACGCAAGGCATTCCCTGGTCCGTCACCTCGCAGCAAGGCTCGCCGAGGGGCATGGCGTTGCCGACGAGGCACAGCTGCTGTTCGACCTCGCCCGCCTGCAGGATGGCGACATGCCGCAGGACCCCGCTGGCTTCGCGCGTCGGGTGGAGCGGGCGATGGCCGATTGATGCGATCGCCGATCACAAAAACGACGGAGCGATAATACTTATGGCCGGTGCCGCTGAGCACCGGCCATTCACAGCATGGAGGCGGTATTCCAGCCCGCACCGGCGATGTCTCGGACGAGCTGCGGAATGCTGTGTCAATAAAATTGGACATTTTTCTGGCATCGTTACGCTGGTCATTCGCAAACCGGGGAAGTTTTTGTGCCACTGCCGTGGGGAACCCATATAGAACTGACAAGCGCATGAAATTCCGGTAGTCTTCGCAAGTTGAATTCGAAACGAGCTTGTTTTGGCGAATTCGAAATGTCATATCAAGACCGTCTATGATAGCGGCGCCCGCGCCGAGAAACGTTACAGTGGAGACGCCCGAAACGTGACAAGACTTTTGACGGCAGCGGCCTTGCCCTGCATTGACGACGATCCGAATGCCAAGGTCATTCACGCGCTTCGCCCTGATACTGTCGAAAGCTTCATTGCCGGGTTGACCTCCGCCCAGGCCGCCTACGTGGTCGGCTCCGGGTTCGCCGGCCGCACCCAGGAACTCCTGCTGCTGCCCGGACCCGCGGGTATCGAGGCAGCGCTGATCGGCCTTGGTCACGACCATTCACACCATCCGTTCGGTGATTTGGCATTTCGACTGCCAGAAGGTTCCTGGAAGCTGGCAGCGGGCGATTTCGACGAGGCACGCGCGGTGCTCGGCTTCTGCCTCGGAGCGTATCGTTACACGTATTTCAAGTCGCCCCGGCGCGCGCCCGCCACTTTGGTGTGTGCCGGCCACGCCGCGGCGCAGGCCCAGGCCATCAGCATCTGGATGGCCCGAGAGCTTGTGAACACGCCTGCCAACCTGCTCGGCCCTACCGAGCTCGCCGACGCCTGCCAGGCGCTTGCCGAGGCGTTCGGCGCCCACTTCATCCGCACCGAAGGCGCTGCGCTGGAGGCAGCCTATCCCACGATATCAGCGGTTGGCCGCGGGTCCGACCGCCCGCCCGTGGTCGCCGCCTTCACCTGGCAAGGCAGCACCGCGGCGGCCGACGCTCCGTTGGTCGCACTGTGCGGCAAAGGCGTGGTGTTCGACAGCGGCGGCTACGATCTCAAGCCGCCGAGCGGCATGCTTATGATGAAAAAAGATATGGGCGGTGCTGCATCCATCTTGGCTCTCGCGCGTATCGTTATGGAGGCGGACCTGCCGCTCAGGCTGTCGGTTCGTCTCGGATGTGTGGAGAATGCCGTGTCTGGTCACGCCATGCGGCCGCTCGACGTCATTCGGACGCGGCGTGGCCTGAGCGTCGAAATTGGCAACACCGACGCTGAAGGCAGGCTGGTCCTGTGCGATCTTCTGGCCGAGGCAAGCGACGAGGGGCCTGCTCTTCTGGTCAACTGCGCCACGCTGACGGGAGCCGCCCGCGTGGCATTGGGCCCTGATTTGCCTGTCTTGTTCTGCAATGACGACGAATGGGCGGAAGCCTTGCTGGCGGCGGGTGCCAGCGAAACGGATCCGATGTGGCGATTGCCGTTACATGACGGATACGACAGTTGGCTCGACAGTCCCGTGGCGGATCTCAACAACGTCTCCGGAAAGTCGCATGCAGGAGCAATTATCGCAGCCCTGTTTATGCGTCGTTTCGTTGCCCCGGGAACTCCGTGGGCTCATCTGGATACTTATTGCTGGAACGACGGCAATCGACCCAGCCGACCGGAAGGGGGAGAAGCGCCGGCCATGCGTGCCTTCGCCCGGGCCATCGCCGACAAGTTGCTTCCCCACCTGGCGGCGCACTCCGGCGTTGCCGTTGCGACCTGAGATTTAACACCGCCTTCGAACCGGTTCACCCGGAACTCAAACAAAAGGAAGACTACCATGGCCATTTCACCCTCATCCGACCAGCTCGTCGGAATCCTGCGCGACACGGTCGTCGCCCTCGTGCGCCGCGACGGCCCCGATCTGTCCGCCCGCCAGCTGGGCGTGTTCCTCACCTGCTACCTGCAGGAAGGTGCACAAACCGTTCGCGGTCTGGCAGCCGATCTGAACGTCTCCAAGCCCGCCATCACCCGCGCGCTGGACCGGCTCGGCGAACTCGACCTCGCTCGCCGCAAGGTCGATCCGATGGACCGCCGGTCGGTACTCGTGCAGCGCACCCTCAAGGGCACCGCCTTTTTGCGCGACCTGCGTGGCATCATGAACGAGGCCTCTGCACCCAAGAAAAGCAACGACGAAGTGGTCACCCCGAAGCGCAAGGCCGCCAACGGCTGATAGCGACCACTTGAGAAATGCCCTGACGCATACGAGGGATACGTCAGGCGCTTCTTCCTGTGGAACATGGTCCAGCT
>JANXSM010000040.1 GCA_025352665.1 Rhodospirillales bacterium | reverse complement strand
GCCTTCCTCGGTTCCAGTGCCAGCGGCTGCAAAAATCTCTTTATCTGTCGTGCGGGGTATAACCATTTCGATGTGTCACCTGACGCCCTCAAGGGTAAACTTCTGGGGGGTCGATGTCTCATTCACATTGGCACGGAGGGTGAGCTCCCGCGGGAGCCCGGCGCATCTGTGATCGCGACCGGCTGGATGCATGGATGGGTCTTCTCGCGAAGGGATCCGCCCATTGCCCGGCCGCCATGTCACCGATCATCAGATGAGGCTCTACATGACATTCCGACAGACAGACGGCCCGGCGGTTTCCGCAGCTAAGGCGTCGATCAGCACGGCCAGCGCCTATCGGGCGGAGCAGGACCATCGACCGCCCTCCGTTCGGAAAGCACCGCGCGGGCGCCGACGCCCTAATCCTCTGGTCGCGTTTTTCGATGCCGAGGTCGCGCCGATGCTGACCGCGGCGCCGGCGCTGCGTGCGGTGGCAGTTTTTGAGGAGATGCAGCGGCGCCATCCGGATCTCTCGACGGGAGCACGTCGTACGCTGGAGCGCCGCATCCGGTCCTGGCGGGCGCTGCACGGAGCCGACCAGGAAGTGATCTTCCGCCAGGTGCAGGAGCCTGGCCGGATGGGGCTGTCGGATTTCACTGATATGGCCGATCTAGGCATCGGTATCGCAGGACAACCGCTCGCTCACCGGCTGTATCACTTCCGGCTCGCCTACTCCGGCTTCGAGCATGCCCACGTGATCCTGGGCGGCGAGAGCTATGTGGCGCTGGCTGAGGGACTGCAGAATGCGTTGTGGACACTGGGCGGCGCGCCACTCGAACATCGTAGCGACAGCCTCTCGGCGGCGTTTCGCAATCTGGACACAGACGCTCGCGAGGACCTCACTCGGCGTTATGACGCCCTTTGCGCCCATTACGGGATGCAGCCGACCCGCAACAATCGCGGCATTGCGCACGAGAACGGGGCGATCGAGAGCCCGCACGGCCATCTGAAAAAAGCGATCAAGGACGCACTGCTGATGCGCGGGGTCGCCGATTTCGACGACCTGCCGGGATATCGCGGTTTCATCGATGAGATCGTCAGCCGCAAGAATGCCCATCACGCCAAACGCATCGAGGCAGAGCGGCCAGCCCTGCAACCTCTGCCCGGACAGCGAACCTGCGATTATGAGGAAACGATCGTCCCAGTAACTTCTTCGGGCGGTTTCACCCTAAAGAAGGTTTTCTACACCGTGCCGTCCCGGCTTATCGGCCATCGCCTGCGGGTCCGTCTGTATGACGATCGCCTCGATCTGTTCATTGGTGGCACCTCGCTGATGACGCTGACGCGCGGACGAGCCACCGTCACCGGCAAGCGCGCCCATGTCGTGGATTATCGCCATGTGATCCATGCCTTGCGGCGCAAACCGATGGCGTTGCTCAATCTCGTCTACCGCGACCAGCTGTTTCCACGTGACGCCTACCGCCTGACCTTCGATAGGCTGCTCGAAAAACTCCCGGAGAAGTCGGCATGCCGTCTAATGGTCAACCTGCTGGCGCTTGCCCACGAGCGCGGATGCGAGGCCGAACTCGCGACGCTACTTGCCGTTGACCTTGCGGCAGGCCAGCTCCCCGACATCGCCACGTTGTGCGCGCACTTCGCGCCGGATCCCGCTACCCTGCCCGATATCGTCGTCCACCTCATGCCGCTGATTGCCTACGAGGCACTGCTCGGCGGCGACAGCATGCCGAATGGAGAAGCGGCATGAGCCAAAACATCGACGCTGCCCGCCTGACGGTGATGCTCAACGACCTCCGGCTGCCTGCGATCAAGCAGGATTGGTCGAGTTTCGCCGAGCGCGCGGACAGAGAGAGCTGGCCCGCCGCACGCTTTCTTGCAACGCTTGCCGAGCACGAGATCGCCGAACGCGACCGGCGGCGCCTGGCACGCCATCTCGCCGAGGCGCAGCTGCTGCCCGGCAAGACCATCGACAGCTTCGACTTCGACGTGGTGCCGATGATCTCCAAGGCCCGTGTCATGGCCATCTGTGCTGGCGACAGCTGGATCGACAAAGGCGCCAATCTTATTCTCATCGGCGGACCAGGCGGCGGCAAAACACATCTGGTCTCCGCCATCGGTCTGGCGCTGGTGGAAAACGGTTGGCGGGTGATGTTCGCTCGCACGTCCGATTTGGTGCAAAGGCTTCAGGTTGCGCGCCGCGAACTGGCACTGGAGGCGGCCATCCACCGGCTCGATCGCTTCGACCTTCTGATCCTCGACGACCTCGCCTATGTCAGCAAGGACCAGGCAGAAACGTCCGTGCTGTTCGAACTGATCAGCGCCCGCTACGAACGCCGCTCAACGGCAATTACCGCCAATCAACCATTCGGGGCATGGGGCAAAGTCTTTCCAGATCCTGCCATGACACTCGCCGCGGTGGACCGCCTCGTCCATCATGCCACGATCTTCGAGACCAACGTCGACAGCTATCGCCGCCGCGCCGCACTCGAACGAAAACAAAAGAGCGCCGGACGATCGCAAAGCCACGCGACAATCAAGGAACTCGACGCTGTGTCGCTCCCCGACAATCAGGCCGAAACTTAACGCTTGTCCGCGACAATCAAACCAAACAATATGCTTCCGTTGCTGTCGCAGTTTCTCATCCTGATTGACGCAGTTTCTCACCCAGATTGTCGCGCCATAAGCAGCGACACACTTCGAAGCGGATCTTCGAACGTTTACGCGACGAGCACTGAGGTTGCCCCGTTTCGGTGGACGGTTTGTTCGCTTGCGGGCTAAGCGTCGTCGAGCACTTTCTGCATCTCGGCTTCGTAGGTCATCGGTGACCGATATCCGAGTCCGGAATGCAGACTGACCGGGTTGTACCAGCCTTCGATAAAGCTGAAGCACGCCATTCGCGCCTCGGCCTGGGAGTTAAAGCGGCGTCGGCTGAGCAGCTCAGCCTCCAGCGTGGAAAAGAAGCTCTCGGCCATCGCATTGTCATAGGCATCGCCAACGGACCCCATCGATGGGCGCACGCCAGCCTCGCCACATCGTTTGCCGAACGCCATGGACGTATATTGGCTGCCTTGGTCGCTGTGGTGAATGACATCCTTCGGCCGCCGCTGACCGATGGCCATTTCCATGGCGTCCAGCACCAATTCAGCCCGGAGGTGGTTCGCCATTGACCACCCCACGATCTTGCGGCTCCAAGCATCCAGCACGACGGCAAGGTAGAGAAATCCCACCGCCGTCGGCACGTAAGTGATGTCGGCGACCCACAGCTGGTTCGGCGCCGTGGCGGTGAAGTTGCGATCGACCAAATCGGGCGCAGGCCTCGCATTCTTGTCACGTCGTGTCGTGGTCGGCCCGCTGTGTCGATGGCTGGCGCCGACAAGCCCAGCGTTACGCATCAGGCGAGCGATCCTCTTGCGGCCATGCGATTGCCCGTGATTGCGCAGCTCAGCATGAACGCGCGGCGCGCCATACGTCTTGCGAGAACTCGCGTGGACTGTCTTGATCCGCTTCAGAAGCGCGGCATCAGCCTCGGCGTGTGCCGACCACGGGCGGTGCAGCCACGCATAGAAGCCGGCTTTCGACACGCCGAGCACGCGCGCCATTGCGGCAACTGGGAATATGGCCTGGTTCGCGCTCATGAACCGGAAGATCCGGACGGGAGCGTTCCGGTCTCGCGGGCAAACCAGGCCGCCGCTTTTGACAGTATGTCACGCTCCAGCCGGAGTTGCTTGTTCTCACGGCGCAGGCGCACCAGCTCGTCGCGATCTGGAGCGGAAAGTGCAACAACCCCATCTCCTTGTCGGCCCTCTTTCTGACTTGTTTTTGCAACCCACGCGCGGATCGACTGGCCGGTCGGCTCAAACTCGCGGGCAAGATCGTCGGGGTCACGGCCGGCAAGAACCAGATCCACCATCTGGCGACGGAACTCAGGTGAATAAGGCGGTCGGGATTTGGGCATCATTGGCACCTCTGGTGAAAGCTTCAGGGTGTCCACCAAACCGGGTCAATCTCAGTCATCCGCCACGTCTGCGACCGCGTGGCAGTTATGTACCTCGGCCGCCTCGCCGAGCTCGCCCCCGCGGAAAGCCTCTACGCCGAACCCCGCCACCCCTACACCAAAGCGCTGCTCCACGCCGTCCCCGAGCCCGCCCACGCTTTGCAACGCGCCAAAACACGAATGCCGCTGGCTGGCAAAATCCCAAGTCCTGCGAATCCGCCCGCAGGGTGCCGCTTTCGCAAACGCTGCCCGCTTACCCAAACCATCTGCGACCACGAAATGCTCGCCTGGCGCCAGATCGGTCAATCAGTGGTTGCCTGTCATTTGGCCTGAAAGAAAGCAAGCGCTGGGCTCCGCCCAGACCCGCCAGGGCTGGGCGGAGCCCAGCGCTTGCCTTCCTTCAATTCCACTGGCCGGAATATTTGAACATTCCGATTGCAGCCGCATCCGAACACCTTAGTCTCGCGCGCAGACCAAAAATCACCGTTCGGCTTAAGTGAAACCAGGTGAAGGGCAGGAAAATGATTGATCCGCACATGATCGCGCGCCGCCGGCTGTTAGCCGGGCTCATGACAGTGCCGGCGGTGGCGAGCGCTCCGCGCGCATTCGCACAGGGCGCTATTCCCGTCTATAAACTCGGCATTCTAAGCGACTTCTCGAACATCTTCTCAACCTCCGGCGGCCTCGGGCTGGTCGAGGGCACCAAGCTCGCCGTGGCCGATTTCATGAAGGAGGCTCCTAACGCCCCCTTCAAGGTCGAGGTCATCTACGCCGACCACCAGCAAAAAGCCGATGTCGGCGCTGCCATCGCCAAGCAATGGTTCGAGCGCGACGGTGTGGACGCGGTGATCGACGTGGTCAACTCCGCCGTCGCCTTTGCCGTCATCGAGGAGACCAAGCGCAACAATAAAACCGCCCTCATCGGCGGCGCCGGCTCCGTCAGGCTCACCGGCGACCTCTGCAGCCCCAACACCATCCACTGGACCTACGACACCTACGAGGTCGGCAACGCCGTGGGCTCCGCCATTACCAAGGCCGGCGGCAAAACCTGGTTCTTCCTCACCGCCGACTACGCCTTCGGCAAGGATCTGGAAGCCGGCACCGCCGGCGCTGTCGAACGCGCCGGCGGCAAGGTCATCGGCTCCGTCAGGCATCCGCTCAACACCCAGGATTTCTCGTCCTTCCTCCTCCAGGCCCAGCGCTCCGGCGCCGACGTGATCGGCTTCGCCAACGCCGGCGGCGATTTGGTGACATCGGTGAAACAGGCCCACGAATACGGCCTTGCGCCAAAACAGCGCCTCGCCGGGATCAACGCCAACATCGTCGACGTCAAAAGCCTCGGCCTTGACGTGGCCGCGGGCCTGACCCTCGCCGAGCCGTTCTACTGGGACCTCAACGACAGCACCCGCAGCTGGACCAAGCGTTTCATAGCCACCTACAAAACATCCTACCCCACCCTGCACCACGCCGGCGCCTATGCCGCGACCCTGCATTATTTGCGCGCCGCCTTGGTCGCCAAAACCCGCGACGGCGACAGAATCGTCAGCCAAATGAAGGCCATGCCGACCCATGACGGCGTGTTCAGCGACGGCCTCATCCGTGCCGACGGACGCGTGATCCACGACGTCCATGTCTTCAAGGTGAAATCGCCCGCCGAGGCCAAAGGCGAGTGGGACCTCTACACGCTGCAGAACACCATCGCCGGCGAGGCCGCGTTCCGCCCGATTGCCGAAGGTCATTGCGCGCTCGTGAAGTAACGCCCGATGATCTACGGACAATTGCTGATAGGCCTTATCAACGGCTCCTTCTATGCGCTGCTGAGCCTCGGCCTCTCGATCATCCTGGGGCTGTTGAACATCATCAACTTCACCCACGGCGCGCTCTACATGATGGGCGCGTTCGCGGCTTGGCTGCTGCTGGCCCACGCCGGTATCGGCTACTGGCCGGCGCTGGTGCTGGCACCGCTGATCGTGGGGCTGTTCGGCATGGTGCTCGAACGCCTGCTGCTCAGCCGCGTCT
Source organism: Rhodospirillales bacterium (assembly GCA_025352665.1). Classification (GTDB taxonomy): domain Bacteria; phylum Pseudomonadota; class Alphaproteobacteria; order Acetobacterales; family Acetobacteraceae; genus CAIQQQ01. The sequence continues at coordinate 8,502 of JANXSM010000040.1, read as the reverse complement.
ACCGCCTTGAACATTTGTATGGATTGCTGCTCACGCTGGGCCTTGCCACCGTCATCGAGGGCTTGTTCCTCAACGAATTCAGCGCCATCGGCAGGCCCTATCCCATCCCCCGCGCCCTCACCGGCGTCTGGCAGCTGGGGTTCATGACGCTGCCGATCTACCGCGCCTGGGTGATCGCGGCCTCCGTCACCGTATGTGCGGCGACTTGGCTGGTGATCGAGCGCACCAAGCTCGGCGCCTATCTGCGCGCGGGCACCGAAAACCCGGCCCTGGTCGGCGTGTTCGGCATCAACGTGCCGCGAATGGTCACGATCACCTTTGGCTTTGGCGCCGCCCTCGCGGGCCTCGCCGGCGTGCTGGCCGCACCGATCTACCAGGTGACACCGCTGATGGGCGGCAACATCATCACTGTCGTCTTTGCCGTCGTCGTCATCGGCGGCATGGGCTCGATCGCCGGATCGATCCTGACCGGTTTCATAGTAGGCCTGATCGAGGGCTTGACGAAATCCTTCTACCCCGAAGCCTCCAGCCTCGCCGTGTTCATCCTGATGGCCGTGGTGTTGCTGATCAGACCGACCGGGCTGTTCGGTCGCGCCACAACGCTCACCAGCAATGCTGGCGCATCTTCCCACGCGCCGCCCGTGCTCTCCGGTCCCGCGAAGGCGTATCTGATGCCGGCGCTGGTGATGACGACATTTTTGCTGGTGGCCCCTGCCATGCTTTACCCCGCCTTTCTGATGAAGGCGCTGTGTTTTTCGTTGTTCGCGCTGTCGCTCAATCTCCTGCTCGGCTTTGTCGGTCTCGGCTCGTTCGGCCACGCGATGTTCCTGGGCACCGCAGGCTACATCACCGGATACACCGCCAAGGCCTGGGGCTGGCCGCCTGAGGCGGCTATCGCAGCAGGCATCGGCATGTCGATGCTGCTGGGTGCCGTGGTGGGTTTTCTGTCGATACGCCGGCAGAAGATCTATTTCGCCATGATCACACTGGCACTCGGTGAGCTCGTATATTTCTTCTTCCTGCAAATCCCTTTCTCCGGCGGCGAGGACGGCCTGTCCCCGGTTCCGCGAGGCCGCCTCCTGGGCGTGCTGAACCTCGAGAACGACATCACGCTTTACTACCTCATCCTCGCTTTGTTCCTCGCCGGCTTCTTCCTCGTCTTCCGCGCCGTCCACTCGCCCTTCGGCCAGGCCCTCAAGGCTATCCGCGAGAACGAGCCCCGTGCGATCTCGCTCGGCTACGACACCGACCGCATCAAACTCGTGGCCTTCATCCTCTCCGCAGGCGTCGCCGGCCTGGCCGGAGCGCTCAAGGTGTTCGTCTTTCACATCGTCTCCTTGCCCGACGTCTTTCATTCCACCTCCGGCGACGTCATCCTCATGGTCCTCGCCGGCGGCGTCGGCACCATCTTCGGCCCCGTCGTCGGCGCTTTCCTCATCGTCGGCATGCAGCAATACCTGGCCCCTCTCGGCACCTGGGTGATGGTGGTGGAAGGCGCTGTCTTTGCGCTATGCGTGCTGTCGTTCCGCCAAGGCCTCGTCGGGCAAATGGCCAAAATTCTCGGACGCCCGCTATGACCACGCAACCGGACATCGTTCTAGAAACCCGTGATCTTACCAAGGCCTTTGGCGGCTTCACGGCTGTCGACAAGGTCAACCTGCGCATTCGCCGCGGCGCCGTCCACGCCCTGATCGGACCCAACGGCGCCGGCAAGACCACCTGCTTTCACCTCCTGACCAAGTTCATCGCAGCCGATAGCGGCCAGATCCTGTTCAACGGCCGCAACATCACCGCGGCCAGACCTCACCAGGTCGCCAATCTCGGCATCGTGCGGTCGTTTCAGATATCGGCAATCTTTCCCCACCTCACCATCCGCGAAAACGTCCGCCTCGCCTTGCAGCGCAAGCAAGGCTGGGACTATGCGATCTTGAAACCAGAGGCGGCCCTGGCCACGCTCGACGACCGGGCGGACGAACTCCTGGCGGCTGTGGGCCTGACCGAAGACCCCTCCACCATCGGCGCCTCCTTGTCCTACGGCCGCAAACGCGCGCTCGAGATCGCAACCACACTCGCACTCGAACCCAGTCTGCTGCTGCTCGACGAGCCGATGGCAGGCCTCGGTCGCGAGGACATCGCCCGCATCGCCGAGCTGATCAGAACGGTCTCGCGAGACCGCACCATCATCATGGTCGAGCACAACATCAAGGTCATCGCCGATCTGTGCGACACCATCACCGTGCTGCGCCGCGGCAGAGTGCTGGCCGAGGGCGACTACGCCACGATCTCGCAAAACCCCGAAGTGGTCGACGCCTATCTCGGTGGCGGCCATGGATGAGCCAGCCGTGGTTTTGCACGTCCTGGAGTTGCACGCCTATTACGGCGAATCGCACATTCTGCACGGCATGGACTTCAGGGTTCACGAAGGCGAGGTGGTGGCCCTGCTCGGCCGCAACGGCGCCGGCAAGACCACGACGCTGAAGTCGATCGTGGGCCTGGTCTCGAAACGCCGCGGTTCGATCGCTCTTCGCAACAACGAGCTGATCGGCCGCAAGTCGTTCGAAATCGCCCGCCTCGGCGTCGCCTACTGCCCGGAGGAACGCGGCATCTTCGCAAGCCTCACGGTCAAGGAAAACTTGACCCTGCCGCCGGTGACAAACCCGGGCGGACTGAGTGCTGCGGCGGTGTTCGAGCTTTTCCCCAATTTGGCGGAACGCCAGCACAGTCAGGGAACAAAGCTGTCCGGCGGTGAACAGCAGATGCTGGCCATCGGCCGCATGCTGGTCTCAGGCGCCCGCCTGCTGCTGATCGACGAACCGACCGAGGGCCTTGCGCCGGTCATCGTCGCCCAAATTCTCACAATCCTCCAGCGGCTTCGCGACCAGGGCTACACCATCGTGCTGGTCGAGCAGAATCTGCGGTTCCTGTCGTCGCTGGCCGACCGCTCCTACATCGTCGAAGGCGGCAGGGTGGTCGACGTCTTCGACGCTGCACGGTTCGCCGCCAACATACCAAAGGTCGAGTCGTATCTCGGCATCTGATAACCATCATCAAAGGTCCAATTATGCCGGCTCACCCCACCTTCGTTGCTGAAAGCGTCAAGGGCTTTACCTTCGTCGGTCACAGCGATCTGGGCGAACGCGGCCACAGCGACCAGGTGATGGTCTGCGGCCGCCACGCCTATATCGGCCACAGCAAAACCCGCGGCACCTCGGTCGTTGACGTCAGCGATCCGCGCCAGCCGAGGCTGGTCAACCTGCTGCCCCATCACCACGCTTCCTGGGGGCTGCATCTGCAAACCGCCGGCAACCTGCTCCTGGTAGCCGAAGCCTTCGATTTCCGTGCCGTGATGTCTGACAAGGACTATTACCTGCGCTCCGTGGGCGGCTTTGACAGCGCCGCATTCGGCGTGCGCGGTCAGGATTACGCGGCCGGAATGAGGGTCTATGACCTCACCGATCCTGGCGCACCGCGCGAGATCGGCTTCATGCAGGTTGAAGGCCTGGGCATCCACCGACTGTGGTGGACCGGCGGCCGCTACGCCTACGGCTCGGCGCTGTTGGACGGCATGGTCGACTATATCCTCGTGATCATCGACCTCGCCGACCCCGCCAGGCCCGAGATCGTCGGCCGCTGGTGGCTGCCCGGGCTGTGGGCCGCAGGCGGCGAGACCTATTCCTACCCTGGCCGCGTCGGCCTCCATCACGTGGTCGTCGAAGGCAACATCGCCTACGGATGCTGGCGAGACGGCGGCGTCACCCTCATCGACGTGTCGGACCCGACCGCGCCAAAACTCATCGCGCACAGAAACTGGTCGCCCCCGTTCGCCGGCGGCACCCATAGCGCGCTCCCGCTCATCGACCGCAACCTGCTCATCGTGGCCGACGAAGCCGTGCGCCCCATCGACTGTGAACCGCTCAAGCCGATTTGGATTTTCGACATCAGGGAGCCCACGAACCCTGTCTCCATCAGCACCTTCCCGGTCCCGCACGATCAGGACTATGTCCGCAAGGGTGGCAATTTCGGCCCCCATAACCTCCACGAAAACCGTCCGGGATCGTTCCAAAGCTCGTCCATTGTGTTCGCGACCTACCAGAACGCCGGCCTGCGCGTCTTCGACCTCACCGACCCCTACCGCCCCCAGGAAGCCGGCTGGTTCGTGCCGCCAACACCCACGCGCTGGATGGAACCGCTGCGAGGCCGGCAGAAGGTCTTGCACTCCGCCGACGTCTTCGTGGCGGCCGACGGATTGGCCTATCTCACCGACTACGACGCCGGCCTCACCATCGTTCAATGGAACGGCTGACGCAGCAAGCCTCCCCGATCACTCGAAGGACATTGCATGACCGGACCGAAAGCGCCTTGCTATCCTGTGCATGCCGAGCTGTTCGTACTTCCACCTGCGAACGGCATTGGGGCAAAAACCCAACTGCTGCATGCCAGAAGCTTCACCATCGCCTGGTCGAACTCGGCCGATGAAGCGCTGGACGTCGTGTCCGAGCATGAGTATTTCGTGCTGCTCCCCGCCGTCGGCGCCAGCCTGACCCATAATGGCCGGCAAACCATCGCACCGCCAGGATCCGTCTGCATCGTGCCGCCCGGCCACTCCGCGGTGCGACCGGACGGCGCCGGCGACTGCATCCGCATCTTCAGCAAGCCACCCGCCGGCATGATGGCGGCCAGTCTCGACGCGGCCAGTCTCGACGCCGCCAGTCCCAACGCGCTCGCCATGAAAGCGCCTGATCTGCGCGCAACCACACCAATGCCGCGCATCGCCTCGCCAGGCGCCCCCATCGTGCACATCCTGGCCGAGTTCCCAAACTCACGCGGCATGCCGCGGGCAAAACTGTTTCAAACATCCACGATCAGCATCAACTGGGTCGAATACACCGGCCCTCGCAACCGAACCCAACTGTCGCCGCATGCGCATGTCGACATCGAACAAGGCTCTGTAGCCATCGAAGGCGATTTCATTCACCATTTCCGCACCCCCTGGGACCAGGACGCCGATCGATGGCAAGCCGATCAGCACATCAAAGCCAGCGCCCGCACCATCGCCTTGATCCCGCCCCCCGTCATCCACACCACCGAAGGCGTCGGGTCGGGACGGCATATTCTGATCGACGTCTTCTCCCCCGCCCGCCAGGACTTCATCGCAAAAGGCCAGATTCTAAATTCTGGCGACTACCGCCAACCATGAACGCCAGCGTCGTCGCGTGAAGCTGCAGGCGCTGCCCCGAAAAAACGTCGTCGGCCGCGCCTTGCGCCTGCTCGATGCCTTGGGACAGCAGTTTCGCGTCAACCTCGGTTCCCTGTGCGCCACCACGGGTCTGAGCAAGCCGACTGCGCACCGCATCCTTTCCGATCTCGTCGTGGCGGGCCTCGTCGTCCAGGACGGCAGCCACGGCGAATACCGTCTAACGGCCTCGGTGGCGCGCCTAGGTGCCCGTGTCGATGATCGCGCCGTTGTCCTGGACTGTGTATCCGACGCCTGTCGCGCGCTCACCTTGCAGCGTCTGTGGCCAATCGCGGTGGGCTTTCTGCAGCATGACGCAATCGTGGTCTCGTTCAGCACCCGCCAACTCGCCCCTCTCAAGCTGAAGCCCACAACTCTTTACGAAAAACTGCCGTTGGTGAGCGCGCTGGGTCAGGCGGCGCTTGCCACCTTGTCCGAGCCTGAGCTCAAATCCCACCTCGACCGCCTGGCTGCAAACGGCACGGCGCGGGCGACGATCACTGAAATCGCCCGCAAAGTTCGCGCCGCGCAATGTTGCGGGTTTGGCTTGCGTATCAAAGGCCGCGAGGGCGCATCGTCGATTGCGGTCGGCTTCAACTTCGGTGGCACGACCGCAGGCGCTGTCGTCGCAACCGTGTTCGAGAAGTTCGTGACCAAAGAACTGATCACGTTGCTGGCACAAGACCTGACCCAATTGCGCTATGAAGCCGAAATAAGATATCGAGAAATTCGGCAAAATTTGATCGCTTGAACTGGCGCACCTTATGTAAATAATTTAATAAATTAATGATGCGACAGCCCTATTTTGGTGAAGCTCGTTACACACAACTAAATATTTCTGCGTGTAGACAGTCTTGAGTCTAATTTATAATTACTGTATTAAGTCGAATTGCAATGCATTATATTATTTACGTTGTTATATGGGAACGTTTTTCGTAAACATAGAGCTGGATCGACGAATCTAAACAAGTCGATCAGTGGAATTACTGCCTGACAGCGGCCAGGATGGCTGTATTTTAGGAGAGAGCATGACCAAGCGCACACGGCGGAACCACACGCTGGCTTTCAAGGCGAAGGTGGCACTGGCGGCTTTGAAGGACGAGAAGATGCTTGGCGATCTGATGCAGCAGTTCGACGTCCATACCAACCAGATCACGGCTTGGAAGGCGCAGTTGCTGGAAGGGGCGGTCGGCGTGTTCGGTCCCGGCGGAGGCGAGGCGCCGGCTCCGGTCGTCGATTTGAAGCTTCTCCATGCCAAGATCGGAGAGCTGGCGCTGGGTAACGATTTTTTGGAAGGCGCGCTCACCAACACCGCCTTGCTCAGCGCAAAGCGATGATCGACCGAGAGCACAAGTTGCCGATCGTCCGGCAGGCGAAGTCGCTGAACATCAGCCGGGGCACGGTCTAGTACAAGCCGCGTCCCGTTTCCGCCAAGGATCTGCGCGTCATGCGGCGCATCGACGAGCTGCATCACGAATACCCCTTCGCGGGCAGCCGGATGATGCGCGACTTCCTGAACTGCGAAGGCGTTTCGATTGGCCGCGGCCATGTCGCGACGCTGATGAAGCGCATGGGCATCGAGGCGATCTATCGGCGTCCGAACACGTCGAAGCCCGCGCCTGGCCACAAGATATACCCGTATCTGCTACGCAATGTGACGATCGAACGGTCCGAGCAAGTCTGGGCGACCGACATCACCTATAGCCCCATGGCGCGATGTTTTGTGTATCTTTGCGCCGTCGGCGACTGATTCACGCGCCGCGTGTTGTCGCATCGCGTGTCGATCACAATGGAAGCCGACTTCTGCGTCGAGGCGCTGGAGGACGCCATCGGCAAACATGGGAGGCCGTAGATTTTCAACACCGATCAAGGCAGCCAGCTTGGGTTCAACTGGTCGTCGCAACGGTCACTCGGGCCAAGCATAGGTAATCGTCGAATGCCTCGGCAGGTGTCTTCCAACCAAGGGTCTTGCGCGGCCTGGTGTTGAGGGCCAGCGCTACCGCCTGGAGAGCATTCTTGCTGTGAGCGCTCAGGTCGGTGCCCTTCGGAAAATTCTGCCGCAGCAACCCGTTGGTGTTCTCGTTCGTGCCGCGCTGCCATGGGCTGTGTGGCTCGCAGAAGTAGATATCCAGACCCGTGTCGATCTTCAGCCGGGCGTGCTGCGACATCTCTGTTCCTTGATCCCATGTTAGCGATCGGCGCAGCAGCTCCGGCAAGGCGGTGATGGTGCCAGCGATACTGTCGCGGACGGCTTCGGCGCCATTCCCCGCCAACGCAGGGCCGTTCTTCATGCGAGCGTCTACACCGTGCTCCGTCATCCGCGGCAAGTGCAGCAGCACCGTGAACCGCGTCGTGCGCTCCACCTGGGTGCTGATCGCGGAACTGTCCAATCCCAAGATGAGGTCGCCTTCCCAGTGGCCCGGCACAGCCCGGTCAGTCACCTCCGCCGCGCGTTCGCTGACCATGATCTCTGGCACGATGAAAGACTTGCCTCGCCCACTGCTGCGCGCCTGAGGCACACGTAACGCCCGCCCGGTGCGTAGGCAGGCGGTCAGCTCCTGACGCAGTGCGCCACGACCTTGCACGTAAATTGACTGATAGATGGTTTCATTGCTTATACGCATCGTCTCATCGTGAGGGAAGTCGCGCCGTAGGCGGTGAGCAATCTGCTCCGGGCTCCACGCCGAGGCCCACCGCCGATCTTTCCGCGGTCCGTGTCTGCGATCTTTCCACAATACGGTCGGCCCGCGAACCGCAGCACCGCTAGGCGAAACGATCATGCCGGCCAGCCGGTCCTGCACATACGTCCGCAACACCGGTTGACCGCCAACTTCGCTTGCTTCGGCCTTCGAGCCGCCCGTTCGGCATGCCATTGCGCCGTGGTGGCCCGATAATCCAATTCGCCACCGAACGCGGCAGCGTTGCGGCGCAGTTCACGCGAGATCTTCGATCCCGACCGCCCCATGTGCCGGGCGATCTGCCGCACCCCGGTGCCTTAGGCATGCTAGAAAGTGATAGCTTTAAGTTGGCGCATATCCAGAGTTGACGAGGTAGTTGTTGCACTCTTGTTCTGAGAAAGCATCGAGAAGTGTGCCGATGCTTTTCCAGGTCTGCTCTACGGACCTGGAATCGACCTTTCGCAAAAGCGTCTTGAGTTTGGCGAATGCCTGTTCGATAGGGTTGAGATCGGGGCTGTATGGAGGCAGGAATATCCGCCTCGCGCCGGCGGCTCGAATGGCGCGGCGCACGGCTTGGCTTTTGTGGCTGCC
>JANXSM010000039.1 GCA_025352665.1 Rhodospirillales bacterium | reverse complement strand
GCCTTCCTCGGTTCCAGTGCCAGCGGCTGCAAAAATCTCTTTATCTGTCGTGCGGGGTATAACCATTTCGATGTGTCACCTGACGCCCTCAAGGGTAAACTTCTGGGGGGTCGATGTCTCATTCACATTGGCACGGAGGGTTGCGGCAATGGGCACCTGGAGGGAGACACACCAGGCAGAGCTTCATGAAGCCTTGGAGGCGTTGGGCGAGCTTGCCGACGAGCACGATGCCGCACTACGTCAGGTGCAGGATAGCGAGCGCGACGTCCTGATCCTCCGCGCTACCCTTAGTGCCGAGCGGGATGTCTCGTCTCGCGCGGAGCTGGAGAAGGTCGCGCTGTCTGCCCGCATTGACAGCATCACCGCTGACCTTGCTTCAGCGACTTCTCTCGTAACGAATGCCGAGCTGAACCGCACGCGTGCCGAGACTCTTCTGCAAGGTATGTGCGCGGAACTCCATGCCACACAGGCAATACTGGCCGACATTCGAGCCGCCAACGTGTCACTCGAGCGGGAGGTCGGCGCTGCCGGCCGAGCGTCTCAGCTGCACGAGGCCCAACTCCATAGGCAAGCAGAGGAGTTCCGAGATCTGCACTCCGAGCTCACAAAGGAACGGGATAAACATCTGGAACAAGCGACCCGCGCGGCAGGTGCCGAACGAGCCTTGGAAGCCCTGGAGCGCGTCATGGCACGCAATGCAGGAGATGCTGTAACAGGCGCCTCTCCAAAACGGTCGCGCCGCGGACTATCGGCAGCTTCTCAGGCTGACACGATGCAGGTCTCCCCCGGGCCCGGGACTGTTCAGGATGACCTCATGCCGAGGCTCGCAGCATGAGAGCGCCATCATCGGCGGCCTTTGCCGCATGGTCCTATTCAGGCGCCGGGGCAACCACAGCAGGCCCACACGTATACGACCGGCTGGCCGATCTCCCCCAGTTCGACGCGCGGAAGGCATGGTCGAGATCGGCACGAACCCCGGGACAACCGGCCGCTGGACATCCGCCTGCCCAGATCCTTCCCCATTGGAGTTCGGATGGCCTTCGGTATTGGGGCTCCCAGCATCTGCCCGATGACCTACGCCGGACCTCTCTCTGGAGATCTAAGATCTTCCAGAACGCGCCGAACTCCCAAGTGCCCGCGTATTCAATAAGGATCAACGTCGTCCACCCTGTGACTGCTACCGAAGTGATACACACCTCTCGACGGCAACGCAGGACGTCACTCTTCCTGATCCAGACTGACCCCGTTCAGGACGTCACCATGGCGTCTAATGGCGGAGATATAGCGCCGTCAGATGGTGCCATAGGGAGGGCCGCCCCATGAGCACCGATCCGGCGGAAGCCATCCTTTCGGACGCGACGCCGTTTCCCCAGATGACCCCGTCATTGGCAGCGATGACGAAGGTGGCCGCGGCGATGGCGCGGGATCAGGGACCCGAGAGAACAGCTGATCAGGCGATCAAGCTTCTCGCGCGGTCGCTCGGTCGTCAGGCGGCACGGCGCCATCTCACACGGGGATGGTCTATCATGGAGGTGTCGCTCGCTCTCGTCGCAGCAGCTATCGTGCTGGCGGCCGCGTTGTATATCCAAGCTCACCTCGAGAGGCTTCCATGACCTTCCCGACCACTGCGGCCCTTCGGGTCGCCATCTACGCGCGATACAGCAGCGACCGTTCCCGGGACGAGTCGCTCGAGGATCAGATCCGTGTCTGTCGCGCCTATGCGGAGAGGCATGGTTGGATCGTCGTAGAGGTGCTGCAAGATGCGGCCATCTCGGGTGCGAGCAGCTTCCGCGCTGGTTACCAAACGCTTTTGGAGCGCGTTCGGGAGAGGCGGTTCGACATCGTTGTCTCGGAGGCCTTGGACCGGCTTTCACGGGATCAGTCCGATGTGGCTGGTCTCTACAAGCGCCTGAGCTTTGCCGGCGTCGCAATCCACACGGTGTCAGAGGGTCTGGTTTCTGAGCTCCACGTGGGCCTCAAGGGTACGATGAACGCGCTGTTTTTGCGCGACCTCGCTGCCAAGACCCATCGAGGCCTTCGCGGCCGGGTTGAGGCAGGAAAGTCTGGCGGGGGGCTATCCTACGGGTATGAACTCGTTCGGCAGGTTGACGAGCAAGGCGAAAAGACCCGCGGTGATCGACGCATCCACGCTGAACAGCACCAAGTGGTCACTCGCATCTTCACCATGTTCGCTGCCGGCAGCAGCCCCATCGCGATCGCGAAAGCCCTCAACCTCGAGAACATTCCAGGCCCGTTCGGCCATGCCTGGCGAGATACGACCATCCGCGGGCATCGACAACGCGGCACGGGCATCCTTCGCAACGAGCTCTACATCGGCCGCATCGTCTGGAATCGCATGAACTACGTGAAAGATCCTGAAACCGGCAAACGGATTTCCCGCATGAACCCGGTCGCACAGTGGGTCATCAAAGATGTGCCACACTTGCGGCTTCTCGACGACGACCTCTGGGCTGCCGTTCAACGGAGGCTGGGCTCCAGCGCTGTCGAACCGGAATCCGACCCGGCAGAGCCCGTTCCCTACCGTATCAGCCGGCGTCCCCAGCACATCTTGACCGGTCGGGTATTCTGCGGCGTGTGCGAGGGCACGATGAGCAACTCCGGCCAGGATTACCTGACGTGCACGGTCGCAAGCCGGCAGGGCATCTGCACGAACACGAGGAGCATCAAGCGCCACCGTATCGAGGCAGTGGTCGTCGACGCATTGCGCACGCGACTGATGCAGCCGGAGGCCTGTGCCGAATTCAGCGCTGCCTTCAAGGAGGAGTGTGCCCGGACCGCAAAGGAAGCGTCAGGCGCGGATGCGACCCGGCGTCGCGAGCTTGAAAAGGTCAGACAGAAGTTGGACGAACTGGTGGAGGCGATTGCGTCTGGCCTGCGGTCAACGACCCTGCAAACGAAACTTGCTCAGCTCGAAGCACGCGAGGCTGAGCTTGAGCGGGACTTGAAAACCCCCTGTCACAAGCCGACAGCATTGCCCCCAGACTTGGCGGCCGCCTATCAACAGGAGTTGGAACAGCTTGGCAGTTCGACAGATGGCGTGGAGGGCACCGAGACGCGCGAACTGATCAGAGGCTTGATCGAGCGCGTGATCATCACGCCTGCGCCGCACGGCAAAGGGTCGGAGGTCGAGCTCGTGGGCACGATCGCCGCGATGATCGACCTTGCCCTAAACGCAAAAACCGCCGGAAAGCCCAGGATTTCCTGTGCTACCGACGGTGTATTTGCGAGTTCGGTACAAGTGGTTGCGGGGAAGCGAAACCACCGAGATCTACGCCCGCTCTGCATTCAATGTTAATTTGGCGGTTCAACGCTGGCGCCGCTCATGGGAGGCCGAGACATTCTGGCTCGACTGTTTCGCCAGTCCGCGACGTATGACGCCGAACCAGCCTCCGTGCAGCGAGGCAAGCCATCCAGCGGGCCCTAACAGGCTCCTAAAGGCCCGGGTCGCATATCATCGAGAAACTCAGACCCTGGCAGCACGGCCGAAATCAGCAACCTGTCTCGTGCCCTCGTGCAAGCGACGTAAAATAAATGTCTTTCCGTTTCATACACGTCGTCCAGCTCCGTCTCATCGGCAACACCTTCGAGCCGTGACTGCAGTGGCAGCACCCCGTCATCGCAGGCCATCACTGCCACTGCCTTGAATTCAAGGCCCTTGGCCAGGTGCATCGGGCCAATCAGAACGTGGCTGGCAAGGTCCGGCTCTCGTTCTGACAGTTCCGCCCAGGCCAGTCCCGCCCGCTCCACGGCCGCACGCGCACGGGGCAGTTGGTCGCGGGTGCGAACGAAAATGCCGACTTCGGACGCCAAGGTGCCTCCCGCCACCGACGAGCCGATCCACTCGGCCACTGCAGCCACCTCGTCCTCGTCGGCGCCGAGCATGCGTATTTCAGGGGCGGGGCCGTTGAACACCGACACAGTCTTGCCGCGCTGATCGGCGTTGCCGTCGACATCCTGCACGGCGTTCGGCAACAGCCGGTCGGCGGCTTGGCGGATCTGATGGCTGGTGCGGTAGTTGACCGTCAGGGTGGACGACCGGCCACGAACATCCACGCCCATCTCCTTCCACGAAAACGGCTGCTGGAAGATGCGCTGGCCCAGATCGCCGGCGAAGAAGAACGTGTCCGCCCCCCCCGGCGCTATGGCAGCCAGGAAGCGCAGCTCGGCGACGCCGAGGTCCTGGGCTTCGTCCACCACGATATGGGTGAATGGCTTGGTCTCGCGGTTGGCATAGTATGCCGCCGCGCGGCCATAGATCTCCGGCCACGTCGCAAGGCCGCGTTTGGTCAGGGATGCCCGCACGGCGGCGAACACCGGCCAAAGCCGCTCGCGCTGCCCAGCACTCATGCGGTTCTTCCGCCCCAGCCGCGGCACCTTCGCGTAGGCTTGCACGTCGGCAATCTGCCAGGCGTCCACCACATGCCGCCATTCCGACCGCAGGAAGCGCTGCGTGAACCCCTTCGCCCCCATTGCCTCGGCCGCCTTCTGGATCGCGTCCTCGACCTGCTCGTCAGATGCCACGACGGCGCGGCGACCGAAGGCGAGCTGATACAGCTCGTCAGCGACACTGCGTGTGGGCGACACCGTCACCCGGCCGAGCACCGGCGACGCCGCCCCCGTCAGAATTGCCAGCTTGCGCGCCAGGGCGTTGGCCAGGGGCTGCGAGAAGGTGGTGAGCAGCACGCGCGCGGTGGCCGCAAGCTGCGACACTCTGGCCGCCCGGTGCAGCGCCACCACGGTCTTGCCGGTGCCCGCCGAGCCAGAGGTGCGAGCCGGGCCGTTGTAGCTGCGGTCCACGACCGCCTTCTGTGCAGGGTGCAGGAACACCGCCCACGTATCCCACGGGGCGTCCAAAGCGGCTGCAAGGGCCTCCTGGTTCTCGACCACGCGGAACCGACGCAGCGAATCGGGGTGCGCGAAGGGATCGGCTGGCGCCACCGGCTCCGGCTTCGACAACGCGCCTGTGCTCACGAATTGCAGCAGGGCCTCCGACGCCTCCGCAGGCAGATGGTTTGCAAGCGCCAGAAACCCATCCTCGGTGGCGCCCAGCATGTCCTCGACCCACTCTGTAGGAACACCCACCGACAGCAGATCATGCGCCTTCAGCGCGCGGAATGGCAGCGGTGCCTCAGCCTCTGGCGACGATACGGGTGAGGCCACAGGATGCGGCGCAGCGGCGGGCATATCCAGCACAAGCTGCCGCACCTCGACGATCTGGATTGCACCGGTCGTGGGGTGAGCCTCGATTTTGCGTCGCTCTGCCCAGGTATAGGCGTCTTCGTGGTGGCCGATATAGGCGAACAGAAAGCTCGCGTCAGTCTTGTGCACGATGATGCGGATGTCGCGGTTGACCCGGACCGACCAGAAATGCGCGTCCTTGGATTTATCAATCCGGTGAAACTTATGGCCCGGCGATTCTGGGTCAGCCTGGAGGTCATAGACCGTGCTTTTGGCGGCCTTCTGCTCCTGCGCTTCAAGCTTCGCAAGGGCTCCGGTGAAGGTGGCGGCGATGCGAAATTCCATATTCAATCCTTGGAAACACAACGCCTTATGAAGGCAGGCCACTGCCAACAAAGGCTAAGGCAATCGGGATCGGCGCGTGTTGAAGGTTCGCCGGCTGGCATTCTGCGGAACCCACATTCACACTAAGGCGATCGTACTGGCATTTAGTTCCGCGTCACGAACGCTGTACGACACCTGCAAACACTGGTCTGCAAAACTATGTCCGGAGGCAAACACAATTGCCGCCCCGGCCGATGCCGTAATCACAGGGCCTGCAAACGGGAGCCATTTTGCAGCAGCACTGCCAGCAAACGCCGCTGACAGCGCGATAGCGCCGCGCAAAATTGTATTGATGAGGGGCATAATAACCGGCTTGAGCATTTCATACTTATGAATGTAATCTTCAAGTATTTCCCGCGTGTATCCAAATGACGATAAAATATCCACATACATTTTTCCAACGATCGCGAGATCAATTGCAATGTCAGTTCCAGGAATAGGGTTTAACC
>JANXSM010000169.1 GCA_025352665.1 Rhodospirillales bacterium | reverse complement strand
GCGGCAACGACCTGCTGTTCCCCCACCATGAGAACGAGATCGCTCAGTCGCTCTGCGCCTTCCCCGGCAGCGGCTTCTCCAAATACTGGCTGCACAACGGCATGCTCAATGTCAACGGCACCAAGATGAGCAAGTCGCTTGGAAACTTCTTCACGGTGCGCGACGTGCTGGCCAAGGCGCCAGGCGAGGCCATCCGCATGCTGCTGCTGCGCGGCCATTACGCAGGCACGCTGGAGTTCTCCGAGGAGATGCTTGCCGAATGCAAGCGCGACCTCGACCGCTGGTACCGCGCCCTCGAACGCACCCACGCCACCGCTGGGCAGGTTCCAGCCACGGTGATGGACGCCCTGTGCGACGACCTCAACACACCGCTCGCCTTCTCCGCCATGCACGCCCTGGCGGACGCCACGATGGCCGGCGATACCGAAGCCGCTTCTGGCCTGCGCGCTGCGGGCAATCTCATCGGCCTGCTCCAACATGAACCCGCCGCCTGGTTCCGCGGCGGCGACGACGCGGCCGAGATCGAGGCCCTCGTTCAGGCCCGCATCGCCGCCCGCAAGGCGCGTGACTTCGCCCAAGCCGACGCCATCCGCGCCACCCTCGCCGAACGTCGCATCGTGCTCGAGGACAACACAGCCGGCACGATCTGGCGCCGCGAATGAACCCGCTGGACGACCCCTCGCTAGACCCGCTGTTCTGGGACAATCTGCGTGCCGAGCAGCCCTCCGCCTGGCATGGCCACGTGCCCTTCGCGCATTGGCTGGTGAGCACCCTGCGTCCCCGCCTGGTGGTCGAACTCGGCACCCACGCGGGGGTCTCCTACGCCGCATTCTGCAACGCCGTCCGGCGCGGCGGCCTCGACACACGCTGTTTCGCCGTCGACACCTGGCAGGGCGATGCCCACGCAGGCGCCTACACTGTAGCGGTGTTCGACGAGTTCACCGCCTTCAACGCCCAACACTTCGCCGGCTTCTCCACTCTGCTGCGAAGTTCCTTCGACGACGCTGTCAAAAATTTTGCCGACGGCAGCATCGACCTGCTGCACATCGATGGCTTTCACAGCTACGAGGCGGTCGCGCATGATTTACAAACCTGGCGCCCCAAGCTGTCGCCCCGCGCCGTCGTGTTGTTCCACGACGTCGCGGTGCGCGACCGTGGCTTCGGCGTCTGGCTCTTCTGGGAGGAGATCACCCAGAACCATCCGCATGTCACCTTCCAGCACGCCTTCGGCCTCGGCGTGCTCGCCAGCGGTCCCGAAATCCCGGCGGCAATCGCCCAGCTCTACGCCACCGACCAGGATCGCCTGCGCACCCGTTTCGCCACCCTCGGCCTGCGCCACGAAATGGCAAGCCAGCGCCACCGCCAGGTCGAAGTGGAGGATGATCCGGTCGGCGGCGTCGCCGCCGGCGACGCGGAGACCGAAATCGCCGACATCGTCATCGCCGAACGCTTCATCGCCCCACCCCGCCTCGCAGCCCTCACCCTGCCACGGGACGCCGTCACCCGCGGCACCGACGGCTGCTCGGTGTGGATCGCAACCCAAGACGGTAGCGACTGGCGCTGCGGCCGCCTTCTGGTCCAGGCCGAAGGCCAGCCGGTGCGCCTGGTGTTCCCCGCCTTCGCCAACCCCGCACCCCGGCATTTCCATCTGTTCGTGACCACGCCGACCACCCCTGGCGAGGCACTGCCGCACCGCCTGACCGCCATGCTGACCAGCCGCCGGCCACCGATTGCCCTCGGCACGCCGCGCGTCACAGCTGCGGTGCCAAGCCTGCCGCCCCGCACACTGTATCTGTTCCGCGACAACGAAGTCGTCCCCGACAACCGCGACACCCACCAGCTGCCGATCACCTGCGATTACGCCCACGCCTGGCGCGACATGTACGGCGCCTATCTCGCAGGCTGGACACATTGCGGAGCGCAGGCCATCCGTCGCATCGCACTCGTGATCGGCGACAGCGAAGTGGACCTCGAGCTCGAACCGCGGCCGGACGTGACGCGGCACTACCCCGACACCCAACCAGTCGGCTGGCGCGGCTATGTCGAAGGCCCTCCCGGCGAGAAGCTGCAGCTGCGCGTCACCACGGACACCGCAAGTCGACTCATCACGCCAGATCTGCCCGAACGCCTCACCCGCCCCCCCACGCCAGACCCGCTGGTCTCGCACCTGCAGGGGCGGTTCATCGATCTGGTCAATCGCGACCGGCTGCGCGTGCTGGAAATCGGCGCCCGCGTGGTAGGACCCGAGGCGATCGACTGGCGCGGGCGCATGGCACAAGCCAGCGCTTACATCGGGCTCGACATCCACCCCTCCCCCACCGTCGACATCGTGGGAGACGCACATCACCTCACCCGCCACGTCGCCCCCGGTAGCCAGCAGGCGATCTGGTCCGCCGATGTCATCGAACATCTCCGCATGCCCTGGCTGGCCGCCGCCGAAATCAATCGCGCGCTGTGCCTCGGCGGGCTGACCTTCCACATCGCCCCCCACAGCTGGCCACTGCACGAAATGCCTGCGGATTACTGGCGCTTCTCCGACGAAGGACTCAAAATGCTGTTCGGCCCCGCCTTCGGTTTCGAGGTGATCGAGGCGGTGCTGGTCGAACCCGTCGCCATCTATCACCGCCGCCGCAGCTTCCCCGCCAACGAAATGCCGCTGCACCCCGGCTACGCGCACGCCATCATCCTGTCCCGCAAGGTCGCCGAGCTGCCAGACCTTACCGGGGTCGAAGCGCATTTCCGCGAACACGTCGGCGACAGCACCGACTATCCCGACACCGACCGCGCCCAGCGTGAGGCTGCCACCCTTTGACCGGCCGTGACGGCGGCGCCGATCTCGCCCCCATCGGCAATTCTCCCGTCGTGGTGCTGGTGCGCCCGCAGCTCGCCGACAACATCGGCGCCGTCGCCCGCGCAATGGCCAATGGCGGCCTGTTCCACCTGCGCCTGGTCGCCCCGCGCGACGGCTGGCCGCAGGAACACGCCTGGCGCACCGCCTCGGGGGCCGACCGCATCCTCGACAGCTGCACGGTGCACGAAACCGTGGCCGATGCGGTGGCGGACATGCACCATGTCTATGCTACCTGCCCGCGGCCGCGCCACATCGTCAAACCTGTGCTCACCGCCCGAGGCGCTGCCGCCGAACTGCGCCAGGTGACGGCCCGCGACCTGCGCTGCGCCATTCTGTTCGGCCCCGAACGCGCCGGCCTCGACAACGACGACATGGCCTGCGCCGACGCCTTGGTGCGCTTCCCGCTCAACCCCGCATTCAACAGCCTCAACCTTGCCCAGGCCGTCATCGTCATGGCCTACGAATGGTGGACCGCCCAAGACCAGACCATCCCCCGCACGCTCATGACCAACGAGACCCGCATCGCCAACAAGGGCGAGCTGGAGAATTTTCTGCGCCATCTGGTCGACCAGCTCGACGCCTGCGGCTTTCTCAAGAACCTGCCCAAACGGCCCGGCATGACCCGCAACATCCGTCATTTCTTCCAACGCGGCGAAGTCACCGAACAGGAGCTCCGCACCCTGCACGGGATCGTCACCGAACTCGCCCTCGGCCGCCGCCTGCGCGGAAGACTGGAGCCGATCGAGCCTGCGTGATCTTGCCAGTTTTCCGATTTTGTTCCAGCTTATGGCCAAACTGGGAGACACCCAATGATCCATCTGGAACGCCGCGGCCTGCTTGGTGCCGCAGCCGCCACTGCGGTCGCCGCCACCACCCCGGCCCACGCGGCGGAACCCGAGATCTGGTCCAAACAATACACTGGCCAAAAGGCCGGCGGTATCGAGCTCGCCATCTACCGCAAGCGCCTCGGTGCCCCTGACGGCAAACCCCGCCCGGTCGTGTTCCTCGTGCACGGCTCCTCTGCCTCGGCGCTGCCGACCTACGACCTCACCATCCCCGGCCGCGACGACGTCTCGCTGATGAACGTGGTGGCCAAATGGGGCTACGACGTCTGGGCCATGGACCATGAAGGCTACGGCCGCTCCACCCACGGCCCCGGCAATTCCGACATCGCCAGCGGCGTCGAGGACCTCAAGGTCGCCGGCGATCTCGTCACCGCCGAGACCGGCGAGCAGCGGATGCACATGATGGGCGAAAGCTCCGGCGCATTGCGCGTCGGTGCCTACGCGATGGCGCGGCCAGACCGCGTGGGACGGCTGATCCTGCAGGCCTTCACCTACACCGGCGCCGGTTCCGGCACACTGGCCAAGCGTGGCGAACAGGCCGAATTCTACCGCACCCACCCCCGCCGCCCGCGCGACCGCGCCGCGTTGGTCAGCATCTTCACCCGCGACAAGCCGGGCACGACTGATGACGACGTGATCGAGGCGTTCACCAAGGCGGAGCTGCCGTTCGGCGACAGCGTGCCCGCCGGCACCTATCTCGACATGACCGTGAACCTGCCGGTGGTGCATCCCGATCGCGTCACCGCACCGGTGCTGTTGGTCAGCGGCCAATACGACGGCATCGCCTCGCTCGACGACATCTGCGACTTCTTCAAAAAACTCCCCAACGGCGACAAGCAGATCACCATCGTCCCCGGCGCCGCCCACACCCTGGTCAGCAGCAAGCAGCGCTTCACCTTCTGGAAAATCATGCAGGATTGGATCAGCCGCTAGAGCAATATCGCCTGAGGTTGAACCAGCCGTGCGATAAAATTGCTCGTTAAAACAGACGACTAGAGCGTAATGACCGAAGGTGGACTCACCGAAAGGTCTGAATCAAGCGATAAAACAAGGACCTAGAGCGGGACTACGTCGCCTATTAGACGTCATCCCGCTCTAGTGGTCCAAACCCTGCCGCCGGGCGAGCTCTCCCATCAGAGCGCAAGGTCAGGCTTGTAGGTGCCATCAGGCGCCACCACCAGAAGCGGACCGGCCATCAGCGAGTCGATCAGCCCGTTCGACTGGGACAGATCGACGTTGTCGACGGTATTCTTTCGTTTGGTTCCAGCTTCCGTGGCAAGCAGGAAATTACGCAATTGCAATCTCATCAGCCTTTACGGCCAAGCCGATAGATTCCGTCGAACTTCGCTTCGAGGTAGTCAAGGTAAGGCTGCGGGTCGAGCTTGCGTCCGGTCGCGCGCACCAGCAGTTCGTCGCGGCTATAGCGGCGACCGTGGCGATGCACAGCCTCCGTCAACCAACCGCGCAGCGGCGCGTATTCGCCACGCGTTGTCGCCGCATCGATCTCCGGATGATCCGCGCGCATGGTCTGCATCAACTGAGCAGCCATCACGTTGCCAATAGTGTAGCTACAGAACGAACCGATTTGCCCAGACGACCAATGGATATCCTGCAACACGCCCCGCGCATCGTCGGGCACAACCAGCCCAAGGCTCTCCTTCACCGCGGCTCGCCAGGCCTCCGGCAGATCGCGCACCTTGAGACTGCCTTCGATCAGCCGGATCTCGAGCTCGACGCGCAACATGATATGCAAGTCGTAGGTCAGTTCATCTGCCTCGATGCGGATCAGCCCGGGGCGGACCCGATTGATGGCGCGGTGAAAAGCCTCTGCGTCCACGCCGGCCAACGCCTCGGGGAAGGTGTCGCGCAGTGCGGCGAAATGCAGATCCCAAAAGCCACGGCTGCGACCGACATGATTTTCATAGAGCCGCGACTGCGACTCATGCGCACCATAACTCGTGCCTCCAACCGCATATAATCCAACCAGGTCAGTGGCGAAAACGGTGCGGGTGAAAGCGGGGTCGACATTCTGCTCATAGATGCCGTGCCCGGCTTCGTGCAGTGTCCCAAACAATGCCGGAGGCAGATGATTGCGGATATATTTCGTCGTGATGCGCACATCGTTACGGGTGAACGACACCTCGAACGGATGCACGGTCTGGTCCAAACGGCCGCGGCCGAAATCGTAGCCAATCCTGGAAGCGAGCCCGAGCGAGAACTTCTTCTGCAACTCCTCGGGAAACTCGTTCTGTAGAAAGGAACTTCGCGGATCCTCGGCCGCCTGAACCGCCTCAAGCAAAGGCTGCACCCCCCGGCGCAAAGCCGCGAAGAAGCTGCGCAGGCTGCTGGCTGTTTCGCCGGGCTCGAACAAATCCACCAATGCGTCGTAGGGATGGGTCGCGTAGCCAACCGTCTCCGCGAACTCGCGTTGAAGGGCCACGGTTTGCTCAAGGTATGGCGCGAACCCTTCGAAATCGCTCTCAGCCTTGGCCTGATACCAGGCCGCCTGCGCCGTGGTGCGCAGTTCGGCCTTGCGCCGCAAAAGCTCAGGCGGAATCTTGCGATGATGCGCGACGGCCCGGCGAATTGCCTCAACGGCCCCGCGTTCCACCGAGTCTATCGGCAGCGACGCCGTCGTCGTCTCGGCCTTATCAAGTGCGCTCAAGGTTGCCGGGCTGACCAATTTTTCATGTGCCAGAACCATTAAGGTGGCGATCTGGTTCGCCCGTGTCGGAGACCCGCCTTGCGGCATCATCGTGCGCGAATCCCAGGTCAGTACCGAGGCTGCGTTGAGCAGGTCGTTGACGGTGGCAATCTCAGCTTCCAGAGCAGCGTACGACATGAAATGGTTCTTCCTCTCTTAGAGTGCGATGACCGAAGGTGGAATCACCGAAAGGTCAGAATCACGCGATAAAACAAAGAGCTGGAGCGGGATCACGTCGCCTATCGGACGTCATCCCGCTCTGGCGGCGAATGCAGGCCTTGAAGTGCCCCGGCCGAACCTCCTCAAGTGGTGGCACGATCTGGGCACATTCGGCAACGGCGATCGGACAGCGGTTACGAAACACGCAGCCGGACGGCGGGTTGACTGGGCTCGGAATGTCCCCCTCCAGAATGATGCGCTCACGCTGCACCGTCGGGTCAGGGATCGGTACGGCCGAAAGTAATGCCTCGGTATACGGGTGCACAGGGTCGGCATACAGCGCGCGGCTCGGTGGAATCTCCATGATCCGACCGAGATACATCACGATTACCCAGTCACTGATATGCTCGACCACGCCCAGATCATGCGCGATGAACAGCAGTGTCAGGCCCAGATCCTGCTGCAGATCCTGCAACAGATTGACAACCTGCGCCTGGATCGAAACATCCAGCGCCGAAACCGGCTCGTCCGCCACGATGAAGCGCGGGTCGACCGCAAGCGCCCTGGCAATGCCGATGCGCTGGCGCTGACCGCCGGAGAATTCATGTGGATGCCGCCGCATCGCCGAGGCGGAAAGCCCCACGAGATCAAGCAACTCGGCAATTCGTTCATCCCGCCGACCCTTCGCCAACCCGTGGATGGTAAGGGCCTGTCCGATGATGGCGCCCACGTTCATACGCGGGTTGAGGCTCGCGTAAGGATCCTGGAAGATGATCTGCATCTGTCGGCGATAGGCGCGCATCTGATCGAGCGGCAGCTTTGCGATATCGACTCCGTCGAACAGAACTTCGCCGGAGGTGGGTTCGGTGAGACGCAAAATGGCGCAGCCGGTGGTCGTCTTGCCGGAGCCCGATTCACCCACGAGGCCGACCACTTCTCCCGGTGCAATGGAAAAGCTGATATCCTGCACCGCCTTCACCTCGGCCACAGTGCGCGAGAACAGGCCGCCTTTCACGGGGACGTATTTTCGCAAGCCCCGCACCTCGAGCAACGGCCGCATCGCGGTGGCGGGTGGTGACACAACATCGGCGACGGCCGCGCTCACGCCACCAATTCCTGCTTCAATGACAGCTCGCGCCACCGCAGGCAGCGGGCGGTGTGGCCGCCGCCGGTATCCTCCAATATCGGTAATGTCTGTGCGCAGACGTCAATCGCGTGACCGCAGCGCGGCCGGAACGCGCAACCGCTCGGCAGACTGAACGGGTTCGGCACGCTGCCCGCGATGGTGGGCAAACGCCCACGAGGCAGCCCGGCGCGATCCACCCGCGGGATCGAGCCGATCAGCCCGGCCGTACAAGGCATGCGCGGTTCGGCAAAGATGTCGCGCACACCGCCTTCCTCCACGGCCTTGCCAGCATACATCACCACAACCCGATCAGCCATTTCGGCGACCACGCCGAGATCGTGCGTGATGAACAGAATGGCCATGCCGATCTCACGCCGCAGCTTGCGCATGAGGTCGAGAATCTGCGCCTGGATGGTCACGTCCAGCGCCGTGGTCGGCTCATCGGCAATCAGCAACTTGGGATTGCAGGACAGCGCCATTGCGATCATCACGCGCTGGCGCGCCCCGCCGGACATCTGATGCGGGTAGCTTTCCGCCCGTTTCGCCGGTTCTGGAATTCCAACCAGGTCCAGCATTTCAACCGCTGCCCGGGACGCCGCTGCCCGCGACTTTCTCTGGTGCAGCGCGATCGCCTCGGCAATCTGATGGCCCGTCGTACGCACCGGGTTCAGGCTCGTCATCGGCTCCTGGAACACCATGCTGATCTCGTTGCCACGCACATGG
Organism: Rhodospirillales bacterium; assembly: GCA_025352665.1. Lineage (GTDB taxonomy): Bacteria > Pseudomonadota > Alphaproteobacteria > Acetobacterales > Acetobacteraceae > CAIQQQ01. The sequence goes on along the minus strand of JANXSM010000169.1, from coordinate 10,397 downwards.
CGCATCTCAGCCTTGGAGACCTGCAGCAGATCGCGTCCTTCGAACAGGATCCTGCCGCCGGCGTAACGGGTCGGCGGTCGCGGCAGCAGTTGCATGATCGACAGACTGGTGACCGACTTGCCGGACCCAGATTCGCCAACGACCGCAAGGGTTTCTCCACGCGAGATATGAAAGCTCACGCCGTCAACCGCCTTGACCACACCTTCATCGGTATCGAAATAGGTCTGTAGATTCTCAACCCGCAACAGCACGTCCAGCGCCGCACTCATGCCACAGCCTCCAGTTGGCATCGAGACGAGGTGGCCAAAGGTCGGACCAACCGTCCGGTGCCGGGGGACGCCACGATCCGGTCATTGTTGAATACGATCGTGCATTCCACCACGGGAACCGTGATCAAAACGGACTGCATGCGTTGCGGCACATCCCACTTCCGGAAGCCCGCCGGGTCGATCGCCCGGAAGGCAGAGCGTAACACCAAGCTCTCTCTTGTCGGAGATGTTTTTGATATTGTAGCGATGACAGGTCGGCAAGTCACAGGGCGAGGCGGACGGCGTGGATCATGGCGGGGCCTGCACAGTTGAAACTCATCAAGACGGCGCGCATGGCGTTCCGCTGAGTGTGCATATCGCCGACCACGTAGGGCTTGATCCGATCATGGCCGCCATCCGCGGCCGAAATCCAGACGAAGCGGTGAGCCTGCTGATCCGCCACTTCCGCTCCGCCGACGAAATCACCGAGTTGCCAGAAAGCGGCGTCGGCTGATGCCGATCCGGGTGATGATCACCGGCGCGGGCGGTTTCGTCTGCCGTGAACTTGCCCACGGTCTCGCCCAGCGCGGCCACGATGTCTTCGCCCTCGATCTTCGTTACGACAGCGCCGCCCGCGGCTGCAGGTCTGCCGATGTGTCGTCGCCGACGCCTGTGATGTCGGCATGATCGACGAGACCTGCGACTGCATCGTGCACGGTACCGCGATCACTGAAGCCCCTGGCGATGCCGGCTGCACGATAGCCGAGCTGATCGATGGCAATATTGCCAGGACTATGGCGGCACTCCGGGTCGCGGAGACACGCCGGGTCCACGGACCCGGTGTTGTCCACCTCTGCGGGCCAGAGGCGTATAGCGACCTGGAGCTTGCGCGCGCCGTGCGTCAGATCGCAGGCGGCAGTCTTTGCTTGCCGGAGCATGGTGGTCCTGGTGCCCGCGTGCCGTTAGGCTCCCACAACCGCAACCGCTGGCCCAATCCGCGCTGGACTCCGTTGCGCGATGGATTGCCGCTGGAGCATCATCCGACTATTCGGAATCAACCGATCGGATAAAGATGCTCAATAAAACAATGGGCTAGAGCTTTCTCCGATCCCTATCGATCGGAAAAAAGCTCCCGTGGCAGCTGCGACGAAGCTGGCTTCACTTTCAACAGAAGGGTAGCAACATGAAGATCCTCGGATTGGCGGCCATCGGGACCGCGCTCCTGTTCGGCACGGCCCACGCCCAGCGCCCGGGGCCAGACACGCTGGTGGTGGCACAGACCACCGATCCCGACTCGCTCGACCCGGCACAGATCCGTTCCCGCGACGCTTCGAACATCGCGCAGCATGTATTCGCCACGTTGTATGAGGTCGATCGAGAGGGGAACCTCAGCCCATATCTCGCCGAGAGCTACGCGATCTCCGATTCCGGCACCGAAATAAGCTTCAAACTGCGCAGTGGCCTGACCTGCGACGACGGTTCAAAACTCAGCGCCCAAGACGTCGCCTACAGCTTCCAGCGTGCGGCCGATCCCGCCAACAGGTTCACCGGCAACACTCCAGGCTTCGTGCTCGACGCCGTCCACTACAAAGGTGTTCGCGTCGACGACGATCTGAACGTGACCATCCTCACCAATGAATACAGCCCGATCGCCGTCGGCCTGCTGGCCGAAACCTTCATCCACTGCAAGGCGCCCTATGAGAAAATGACGCTGGCCCGGGCGGCGCAGACCATGGTGGGCTCCGGTCCGTATCGCTTCGTACGATGGGACAGAAACGATAAGGTCGTGCTGGAACGGGTCGAGGGGTTCAAGCTGCGGCCCGCGCCGTTCAAGACAATCGTCTGGCGCGACATCCCGGAGGCATCGACTCGCGCCACCGAACTGCTGGCCGGCAATGTCGATATCATCACCAATCTGTCGCCGGACCAGATCGGCCGCGTGAACGCCAGCGCGGCGGCGAAATCAGCTACCGTGCCGGGCACCAGGCGTATCTTCGTGGGCTTCAACCAGAAGCCCGAATTCGCCAAAACCCTGGGTGGTGCCGCGATCCAAAAGGTCGAGGTTCGCCACGCGCTGCAATACGCGGTGGACGTGCCGACAATCTGCGCGAACCTATTGCAAAGCCCCTGTCGTCGCGCCACCGGCCTGGTAAACCCGCCCAACGACAACAAGTCGCTGACACCCACCCCATACGACCCTGCCATGGCCGAGAAGTTGCTTGACGAAGCCGGCTACAAGCGTGGCAAGGACGGCATTCGCTTCAGCCTGACGCTGCAGGGACCGCGCGACCGCTACATCAACGACACCAACATCGAGCTCGCGATCGGCCAGTATCTTTCCGACATCGGCGTCGAAACCAAGGTGGAGCCGATGGAATTCGCCTCCACCTATTCGCCGCTCATCCGCTTGCACAATGCCGGCCCGTTGTTCCTGCTCGGCAGTGGCGGCGGCACGTGGAGTGCCCTGTACGACATGGCCGACATCGTGGCGCCCAACGGTGGCACCAACTACACCGAATGGAACGATCCTGAGTGGTTCGACGGCTGGAAGAAGATCAACGCCAGCCGTGACCCCGTGGCGCAGAAGGCGATCATCGACAACATGCAGCGCGTATTCTACGAGCGCGGACCATGGCTGCTGCTCTACTTCCAGCCGAACTACTACGCCGTCAGCACCAAGCTCGACTGGGCGCCCCGCAGCGACGAGATGATCTATCTCTATGACGCCAAGCGGAAATAGCTGAAACGAAAAGGCCGCCAATTCCATGTGGGTCTATATCGTCCGGCGCCTGCTGCAGAGCATCATCGTGGTCCTCGGGGTTACGCTGATCACCTTTGTGGCGCTGCACATGGGGGGCGACCCAACCTATCTCTACGTCAGCGAACGTGTATCGGCGGAAGAGATCCAGGCCACTCGGGTCAAGCTCGGCTTCGATAAACCCTTGCCCGTGCAATATCTGGTGTACCTCGAAGGCCTCGTGCAGGGCGACCTGGGCGAATCGCTCACTTACAAAACGCCGGCGTTGGGCGTGGTGATGGAGCGCTTTCCCGCCACCATCGAACTGACCGTTTTCGCCATGGTGATCGCAATCGTCTTCGCTATTCCATTCGGCGTGATCGCGGCTCTGAAACGGGGCACCGCAATCGACGGGGGCATCATGACGATCGCAATGCTGGGCCAGTCGATGCCCAGCTTCTGGCTCGGCATCATGCTTATTCTCACGGTTGGCCTCGGCCTCGGCTGGCTCCCGATCTCAGGCCATGTGGCGCTGCTGGAGCCATTGCTAAAAGGCAACCTGCGAACCTTCGTCGCCAGCGTGCCCGGTGCAGTCCCGTATCTGATCATGCCCGCCTTCACCATCGCCTTCTTCTCCCTCTCGCGAAATGCGCGCCTGGTGCGCTCCTCCATGCTGGAGGTGCTCAGCCAGGATTTCGTGCGCACCGCAAGGGCAAAGGGCCTGCCCGAAGGGGCCGTCATTCTGGGCCACGCATTGCGCACTGCCTGGCTGCCGTTCGTGACCATGATTGGGCTGGAATTTGGCTCCCTGCTAAGCGGCGTTGTCGTGGTGGAAACGATCTTCTCGTGGCCTGGCGTCGGACGGCTGGTGTTCAACGCCATCAACCAACGCGACATTCCCCTGGTGCAGGCGGCCGTCATTACGTTCTCCCTTGTGTTCATCCTACTCAATCTGGCCGTCGACCTGGTCTACGCGCGGCTTGACCCGCGGATCCGGCTCACATGAACGACGCCCCGACCCTCGTTCAACCCACGCGCAGCCGCCCCTGGCGCCGCGCAAGGCGAAGCCTTGCACGTGCCAAATGGCCTTTGCTCGCCATGGTGATCCTGGCCGTCGTGACGATCGCAGCAGTCGTAGGTCCAAGCCTTGCGCCAAAAGACCCTAACCGGCAAAATGTCATCGCCCGCCTGCAACAACCCATGACGCCAAATCGCGCGGGCAAGGTGGAATTCCAGCTCGGGACCGACGGGCTGGGCCGCGACGTGCTGTCGCGCCTGATCTTTGGTGCGCGGGTTTCGCTGCTGGTCGGGCTCAATGCGGTCGTCATCGGCGGTGCCCTGGGCACCAGCCTAGGGCTCATCGCCGGCTACTTTGGCGGCAAGATCGATGATGTCATCATGCGCATTGCCGATATCCAGCTCGCCTTTCCCTTCATATTGCTCGCGATCATGTTCCTCGTCGTGCTCGGCCCCGGCGTGATGAACCTCATCATCATCCTCGGCATCGGCCAATGGGTGATTTACGCACGTATCGCACGTGGACAGACGATTTCATTGCGCGAGAAGGAATACGTGGAAGCCGCTCGCGCCCTCGGCGCCGGCACTTGCACAATCCTGTTCGCCACCACACTGCCGAACATCCTCGCACCACTCACGGTCATCGCGTCGTTCAACGTGGCCAGCGTCATCCTCAGCGAAGCAGCCCTTTCCTTCCTCGGCCTCGGTGTGCCGCTTACGGTGCCCACCTGGGGCGCCATGCTCGCGGAAAGCCGCGACCAGTTGCTCGCAGGCCGCTGGTGGCTCGCCATCTTCCCCGGTGCGGCCATCATGCTCACCGTGCTGTCCTTCAATATCCTCGGCGACTGGCTGAGGGATTTCCTCGATCCGCGGCTGAAGCAAACCAGCTGACTTGAGCCTTCCAGCGGCACGAACCATAAGCATCGCCCCCTGCGCCGCGCGAATGTCATACATGTTACAGACATAAGTGGCGTCGACTGGTCGTGCCACAGCACCTCGGTGCAGCATCATTTCAACCGGCCCTTCCCCGGCCAACAGACGAAGCGCCTCACGCTGCGGGATCGGACTGATCCCGCAGCGTGCAGCGATATCTGCAATTCTAAATCCATTGAGTGGCACAGCTGAATTTCGATACCACCCAGGTCGAATAGCGCCACCCGATCACGCTGGGGTTGCTGGTGTCGTTCGAAACTTTCCCGGAAAACGGTCGTTTATTTTCCGAGCATCTTGCGCATGCGCACCAACGCCTAGCGTAGCTTTTCAACCGGCTGGAGCAGAGCGATCCGCACGAAGCCGTCACCGCCGGGGCCAAAGAAATTGCTTGGTGAAACCCGCACGCGGGCCTCGCGCAAAAGCCGGATGCAAAACTCATCAAGGCTGAGTCCCGTGTCGGTCACCCTGGCATAAATATACATGCCACCGCCGGGCGTGGCGTACAGCGGCCCCAGCGAGTCCAGCCCCTGCATCATCACCTTTCGCCGCTCGGCGTAGATCGCAAGCATTTCGATAAAGCAATCCTGCGGTCCCGTAAGGGCGGCGAGCGCTGCGTGCTGACTGGCGCCCGTGGCACAGATCGCAAGGGTATGGTGCAGATCAGCCAGTGCCGGGATCAACGCCTTCGGAGCCGCGAGCCAGCCCACGCGCCAGCCGGTCATGGCATAGGCCTTCGAGAAGCCGTTGATGGTGATCGTATGATCACGCATGCCCGGCAGGCTGGCCGGAGACACGACACGATGATTGTCGTAGACCAGCTTGGCGTAAATCGCGTCGGAGACCAGAATGAGGTCATGCTATTCGCAAAGCCGCGCGATCTTCATCACCTCCTCCGGTGGCACCACGGTCGCCGTCGGATTATTGGGGCTGATCAGGCAGACCATTCGGGTCTTGGGCGTGATCACCTTCTCGATACGGGCAACCTTGAGAGTGAAGTCCTCGGCAAAGCTCGTCTCGGCGAACACCGTGACGCTGTCAGCCAACTCGATCGCGGAGTGATAGGTGTTATAGCCGGGAATCGGCACGATGACCTCGTCACCGGGATCGATCAGGGCGAGCATGACGCAAGACATCGCTTCCTGGGCACCCGCAGTGACCACGATCTCATCGGCTTGGTAATCAGTTCCACTCTCCCGCGTCATGGTGGCCCCGCGATGGCTTCGCGCAACGCGGGCATGCCGGCTGAGGCCGTGTCATGCAGGGCCCTTCAAGCAACGCCTTACGACCGGCTTCCACGATATGCAAAAGCGTCGGCAGGTCGGGGTCAACGCGGGAGAGCGAAATGACATCGGTCAATTCCGCCGCCACCGAATTCATACTGTTGCGCAACGAAAATTTGCGCAGCACCATCCGATCGGCGGCGCGGACTTTCGTGAGGGTTTGCGACACTGGTGTCTCCTGCATAAAACTATGGTTGCGCCAAAAAGTGTTCAGGTCTGGATAGACTCGACGAGCGCGAAGGCGCTGACGCGCTGGAGGTATTGATGATCGACCCGCGACCCGCAGGTCTCATCGGTGCAATCGCGGCACGGCGACACAGGAACGTGCCCATGAGATTGATGCCGAGAATGCGATCAAATTCCGCAGGAGTAGTGGCCTCCAACGTGTGCGGAACGATCACGTCGGCCACGTTGGCCAGTACATCGAGCCGCCCGGACGAGGCTCTCCGGTCTGCAAAAACCCGATCGACCGCAACGGGATCACAAATGTCGAGTGGCACTGCAGTGTCCGAAAGGCGACGCCTTCGCACATCGTGAAATCCAGTCTTATTCCGATACAGCACTGGATAACAGTGCTCCGCGCCCGCTTCGTGCAAAAGCTCTGCTGCGCGATCCATGGCGCAGTCGAGCATACGCCGCATCGCATCATCGATATGGTAGGTCATTTTCGGCGCAGGCATACCGTCGCGATCCATTTTGATGCCGGACAATGTGACGCGGCTATCCTCCCGGAGCAGATCGTCGCCACAAATTCCAAAGCCCGCAACATGATCGAACTCCCGCTCGAACGCGCAGTGATGTTTTTGCCCCCATGTGATCGGCTTTCCGGGAATTGTGTCCAACGCGGTCTCGAGTAGACTTGACCCCGGCGCCAGTTGCATGACGAATCCGGAGGCAAATCCAAGCTCGGGTCGCGGTCCCTGGAACTAATAAATCAGGATGCCGCTGCGTTTTCCTTCGGTCCAGGTGCCGAACGGCTTTGGGACCGGAGCCGCCAACCCCATTGAACAGCATCGGCTTTATTTCGCTGTCAACGTCATCGATTGGATAATCGGCGGGCAGCATGCGATGGTTGGGATTCGTGTTCCACACCCTGTTGCACCGCAGCTCCCAGTCTGGGCCGTCGCGATCCAACGACGCGTAGTCCACCAAGTCTCCGCGTTCGAGACATACCACGCTGAAACCGTGCATAGCGAGGCGCCAGGTCTCTGCCGCACCGACCGGGCCAGTACCGATGACGAACACATCAGCTTCGGTCATGGGAGCAGTGGTTTCCCGGTGCATCTCGATCATATATTTGATGTTGTCGAGCAAACCCACAGTTGCAGGGTGCGAATGCGAGAGGAAGAGGTTTTGCGCGTCAACACACTGCTTGATCCGCTGATTCTCTGCGACGGTGATCGCTGGCCATCCGCCGGCTGGCTTGGCCTCGCGCCAGCATTTCGGCGAGAGATGGATTTGAAACATGGGCGCGCCACATCAGAAACGTTTCTCGCGCGGAAGGCCTCGATCGCTGCATCATCGGCCATTCGCGCGAACCAGCCATTCCACCACGCGGCTGACACCGTATCAGCGCAGGCGTAAATGCCGAGCGCGGATACATCGTCGATCGTGCAGAGAACGGATACAAGCACTTTCGATCCCGCTAACATCGGCCAGCACATCTTGGGCACGCCGTATAAGGTCACCTATGGTGGCGAGGTTGTGCCGCATTTCGCTGACACGCAAACTATGTCGGACGACGGCACGGAAGGGCGCATCAGGCGGAAGCCGAGCCTCATCTATCACGACGGTGCGAAGTTACAGGCGAGAGGATGTCGTCTACACCTTCAACCGTGCGGCAGACTCCACCAACAAATTTTGCTGCAAAACACCCGGATTTGTGTTTTCCGCCCTCGGCTTCAAGTCCGCGCGTACAGACGGCCCGCTCGACGTTACAATAGTGCTGACCAAATACAGTCCCATCGCGCTCGGTCTGCTGGCCGAGGTGTATCTTCACTTGCAGGTCCTCCAATGACAAGATGACTCCGGATCAGGCGTCTAAGACCGCGGTCGGGTCCGGCCCGTCCTGGTTCGTATCCTGGACGAAGGACGACAGAATTGCTCTGCAGCGTTGCGAGGACTTCCAGCTCACCGAGGCCAACTTCAAAACGCTTGTGTGGCGAGTGCTCCTCGAGCCATGGACCCGCACGGCCGAACGGGCGTTACCTTAGTGATGTGAACGTGACGCAGGCGTTGGCCCAGCATCTCGGCGACGTTGGTGTGAAAACCAATGCTGAGGCTCTCAACTGGTCCTCAATCTATACTCCGCTTACCTGCGCGCATGATGCTGGGCCGCTGTTCCTTCTCGCAGCCGGCGGGATGACAGGGAGCCCGCGGTGCAACGCGTGGTGATCGACCAGAGGCTGCAGGTGTTCTACGAGAATGCGCCCTGGCCCTTGCTGTATGACCGGCTGGATTTCTACGACGTGATCAACCGAATCGTCTGGCAGGTGCGCTGTGGCGAGCGGATCTACCTGGAAGAAGCGAAACTTCGATAACGGCTGGCTGGTGCCAGAGCCTCGGTAGCCGTAGAACCAAATTTCTACGGCACACCGAGGGACCGGCCATGAGCAAACTTACCCCGCAGACACGCGACAAGTTGAAGGGTGTCAGCACCGCCACATTGGCGAGCGCCCTCTACAAGCGTGGCCTGCGCAACCAGATGATCCAGGACGTACGTCCGCTCAGCCTGCCCCGCGGCGGCAGCATGGTCGGCGAGGCCTACACGCTGCGCTATATGCCGGCGCGAGAGGATCTGAACCCAATGTCGGTGTTCCGCAACCACAGCCACCCGCAGCGCAAGGCTATCGAGGAATGCCCGCCCGGCGCCGTTCTGGTGATGGACAGCCGCAAGGACCCGCGCGCCGCCTCGGCCGGCGGCATCCTGGTGACGCGGCTGATGGTGCGGGGCGTGGCCGGCGTGGTCACCGACGGCGGTTTCCGCGATTCGTCGGAGATCGCGACCCTCGATTTCCCCTCCTACCACAACCGCCCATCGGCGCCGACCAACCTGACACTGCACCAGGCGATCGACATCAACGTGCCGATCGGCTGCGGCGACGCGCCGGTGTTTCCAGGAGACGTCATCGTGGGCGACGCGGATGGGGTGATTGTCATCCCCGCCGAGATCGCCGATGAAATCGCCGATGAGGCGGTGGAGATGACCGTGTTCGAGGACTATGTGATCGAATGCGTGCAAGGCGGCGCCAAGACCCTGGGCCTCTACCCGCCCACCGACGAAACCAACCTGGTTGCCTTCGCCGTGTGGCGAAAGGAAAAAGGCCGGTAGTTCACCCTCCAGCCTCTCCGGCCCCTCTTTGTCCAGGGCCGGCTTCTCCTGCGCCTCGTTCCAGCCGTTGTGCAATACCGCAGCGCGATGACGCTTCAACTGGCAGAGCTCGCGATCTATTCAGCGACAACCAGAGCCTGATCGCTTCGCCTACCAGAAGCGATCAGGCTCTAGCGCGTGATGATCGAAGGTAGAATCACCGAGAGGTCTGAACGAATAAGCCAACTGGTGGTGGTGCGTGTTCAACACCTGCGAGAATGTCCTCGTAGCAGCTCGGCGGCACCGGCCAGGGGTCAGCTGTTGATCATTCCCTCAACCTTGGCTGCCAGTGCATCCAGCGCGAACGGCTTGGTCATGACCTCCATCCCCGGTTCCATTCGTCCGCTGCCGATGGCTGCGCTCTCTGCGTAGCCGGTGAGGAACATCACCTTGAGTGCCGGACGCCCCTCTCGGAAAGCGTCTGCGAGTTGGCGGCCGTTCATGCCACCGGGCAGGCCGACATCCGTGAGGAGAAGGTCGATCCGGGTGAGCGATGCGACCATTCTCAGAGCAGTCTGGCCGTTTTCGGCTTCCAGCACCGTGTAGCCAAGGTCCGACAGAACCTCGGAGATGACCATCCGCACTGCAATCTCGTCCTCGACCACCAATACGACCACACCCGCCGCCGCCTGCGGCGGCCTGATACCGGCTTTCGCTGTCCCGGCTTCATCGACGCCTCCCAGATGCCGGGGTAGGTAGATCGAGATCGTGGTCATTTTTGCCCGGTCGTGTCTCCGGACGTGGTGTAGGAGCGGTGGGTAAGTCGCCCGCCGAAGCGACCGCCACGAGTCTGGCGTAGGTGGGCGACTTAC
>JANXSM010000166.1 GCA_025352665.1 Rhodospirillales bacterium | reverse complement strand
GCGGGAATCACCCCTCCTCACTCAGAGACATGCCTTAAACGATTGGTGTCCAGAGGCTCTGCCTCTGGCAGGTGCAGGGCAGCGCCCTGCTCGGGCCGAAGGCCATTCCGGCGAAGCCGGACACCGACCCAGACCGGGTATGGAGTCTACCGCACCTGCTGGATGGCTGACAGAACCCAGCGGCCGCCGGGGGCGCGTAAGAAGGTCCAGATTTCGGTGGCTTGGGTGCGTTCGTTGGGCGTGCCGTCGACGATCTGGCCCTGGGCGTTTTTGGTTACGTCGATCATGCTGAAGCGCATGGCGACGGTTGCATACTCGCGGCCCTGCTCGGCCCAGGCTTCCGACAGATCGCCCTGTTCCAGCTTCACGTCGGTCACGGCGTTGCGCACACCGCGGCTGGTCTGCTCAGCGAGCTGTTCGCCGAAGTAGCTGACCATTTCCGGTGTGGCGACCATGCGCAGCGTGGTCAGGTCGTGCTGCGTCCAGCCAGCCTGCACTGCCTGCAGCAGTTGCTCGAAGGCCTGGAAGTCGGCGGGCAAGATCTGCACGGGGGGTGCTGCCGGGCGTCCGCCGCCGGGGGGCGGCGCCGCAGCGCCGGCGTTGCCGCTGAACAGCGAGGGGCCGCCGGCCATGGCGGGCGCGCGGTTCCTGAACAGGCCAAGCAGGAAGCGGCCGACGAAGAACAGCAGGGCGAGCTGGATGATCAGGCCGAAGATGCTGCCGAAGCCGCTGATGCCGTGGAACATGCCGCCGCCGAACAGCAGCCCGCCGATCCCGGCGCCGATCAGGCCGCCCATCAGCCCGCTCGCGAACGAGGCGCGCGGGGCGAGGCCCGGCTGCGGGGCGAAACCGGGGTTGGGCGCGCCGGTGCTGGGGGCTGCCGGCGGCGTCATGCTGCGCTGCATGGGGGCCACGCCCTGCGGCGCCGTTGTGGTCGGCGCTGGCGCGGAATAGGTGCGCGTGCCGCGGCTGCCCGACGAGACGCCGGAACCGGCACGCGCGAAGGCCAGCGATGGCGACAGGGCCAGGGCGAGTACGACGAGTGCGGCGGCGAAGCGGCTGGTGCGGCGCATGGGGCAGTCCCTCGGTTTGTCGGTCCTATATGGGAACGACCGCGGTGAAAGTTAGGGGGTACTTCACGCTCCCGCGATCATCAGTCCTTCGACACGGATCGTCGGTGCGTCGGTGCCGCGGCGCAGGCGCAGATCGTTGGCGGGCGTGAGGGTTGCGAACATGTCGAGGCCGGAGCCGGCGATTGTGATCTCCGCGATCGGCTCCGCCAGGCAGCCGTTGCGGATCATGAAACCCGCGGCCCCCCGGCTGTAGTCGCCGGTGACGCCGTTCATGCCGCCGCCGAGCAGTTCGGTGACATAGATGCCCTCGCCGATATCGGCCATCAGCTCGGCTGGGCTGAGCGTGCCAGGCTGCATGAACAGGTTGGTGGCGGAGGGCGACGGCGGCCCGCCGGTGCCGCGGCTGGCATGTCCGGTGGAGGCAAGGCCAAGCTGGCGGGCGGTGCGGCTGTCCAAAAGCCAGGTGGTGAGCACGCCGTTCTCGATGAGGTTGCGGCGTTGCGTGGGCACGCCCTCGCCATCGAACACGCGGGAGCGCGGGCCGCGCGGCCGGCGCGGATCATCGGTGATGGTGACACCTTCGCCGAAGATGCGCTGGCCCATCCGATCCTTGAGCAGCGACGTGCCCCGCGCGACGGAGGCGCCGTTGATCATGCCGGTGAAGGCGGAGACCAGGCTTGCCGACACGCGCGGGTCGAACACCACCGGGCGCTTGCCGGTGGTGGGGCGAGTCGGGTTGAGCCGGGCCAGCGCGCGGTTCGCAGCCGAGCGGCCGATCTGCTCGGCGTCCTCGAGGTCGGCGAGATGCACGGTGCTGGAATAATCGTAGTCGCGCTGCATGCCAGTGCCCTCGCCTGCCAGCGCCACGGCAGAGATCGAGTGCGAGCTGCGTCGCGTGCGGCCGGCAAACCCAGCCGAGGTCACCAAAAGGATCTCGGTGCGGGAAAAGCCCGCCTCGCCGCCTTCTGTGTTGGTGATCCCCGGGGTGCCCCGGGCCACGCCTTCGGCCCGTTCGGCGCGTTCGATCAGCGCTTCCGCACTCGGCTCCTGTCCGTCGTCGAGGTCGAGGTCGATCGCGTCTGGCGACGCCATGCGCTCGGCGAGACCGATGAACGGGTCGGCCGGCACCACACGAGCCATTGCCACCGCGCGTTCGGCCAACAGCTGGAAACCCATCGGGTCGATGCTGGTGGCCGACACGATCGCCGCCTGCTGGCCGACGAATACGCGCAGGCCGAGGTCCTGGCCCTCGGCGCGTTCCAGTTGCTCGGTCTGTCCGCCACGGCGCGCAACCGAAAGCGAGGCACCGGCGACCAGCATCGCATCGGCGGCATCGGCGCCAGCGGCCTTGGCGCGGCTCAGAAGATCGGCGAGCAAGGTCATGTGGTCCATAGGGATCAGGCCGCCAGGCTGAGGGTGATGGAGGGGAGATTGGGCACCTGGTCCGCCGGTCCCATGGCTGCAAGGGTGGGGGCGGCGCGGAAGATGCGGGCAGCGGCCGCCTCGATGTCGGCCACCGTCACCGCCTCGATCTTGGCGACCGTCTCGGCGACCGGAATGACGCGGCCGAACACCTGCAGATGGCGAGCGAGCTGCTCACAGCGGCTGCCGGTGCTTTCCAACGACATCAGCAACCCGGCCTTGACCTGCGCGCGCGCCCGGGCAAGTTCGACGGCGGTCACCGAGTTCTGCACCTTTTGCAACTCTTCGAGGCACACTGGAACGAGCTCGGCTGCCTCGCTCTCGCCGGTGCCGGCGTAGATGCCGAACAGACCGCCGTCCATGTAGGGGGCGGCGAACGAGTAGATGGAGTAGACCAGCCCACGCTTTTCGCGAATTTCCTGGAACAGGCGCGAGGACATGCCGCCGCCGAGCAAAGTGGACAGCAGCATGGTCGGGTAAAAATGCGGGTGCCCGTAGCCAACGGCGGGAAAGCCCAGCACCACGTGCACCTGGTCGAGATCGCGGCCCTCGCGGTATTCGCCGCCGGCGTAGTTGCCAGCCACCGCCTGGGGCGCTGGCGCGTTCGGCAAGTCGGCGAAATGGCGCTGCACGAGATCGACGATATGGTCGTGCTCAAGGTTCCCGGCGGCTGCGACCACGGTGTTGGAGGCGGCGTAGTGGCGGCGCATGTAGTCCATCAGCGTGTCGCGGCGCATGCCGCGGATATGGTCTTCGGTGCCCAGCACCGGCCGGCCCATCGGCTGGTTCGGGTAGGCCGTCTCCTGGAAATGGTCGAAGATGATGTCGTCTGGCGTGTCGCGCGCCTGGCCGATCTCCTGCAGGATCACACCGCGCTCACGCTCCAGCTCGTCCGCGTCGAAGGCGGAGTGGCTGAGGATGTCGCCGATGATGTCGGCCCCCAGCGCCGTGTCCTCCTTCAACACCTTGACGTAATAGGCGGTCTGCTCGCGGGCGGTGTAGGCGTTGATATGGCCGCCCACCGCCTCGATCTCCTCGGCGATGGCAGCCGCGGTGCGCCGTTCGGTGCCCTTGAACGCCATATGCTCAAGGAAATGCGACACGCCGTTCTCGGCCTCGGTCTCATGGCGCGTCCCGGTCGCGACATAGGCGCCGAGGGAAACCGTCTCCACCCGATCCATCCGCTCGCTGACGATGGTCAGGCCCGACGGCAGCTTGGTCACCCGGATGGCATCGTTGGTCTCGGTCATGCGGCGTTCCTCAGCACGGTGGCGCGCACGCAGGCCTCGATCGTGGCGAGGTCGGCGGGAACGCGGGTGAATGTCTCAGCACGTTCATATAGGTCGGCGAGGTGCGCCGGGAGAGGGGGGCGGGCGCCGGTGGCCTGTTCCATCGCATCGGGGAACTTCGCCGGATGCGCCGTGGCCATCGCGACCATGGGCGTTCCCGGCGTGTGCAGCGCGCGGGCGGCCTCGATCCCGATGATGCTGTGCGGGTCGGCAAGGTAGCCGGTGGCCGCCCGCAGCGCGCGGATGGCGACGATGATGTCGGTGTCGTCGAGGCGAAACCCCTGGAACAGCTCGGTTGCCGTCTGCCAGGCCTGCGGTGCCACGGTCATGCGGCCGATGGTGCGAAATTCCGTCATGGTGCGCGCGGTCAGCGCCCCGTCGCGGCCTTGCAGCTCGAACAGCAGACGCTCGAAATTCGAGCTCACCTGAATGTCCATGCTGGGCGAAAGGCTGGGCTCGACCCCGCGCACGCTCATGTCGTTGGACGCCAGGAAGCGAGACAGGATGTCGTTGCGGTTGCTGGCGACCACCAGGCGGCGGATCGGCAGGCCCATGCGGTATGCCGCGTAGGCGGCCAGCACATTGCCGAAATTGCCGGTGGGCACGGCGAAGTCGATCTCGCGGTCCGGGGCACCCAGCGCCAAGGCTGCTGCGACGTAATACGGGATCTGGCCGAGAATCCGCGCCCAGTTGATGGAATTGACCGCGGAGAGCCGCATTTCCGTGCGGAACGGCGCGTCGTTGAACATCGCCTTCACCAGATCCTGGCAATCGTCGAAATTGCCGGCCACGGCGAGGTTGTGCACATTTTGGGCCTGCACGGTGGTCATCTGCCGGCGCTGCACCTCGCTGGTACGGCCGTCGGGATGCAGAATGACGATGTCGATCCTGTCACGCCCGGCGCAGGCCTCGATGGCCGCCGAGCCGGTGTCGCCCGAGGTGGCGCCGACGATGGTCACGCGCTGGTCGCGCTCGGCCAGCACATGGTCGAACAGCCGCCCGAGCAGCTGCATCGCCATGTCCTTGAAGGCGAGCGTGGGGCCGTGGAACAGCTCCATGGTCCACACATCGGGGCCGAGCTGGATCATGGGCACGATGGCGGGATGGGCGAAGCCTGCGTAGGATTCGCGGGTCAGCCGCAGCAGGGTTTCGAAGCTCAGGCTCTCGGCCATGAACGGATGGATCACCCGCGCCGCGAGTTCTGGATAGGGCAGCCCGCGCAGCGCGCGCCAGTCGGCCGCCGAAAGCTGCGGCCAGCTCTCGGGCATGAACAGCCCGCCGTCCTCGGCGAGCCCTGCGAGCAGCACGCCCGCGAAATCGCGCACCGGGGCCTGACCGCGGGTGGAGATGTAGCGCATCGAAGGAATCCGTCTTGCGAAAAGAATGTGCCAGTGATGGGCCAGGGCCGGTTTCGGATCAACCCGGGTGATCGCCGTGTGACATTGATTGGCGCAAGATCCGGCGCGACCTCAGATGCTTCGGCTGGCATAGAGACTGTCATGAAACCGACCGACTGGCTCCGGCTTTGCGCCCTCTCCGTGCTCTGGGGTGGATCCTTCCTGTTCTACCGCATTCTCGCGACCGCGCTGCCGCCCACCACGACGGTGTTCAGCCGCGTGGCCATCGGTGCTGTCGCACTGCTGGCCGTGCTGGCTGTGCAAGGCATCCGGCTGCAGGTGCCGCGCCTGCTGTGGCCACGGCTGGCGCTGCTCGCTCTGCTGAACAACGCGGTGCCGTTCACCCTGTTCGCCTGGGCCGAAACGCGCGTGACCGGCGGCACCGCCTCCATCCTCAACGCGCTCACGCCGGTCTTCACCGTCCTCGTGGCGGGCCTGGTGCTGCGGTCCGAGGCGATCACACGGCTGCGGCTGGTCGGCATCGCCTGCGGGCTGGCCGGCGTGCTCGTGCTGGTCGGGCCCGACGCGCTGCTGGGCGCCGATCTGTGGGGCCAGGCCGCCTGCCTGCTGGCCGCAATCAGCTACGGCTTCGCCCTGCCGCTCGGCCGCACCATCAAGGGCCTGGCGCCGCAGCAGATGGCAACCGCCCAGTTGCTGCTGGCGAGTGCGATGACGCTGCCGCTCGTCCTGATCCTCGATCAGCCATGGAGTCTGCCGCCGCTGGGCCCGGCCGCCTGGCTTGCGATGATCGGGCTCGGCCTGCTCAGCACCGGCCTTGCCTACATCCTGTTCTTTGGCCTGCTGGCCAGCGCAGGCGCCACCAACCTGTCGCTGGTCACGCTGCTGGTGCCGGTCAGCGCCCTGCTGCTCGGCCACGCGGTGCTGGCCGAACCGGTCACCCCACAGGCGGTCGCGGGGATGGTGCTCATCGCAGCCGGGCTCGTCGCGATCGACGGTCGACTGTTTCGCGCTGGTGCGGGATGACCGAAGGTGTCAGCCACTCCCACCGGAACATAATCGGCACGCGACAGATGGCACCGACTTCTTCGGAGTCCGGGTTTATCAGGTCGCGCGCTGCTCGATCCGCAGCATGTCGAGCGGCACCAGCACGCCGTCGCGTTCCATGTGCCAGAAGGTCCAACCGTTGCATGTGGGCGCGTTCTGCACGAGGGCGCCGACCTTGTGGATGGAGCCCTGGTGCTCGCTCGATTTCAGCGAGCCGTCGGCGACAACCGTCGCACTGACCCGGCGCATGCGGTCGAACAGCACCGTGCCGGCGGGCAGCGAGCCGTTCTCGACGAAGCTGCCGAACGGAATACGCACAGCCTCGCGCTTGGTCGGCGTGGTGCTCATGCCGTCATCGGACACCGGTCGCACCCGCCGCACGCGGCCGAGTGCGGCCTCCACATAGGCGGGATGCCGTTCGATGCCGATGTAATGGCGCGATAGACGGCGTGCCACGGCGGCCGTGGTGCCAGTGCCCAGGAACGGGTCGAGCACGATGTCGCCCGGGGACGTGCTGGCCAGCATGATGCGATGGAGCAAGGCCTCGGGCTTTTGCGTCGGATGCAGCTTCAACCCATGCTCGTTGCGCAGCCGCTCGGGGCCGGTGCACAGCGGGATGAACCAGTCGCTGCGCATCTGCTGGTCGTCGTTGAGCGACTTCATCGCCTGGTAGTTGAAGCGATACCGGCTGTCCTGCCCACGCGCCGCCCAGATCAGCGTCTCATGCGCGTTGGTGAACCGCCGGCCCCGGAAGTTCGGCATCGGGTTGGATTTGCGCCAGATCACGTCGTTCAGGATCCAGAACCCAAGCTCCTGCAAGATGGCGCCGATGCGGAAGATGTTGTGGTAGCTGCCGATCACCCACAGCGTGCCGTCCTTGCGCAGCACACGGCGGCATTCGGACAGCCATTCGTGGGTGAAGGCGTCATAGGCGGCGAAATCGGTGAACCGGTCCCAATCGTCGTCCACCCCGTCGACCAGGCTGTCGTCAGGCCGGCGCAGCTCGCCGCGCAGCTGCAGGTTGTACGGCGGGTCGGCGAACACGCAATGGACCGAGGCTGTCGGCAGCATGCGCAGCATGCGCACGGCATCGCCGAGCAGTATCTGGTCGAGCGGCAGTTCGCGGATGATCTCCACGGGCAGAGGCAGCTCCAATAAAATGGCAGATGGTGACGATACGGTGATGGCCACGTCAATCGTCACCGCGTCAATCGTCACCGCGTCAACCGGCGCGCATCAAACCGCGCCAGTTGTCTCGACGCTTAACAATCCGCGCCGGGTCAACCGGCCGCGTTGCCTTCGGCCAGCAGCAGGCGAACCGTGCCGAAGGCGGCGCGGTGATGGCGGGTCACTCCCAGCCGCTGCAAGGCGGCGCGATGGACGGTGCTGCCGTAGCCGGCATTGGTTGCCCAGGCGTAGTCGGGGTAGCGGATGTGCAGCCGCGCCATCACCCGGTCGCGCAGCACCTTGGCGACGATGGAGGCGGCGGCGATCGACAGGCAGCGCGCATCGCCGTTCACCACCAGTGTGGTCGGGCATCCCAGGCGCGGGTCGCGATTGCCGTCTACCAGCGCGTGGTCGGCCGAAACCTCCAACCGGCCGAAGGCGCGGCGCATGGCGAGCAGCCGGGCGTGCAGAATGTTGAGACGCAGGATTTCGCCAACCGAGGCGGCGCCGACGCCGATCACCGCACCGCAGGCCAGCAGCCCCGCGTAGGCATCCTGGCGCTGCACCGCGGTCAGTTTCTTGGAATCGTCAAGCTTTGCGGCGAGGGCAGGCGCCAGCAGCCGTGGCAAAATCACCGCGGCCGCCACCACCGGACCTGCCAAGGGCCCGCAGCCCGCTTCGTCCAGACCGGCCACCAAGCCGTCGCACGCGTTTTCAAGACGAAGGTCAGGCGCCATGGCAAATGCGACTCGGTAACGTCATCGACATAATTTAGCCGCCAGACTGCATTGCGCAATACAAACGATTGTTTGCAAAACAGACCGTAATGCACATTATCGTTTAGCTAGACCCGTTTGGAGTTTCCATATGTTTCGTGTCGGGCAATCTCGTTGGAGTCAGCTGGCGCTGGGCATCGTCTGCATGGTGATGATCGCCAACCTGCAATACGGTTGGACGATGTTCGTGCCGTCGATCGAAAAGGCGCATGGCTGGGGCCTGCCGGCGATCCAAGGGGCGTTCACGCTGTTCGTCATTTGCGAGACGTGGCTGTTGCCGCTGGAAGGCTACGTCATCGATCGGATCGGCCCGCGCTTCACCGTGCTGGCGGGCGGCCTGTTGATCGGCGCGTCCTGGGTGATGAACAGCTATGCCGACACGCTGACATTCCTGTACGTGGCCGCCGCGGTGGGCGGTCTGGGCGCCGGCCTCGTCTATGGCGCCACCGTGGGCAACGCGCTGAAATGGTTCCCGGACCGGCGCGGCCTGGCGGCGGGCCTGACCGCTGCGGGGTTTGGTGCCGGGTCGGCGGTGACGGTGATCCCAATCTCCAACATGATCGCGTCGAGCGGCTATCAGGCGACCTTCCTGTTTTTCGGCATTCTGCAAGGTTTGGTCGTGGTGGTCGTGGCACTGCTGTTGCGGGCGCCGCCGGGCCAGGAACATCGGCCCACGGCCGCGCTGTCGCCCGGCGGCATGAACGCGGCGCGGCCGTCGGTGCTGCACGACCTGACACGGGATTACGGCCCGAGCGAGGTGCTGCGCGAGCCGGTGTTCTGGCTGATGTATCTGATGTTCGTGATGGTCGGCGCCGGCGGCCTGATCGCCACCGCCCAGCTGTCGGTGATCGCAGCCGATTTCGGCGTGGCCAAAACGCCGGTTACCCTGATGTTCATCACGCTGCCGGCGCTGACCTTCGCGCTGTCGATCGATCGCGTCATGAACGGAGTGACGCGGCCGTTCTTCGGCTGGGTGTCGGACCAGATCGGCCGCGAGAACACCATGTTCATCGCCTTCCTGCTGGAGGGACTGGGCATCCTGGCGCTGGTCGCCTTCGCGGATAATCCTGTGGCGTTCGTGGTGCTGACGGGCATGGTGTTTTTTGCCTGGGGCGAGATCTATTCGCTGTTTCCCGCCACCTGCGGCGACACGTTCGGACGGCGTTTCGCCACCACCAACTACGGCTTGCTGTACACCGCCAAGGGCACCGCGGCCTTGCTGGTGCCGCTTGGCAGCGTGTTGCGCGAGATGACCGGGAACTGGCTGGCGGTGCTGTACATGGCCGCTGCGGTCAATCTGCTGACCGCGGCGCTGGCGCTGTTCGCGCTGAAGCCGCTGCGCCGGGCCTTTATCCGCAAATCGATGGCAGCCCGCGCGGCTGAGCGGATTGCGGCCACAGCGCTGGCCGAATAACAAAGTCGCCCGCACGACGTCTTTCAACGAGGTTCCAATGACCCATTATCCCGCCGACACCATGACGGGCCTGCTTGCGGCCGGCGGCGAGGACGCGCCTGCGATCGGAGCGCCGGGCCGGCCGTGGCTGACCCATGGCGGGCTACGGGCGCTGGCCGCGCAAACAATTGCCAGCCTCAACGCCATGGGCATCGGCCGCGGCGACCGTGTCGCGATGGTGCTGCCCAACGGGCCGGAGATGGCGGCTCTGTTCGTCACCACCGCCTGCGCCGCCACCACGGCTCCCCTGAACCCCGCCTACAAGGCGGACGAGTTCGACTTCTACCTCTCCGACCTCAACGCAAAGGCGCTGGTCGTGATGAATGGTATGGAGACACCGGCCCGGGCCGCGGCGGCTGCCCGGGGCATTCCCGTGGTCGAACTGGTGCCGGGTGATGCCGCCGGCGCGTTTACCTTGGTCTCGCCCGTGACCGGCACGCCCGCGCTGCCCGGCAGAACCGAGGCGCAGGATGTGGCGCTGGTGCTGCACACCTCCGGCACCACCGCGCGCCCCAAGATCGTGCCGCTGCGCCAGATCAACGTCACGGCCTCTGGCTATCACGTCGGCGAGGCGATCCAGCTTTCACCGGACGATGTGTGCCTCAACATCATGCCGCTGTTCCACATCCACGGCCTGATCGCAGCCGTGCTGTCGTCGCTGGCCGCGGGGGCTTCGGTGAGCTGCACGTCAGGGTTCAACGCGTTCAAGTTCTTCGCCGCCTATGACGCGGAGCGACCCACCTGGTTCACCGCCGTGCCCACCATGCACCAAACGCTGCTGGGACTGGCGCCACGCAACAAGGAGCTGATCGCCCGCGGCCGGCTGCGGCTGATCCGGTCGAGCTCCGCCTCGCTGCCGCCGCAGGTGATGATGGAGCTGGAAGACGTGTTTCGCGTGCCGGTCATCGAAAGCTACGGCATGACCGAGGCCGCGCATCAGATGGCCTCCAACCCGCTGCCACCACGGGCGCATTTTCCAGGCTCGGTCGGCATCGCGGCGGGGCCAGACGTGGCGATCATGACCGAGGCAGGCACGCTGCTGCCGCCTGGCGAACTCGGTGAGATCGTTATCCGCGGCCGCAACGTCACACAAGGCTACGAGAACAATCCGGAGGCCAACGCGAAGGCCTTCACCGACGGCTGGTTTCGCACCGGCGACGAAGGCTATCTCGATCCCGACGGCTACCTGCGCCTGACCGGCCGGCTCAAGGAGATCATCAACCGCGGCGGCGAGAAGGTGTCTCCGCTCGAAGTCGACAATGTGCTGATGGACCATCCGGACGTGGCCCAGGTGCTGACCTTCGCCATGCCGCACGCCAAGCTCGGCGAGGAGGTGGCCGCCGCCGTGGTGCTGCGCGAGGGCGCGACCGGAAACGAGCATTCCATCCGCGATTTTGCCGCCCAGCGGCTGGCAGCCTTCAAAGTGCCGCGCAGGATCGTCTTCCTGGCCGAAATCCCGAAAGGCGCCACCGGCAAGCTGATGCGCATCGGCCTGGCCGCAAAGCTCGGATTGTCCGCATGAAGGTCGCCATCTTCGGCGCCGGCGCCATCGGCGGCATGATGGGCGTCAAGCTGGCCCAGGCCGGGGCCGAGGTGACCTTCATCGCACGCGGACCGCATCTGGCGGCGATGCAGGCCCAGGGCGTGACCATGCATTCCGGCGGCGAGACGATCGTGGTGCATCCGCGCTGCGTGGCCACAGCTGCCGAGGCCGGCGTGCAGGACTACGTGGTGGTAACGCTCAAGGGGCATTCGCTGCCCGCCGCCGCCCCCGAAATCGCCCGTATGATGGGGCCGCACTCCTCGCTTGTCACCGCCGTCAACGGCGTGCCGTACTGGTATTTCCACGGCCTGGACGGGCCGTGGCGCGACCGCCGGGTGGACAGCGTCGACCCCGGCGGCGTGGTGTGGGATCTGCTACCGCCGTCTCAGGCGATCGGCTGCGTGGTCTATCCCGCCGCCACGGTTTCGCAGCCCGGCGTGATCACCCACACCTACGGCGACCGGTTCTCGCTGGGCGAGCCCGACGGCACACGCTCGGAGCGCGTCGAGGCGCTGTCGAAGCTGCTGATCCAAGCTGGGCTGAAGGCGCCGATCCGGCCCAAGATTCGCGACGAGATCTGGGTGAAGCTGTGGGGAAATCTTTGTTTCAACCCGCTGTCGGCGTTGACCGGAGCAACGTTGAAGGTCCTGGCCGAGCAGCCGGAGCTGCGCGCCATCTGCCGCGCCATGATGGTCGAGGCGCAGGCGGTGGCCGAGGCGCTGGGCGTGAAGTTCGCAATCACCGTCGACAAGCGCATCGAGGGCGCGGCCGAGGTTGGTGCGCACAAGACCTCGATGCTGCAGGACCTGGAGCGCGGCCGTCCCATGGAGATCGACGCCTTGTTGGGGGCGGTGGTGGAGCTGGGCGCCCTGGTCGCGCTGCCGATGCCGACCTGCGAGATGGTCCTCGCATTGGTGCGTGAACGCGGTCGCACGGCGGGCTGCTACGCCTGACCATCCCGGCCAGACTGCGGCAAATTCACGACGAAAACACAACAGTCGCTTATTTCGCCGAGATTTGTCACGATCCGCAGAGGCCGATTTGTTCCCGTCCCCGAAGACGTCGAGATCCCCGTGTTCCAAACATTGTATGACTGGCTGTTCGATCCAGGCGGACTGACGCCGCATGTTTTCTACCTCCTGTGGAAGCCAGGCCTGATCTGGACCCATGCCTTGTCCGATGGGACGATCGGCCTCGCCTTTGTCGGCATATCCATAGCACTTGCGATCTTCGCCCAAAGCCGGCGCGACCTGGCGGTCCGGCCAGTGTTCTGGCTGTTCGCAACCCTCATCCTGCTCTGCGGTGTCGGGCATTTCCTCGAAATCGTCACGCTGTGGCAGCCGATCTATGGGCTGCAGGCGGTCGCGAAGGTCGCCACCGCGATCGTCTCGGTGGCGACCGCGCTTGCCGTGTGGCCGCTGCTGCCGCATGCCCTGGCGCTGCCCTCGCAGGCGCGGCTGCAGGCAGCCCACCTGGCGCTGCGCGAAAGCGAGGCGCGGCATCGCGCCAGTTTCGAGCGTTCGCCGGTGCCGCTGCACACGCTCGACGGGCGCGGCGTCATCATCGCCGTGTCGGACAGCTGGCTGAGCCTGTTCGGCTACAGGCGCGAGCAGGTGATCGGCCGGCCGCTGAGCGAATTCCGCGCCCCCAACTCCCTCGCCCCCAACTCCCTCGCCCCCGCCTCCAACGTCTGGACCGAGACCGACCTGGTCGATCCGATCACCGGCGGCGAGGCCCGCGATCTCGAGCGCTTCTTCGTGCGCGCCGACGGATCGGTGGTCGACGTCCTGGTCTCGGCGCGGGTGGAGCGCAGCGGCGATGCCAGCAGCATCGTCTGCGTGCTGATCGACATCACCGCGCGCAAGCGCGCCGAGGAGGCATTGCGCGCCAGCGAGGAACAGTTGCGCCAGGCGCAGAAAATGGAGGCGGTCGGCCAGCTCACCGGCGGCATCGCGCATGACTTCAACAATCTGCTGACCGCGATCACCGGCTCGCTCGAGCTGCTGCAGAACCGTGTGGCGCAGGGTCGCGTCAGCGATCTCAACCGCTACGTCATCACGGCCCAGGAGGCGGCCCGGCGCGCCGCGGCACTGACGCACCGGCTGCTCGCCTTCTCCCGCCGCCAGACGCTGGATCCGCGGCCGGTCAATCTCAACCGCCTGTCGACCGGGATGGAGGAATTGGTAAGCCGGACCATGGGACCGCAAATCGCAGTCGAGGTGATCGCATCCGGCGGCCTGTGGAACACGCTGGCCGACCCGCCCCAGCTCGAAAACGCCCTGCTCAACTTGTGCATCAACGCCCGCGATGCCATGCCCGGCGGCGGCCGGGTGACCATCGAGACCGCCAACAAATGGCTCGACGAGCGCGCCGCCCGGCAGCGCGACCTGCCGGGCGGCCAATACGTCTCCCTTTCGGTCAGCGACACCGGCACCGGCATGACGCCCGAAGTGGCCAGCCGTGCCTTCGACCCGTTCTTCACCACCAAGCCGATCGGCCTGGGCACCGGCCTGGGCCTGTCGATGATCTACGGCTTCGTGCGCCAGTCGGGCGGCCAGGTGCGCATCTATTCCGAATTCGGCGCCGGCACCGTGGTAAGCCTTTATCTTCCGCGCTACCTGGGCGAGGCCGAGGCGGCGGAGCTGCCGATGGACCGGGCCCACGTGTCCGCCGGCCTCTCCGGCGCCACCGTCCTGGTGGTGGACGACGAACCCAGCGTGCGCATGCTGATCATCGAGGTGCTGGACGAGCTCGGCTACACCATGCTGGAGGCGGAGAACGGGGCCGAGGCACTGAAGCTGCTGCAGTCCGGCCGGCATATCGACCTGCTGGTCACCGACGTGGGCCTGCCCGGCGGCATGAGCGGGCGTCAGGTGGCCGAGGCCGCCCGCGCCGTCGATCCGTCGATGAAGGTGCTGTTCATCACCGGCTACGCCGAGAACGCAGTGATGAACCACGGCCATCTTGAGCCGGGCATGCAGGTGCTCACCAAGCCCTTCGCCATGGATGCGCTCGCGGTGCGGGTGCGCGACATGCTGGCGACGGTGTAGGCAGGGTCCGCCGCAACCTCACGCCCAAGACAACGATCGGCATTGCCTTGGACGTGCGGTTGCGAAGCATTCTCATTATTTCGATAACGTCTTGATCGTTTCGACTCTGCCGGCCTATCAGAGCCACTGACGGGAGGCCCTGATATGCGCAACTTCGACGAACTCTCGGAAAAGGAGATCCTGGCGCTCGCCATCAGTTCCGAGGAGGAGGACGGCCGCATCTATGCCGACTTCGCGGAAAGCCTGCGCACCAACTTCCCCGCCTCCGCCAGCGTGTTCACCGAAATGGCGGCCGAGGAGAGCGAGCATCGCCGGCGGCTGATCGACCTTTTTGTCGACAAGTTCGGCGACCATATCCCGCTGATCCGCCGCCAGGACGTGCGCGGCTTCGTCAGCCGCAAGCCGGTGTGGCAATCAACCGCCCTGGGCGTCGACACGGTGCGCCGCCAGGCGCAGGTGATGGAGACGGAGGCTGCGAACTTCTATCGTCAGGCCGCCGGCCGCACCACCGATGCCGCCACCCGAAAGCTGCTCGGCGACCTCGCCGAGGCCGAGGTCGGCCACGAGCACACCGCCGACCGGTTGGTCGAGGAAAACGTGCCGATCAATGTGCAAAAGTCCGAGGAGGAGGCCGAGCGGCGTATATTCGTCCTGCGCGTCATCCAACCGGGCCTGGCCGGGCTGATGGATGGCTCGGTCTCCACCCTGGCGCCGGTGTTCGCCGCGGTGTTCGCGACCGGCCAGAGCCGGGACGCGTTCCTGGTCGGCATGGCGGCCTCGCTCGGCGCCGGCATCTCGATGGGCTTTGCCGAGGCGCTGTCCGACAACGGCTCTCTCACCGGCCGCGGCGCGCCCTGGATCCGCGGGCTCATCTGCGGGTTGATGACCACGCTGGGCGGCATCGGCCACACGCTGCCCTTCCTCATCCCCAGTTTCCAGACGGCGCTGGTGACGGCGATCATCGTTGTGATCATCGAGCTCGGTGTGATCAGTTGGATCCGTTGGAAATACATGGATACTCCGCCAATCTCGGCCGCCCTGCAGGTCGGCTTCGGCGGCGCGCTGGTCTTCGCGACCGGCATTCTCATCGGCAACAGTTGAAGGGTTCCAATGTCCGAAACGCAACGCTACGATCGCCGTACCATCATGTTCCACTGGCTCACCGCCGTGCTGATTGCAGCTCTTTGGCTGATCGCACAGTTCATCGACGATTTCCCAACCGCCCTGCGCATCTACGCCCGCTCGACACATATCCTACTCGGCGTCGTGCTCACATTGGTGCTGATCGGCCGGCTGTGGTGGCGCGCCACCGGCAAGCTCGTCCTGCCGCCCGACGAACGGCTCTGGATGCGGCTGGCGGCGGTGGCCACCCATTACGGTCTGTACATCTTGGTGGCGGCGACTCTGGTGCTGGGCCTCGTCTACGAGGCGGTGCGCGCCGACAACCTGTTCAACCTCGGCCGTCTGCCGTCGATCGCGCCAGGCAACAAGGACCTGCGCAACCAGCTCGGCGATCTCCACGGCACGCTCGCCAATATCGTGCTGATCGTGGCGGGCGTGCATGCGGCCGCGGGCCTGTTCCACCACTACGTCATGAAGGACAACGTGCTGCTGCGGATGATGCCCCGCCGTGTCGAGGCCAGAGCAATATCGCCTGAGGTTGAACCAACCGAGTGATAAAATTGCTCGTTAAAACAGAGAGCTAGAGCGGGATGACGTCTGATAGGCGACGTCATCCTGCCCTAGCTCTTTGTTTTATCGCGTGATTCAGACCTTTCGGTGATCCCACCTTCGGTCATCACGCTCTAGCTCGCAGCGGCCTCCGCCTGTCTGAGAATGCGCAGGAAGTTGCCGCCCCACAGCGCTGCGATCGCCTTTTCATCGTAGCCGCGGCGAACCAGCTCCTCCGTCATGGCGGGGCATTCCGAGGCATCCTTCCAGCCGCTGAAGCCCCCGCCGCCGTCGAAATCCGACGAGATGCCGACATGGTCGAGCCCGATCCGCTTCACCGCGTAGTCGAGATGATCGACATAGTCCGAAACCGTCACCTGCTCCGGCTTGGCGCCGGCGCGCAGAAAGCCGCTGACGGCTGTGATGTTGACCATGCCGCCCACGTCACGCAGCGCATCGAGCTGTTCGTCATCGAGGTTGCGCGGGTTGTCGCACAGCGCCTTGATGCACGAGTGGGTGGACATCACAGGCGTGCGCGACGCCTCCGCCGCCTGCATCATCGAGGCCTTCGAGACATGGGCGATGTCGACCGCCAGGCCGAGCCGGTTCATCTCCAGGATCGCCTCGCGGCCCAGCGGCGACAATCCGCCGTGCAGGCTCGGCCCGTCGCCCAGGTCGAGCCTCGGGTTGGAGCTGTCGGCCAGCGCGTTGTGGCCGTTATGGGTCAGCGTCATGTAGCGCGCGCCGAGGGCTGCGAATTTGGCCAGCCGTTCCGGCTCGCCGCCCAACGCGTGGCCGTTCTCGACGCACGGGATGATGATCGTGGCACCATCGCGGTGCGCCTTCTCGATCGCATCGACCGATTTGCAAACCCGCGCCTTGCTGCCGCCCATCGTGTTGATGAACTCCAGCATCGCCACCGCCCGCACGTAGGCGCCGCCATTTCCCTCTGGCGTGCGCGGCGACTGCGGCACGTAGGCTGCGAAACAGCCTGCGGCCATGTGGCCCTTCTGCATCTTGGGCAGGTCGACCTTGCGGCGGGTGTCGTCCAGGAAGCTGGGGCCTTCCGGCCAGGGAATGTCGATATGAGTGTCGACGGTGAGCAGGCTGCGGTGCAGTGCGATAGGATCGATCATCTACGCAGCGTCACGGCAGCGGGGTCGTTGGTCAAGCCCGGTTCTGATTGACTTATGCCGGCGCCCGCCCCAGGTTTGTGACACCGAGGGGAGTCCCGCCAAGGGGCTGAGAGTTCGCTGCGTTGCGCGATGACCCTGATGACCTGATCCGGTTCATGCCGGCGTAGGGACGGGAAGGCATGACGCAGTTGTTCCCGCTCTCGCCGGCCTGGCCCCAAAAGCGAGAGGACACGCCTGCCATGAATACCATCGCCAAGCAGACCAACCCGGCCACCGTCACCACCGGCCCGATCATCGGCAGCCGCAAAATCTATAGCTCGCCCGAGGGACGGCCGGACATCGCGGTGCCATTTCGTGAGATCGCACTCGACCCCTTCGCCGACGAACCGCCGTTTCGCACCTACGACACCTCCGGCCCGTATACCGACCTGGCGGCCACAATCGATCTCGAAGCCGGGTTACCGCCCATCCGCGCGCCCTGGATCGCCGCCCGCGGGTTCCATGCCGTGCAGCCGCGCGCGGTAAAACCCGAAGACAACGGCTTCGTGCCCGAAGACAAGCTGGTCGCCCCTTGCCCGGCGGCGCAGCACATTCTTGCCGCCCGCGACGGCCAGATGGTGACGCAATATGAGTTCGCCCGCGCCGGGATCATCACCGAGGAGATGATCTACGTCGCCCACCGCGAGAACCTCGGCCGCGCCGCAGCCCTGGACTGGGCGGCCGAACGCATCGAGGACGGCGAGAGCTTCGGCGCCGAAATCCCCGAGCATGTGACCCCCGAATTCGTGCGCTCCGAAATCGCCCGCGGCCGCGCCATCATTCCGGCCAACATCAACCACCCGGAACTTGAGCCGCAGATCATCGGCCGCAACTTCCTGGTCAAGATTAACGCCAACATCGGCAATTCAGCGGTCACGTCGTCGGCTGCCGAGGAAGTCGAAAAGCTGGTCTGGGCGATCCGCTGGGGCGGCGACACGGTCATGGACCTGTCGACCGGGCGCAACATCCACAACATCCGCAGCTGGATCATGCGCAACAGCCCGGTGCCGATCGGCACCGTGCCGATCTACCAGGCGTTGGAAAAGGTTGGCGGCGACCCCGACAAGCTCGACTGGGAAGTGTTCAAGGACACGCTGATCGAACAGGCCGAGCAGGGCGTGGATTATTTTACCATCCACGCCGGCGTGCGCCTGGCCTATGTGCCGCTGACCGCGCGGCGCACCACTGGCATCGTCAGCCGCGGCGGCTCGATCATGGCGCGCTGGTGCCTGGCCCATCACAAGGAAAGCTTCCTCTACGAACGGTTCGACGAAATCTGCGACATCATGCGCAAGCACGACGTGTCGTTCTCGCTCGGCGACGGCCTGCGCCCTGGCTCAAACGCCGATGCCAACGACCGCGCCCAGTTCGCCGAGCTGGAAACCCTGGGCGAACTCACCAAGGTGGCCTGGAACAAGGGCTGCCAGGTGATGATCGAAGGCCCCGGCCACGTGCCGATGCACAAGATCAAGGTCAACATGGACAAGCAGCTGCGCGAGTGCGGCGAAGCGCCGTTCTACACGCTGGGGCCGTTGACCACCGACATCGCGCCTGGCTACGACCACATCACATCCGCCATCGGCGCTGCCATGATCGGCTGGTACGGCACCGCCATGCTCTGCTACGTGACACCCAAGGAGCACCTCGGCCTGCCCGATCGCGACGATGTGAAGACCGGCGTGATCACCTACCGCATCGCAGCCCACGCCGCGGACCTCGCCAAGGGACACCCGTCGGCCAAGCTGCGCGATGACGCGATCAGCCGGGCCCGCTTTGAGTTTCGCTGGGAGGACCAGTTCAATCTGGGCCTCGATCCGGACACCGCGCGCAAGTTCCACGACCAGACCTTGCCCAAGGATGCCCACAAGGTCGCGCATTTTTGTTCGATGTGCGGGCCGAAGTTCTGTTCCATGAAGATCAGCCATGATATCCGCGAGGACAGCCTGCGGCAGAACGGCATGGAACAAATGAGCGAGACCTTCAAGGCAGCCGGTAGCAAGATCTATGTTCCAGCGGACGCTCCGCACATGGAAGGAACTTCCGACTGAACGACTCGCGCGCCATCCTGGATGCGATCGGCCAGCTGCCGGACAGCGAGATCGACCTCGCCGACGCTGCTTTGCAACTGGCCCGCATCGAAGCACCGGACGCCGATTGGCGCGCCGCCAGTGCCCATCTGTCCGAGCTCGCGCGCGATGCGGTGGAACTCGCCGCCGATATCGCCGAGGACGACTTGGCCGGGCGCGTGGCCGCCCTCGCCGGGCTTATCTGTGGCCGCCACAGCTATGCCGGCGACAGCGAAACCTATGATGACCTCGCCAATGTCAATCTGATCCGCGTCATCGAACGACGGCGCGGCCTGCCGGTGGCGCTCGGCATCCTGTGGCTGCACACCGCCCGGGCCGTCGGCTGGGGTGCGCATGGGGTGGATTTCCCGGCGCATTTCCTGGTGGCCCTCGAAGGCCGCGGCACCCAGGTGGCAATCGACGTGTTCCACGGCGGCGTGCCGCTGGACGCGCGCAAGCTGCGCACCCTCATCAAGCAGGTGCAGGGCAGCAAGGCCGAGCTGCGGCCAGACATGATGGCCGCCATGAACACGCGAGACGTGCTGCTGCGCCTGCAGAACAACATCAAGGTCCGCCATCTGCAGCAGGGCAAGCTGAGCGAGGCGCTGACCTGCGCCGAAGACATGCTGCGCATGGCCCCCGCCGAAGCCTTCCTGTGGCGGGAGACGGCGCTGATGAACCAGCGGCTGGACCGTGTGGCCGCAGCCCTGAAGTGCTTCGAGCGCTTCCTCGCCCTGGTGCCCGGCGGCGATGCCGCCATCCGCGCCAAGGCTGCCATGGACGAACTGCGCGCGCGGCTAAATTAAGCCAGCGCGGCTTCGCCTTGAAACCCGCGCAGCTTTGCCTTTCTGCGACAGCCTGCTAGGCCACCTTCGCGCGCAACGCGGAGATGAACCATGGCCAGCCTCAAAGTCGCCGTTCAGATGGACCCGATCGAGCCGATCAACATCGACGGCGACAGTTCCTTCGCCCTGATGCTCTCGGCGCAGAGCCGGGGCCATCAGCTCTGGCACTACGAAGTCCGCCACATGTCGCTCAGCGAAGGCGTGCTGAAGGGCCATGTCACCCGCGACGCACGCTTGCAGGCCCGCGCACGCCCGGTGACGGTGCAGCGGGTGCGCGGCGACCATTACAAATTCGGCGACGAAGTGCTGCTCGACCTCGCAACAATGGACGTGATCCTGATGCGCCAGGACCCGCCGTTCGACATGGGCTACATCACCGCCACCCATATGCTGGACCATATTCACCCCAAAACACTGGTGGTGAACAACCCGACCTCCGTGCGCAATGCGCCGGAAAAGCTCCTGGTGACGCATTTCCCCGACCTGATGCCGCCCACCCTGGTGACCTGGGACGTGGAGGCAATCCGCGGTTTCCGCGCCGTGCACAAGGACATCGTGGTCAAGCCGCTGTTCGGCAACGGCGGCGCCGGCGTGTTCCTGATCCGCCACGACGACCCCAACCTGGCCTCGCTGCTGGAAATGCATTTCTCCCGCTCGCGTGAGCCGCTGATGATCCAGCGCTACGAGCCGGCGGTCCGGCAGGGCGACAAGCGCATCATCCTGATCGACGGCGAGGCGGTGGGCGCCGTCAACCGCGTCCCCGCGGAAGGCGAGGCACGCAGCAACATGCATGTCGGCGGCCGGCCCGAGAAAGTGGCGCTGACCGCACGCGACAAGGAAATCTGCGCGGCCATCGGCCCAACCCTCAAGGAACAGGGCCTGATCTTCGTGGGAATCGACGTGATCGGCGACTACCTGACCGAAATCAACGTCACCAGCCCCACCGGCCTGCAGGAAATCCAACGCTTCGACGGCACCGATCTCGCCGCGATGATTTGGGACGTGATCGAGACGAAGCGGCGTTCGGCTGCGCCGTAATGGCCTTCGGCCCGACCAGGGGCTTGCCCTGGACCTATCAGGGGCAAGGCCCCTGAACCCGGTTCATTGAAGCGGGTCTCTGAGTGAGGAAGGGGTCATACCCGCGCGTCTCTGTGGCACGCAGGTGTGACCCCTTCCTCACTCAGAGACATACCTCAAACGATTTGAGTCCAGAGGCCCCGCCTCTGGCGAGTCCAGGACAGCGCCCTGGTCGGGCCGAAGGCCATCCGGCGTAGCCGGACGCTGCCTAATATTCGAACTCATACGTGATGCCGACTTGGTTGCCGGTGGGTGGTGCGCCTGGCGTTGATGTGGTGGGGGCTGGGGGGGCTTGGCCGAGATCGGCTTCGAGCCGCAGGCCGCGGGCGAGGTCGAGGCGCACTGTGGCCTGTGTGCCGGTGCCGCCGGTGGATTGTTTGGCACCGAGATACACGCCGCGGGCGATGTTGCGGCCGGCCTGCACCGAGGGGCTGGCGGTGCCCTGTCCGCCGCCGACCGACAGCACGTCCAGGCCGAGGCCTTTTCTGAGCCGGTCCAGCGGATCGAAGCCGCCGGAGCCGCCGACGTCGGCGAGCTGGGCGAGGCCGGTGGCGATCTGGGCGATCTGGAACGGTGTCAGGCTCGCAGCACTTCGGTGGAACAGCAGCTGGGCGAGCACCTCGTCCTGCGGCAGTTCCGGCTGCGAGCTGAGGGCGATGCGCGGATGGCTGGCGGTGCCGCTGACAGTCAACGTCGCGGTGACGCTGCTGCCGACGGAGCGGGCGACGAAGTTCAGCGTGGGGTCGATCGGCACGTGGCCGTCGAAGCTGACCTGGCCGGTGGTGAAATCGAGCGACTGGCCTGCGATGCTGAGCGTGCCGCGACGCAGCGTGAAGCCTCCATCGGGCCGTGGGGCGGCGGCGGTGCCCCCGATATGCAGCTGTCCTGCCAGTTCGGCGTCAATCCCACGGCCGCGGACAAATATCTGTCCTGGCGCGGTCAGTGTGATGTCCAGCGCGATCGCAAGCGGCGGGGCGGGCGGCGGCGGCGGCGGCCCAGCCTTGCGGAACACCAAGGTTGGTAGGCTGGAGGGCAGGGTCTGCGGAATGTTGATGTCCGCGCGCGCCAGCCGGATGGTGCCGCCCACCGAAATCCCATTGACCAGGCTGCCGCCGGCGGTGAGGTCGGCGGACATGCGCGCCGTTAACGCGTCGCTGGTGAGCGGGCTGATGTCGCGTGCGGTCAGGCTGCCGATCACCGCCTGGTCGCCGGCAAGGTCGAGGCTGCCTTGCGCCGAGATGGCGCCGCCGGAGCGTGCCGTAAGGCTTTCCAGCACCACGCGCTGGCCATCGGCGCGAACCGAGGCTGCGATATCCGACAGCCGCACACCCTGGCCGATATCGGTGAAGCTGCCGCCGCGCAGAGTGAGCGTGCCGGAGGGCACAGCGGGGTTGCCGACATACCGCGCATCCAGGCTCACCGTGCCGCGCGCCTGGCGGCCGGAGCCTGCGAGAAACGCGTCGAGCAAAGCCAGGCTGGCGCTGCCGGTGGCGCGCAGATCGAAGGCGCCGGTGGCCGCCATCGGTGCGGTGCCGGTGACGCTGAGGCGCGTCGGCCCGGCAGCGAGCTGTGCGTCGACATTGGCGTTGGTGCCGTTGAGCGTCGCCGTCGCGGTGAGGGTGGTGGGCGGCACGAAGGCAGCGCTGCGCACGCGAATGCCGGTGCCGCTGACCCGCACGGTGCCAGACGGGCTGGCGGGGGCGCCTCGCAAGGTGGCATCGGCGGACAGGCTGCCTTCAATGTCGAGCGTGGGCGCGAACAGTTTCGCCAGCGACAGCGGCAGCGCACGCACCGCGGCGGTGGCGTCGAGTGCCGGCGAAAGCCTGCCGGCCACCTCCAGCGAGGCGGCGCCGAGCGAAAGGCGCAGCCGGTCGACCGTAACGCCGTTGGCAAAGTCCACCCGCACCGGCGCCGTAAGACGCAGGGTCTGTCCCTCGGCCGCAACCTGCAGGCTGGCCAATGAAAGCCGCATCGCATGAGCGTCCAGCGTTCCCGCCGCGTTCAGGGCGGCGGTTCCCGTGGCAGCCAGCCGCAATGCCAACGCCGCCTGGGTGCCCTGTGCATCGAGCCTGCCCGACCAGTTTCGCCCACTCACTGTGAGGTTGGTTGCGGTGAAATCCCCCCGAATGGCAGGCTCGCCCAACGGATTGGTGACGGTGGCTGCCAGCACGCCCCGGGCGAGCGACACGCCGGCCATGGCCAATCCGTTGATATCAGCTGCGATCGTGGCAGTCGGCGTGTCGTTGGGGCGGGTGAAGTCGATCGTCGCATGGGCGCGTCCGCCGCCTGTGACCGGCTGTGGCAGACGGTCGGCGTTGAGCGTGAGTTTGCCGGTCGGCCAGCCCAGCGCCGGGTCGAAGACGAGGCTGCCCAGCGCCTGCAAGCTGTCGAATGCGGAGGGGTTGAGGGTCGCGTGAAACACACCGGCCGGATCGCGGCTGGCGTCAGCGTCCAGGCTTGCGGCCATGCCGTTCCAGCTGCCGGTCAGTTTAGCGGCTGCCACAGGCGAAGCCGGCAGTCCGTGCAGCGTGATGGTGCCCGCCACCGGACCGCTGGCGAGTTTCGCATCGAGGCTGGTGGTCGCGGTGATGTTGTCGAGGGGGCCCGAGATCTGCCCGGCCAGGATTGCCGAGCCTGGCACGGTGGGCGCCAGTTGTGTCAGGTCCTCAAGCTCCAGCCGCCAGTCGGCCGCGATCGTGGCGCCTGGGACCGGCCCGCGCACACTGAGCCGGCCGATGCCGGTCTGCAGGTCGAGTGCCAGGTCCGGCCCATAGGTCGCATCGAGCGTGATAGGCTGCGGTCCGAGCAGCTCCGGCCTGCTGCCGGGAATGCGCAGGCCGGTGATCACGCCATGCGCCTGCGCGTGGGCCGCCCCGCCGGTCAGATGAACCGTCACCGCCTGGGCCCCGGCGCCGGCCACCGCGATCGCATCGCTGGTCAAAGTGAGGTCACCGGTGAGGGCCGTGGGATCGACGGTGCCGTCCAGGATCAGATGCACCGGGCGGGCATCGGCCGGCGCATCTGGCAGCCGCACGGAGCCAAGCTCGGCATGCACCCGTGCACTCTTGCTGCCGCCGTCGAGATGCAGGCTCACCTGGCCTGCGGAAACACCCCCGGCCGCGATATCGGCGGTGGTCAGGGTGACATCGCCGGTGAGGGCGGCAAGATCGAGCGTCCCCACCGCCGCCACTTTCGAACCTGCGGCCTCGAGATTGGCCTGCAGCGCCGCCTTGTCGCGCGGCCCGGCGAGAGAGGCTACGAGATGGGCGGGCCCGTGGCCCTGCGCATCCGGCGTTGCCACATCGACCCGCGCATCGACCGTGTCTCCGGTCAGCCGCAGTGCTGCGTCCGCCGACAGCTTCGCCTCGGGCAGGTTGATCTGGTCGATCTTGAGATGGCCGATGGCGATGTCGGGCAGGCTGAAACCGCCGCCGGTCGAAGGCGCGGCGCTGGCCGTGGCGTTGCCGGTCGGATAGCGCGTGATGGTGAGGCTGCTGGCGGTGATGCTGTCGGCCTTCACCAGCTGGCGAACCAAAGCGGTCGGCGACCAGTCCAACGCCAGGTTGTCGACGGTCAGCCACGGCCCCTGCGCGTCTGCCACCACCACGCTGTCGGCGTGCAGCCGGTCCGGAAAGCGGCCGCCGAGGCCCTGGATCCTGACGCCGGCCGTGGCTGCACCGGCCTCGATGGCGCGAAAGCCCGGGCTGGTGTTGAGGCCAAGCACCAGCAGCACCGGCAGCAGCAGAATGATCACGAGGACGGCAATCAGGCTGCGCATCAGAACGCCTCGCCCAGGCCGATATAGATCTCGCCGATATCACCCCCCTTGGGGCGGCCGACCGGCGCTGCGACGTCGAACCGGATCGGTCCGATCGAGGTGTAGTAGCGCACGCCGAAGCCCACGCCGAGGCGGAACTTGCCGCCGAGCGAGCCGGTGTCGCCAGGCAGCTTGGTGCCGCCGACCTCGCCGCCGTCGACAAACCCCGCGACGCCCCAGCTGGCCCCGATCCGATGCCGCAGCTCGACCGTGCCGGCCACGAGGGCGGTGCCGCCGGAGGGTTTGCTGTTGGACAGCCGCGGTCCCACCGACTGATAGCGATAGCCGCGAATGGTGCCGCTGCCGCCGGCATAGAAGCGCTGGTCCGGCGGGATGTCGAAGGTGCCGGCGCCCGACACGGTGCCAACGAGGCCGCGCAACGCCAGCACATCGCGGCCAGGGGCGGCGAGGTCGAAATAGGTCGAGGCGGTCAGCTGTGCGATGGCGAAGGTGCTGTTGAGCCTGGCCAGGCTGAGCGTCGGTGTCAGGAACGCCTCGGCGCGCAACCCGCGGGTCGGCAGGGTCTGGCTGTCGGTGGTGTCGTAGCGCAGCGTGATCGGCGCCTGCAGCAGCGTGTATTCGCGCGTCACCTTGTTCTGGGTGATGCTGGCGCGCTCGGCGGCCACGCCGATGCTGCCCCGCAGATGGTCCGCCAGCCGCATGCCGAAGGCGGCACCGGCGAGCAGGGCGGTGCGGTCATAGGCGTCCAGCGATTCGCGCACCGCCAAAGCGGTGAAATCCAGCGACTGGTCGCGCGCCCGCCAGTCCGGCACGGTCAGCGCCGCGCCGACGCGGTAGCCAGGCTGCGTCGCGGCGCCGGCGCCGATGTCGGTGACGGCAGCCGACAAGGCCAGCAGCTCGGCCTCGCCGAACAGGTTTCGATGGGTCCATGTGACGGTCGCGTTGGCGCCCTGGTCGGTCGAGAACGCAGCCCCAACCGTCACTTCATGCAGCGGCCGTTCGGTGACCTGAACCGTGACCGGCAGGCGTCCGTACGCATCGACCGCGGTGCCCGGCACCAGACGCACGCTGGCCAGGGCCGGCACGCGGGCGAGATCGGCGCGTGCGGCCTCCAGCTTCGCCGGATCGAACTGGCTGCCCTGCGCCAGGGTGAGGCGGCGGCGGATGTAGTCCT
Source organism: Rhodospirillales bacterium (assembly GCA_025352665.1). GTDB lineage: Bacteria > Pseudomonadota > Alphaproteobacteria > Acetobacterales > Acetobacteraceae > CAIQQQ01. The sequence goes on along the minus strand of JANXSM010000166.1, from coordinate 15,204 downwards.
CGTGCAGCCGCTGTTCGCCCTGCACGGTGATCTCACCGATGTCGAGCCGTGGGCCGGCGTGCACATTGAAGGTGACATCAACGGCATGGTCGGCGGCATCGAGGTCCGCCACGGGCTCATCGACCTGCGCGAAGGCATGGCCGCTGGCCAGCAGGCGTTCCTGCAACCGGGCCCCAGCCGCGAGCACCGCGGATGCCACGGCGGGGTCGCCGGGCCTGAGCGAGATCTGCTCGCCGGCGGCATCGCCTGAAACGGTCACGTGGCGGAGTTGAAACACCGGTCCGGGCTTGATCGCCACGGCCACCGGCACGTCTGCCTGGTTCGGCAACGCCTGCAGCGCGTCGGCCAGTGCGGGGTCGTCGAGCGCCCGGCCGGCGACGGTGATCGTGGCGGTGCCGGCGTAGTGGCCAAGGCTGTTCAGGGCGGCTGCGAAGCGGCTGGCATCGGTGCGGGCGCGGGCCAGCAGGCCCACTGGCTCCAGCCGCCCGGCGTCGGGCCCGTCGCCGCGCAGCGACACAAGCGTTGCGGCGTCGTGCACCGCTTGGTCCACCGCGTCGTTGCCGCTGGGGGCGATGGTAACCGAGTAGGTCACGCTATCGGCGGCATTGACGCGGGTTTCCCTTGCCAGCAACAGCCCTGCCAGCAGGCATGCGCCTCGCCCGATCCTTTGGTGCCATCTGGATGTCAAGGAAGGATCACGAAGCTTTCATTGTCCGTTATGTGTCGCGGGAGTAATCGGCACGTCATGGATATCACTCCCCACCGTCTCAAGGCGAAGCGTCTGCCCCTGCTGCGCAAGCCGCACCAGGAAATCGACGACGCGGCCTGGTCCAGCATTGCCCTGCCTACCCAACGCGGAGTGGTGCGTCGGGTTCGCGCCATCCGGCGCGGCTTGTTCGCCCTGGTATGGACTTTGCTGTGCCTTCCCGTGCAATCCGTGCTGATTCTGTTCCCGGGGCCGGCGAAAATGGCCTTTTCACAGGTGTACTGGCGCACCCTGGGTGGCCTGATCGGGCTGCACGTGCGGGTGATCGGCGTGGTCTCCCCCCCCGGTGCAGACGGCCGCCCGGTGGTTTTCGTCTCCAACCACTCCTCGTGGCTCGACATTCTCGTGCTTGGCGCCCGTTTGCCGGCCCATTTCATCGCCAAGGAGGAGGTCGCCCGCTGGCCCATCATCGGCACCATCGCAAGGTTGGGCCGCACCGTCTACGTGCGCCGCAGCCGCGCCAGCACTGGCCGGGAGCGCGATGACATGGGCGTCAGGCTTTCGGCTGGCGACAATTTGATCCTGTTCCCCGAAGGCACCACCAGCGACGGCAGTCGCGTACTGCCGTTCCGCTCGGCATTCCTGTCGGTCGCGGAACTGAAGGTCACGCCCTCGAGGCAGACCGCCATCGTCCAGCCGGTGTCGGTGGTCTATGACCGGCTGGCGGGCCTGCCGATCGGGCGTGCGTCGCGGCCGCTGTTCGCTTGGTACGGCGACATGGACATCGGCTCGCATTTCTGGCGGCTGGCCCAGCACAAGGGGATGCGCGCCACGGTGCTGCTGCACCAGCCGATCGATCCGGCCAACTACGCCAGCCGCAAGGCGTTATCGCAGGCGGTGTGGGCGATCGTGGCGGATGGTGCCGCCACCTTGCGGCAGAACCGTCCCGCCCAGCCCATCGCAGGAGCCGTCACAGGGCCCACCCCTGCAGCCAGCCCGGCTTTCGTTTGAACGACCTCAAATTGAACCGCGGCATATTAAGATTGTCTTGCAAAATTCTGTTCAGAGTTGACACGCCCACCGCAAAACCTGCGAGACTAAGCTTCGGTTTTGAGGTATTCCCGCGCCCTTGTGCTTGACCGCCCGCCCGCAGCTGACCATTCCTGCGATGCGCCCCGGCCCCAAGCCGGACCGGCCGCAGGAACAGTTATGATCGAACAGAGCAAACCAAACACCAAGCGCCTCCACATGATTACGTGGGGCTGCCAGATGAACGTATACGACAGCGGACGCATGGCCGATGTGCTGGCCCCGTTAGGATATGCGCCGTCCGACTCGGCTGAAACGGCCGATATGGTGATCCTCAACACCTGCCACATCCGCGACAAGGCGGCGGAAAAGGTGTTTTCCGAGCTCGGCCGGCTGCGCCTCATGAAGGAAGCCCGTCGCCTGGCCGGCGATCGCATGATCCTGGCCGTCGCCGGCTGTGTGGCACAGGCGGAAGGCGCCGAAATCCTCGCCCGCGCCCCCTATGTCGACATCGTGCTGGGCCCACAGACCTACCACCGCCTGCCTGAAATGATCGCCCAGGCCAGCCGCGCCGCCGGCGCCGTGATCGACACGGATTTCCCGGCCGAGGAGAAATTCGATTTCCTGCCGGACGCCGTCGCGCCACAGGGATTGACGGCATTCCTCACCATCCAGGAAGGCTGCGACAAGTTCTGCAGCTTCTGCGTGGTGCCCTACACGCGCGGCGCCGAAAGCAGCCGCTCACAGGTCGCGGTGCTGGCCGAGGCCCGCCGCCTGGTGGCGCAGGGCACGCAGGAGATCACCCTGCTCGGCCAGAACGTGAACGCCTGGCATGGCATCGATGAGCACGGCGTGCCTTCCAGCCTCGGCCGCCTCGCCCGGGCGCTGGCCCGTATCCCCGGCCTCACGCGGATCCGCTACACCACCTCGCACCCGCGTGACATGGACGCCGACCTGATCGCGGCCCACGCCGAAGTGCCGGAGCTGATGCCCTTCCTGCATCTGCCCGTGCAGTCCGGCTCCGACCGCATCCTCGCCGCCATGAACCGCCGCCACACCGGCGCCGAGTACCGCGATCTGGTTGCCCGGCTGCGTCAGGTGCGGCCAGACCTCGCACTGTCGTCCGACTTCATCGTCGGCCACCCCGGCGAGACCGAGCAGGATTTCGAAGACACGCTGGCCCTGGTGCGCGACATCGGATTCGCCAGCGCGTTCAGCTTCAAATACTCGCCCCGGCCCGGCACCCCCGCCGCCGGCAGCCCCGGCCAGGTTGACGAAGCCACCAAGGACCGCCGGCTGCAAACATTGCAGGCGCTGCTGCGCGAACAGCAGACCGCGTTCAACGTGGCCAAGCAGGGCCAGGTCGTGCCCGTGCTGTTCACCAACCCAGGTCGCCGGGCGGGCCAGATCGGCGGCCGCACCCCATGGCTCCAGCCCGTGCATGTGCAGGGGCCGGAAACCCTCATCGGCCACATCGTGCCGGTGTTTATCAGCCTCGCCCACCCCAACTCTCTGACTGGAACCCTTGTCGAGGAGCATGCCTGCGTTTGACCCAAATCACCCTGTCTCCGGCTGATCGCAAACCCGTCTCGGCCACCGCCTCGTTGGGCACCAAGGCCATCACCCTCACCTTTGCCGATAACGGGCTGCTGGCTCTGTTGCTCGGCGATCACGACCGCAACATCGTGCGTCTGGAGCAGGGCTTGGGGGTACGCATGTCGTGCCGCGGCAACCGGTTGGCGATCAACGGCGACGCGGCCCGCGTGGAGGCCGCGCAATCGGCGGTGAACAGTTTGTATCGCAGGCTGGAACGGGGCGAGCCGTTGAGCCCAAGTGACGTGGATGCCGCGGTGCGCATGGCGGAAATCGACGACCCTCGCCTGCCGCTGGCGGACTTGCCGGCCATTCGCACGCGTCGCGGTGCAGTGGGGCCGCGCAGCCCCGGCCAGGCCACCTACATGGATTTGCTTGCCAAGCACGAGATGGTTTTTGGCATCGGCCCAGCCGGCACCGGCAAGACCTATCTCGCCGTGGCCCAGGCGGTTGCCATGCTCACCGCCGGCACCGTCGATCGTATCATTCTGTCGCGCCCCGCGGTCGAAGCCGGTGAACGGCTCGGCTTCCTGCCTGGCGACCTGAAGGAGAAGGTCGATCCCTATCTGCGCCCGCTGTATGACGCCTTGGGCGAGATGATGCCGGCCGAGATGATGGCCAAGCGCATGGCGACCGGCGAGATCGAGGTGGCGCCGCTCGCCTTCATGCGCGGCCGCACGCTCAAGCATGCGTTTGTGATCCTGGACGAGGCGCAGAACACCACGCCGGTGCAGATGAAGATGTTCCTCACCCGCATGGGCGAGGGCACGCGCATGGTGGTCGCCGGCGATTTGTCGCAGGTCGATCTGCCATCCGGCGCCCGCTCCGGGCTGCGCGATGCGCTGGAAACACTGGAAGGCCTGCCAGGGATCGGCGTCTGCCGCTTCGACAAGCGCGACGTGGTGCGCCATCCGCTGGTGGCCCGCATCGTGGATGCCTATGAGCAGCGCGCCAGTGCCGAGAAGGACACCAGGCGAGAAGCGCGTCGCCAGGACGGGCGCCAGGATGGGCGCCTTGAGGGTTCCGGCAAATAACATGACGGACGGAAGTAGTTGGACCCGGGCGCAATCCCGGGTCCAAATCCTCACAGAAGACACGGCCTGGCACCGAGTCGTGAAATCTCCTGCCACGGTGGCCCGCCGCGCCGCCGAAATCGCAGGTGCTGATGCCACCATCCTGCTGACCTCGGATCGCGTGGTGCGCGCGCTCAACGCACGCCATCGCGGCATCAACAAGCCCACCAACGTGCTGACCTTCGACCCGCCCGGCCCTGGCATGGCGGGCGAGATCGTGCTCGCCCTCGGCGTGGTGCGCCGCGAGGCTGCGGCCGCCGGGCGCAAACCATCCCATGTGCTGGCCCATCTCGTCATCCACGGCGCCTTGCACCTGCAAGGCTATGATCACCATGAGGCGGGCGCCGCCCGGCGCATGGAACAGGCCGAAGCACGTCTGCTCGGTCGGCTGAAACTGTCCAACCCCTGGAAACGAACATGAACGCGCCGTCTCGCGCAGCTTCCGCCCGCACCAACCTGCTCGACCGATTGCGCGGCAGGATCCTGCGCCGCCCCCATGAGCACAGCGTGCGCGAAAGCATCGCCGAACTGGTGCAGGAGGCCGCCGACGCCATTCATGTGCCGGGGCAGGCGCCAGAGCTCGACCGCCAGGAACGCGCTTTGATCGCCAACGTGCTGCGCCTGCGCGGCACCACCGCGGATGACGTGATGATCCCGCGCGCCGACATCATTGCCATGCGGCTGGATGTGACGCTGGACGAGGCGGTCGCGCAGATCCGCCGCGAGGGGCATTCCCGCCTGCCGGTTTACCGCGACCAACTCGACGAGATCGTCGGCATGATTCACATCAAGGACGTGTTCGCCTATGTCGGAAGGCCGGAGGCATTCCAGCTCGAGGCCATGCTGCGCCGCCCGCTGCTGATCGCCCCACAGATCCCGGTGCTCGACCTGCTGTTGCAGATGCGCCAGGCGCGCATGCATCTGGCACTGGTGGTCGACGAATACGGCGGGATCGACGGGCTGGTGACGATCGAGGACCTGGTCGAGGAGATCGTCGGCGATATCGCGGATGAACACGACGAAATCGCAGGCCCCATGGTGACGGAACGCGGCGACGGCAGCCTGGACATGGACGCGCGCCTGCCGGTGGAGGATTTCGAGGCGCGCATGGGGCCGGTGCTGACCGAGGACGAGCGCGAGGCGGATATCGACACGATCGGCGGGCTGGTGTTTACCCTGGCGGGACGGGTGCCCACCAAAGGCGAGGTGATCGGCCACCCCAGCGGCTTCGAGTTCCGCGTGCTCGAGAGCGACGCCCGCCGGATCCGCAGGCTGCGCGTGCGCAAGGCGCCGCCGGTCGAGGCGGTCGCCTGATCTAAATCAACGCACCACGTTGCACGGGCGCGTAGTGTCGCCAGGCCCACCAAGGAGCTGCGCCATGATCAAAAACATCCTCGTCTCCGCCACCGGCGGCCCCGCCGATCCCGCCGTGTTCGAAGCCGCCCTCAAGGTCGCCCGCCTGCACGGCGCGCATCTGGCGTTCGTGCACGCGCGCCTGGACGTGACGGACGTGCTGGTCTCGATGGCCAGCGGCGGCATGGGGGTCGGCGCCGGCGGGCTCGACCAGGTCACGATCGATCGGATGGAGGGCGATGCCATGGCGCTGCAAACCCGAACCCAGTCCGGGGTGCAGGAGTTCTGCAAGTCCAACGGCGTGCCGCTTGCCGCGAAAGCGCCGCAGGATGGGGTCAGCGCCTCATTCACCGCCGAGATCGGCGCTCTCTCCCGCGTGGTGCCGGAGCATGCCCGCTTCGCGGATCTGGTGGTGGTCGGCGGTCCGCAGCCCGGCCGCGAGGCGGCGCGCGAGGCGCAGGAGGCTGGCCTGATGCAGTCGGGCCGGCCAACGCTGATCGTGCCCGCGAGCGTTCCTGCACGCTTCCCCGGCACGATCGTCATCGCCTGGAAGGACACCGCGGAAGCGACCCGCGCCGTGATGGCGGCAACCCCGCTGATCGAGGCCGCCAGCCGCGTGGTGGTGATTTCGGTGGGCGAGGACACGACCGAGGACGAACAGGACGTGGCGGACCAGCTGGTCGCCAATCTGGCTTGGCATAATCCGCACACCACGTCGCTCGTTGTCGCCACCGACGGCCGTGGCGCCGTGCAGACGCTGCTGGACGAGGCGCATGCGCTCGATGCCAGCCTGCTGGTGATGGGCGGCTTCAGCCACAGCCGCATGCGCGAGGCGTTGTTCGGCGGCTTCACCCAGACGGTGCTGGACGGCGTCGATCTGCCGGTGCTGATGGTTCACTGAAACGACTTCACCTTAAGGCGATATCGCTCTGGTAAGCCAAGACTGCGCCAGCGGTCTGGCCGAGCAAGAACCGCGTCGTGCGCAGCTGTTGTCCGCGTTGGTGCTGGTTATGGCGGAGCATTGATCAAGGTTTTCGGCGCGCTGATCGCGCAGCGCGCCTCGGCCCAGGCCCGCAACCTCGCGGCCAGGGCGGCATCGTCGTCACGCGCCCCGCTGCGGATCGCCTGGCACAGCGCGGTCGCGTCGGGCAGCGTCTCGGCGGGTGGGCTACCAAGGGCGCGCATGGCGATGGCGATGGCGTTGGCCACCATCAGCGCCTTGAACCTTGCATCGCCTTCCAGTCCGGGGATCACCTCCTGCTGCAGTGTGGTCCGCGCGATGTCGAGCAGGGCAGCCGTCCCCGGCTCCGCCATGCCGCTCAAGCGACCGCTCGCATGATGTCGAGCTCGAGTTCCGGCACGATATGGCCGGTCAACGCCAGTTCCAGGCTGCGTTCGGCGCCGGAGATGTGTCGCTCGGCCTGCGAGAGAGCAATCACCGCCCAACGGATTGTGGCCGCGATCTCCCAGATGCGGACCTGTGCGGGGTCGATCGCCTGGCCCGATTCTGCGGTGTAGGCGCCGTATAGCGTGGCCCGCTCGCCGATGCCGCCGACTTCGTGGGGGCTGGCGAACCGCCAGCAGCGCGCGCATAGCCAGCCGAGGTCTTCGTGCGGATCGCCCCAGCCGGCGAACTCCCAGTCCAGCACACCGGTGACGGCATGATCGTCGACCATGATGTTGCCGGTGCGGAAATCATTGTGGCAGAGCACCAGCGGTCCCGCCTCGGGTGCATGGCGTTCGAGGTGCCGCAGCCCCCATTCCAGGATCGGCCGCGGCGCGCGGTCCTGATCGAGATGGGCGCGCATCTCGGCCACGAAGCGTTGCATCGGCGCCCGGTGCGGGTGTGGGCGCAGGAATTCCAGGCCGGCATGGCCGGGGCGGATGCGGTGGATACGGGCGAGCTGGCGGCCGAGTGCTGCCGTCAGGCCCGCCCGCCCGCCGCCGAGCGTTTCGCTCCGTACGATGCGGTGGGCCGTGGCGGTGCCGGCCACGCGCCGCATGATGAAGAACACGCCGCCGATCACGCTCGTGTCCTCGCACAGCAACAGCGGCTCAGGCACCGCCACTCCGGCTGCGTGCGCTGCCTGCAGCAGGGCGAATTCCTCGGCCCGTGGCCGGCTGTGGGAAAGGGTTGCCGCGGAGTCGGTACGCAGCACCCAGGCCTCGGGCTCGCCGTCCACCAGAACGTCCATGCGCCAGTTCTGCTGGATGGCGCCGCCCGACATCAGCGACATCGCCTCGATCACAACAGCTTCGGGCAGCCAGCGGGCAAGGCCCTGGCTGCGGGTTTCATCCATGGGCGGCATCCCAGGCGAAAAAGTCACGGCCCTCGGCGCGCAGCGTGTTGGCCAGCACCATGCGATGCACTTCGGAGGCACCGTCGACCAGCCTTGCCTGGCGGGCGTAGCGGTACATCCACTCGATGACGGTGTCCTTCGAATAGCCCTTGGCGCCGAGCAGCTGCAGCGCGGTGTCGACGGCCTTTTGCAAGGCATCCGCCACCACGATCTTGGCCATGGAGACCTCCTTGCGGGCGAAATCGCCCTGATCGAGTTTCCAGGCGGCGTGCATGGTCAGCAGGCGGCCGATCTGGATCTCCATGGCAGCGGAGCCCACCAGGCCCTGCACGCTTTCATGGTCGATCAGCGTGGCCCCGAACGAGCGGCGGGTTTCGGCATGCGCCATGGCGATCTCAAGCGCGCGGCGGGCCAAGCCGGTCCAGCGCATGCAATGGGTCAGCCGGGCTGGGCCCAGGCGGATCTGGGTCAGCTTCAGCCCGTCTCCCACGTTCATCAGCAGGTTCTCCTCGGGGATCTCCAGCCCGTCGAAGGCGAGTTCGCAGTGGCCGCCGTGTTCTTCCGGCCCCATGATCGCAATGCGGCGAACGATCCGCCAGCCCGGCTGGTCCGCGTGGAACAGGAACGCGGACAGACCCTTGCGTGCGTCGTCCGAGGTGCGGGCGATCAGGATGAAATGCTTGGCCACACCGGCGCCGGTGATGAACCATTTGCGGCCGTGGATGGTCCAGCCTGTGGCAGTGCGGGTGGCGGTGGTGTAGGTCAGCGCAGGGTCGGAGCCGCAGCCGTCCGGCTCCGTCATGGCGAAGGCGGACTGCACCTCGCCATCGATGATCGGCTGCAGCCAGCGCTGCTTCTGCGCCTCGGTCGCGACCTGTCCAAGCACCCGAATGTTGCCATCGTCCGGTGCCGCCGCGTTGAACACGACCGGGCCGAAGATCGCCCGGTTCATCTCCTCGTAGCAGGGCGCGATATCGGCCATCGAAAATCCCCGGCCGCCCCGCGCAAGCGGCACCGACAGCGCCCAGAGCCCCATCGCCTTGGCGTCGGTGCGCAGTTCGCCCAAAAGGCCGGGGCGGATGTTCTCATGTTCATCATAGGACGAAGGATCCGTCTCGAGCGGGATCAGCCGTTGATCAACGAAGCCGCGAATGGCGAGTCTGGCCTGCTCGACCTCCGTCCGGAGACTGAATTCCATGTGATGTTTTCCTTTTTCCGGACGCACGCATGGGTTTCAGTGGCGTGTGACGCTGCGAAACACAATCGGTTTCGCTGGTTGCGGCGAAGTGGCCACGGGACCGGTCAGCCGCAAGCGAGATGAAGGAGGGCAGTGACTTTGTGATGAACCTGGTTTCCTTCACATCTGTCATTGTTTCCCCCACATCTGTCATCGGGTGGTGACACGCCCATCTGAAATTAATCGTCCGGCAACAAATGTCCGGTACCAGCCTGTGACAGACCGGGGATCCTGGCGGATCTTCGCAACGGATCGGCGCAAACAAGGAGACGCATCGATCGTGTCGTCAGTCTCGCCCACCCACGCGCCGGCACCCGGCAGTGAGCTGCCCACCGCCGAACTGTTCACGCAGTTCGAAAGCCTCGGGGAAAACTGCGAATTTGGCCTGGTCCAGCGCCGCGGCGGCGCCGAACCGCTTGGGCTGCTGCGGTTTTCCAGCACGCCCTTGCCAAAGCTACTCGCAGCCCTGACCGCGCGGTTCGAGGGCCTGGGCCGGTCGGATCGGATCGAGGTCGAGCTGTCGTCAAACGGCCGGGAATACATGATCTCGGACAAGACCTTCGGCCTGTACTATCACGCCTGGGTTTTGGCCGGCGAGAAGCCGCCAGAGGACGTGCATCGCCGGGAAATTCGCCGGCTACCGTACCTCACGCGAAAATTGACTGAAGATCTGACCGAAGCGACCAAAATCTTCGTCTACCGCAGCATGATTCCGATCACGCAGCCGCAGGCGATGAAGCTTGTCGCCGCGGCGCGTGCCTATGGGCCGGCGTGGCTGTTGTGGATGGACCTGGCAGATGCCACGCATCCGGCCGCGACCGTCGAAATCGTCGCCCCCGGCTTGATGCGCGGCCGGATGGACCGTTTCGCGCCGGGCTCCAACGCCCATGATTTCTCGTTCGAATGCTGGGAGAAGGTCTGCCGCACCGCCTATGCCCTCAAGGAACAAATGACCGCCTGACCCGCAGCGTTCAGCTGGCGTCGCTCCAATGCGGTAGCGGATCCGCGCCCAGCGTCCCGCCCACCTGCTGGCCCAGCGGCGGCAGGGTCTTGCGCAGGTAGGTATGCCAGGCGCCGCCGGCGAACACGGCGCGGCTCAGCTTGGCCTGGGCCTCCTCGCGCGCCAGAGTGACAGCGTCGACATCCGGGAAAACCACCGATGCGGGGAACAGGGGAGCTGCGTTCATCTGGCTCATCGCGGCGACCTCCACTTTAAAATCGTGCACTCAGTAGTACCGTTGGTGTCACTCTCTTAAGCGCTGAACCTAGCCAGCGTTCCGTGGCGGGAACGTGACAGACGTCACAAGGTTTGCCGCATAAGTCGTCAAGAAAGCGTGAAGGTCGGCGATTTCGAGCGTCACCACGATGCCGGAATAGACCCGCTTTGTGCGCGCGGGCGCGGGAAGCGCCCGGATCACTCGCACTGGGCGCACCGCCTGTTCGACGCTGGGCTGCACCCACTCGAAACAGGTGGCGAGCATCAGCGGAATGGCGACGGCGAAGGAAGGCGGATGGCGCAGTAACAGAATCGCAAGAAATCGGGAGCTAGTCTCAGCGGTAGAGACGCATCCGATCGATCCCCTTTTGCCGGAGTACACCCATGATCGCCACCGCCCTGCCCGACGGAGACTGGTTGATCGCAGCCCCCCGCGCCAGCCGCGGCCCCGGCGCTGTCCCGCAGGAGCGCCTGGCGCAGCGTGGACTGGCAGGTCCGTCGCACCGCGCTGTCCTGCTGCCGATGGCGGCGATGGCCGTGATGGCCAGCGCCAATGTCAACGCCGTGTGGCAGATCAGCCATGGCGGCGACCCGCAGGCGTTGGCGGGACTCGTGCTGGTAACGACGGCAGTTGCCGCGACGACCGGGCTGGTGCTGCTGGCGATCAGCTGGCGGACCCAGTGCCGCCTGCTGCAGCGGCTGGGTGCTGTCTCAGCCACCATGATGCGCATGGCAGACCGGGAGCCGGCGGGGTTCATTCCCTCGCTGGAGGCCGACGACGCGATCGGCGACATGGCACGGGCGCTCGCAGTGTTTCACGCAGAGGCGCGGGCGACTGACGCCCAGGTTCAATGAATGAAGAAGAAGGCGATCAGCGCCCGCTGCACGACGTAGCCGCCCAACACCAACATCAGCAGGGGCGCCAGATCAAGCACCCGGCCCACGCGCGCGCCGGCCGGGCCTGCCAGCCGTGGCAGCACAACCGCGAGCATCGGTATCAGCGGCAGCAGGTAGCGGCCGGTCACGCCATCGATGCTGGCTTTGCCGACGTCGGTCCAGGTCACATATTGCGACAAATAGATGGCCCAGATCGTGGCGATCACGGCGAGGACAACCACGGCAATGTCGGCCGGGCGCAGGTGGCGGCGGGCATCGAACATGCGCGGCGTCAGCACGCCAGCCACCACGGCTGCCGCGAAAGCGGCCCCCCACAGCGCATAGAACCAGTCGGCAAAACGAATGTTGAGCCAGCCGAGTATGCCGATCGCCTGCAGCAATAAAGCGGGGGAGTGGAAGAATTCCCAAACCGGCAGCACCACCGCCTGCAGCGGATGAGCCAGCAGCACGCGCATCTGTGCCGCCGGATCGGTGCCGAGGAAGGTCGTTGGGTGCGCGCCAGGCCATAGTGGGCCCGCCTCGTACGGCTGATGCATCGGGCTGCCGGTGGCCGACGGGAAGGCGAGCGTCAGCCACAGCAGGCACGGAATGCTGAGCAGCGCGAGGATGCCGATCCGCCGCCACAACGCCTCGCGGTCCGCCCGCGAGCGCCAGTCGGCAGGCAACGGCAGCAACAGCAGCACGCCCAGCGAGAGATACGGCGGCTTGACCAGGGCGAGCAGGCCGATGACGGCAGCGGCAGCCCAGAACCAGCGCGTGTGTGGCAGTTCGTCCGGTGTATCGGCTGCGTCCCAGGCGCGGCTGGCGAGAGCCGCGCCGAGCACCGCGGCGCCGATCAGCTGGCCGTCCTGGTTGAACGAGGCGGCGAGCGATAGCGTCATCGGCGCGGCGAGCACCCAGAGCAGCACGGCGCGCCCACGCCGGGCCACCCATAATGCGGTGGTGCCCATGGCGAGAAACGCCAGTAGATTGGCGAAGCGGCCGATCTGCACTGCATTGTATGGCGAAGCGCCAAGCAGCCGCGCGGTGCCCAGGCCGGCCGCCGCCGGCAGATAGAAAATCGGAAAATAACCGCCGATCCCGCCGGTTTCGTACAATTCGATCCGATGCGACCAGCCCATCTCGCGCACCCGGCTGGCGTTCTCCGGCGTCTGCAGGCGGTGGCCTTGGAGCAGCGAGTCGATCGCCATCCAGAACAGCCCGCTGTCGGCAAACGTGCCCCCCTGCATCACCTTGGTGCCATACATCGGCGAGGGCAGCTTGCGGCCTAGGAACTTGCCGTGGGTGATCGCGTCGGCGCGGATGATGTGCACCACTTCGTCCGCCACCTGTCCGATCGGGGTGACTGCGATGAGCGTGATGCCGAAGCATAACGATCCGACGAAATACAGCAGCGGGAGCAAACGGGTCATATGCGTCAGACTAGGCGGTGGCCGCCGTGACCGCCATCCGGGAAAACAGCTCCACCGCCGCGACGAGTGCCGACGCCGGCACATGCTCGCCAGGCCGGTGCGCGGTGCCAATGTCGCCCGGGCCCACGATGACGCAAGGCGCCAGCTCCTGCAGCACCGAGGCGTCGGTGCCGTAGGGCGCGGTGATGGCGTTATGGCCGGTGGCGGCGACGGCTGCGCGGATCAGCCGGTCGTCGATGGGCAGTTCCGGCGGCCGGCCTTCCTGCGCCAGGACCACGTCGAGGCCGGCACGGGCGGCCGAGCGTTGCACCGCAGCGATCACCAGCGTCGGGTCGATTCCGGCACTGTAGCGGTACTTCAGCCGCACGGTGGCGCGTGGCACGGTTACATTGACGGCCGTGCCATGGTTGTCGATCACCATGTTGAAATCGCTGAAAGGCGGTTCGTACTGGGCATCCTGCAGCGCGGGTTCGCCGCGCAGCCGTTCGCGCAGCGCCTTCATGTCGGACAGGAATTCCACCAGGTCCCAGTTCGCGTTGTGGCCCAGCCCGGTGGCGCTGTGCGCCTGCACCCCGGTGGCGGTGACGGTGAAGCCAATATGGGCGCGATGGCCACGCACCGGTATCAGCTGCGTCGGCTCCGCCACCACGATGCCGGAGGGCCGCATGCGGCGCGCGAGATCCGAGCGTTCGACGATCGCCCGCGCACCGCCCTTGGTGGTCTCCTCGTCGGTGGTGATCAGCAGCCCCACGGGAATGCCCTCCGGCACCGCGCGCGCCGCCAGGATGCAGGCGGCGAGCGGGCCCTTCATGTCGGCGCTGCCTAGGCCGTGGATTTCGCCATCGACCATGCGGGCGGACCAGGGATCCTCGGTCCAGCCGGTGTCGGGCACCGTGTCCATGTGGCCGGAGAAGGCGAGCCCGCCGGGGCCGCCGCGGCTGGCGACCAGGGCGCGCTTGGCGGTTCCAGCGGCATCGCGGAAATCGATGCGTTCGACTTCGAAGCCGTACAGCTCCGTCTCGATGCGATCCGCGATCGTGTGGTTGCAAAGGTGGCTGCGGCTATCAATGGCCACCAGAGCCTGCGCGAGGCGTATCACGTCATCCATGCGGCGAATTCCTGCAGTTTGCGCAACCCTGGCCGCGCGGGCGGCGAGCGCTGGCCAGGTGGGGGGCGCGGTGGTAGCGATGGCCGGCGGCACACTCCTCGCCAGAGCCCGGTGGGGGTGTGAGGTATATCACACCCTATGACGCGTGGGAGCCCGTGCATGAGATTGGCCGACCTGCCCACACCCTGCCTTGTGCTGGATCGCCGCATCCTGCAGCACAACCTCGCCTGGATGGCGCATGCCGTGGCGCGCCATGGCGTGGGGCTGCGGCCGCATATGAAAACCGCCAAATCGGTCGATGTCGCGCGCCTCGCCGGGGCCTCCGCCATCACCGTGTCGACGCTGGCGGAAGCCGAGTATTTCGTCGGCCACGGGTTCTCCGACGTGCTGTACGCCGTGGGGATCACCCCGCAGAAGCTGGAACAGGTGGCCAAGCTCAATGCCTCTGGCGCGGCAGTGATGGTGATCACCGACGATCTCGACATGGCCGGCCATATCGCAGGCCAGGTGCTGCCGCCGCGCGTGCTCATCGAAATCGACACCGGCGAGCATCGTGGCGGCCTGGCGCCAGACGATCCGTTACTGCTCGATATCGCGGAGCGGCTAGGGCCGTGTCTGCAGGGGGTGATGTCGCATGCCGGGCACTCCTACGGCGGCCGCTCGCCGCAGGAGATGCTGCGCTACGCCGAAAGCGAACGCAGCGGCGCCGTGTTTGCCGCCGACCAGCTGCGCGCGGCAGGCCACGCGGTTCCGATCGTTTCGATCGGCAGCTCACCGACCGCTCGTGCCGCGGTCGATCTCGCGGGCATCACGGAGATGCGGCCTGGGGTGTATATGTTCGGCGACCTGTTCCAGGCCGAGATCGGCACGCATCGCGGCGAGGACATCGCGGTCAGCGTGCTCGCAAGCGTGATCGGCCACCGTCCCGCGCAGAACCGGGTGGTGATCGATGCCGGCGCCATCGCCCTGTCGAAGGACCGCAGCACCGAGGCCACGGGCAACGACCAGGGGTTCGGGCTGATGGTGGATGTGCTGGGACGGCGCAGCTACGGCCGATCCATCGTCGGGCAGGCCTACCAGGAGCACGGCATGGTCGACCTCGACCCGATACTGCCGGTCCCGTATCTGCCGATCGGCAGCAAGGTGCGAATTCTGCCCAACCACACTTGCCTGATGGTGGCCGCGTACGACCGCTACTTCGTGGTGGACGAAGGCGACACGGTGGCGGCGATCTGGCCGCGGGTGAACGGCTGGTAGAGGTGTCCGGCTGCGCTCCGCGC
>JANXSM010000157.1 GCA_025352665.1 Rhodospirillales bacterium | reverse complement strand
TTGATATCCAGTGGCATCGCCATACCGGACAATGGTTTCGCGTCCATCAGAACCTTTCGCTGAAATCTGCACTCAACGCCATCAGCAGCAACGGACTCTTGCAACCGCATTGAGACCCGCGGCCTTCGCCGGATGGATACGAACCTTCAATGTCCACCCCGCGACCATCCATCGCTGCCTTAACGGAACTGAGGGGCCAAATTCGCCCTTATGACAGTACACCGTACCGCTCAGACGCACGGGCCATGCACGAGCGTCGCTCGCGATCTCAGGAAATCAAACGGTGGATACCAGGCTGAATCGAACTCCTGGTTCCTCTGCTACCGGAACCCCTATTTCAACCCCGAGCTTGCCAAGCCGCGTACGTAGTGGCGCTGCAGAGCAAGGAACAACACCAGAGTCGGCAGGATGGTCACGACCACCGCTGCCTGCTGAAGCGACTGGGCCTGCGCATCGACGAAGGCGCCGCGCAGCAGGTAAATGCCAACGGGGGCAGTTTGCAGGTCGGGCGCCGACTGGGTGATGGTCATCGTCCAAATCACTTCGTTCCATTGGTAGATGAAGACGAAGATACCGAGCGTCGCGAGTGCCGGGCGCATCAGCGGCAGCACGATGGAAAACAAAATGCGTGCTTCAGATGCGCCGTCGATGCGTGCTGCGTCCAACAATTCATCAGGCACGCCGGCCATGAACTGGCGCATTAGGAACACGCCGTACCAGCTCACGGAGAACGGCAAGATCAGGGCTGCATAGCTGCCCAGCAGGCCGATGCCGCCGTGCCCCAGCACATCATTGCCACCAGCGAGCGGCCAGGCGCGGATCACCACGAAGATGGGGATAACCAGTAGGAAAAACGGGAACATTTGCGCGGCGAGCACCGTACGGAAGACCAGGTTGCGGCCGCAAAAACGGTATTTGGCGAGCGCAAAGCCTGCCATGGCGCTGGTCAGAAGCTGCAAAATCGTTGTCGATAAAGTAACGAACAGACTGTTGAACCCCCAAAGGGCCATCGGCAGCTCTTGAAATACGCGCAGGTAATTTCCCCATTGCGGTTCGGCCGGCCAGTAGGGTGGCGGCCGCGCCAGCAGTTCTGCCGGCGCGCGCAGAGAGCCGATGAGCATGTCGCCAAATGGCAACAGCATCGCCGTCGCACCGGCAACCAGAAAAATCAGGCGGCCCGCCAGCCCCAGATGCTTCATGCACAATGCATTATACGCGGGCCTCAGGCGGGGTCGTCGCGCAGCAGGCGCAGGGACAACAGCGACACCGCCAGCAGCACCGCGCCGAGCAGCCAGGCGACCGCCGAGGCGCGGCCGATGCGAAGGCTCTCGAACGCCATCTGATACATGTAAAGGGCGGTTACATCGGTGGCCTGCTGCGGTCCACCGCCGGTCATGACCAAGATCAGGACAAATGATCCAAAGCCTGCGATGAGCGTTGTGACCACCACAAACATAAGGGTCGGCCGCAGTAACGGAAGCGTGATGCTAAAAAACAGATTCCAGACGTCGGCGCCGTCCAGCCGCGCCGCCTCGTAAAGGTGCTCGTCGATCTCCTCCAGCCCGGCAGAGAACAGCAGCACGGCGTGACCCAATGAGGACCAGGCGGTAACAAGGACAATGGCGGTCATCGCCCAGGCCGGGTCTGTGAGCCATTCCGGCCCGCCGATGCCGATTGCAGCCAGAAGCCGGTTCACCACACCGTAAGCCGGCGCCAGCATGATGTCCCAGGCATAGGCGACGGCGACGACGTTGGTCACCATCGGAAGCCAGAACAGGGATCGCCAGAACGGCTTGAACCGCACAAGCATGATCACCTGCGCCACAAGCAGGGCCGTGGGAATACCAAGTATCGCCGCACCGAAGGCGAAGACGAAGGTGTTTGCCAGCGAGCGCAGGAAACGCGGGTCTCTGATCAGCAGGGTTGTGTAATTGTCCAAGCCCACGAAACGCGGCGGCGAGAGCATATCGGCGTTGGTGAAACTGAGCCCCAGCGACACTGCGATCGGGCCTGCATAGAAAACAGCGCCTGCGAGCAGCACCGGGGCCAGAAAGAACCACGGCGCGGCACGTGGAGTCAGGCTCATGATGAGACGCTCAACGCGGCTCGGTCATGATACGGGTGATTTCCCGATCTGCCGTTGCCAGCGCCTCGGCGGCGGGCACGACACCGTTCCATGCGCGGCCGATCTGGTTGCGCAGACTGGCCTGGATTTCGGTTGCAAAAGGCATGTTCAGATCCGACACGGCGCGGCCAGAGCTGATTGCATCGACGTAAGGCCGGCTGAAATCATCGCCCATTTCGGTTTGTGATGCGGAGATGTCGGCTTTGTTTCCGGTCAGCGCGCCGAGCTGGACCAGCATTTCGCCGACGCAAGAGCGTTGACCCGGGGTGCGCTGCTGATTGAGCCACGACACCAGCTTCCAGGCCTCGGCAGCGTTACGGCTGCGTGAGTCGACTCCCCAGAAGAAGCCATATTGTAGCGTTCGCCAGTTCGGACCGGCAGGTATGGGTGCCACGCCCACCGTCTCGGCCATCGCTGGGCCGAGTCCGTCCTGCAGCGTTTTTTTGAACCAGTTGGCCGTGATCATCATGCCAACGGTGCCGCTGGTGAAATCGCGAACCTGCAGCGCGTCGCTCGTAACGCGGCTGGCGAATAATTTTGCCTGTGCCGCCAGCACCTCGGCCGCGCGGGGGTCTTTCAGATTAGTGCCGCCCAGATCGGCTCGCCAGGGTGCCAGGCCCGCCGAATACAGCAGCGCTTCGAAGGGATGCACGCCGTTGGCGACGGTGGGCCCGAAGGCGTACCCTGCCGTGGTCAGGGTGCCCTGGGCATTGGTCCGAGCGATCCGCCCGGCCATTTCAGCCAGTTCCGTCCAACTCGATGGCGGATGATCGTAGCCCGCGCCGGCCAGCAGCTTGCGATTGTAGACCAGCATATAGGTGCTGGTCTCTGATGGGATTCCCCAGATCTGACCTTTTACGCGTATCATATCCTGTGTGGACTGCAAGTATTCGTCGGCCACTTCACGCTGGATGTCCGCTGGTGCCGGCGCCAGCACCCCGGCGTCGATCAGCTGTGCGCTCCACAGCGAGTAGACATTGTAAATGTCTGGCGAGGTGCCGCCGACCCGCCCTGTCATGACCGTCTTGAGGTAGTCGGCGATGGCAGATTGCTGATGGACGATCCGCAGGCCGGGGTTCAGCTGCTCGTATTCCCTCAGGCAAGCGGTGATGGGCGCCATCTGGGCATCGGTGTAGTGGGTGGATATTGTGAGCTTGCGCTGCTGCGCTTGGGCTGGCACGGCCAGCAATAGAGCCGCCAACGCGGAATATAGGGCTGGACGTGTCACGCTTCAGTTCCCTTCATGATATTTTATCGGATGTTTATCCGATGCAGCACTTTGCAAGAAACTATTTTCGAGGCGGCTCGTTTTCTCTGACTATCCGCTCAACAACGGCGACGCGCGTGCAGTAGTTGGGCGGCGAACGGGCCACTCTCGCGATACAGAGGGTAAAGGCGTTCGACCATGGCATCGGCACTCGCGATATCATACCAGGCGGGGCCGCCCGACAGCTCTTCGTCGTCAGGGTGCAGCCGCACTCGCGCCGCACCTACGCGCGGTGCGTCCAGGATTAGACGATCACCGCGCGCACGTAGTTTGGCCACCCCCCGCCTGCCGATGCGGTGATAGCTCATGGTTTCGGCGTCCAGCCCCGGCACGATGGTCTTGACCACGCGCACAGGGCTGCCCAGCGGCGAACAATCGACCCACAAGATGTCAAGCCCTTCTCGCGCAAGACGCTCGGTCAGCCAGGCCAGCCGCGCCGTGGCATCGTGCAGCGAGCCGGGCGGCACGGTTGGCAACGTAGACAGCGCAATCTCAGTTTTAGAAGAGAATACGCAATTGGCGAGGTGACTGCGCAAGCCCGCGGCATCTTCGCACATCCAAGCGGCCATCGCCTCCACGGCCCGGCTTTCCTCTTCATTGGCCAACGCATCTTGCAGGCGGCGTTCCACCAAGGCTTCGGGCATGACGCCGCGAATCATATCGATCGGGCCATGGGTGGCAGCCTTTCTAGCGCGGGAGCCGGCGAACTCCAGCAATGCCTTGCGCAGCCCGTGACCGCGGTCAGGATGAGCGGCCTCGCCGCAGCTCGTGATCTGGATCGGTATGGCGGCCTGGCTGTCGTCGCCAACCACGTACAGATTGGTGATACCGAAATCGGTGTCGGCCAGCTTCACCTGGAGTGAGATGCCAGCGTCGCGATACTGCTGCACGAGCAGCGCTGCGTCAGCGGGCAGAATGTCCAGGCTGATCACTCGCCCCTGGTCGAGCGCCCGGAAGCTGATCACGTTGCCGTCGCGCTGCAGCAATTCCATCACACCGTGCGCGATGGCGTGGGCGGTGTCGAGCCCAGCCCCCAGACCGTTAGTGATGGGCGTGATCAACCGCGCCGGGCGCTGCATCTGACTGGGATAGGCGGCCACCCATTCCAGCGGCACCAGCACCGTCTCTCCGGAAGGATGTCGGCGCGCTTCTACCCAATCGAGCTCCAGGGACGTCGTGTAGGGGCTGCCGGCGGCAAGGCAGAGCTTCAACGGATCCACAACACCGCGCGGGCCGTGACGCGCTACCAGCTCGGCATGGCTTGCGGTGACGAACGGGGCGGCAGTCACAAAAGCGCCAACATGTGCCTCCTCGCACAGCTCCCCCAACGCGCCCACCTCGGCCTCGACGGCTGTCATCCCATAGCCATAGCCATCGATGGCATGACCGCCCTCGCTGGTCAGCGTGGCCTGCACAACGGGGATTCCCAGCCGGTCCAGTGCATCGATACGAAAGAGGTCGATCCGAGCGTCGGGAGGTAGACTGGCGCGGAACAAAGCAGCGATTCGATGTAAGTCAACGGACATTATTTTTCTCATTATGATAATTAAGAACGCGCACCTTGCTGATGTTCGATAACTTAGATGTCGTTGGGCTGAACATAGGGTTAGTTTGAAACCCAGCTACCCCACGGCAATCCCCCCTGATGCCAAGAGTCTGTCCGGAAAAGTAACTGCTCACCCCCACGCTCAAGCGGCCTGTATGACGTCCTTGCCGTTGAGGGCTTCACGTCGGGCTTGAAGTGCGGTGAGGCCATGCATTCGGCCTGTTGCGATGATGGTTGCGGCGGCGGCGTGGGCGGTGGTGCACTATTCGGCTCGCAAGCCTCCGGTCACTTTTCGAAAGATCACCGAAGGTTGTAGCGGTCGCGGCGCATGGCACGGAACAGTCGGCGTGAGGCTGGTTGATCTGGCGTGATGCCTGCCAGCACTCGGTCGAGTGTGCGCTCCATGGCGACATGGTAGGCCCGTGCGTCTGAGCGGGACGGTGTATTATCATAAGGCCGGATTGGCGGCTTTGGATGTGTTGAGGCAGCGGTGGATGGTTGCTGGGTGGACGTTGAAGGTCCTTGCGACTTGAGGGCATAGCGTCGGTTGTCATGCAGACAACGCGATAGGTGAACGGTTCAGGAACATCGCCCCCCATAATGTGGCCGGTAATTGTGGGACGTGCGATATTTGCGAGATGCATTCTGTGGACGGGAAAACAGCCTCCGAATGGAAAAGTTGAACCCATCCAGAAAACGGACGGTTGCGGGATAGCCAAGTGATATCGACGACGTTTACTTTGGTTCTGGTCTAGCGTTGTCTGCATGACAACCGACGCTATGCCCTCGATCCGCGACGGTGAGAAGCCAACCCGGCGAATGAACGCGGAGGCTCGAGCATGAATCCCAGAACTCTTGAAGGCCGCGGCGTGCGCTGCTTGGGAGTCTGGTAGCAATGGACCCGAAAGTTAGCTTCAGGTGGTTGGCACGATATCAGCGGCCTGATTTTGGGTGCTAGAGTAAGCGACTATTGTCGCTTTTAATCAATTTTATTGAAAGTCGTTTTAATAAAATGCAGAAATCACCGATTAATGCAGCCGAGCCGATCTGTGCATTCTTGGCCATTTCCAGCCCATAAACTCGTACATCTATCTCTATCCTACAAATCCTACTCTGTTCTGTTTCTGAATCAGAAGGACTAAACGGTGCTGGTCGGCTACATGTACGTGTCAACCGCTGGCCACGGATAGGACTAGGCGCTTTTCTGTCCCGGACCGACAGGATCGGGGGTGACTTTCATGAAGATCGCTCCTTCACTGATCGCGACGATGTCGTAAACCGCGGCCCGCCAAAAGCAAGATCGCACGTGAGCGGGCGGCCAATGGCGATCAGGCCGATCCGCCACAGCCGATGAGTGTCGAGCAAGACATCCGTGCAGTGGGGTACAAAATGGTCGAACGACAGCTGGACTGTCCGCCACCCCGGGTCAGCCGTGAAGATTTGGCGATAAGATTTCCACAGACGAGTCAGGGCGTCCGTCCGCAGATGGATTTCGTAATCCTGAATGTTGCCGAAAATGTCAAGTTCGACCCCGTTCCAGTCGCTGGCATCGGCGACCCCAGCATTGGACGGGAGGTTGAGTGCGATCTGAACAAAGCCGCCAATTTTCTCAAGGCTGACGTCGCCACGCATCCGGATGGTGGGCCGGCCGGCAACTGCATCGCGGACCATGGTTCCCTTGGAGACACCACCCATGACCTAGTCGGTCAGGAGCTCCCAAATTGCTCCCAATTGTGGCAAAGGGCGGCTCACGGCTTAGGTCGTCCACAATGAAATCCTTGACCAATGTTCTTCAGTCTACTGAATAATTCAGCGCGTCGATGGCCCAGTTTGGATTATAGACCAGCTCGGCGACCGAGGCTTGTTGTGAGCTATCTGTTGCCCCTCGCGGTCGGGCGACGCTACCTCGGTTGAGCCCCCGCATGCATCATGCTGAGAAGAGACTGATTTTTGGGTTGCCTTGAACGCCCGTTTAGGCCGAGCCAATACTCACCATCCGTGGTCTCGGCCGAGGTCTGGCGCTCCGCCGCAACTGGTCCAAACGCCTTGCGCAAACGTATATCGACCAAATATCACAACTCCAGTAATTGGCTATTGCAAGCCATTGCGCGAGAAAGTGTTTATGAAGCGTGTTCTGATTATCGGCGCCAGCAAGGCGATTGAACTGAAAACAGCCGGTCAGGGCCTTAAGGTCGGTCATCATGTGCGCGCTTCGGCGCACTCCGCTGCCGGGATGGCGCTCTCGGATCCAAATCTCGAGAAGGTTCGCGGGGATGCGTTGGAGAGCCAGGACGTCGAAGCTGCCCTAAGTGGGGTGGACGTCGCTATCCAAACCCTAGGCATTGGACTGGAAGACTTGTGCCGGCATGTGCATCTGTTCTCGGGCGCGGCCGGGGTGCTCGTCGCGGCGGCGAGGGCCCAAGGCGTCAAACGACTGACCTATGTGACTGGTTTTGGAGTTGGCGACAGCCAAGCAAGCATCAGCTGCCTGCAGCGCTTGCCGTTCCAGATCGTCTTCAGTCGCGCTTATGACGACAAGAGTTCGCAAGAGCAATTGATCAAGGAAAGCGACCTCAACTGGACAATCGTGCGGCCTGAAATTCTGACTATCGGACCGCGGACAGGCCGCTACAAAAATTTTCCCGAGCCTTCTCAATGGCGAAACGGGACCATCTCGTGGTCGGACGGAGCAGAATTCCTTGTTCGACAGATGGAGGATCAGACGTACGTTCGCCAAACCCCTGTTCTGGCCAACTAGCAATTCGATTCTCAGGAGATCCGCGTGGAGTCTGACGTTTCAAAATCAACCGTATTCTTTGACGGCTCCTGTTCCCTCTGCAAGGCGGAGGTCGGGTATTATCGCCGAAGGGATCAAGCCGGGGCCCTTTGCTTTGTTGATGTCTCTAAAACCGGCGCCACAACCCCGGAGGGGATCACCCGACAGCAAGCGATGGCACGTTTTCATGTCCGCGCACACGATGGGAGTGTTCTCTCGGGAGCGGCTGCGTTCGTCGAGGTTTGGACTCGTTTACCCAAGTGGCGTTGGGCGGCGAGAGCCGCATCGCTGCCGGGCGTGCTGGCCGCTTTGGAGCTGGGCTATCGAATGTTTCTTCCAGTCCGGCCGTTCATCTCGCGGGTCTTTGGGCAGGTTTTGAAGCTTCAGTCGGTTTTCGACGGACCAAAGCCTCGGTGACTGAACGAGGCCAAACTCACGCCGCACCTGTCGCGAAATCTGACCTCAGGTCGTTTCTCCAGGCTGGAGTAGCGGTCATTTTCGGCGCGAGCGGCGGAATCGGAGCGCCATTGGTCGAGGCTCTCCAGGCCGCAGAAAGGTTCGAGCATGTCATCGCGTTCAGTCGCGGCACTTCGCCATCAATCGACCTGCTGGATGAGGCAAGTCTGGAACGCGCTGCGGCGTTTGCCGCCGCTCGGGGCGAACTTCGCCTCGTGATCGACGCCACAGGATTTCTACACGATGATCAACAGGAACCGGAGAAGAGCTGGCGGCAACTCGATGCGGTCAACCTCGCGCGGTCCTTTGCGCTGAATGCGATCGGGCCGGCACTGATTATGAAGCATGTGCTGCCGCGGTTACCGCGGTCAGGCAAAGCAGTCTTCGCAACGCTGTCCGCGAGGGTCGGTAGCATTGGCGATAATCGGCTTGGAGGCTGGTATTCCTACCGGGCGTCCAAAGCTGCTCTCAATCAACTGGTTCGAACGGCGGCCGTTGAATTGGCCCGTCGATCTCCAGACGCACTTTGTATCGCCTTGCATCCTGGCACGGTCGCCACAGCGCTATCCGCTCCGTTCGCGGCGACTGGGTTGGAGGTTCATTCTCCCGCGGCTGCGGCCCAACATCTGCTCGCCGTCGTCGATCAACTCTCGGCAGACGCCAACGGCGGTTTTTTCGACTGGCGCGGCCAGCCAGTGACTTGGTGATCCGATG
>JANXSM010000156.1 GCA_025352665.1 Rhodospirillales bacterium | reverse complement strand
TTGATATCCAGTGGCATCGCCATACCGGACAATGGTTTCGCGTCCATCAGAACCTTTCGCTGAAATCTGCACTCAACGCCATCAGCAGCAACGGACTCTTGCAACCGCATTGAGACCCGCGGCCTTCGCCGGATGGATACGCTGGAAGCGCAACGCCAGTGGGAGCATCGAGCCGCTCGGCCTGCCCGTACAAAAAGATCTATTACAACTTGTCATCGGGTAAGTCGGAAAAATGCACTTTCTGTTTCCCGCAGATCGAGGCTGGCTTGCCGTCGGTCTGTTCGGAAACCTGCGTGGGCCGCATTCGCTATCTCGGCGTGGTGCTTTATGACGCCGACCAAATCCAGGCGGCGGCATCGGCTCCGGTTATCGGCGATTTCTATGACGAGCAGTTGAAAGTTTTCCTCGACCCGCACGACCCGAAGGTGCCGGCACAGGCACGCCTCGGCAGCATCTCCGAAGCAGCCTTTCAACGTTTTCTCACGCTGACGCCGGGAAAGCTGCCTTCCGAGAAGGTCCAGTTGCTAGAGCCTGGTCGCTTTTAGTAGGAAAAGCGATCAACCTCCAGCCTTTTGCTTTAACGAGCAGTTTTTCGTGCGATTGGTTGAACCTCAGGCGTTATTGCTCGAATAAAAGCCGGCGCTTTGTTTGGCATTATACAATATCGGTGCGCGTATGCCCGAGGATAATATCTCTGATCTGTAACGCGCCTGCTGTTGTGCTCCCGTCAGTGCGCCACCTTAGCTTCACGAATTGTCCGCGTTGATTTCACTAAACGCGCGCGCGATCGAATCCGAGGTGTAAGGCTTCAAAATCACTGTCGTAAGGCTATGCTCATCCGGGTAGTCGATGCCATCGCCATATCCAGTGGTAAATATATGACGCACTCCAAGCGATCGTAGCCGTTTCGCAACAGGCCAACTGACCTCATTGCCAAGATTGATGTCAAGCAAGGCAAAGCTAGGTGTTTCGATGTCGATCAGTCGGAGCGCCTCAGTGACGTTGCTTGCGATGACCACACGTTCGGCGCCCAGCGCGACCAGGACATCCTCGACATCAAGTGCAATCAAGACATTGTCTTCTACGACCAAGACGAGGCCCGACAGGCGTGGCGGCACCATCAGGGGGGGCGCGCGGAGCGGGTTTGTCTGCGGGTCACCGCCTACGACAACGTGTCGGGACGGCACGACGAACCTTGCGTGAAATCCTGAAGCCGAATAGTTGAGCGTTGCCAGGCCGCCGAGTTCGTGCGGGATTGACCGCTGAATAACGGTCGAACCGAAACCACGTCGTGTTGGCTCTGTAACGGGCGGCCCGTCGGCCTCGTTCCAGTCCAGGGTGACGCTACCTTCGGCATCGTGCTCCCACGCGATGGTGATCCGTCCAGTCGTGCCCGACAGCGCGCCATGCTTGACCGCGTTGGTCATCAACTCGTGGATGACCAGCGCCACAGTCGAGAACGCCAGGGGCTGCAGCTGTATCGAGGAACCGCTGGCATGGATGCGCGACGCGCTCTCGCCAAGGAATGCCTCCGCTTCGGTGGCGATCAGCGCCGCCAGCGAGCCCGGCCCCCAGTTCTTGGCAGTGATCTGGTCGTGCGCGCGGGCCAACGCATGCACCCGGTTGCCGAGGATCGTGGCAAAGGTATCGACATCGGCCGCACTGGTTCGGCTCTGCGACACCAGGCTGCGAATCAGGGCGAGAATGTTGCGGACGCGGTGATTGAGTTCGGCGACAAGGAGTTCCTGCCGCTGCGTCGCAGCGCGGCTTTCACGCTCGGTCATACCGGTGAAGTGGAGGATCGCTTCCAGAAGCCTGACACGGAGAACCTCCGACGCACGCAATTCGGCCTCGCTCCAGGGCGCCGACTGGCCACGCTTGAGTTCGCGCCACGCCTCGAAACTCTTGCGCGGCGAAAGCCGCGGGCCATTCGGGCCCGGGGCGACAAGCTTACCCGGCTCGCCAGCCCATAACACCGACCGGACGACCTCGTGCCGAAAAAAAATCAAGTAGTCGCGCGGCGTTCTCGATATCGGCATGGCCAACATCCCGGCGGCGCGCTCAGCGAAGGCGCTTGCAGACGCATGAAAATGGCCCAAATTATCGGTCGAGAAGATGCAGTTTGCAGCCATGCGGTCCAGTAGCGACCGCAGTTCTGCCAGTTCATCGCGTGTCGGCGTTTCGCCCAACAAAATCACCTTGTCGCCGATGCACACCGCCAGTCCATCAGAGGGCACGATTTCCCGCAGTTGCTCCGCCATGTCGGCGATTTTTTGTTCCGGCGGGCCTTCACTCAGCAAGGCGGCGCCGAGCTGATGCTGCAGGTCGCGCGTGCGCGCCTCATAGCTTGCCAGCTCAGCGCGTTCTTTATCGGCAATAAGAAACGACAGGAGCTGTCCAAATAACTCGACGGTGGTGCGCTGTTCGAAGCCGACATGCCGCGCGGACATGTGATGGCAGGAGATCATACCCCACAAGCGACCGTCGCGGACCAACGACACCGTCATGGTCGCGCCAACCCCCATGTTCTTCAAATATTCGATGCACATGGCCGAATGGGTTCGCAGTGTGCTCATTGATAGGTCGAGCGGTTCACCCATCGCGCCAAGCTGAGGCACGACCAGGCTGGGCAGACCATCGACATCAGCGAGCAGGCGTACGGGATTGCGCACAAGCATTGCGCGCGCCTGGCGGGGAATATCCTCGGCCGGATAGCGGAGGCCCATGAAGGATTCCACTCCGGCGCCTGCCCGTTCGGCGATGACCTCACCAGAATCGTCGGCATGGAATTGGTAGATCATCACGCGGTCGAAGCCGGTCAGGACTTTAACCAGGCGTGCCGCTTCGCGCACCAGGCTTGTTTGCCCCTGCATCCGCGACATCATCGAGCGAACCATCGCACCGGCATTGAGTTCGCCAGGAGACTGGCTCGGTTCGGCTTCGATGATGATTACCGAACCGGAAATATGCAGCGAAACGTCAAACAGGGGGCCGCCTTGCTGCAGCGTTATCGCGAAAATACGCTCCACCGCGTCCGACCCACGGAGCATTGTCAGGCGGTTGCGAATGGTGTGGACCGCCTCCGGGGCGAATACGTCGACCAGCGGCGTTCCAAGCAAGGCTTGTATGGGATGACCGAGAAAGTCGGTCGTGTTCTCGGAAACGCGCGAGATGATCCAATCGAACGCGGTCGCGATGAGGAAGCCGACCGGCTGGATAGACCCGATGTGATGGATCGGTTCGCGATCGCAACTGGTCAGGTCCACTTCCGTGTGCGCCTGGGTCACAGTTTCAGTTGTCACAGCGACGCCTTTCGATACCGATCTCAAGGTTTAGACTGCGTCGGCATTGAACAGTTGCAATAGCTAGCCGCTCGTCGCGGGGGCGTCAATGCCGTCCCCTTTTTACAAAGTCGTGCGGCAGAATGCTTAAAATGGCCGCTGCCCTTAAAGCCCTCCTCTCACCTTGTGTGGCTCGGATGGGGAAGCTGCTGTGGTCGTTGTGCCGGATGCTGCTGTGATGAAAGTGGCGGCGAGGTTGGGGTTTGTGGCGGGGCGGTCGGCTTTTGATGTGGCGTCTGGGTTGGTGCCGGACCCGGCTAGCTGCTTTTACACAATGGGGTGAGGATCGGAATTTTGCACGTCTATTAAGTTACGTAATCATAATTTTATGTGTCAAGTTATTAGATTCGCGAGTGTTTTATTTGACTGGGATGCCAGTTTCTTTGCCCCAATCTGCATTTTGCAGGCTAGCGCAGGGAGAGGCTCGCTTCAGATTCCAGTGAAGACCGGTTGGCGTTTTTGCATGAAAGCGGTGCGGCCTTCCTTGTAGTCGGCGCTGTTGAAGCAGGTGGCGATGCTTTCGAGGATTTTGTCGCGTTGGGCGTCCGCGGTATCTTTGGTGGCTTCGGTGATGGTCATTTTCATGCTGACGACCGAGAGGGGCGCGTTGGTGGCGATGGTTTGGGCGAGTTTGGCGACGGTGGCGTCGAGTTCCGCCACCGGGACGACGCGGTTGATGAGGCCGAGGCGGAGCGCTTCGGAGGCTGGGATGCGGTCGCCGGTGTAGAGGAGCATTCTGGCTTCGGCGGGGCCGACCAGGGAAACCAGTTTGCGGACAGCTTCGTAGCCGTAGGAGATGCCGAGTTTGGCGGCGGGGATGCCGAACTGGCTGTCTTCGCTTGCGATGCGCAGGTCGGCCGTCATGGCGATGGCGAGGCCGCCGCCGATGCAGAAACCCTGGATGCGGGCGATCATGGGTTTTTCAAACGCTTTGAACAGTTTGTGACCGAACGCGGTTTTGCGTTCGTATTGCAGGCGGGCCTCGGCGTCGCCGCGTTGTTGTTCGAACTGGCTGATGTCGGCGCCGGAGACGAAGGCCTTGTCGCCGGCGCCGGTGAGGACGACGACGCGGATGGTGGGGTCCTCGGCGAAGGCTTCGAGGATATGGCCGAGGCCCTGCCACATCTCGACCGACATGGCGTTGCGTTTTTCCGGCTGGTTGAAGGTGATGGTGCCGATGCCACCCAATGCGGAGGCGAGCATTTTGCCGTTGGCGAATTCAGTTTGGGCCATCAGAAAATCCTCAGGTTGAAATGCCGCGGCCGCCCAGGATCGGCAGGCGGTTGACGAGCAGGACGATGGCGAAGGTGACCACCAGAAGGAACAGGCCGAGCACCGAGAGGGCGCCGAGCTCGCCGCTTTCGTTGAGGTCGTAGATCACCACGGAGATCACCTTGGTGTTCGATGTGGTCAGCAGGATAGTGGCGGAGAGCTCGCGGATGACGCCGATGAAGACGATGCTCCAGGTCGCGATGATGGTGGTGCGCAGCAGGGGGGCGGTGATCTGGCGCAGCGCCTGCAGGCGGGTGGCGCCGAAGATGCGGCTGGCTTCCTCGAGCTCCACGTGCAGGCCGCGCATGGCGGCCTGCACCTGTTGGAAGCCGGCGGGCATTTCCAGCGTGATGAAGGCTACGAGCAGGATGCCGAGCGTGCCGTAGAGCAGGAATGGCGGGCGGGTGTAGACCAGGAACAGGCCAACGCCCATGACGATGCCGGGGATTGCGATCGGCGCCATGGCGAGGACGGGCAGCAGGCGGTGGCCGGGCACCAGCTGGCGATGGGCGAGGTAGCCGACGACGAGGGCGATGAAGGTGACCACCGTGGCACTGCCGATGCCGAGTAGCAGCGTGTTCACCATCGCATCGCGGGTGCCGGAGAATTCCCAGAGGATGAAATGCAGGTGGCTTGCCGAGAGCGTTGCCCAGCTCAGCGGGTCTGAGATGTTCCTCACGATGGCGGCCTTCACCAGGGCGCCGTAGGGCAGGAAGATTGGGAACAGCATGATGAACAAGCAGAACAGGAACGCGGGCCACCGCCAGGCGCGCAGCCGCAGGCGCTTGGGTGGGCCGTTCTTGCCGCCGACCACCACGTAGGATCTGCGGCCCAGCAGCCAGCGTTGCAGTTGGAGGACCAGAAGTGTCACCAGCAGCATCGGCAGTGCGGCGGCGGCGGCGAGGTTGGGCTGCGGGGGGACCTGGAACAGGCTCCAGATTTTGGTGGTCAGCGTGTGAAAGCCGGATGGCAGGGCCAGGATGGCGGGAGTGCCGAAAATGGTGAGCGCCTGCAGGAAGGCGACCAGGGTGCCAGCCAGAATCGCCGGCAGGATCAGCGGCAGGGTGATACGCCGCAGGGTGTGGAAAGCGCCGCCGCCAAGGATGTGGGAGGCTTCGTCTAGATCGGAGGGGATGTTGTCGAGCGCGTTGGCCATGACGGTGAACACGTAGGGGAAGGCATAGCAGGCGATGCAGAAGGCGACACCCTCGACGGTGTAGATGTCGACCACGTAGTCGTAGTCGTCGAGCCCGAACAGGGCGCGGCCCCATTGGTTGAGGATGCCGGAGTTGGGGGCGGCCAGCAGTTCCCAGGCGACGGCGCCGAGGAAGGGCGGGGTGACAAAGCTGGCGGTGACGAGGGCGCGGATGACGCCGCGGTACGGCAGGTCGGTGCGGCTGACCAGCCAGGCGAGCGGCACGGCGACGATGCAGGCGCCGAGGGCCGCGGCGACGGCGATCTCGAGCGTGACCACGAGCGGCTTGCGCATGGCGGGGTCGATGACGAGCTTTGCGAAATTGGCGCCGGTGATGTGGCCGGCGGCGTCGGTGACGCTGTACCAGGCGAGCCAGCCGATCGGCATGACCACGAGCAGGACGAGCACGACCGCCACGGCTGCGAACAACAGGATCGCCGGGTCGGGGCGGCGAATGGCCGCGATCATCTGGCCAGCGCCCGGCAGCGGCCTTGCGGCAGGCGCACGCCGATCTCGTCGCCAGGGGCGAAGTGCTGTTCGAGGGCGGTGACGGCGCGGACATGGATATCGCCGCCGAGGTCGAGCAAATAGTCGCGCTGGGCACCGATATAGGTGTGGCGCAGCACCGTGGCGGCGAAGCAGTTGGGGCCGTCCTGCGGGGCTGTGGTGAGTTCCACCTCGTGCGGGCGGATGGAGATCGACGCCTCCAGCCCGTGGCCGGGTGTGCCGAGGCCCCAGCGCAGCAGCAAAGGGCCGGCCTGGATGACGGAACCGCGGATGGCGCCGCGCAGAATGTTGGTGCCGCCGATGAAGCGGGCGACGAATTCGGAGACGGGGCGGAGGAAGATGTCCTCCGGTGAGCCAATCTGTTCGACGGCGCCGGCATTCATCACCACGATGCGGTCGGCGGTGGTCATCGCCTCCAACTGGTCGTGGGTGACGTAGACGGTGGTGTAGCCGAAGGCGTCGTGCAGGCGGCGGATCTCGAAGCGCATTTCCTCGCGCAGGTTGGTGTCGAGGTTGGAGAGCGGTTCGTCGAGCAGCAGGGTCTGTGGTTCCACGGCGAGCGCGCGGGCCAGGGCGACGCGTTGCTGCTGGCCGCCGGAGAGTTCGCCGGGGTAGCGGTCGGCGAGTTTTTCGAGCTTGGCGATGCCGAGCATGGCCGCGACCTTGCGGGCGATCTCGGCGCGGGGGAGTTTGCGCAGGCCGAGGCCGTAGCCGACGTTCTCGGCCACCGTCATGTGCGGCCAAAGCGCGTAGCTTTGGAAGATCATGGACATGTTGCGTTGTTCGGGCGGCAGGGCGCGGCCGGGGCCGGACAGGCGGGTGCCACCGACCACGATTTCGCCCTGGTCCGGCACGATGAAGCCTGCGATGAGGCGCAAGGTTGTGGTTTTGCCGCAGCCGGAGGGTCCGAGCAGGCATACGAGTTCGCCGTGTTCGATCGAAAGGTCGATCCCATCGGCGACCACCAGCTTGCCGTAGCTTTTGCGGATGCCCCGCAATTCGACTGACGCCACAAAGAACCCCCCGGATGGCTGCTTCTCTGAACGGAATCAGCTTTGTCACCGCAGTGTCGGGCATCGCGGCCAGCGCGTCCAGCGGTGCGGGCGGAGGCGGTGGCAGGGGGGACACGACGATGTGATCGCGGAAATTTCTGTAACGTCATCCGATCGAGCCGGTCAGCCGTAACAGAGACAGTCGTCTGTGCGGCGCGCTGCCGGGAAGGTTCCATCGCATGTATCCGTCGCGACGACATCTGATGCTGATCGGCGCCAGCGCGGCTTTTGTGCTGGACGGCGCAGGTGCGGCCTGGGTTCCGGGCGGTTACGCCCAGGCCGCGGAGGCGCATTATCCGCTGCATTGCGATCCCGAGCTGGCGGCGGCGTTGCGGGCGGCGGCGCTGGCATTCCTGGCAAAGTCCGATATCCGGGTGCATGTGCTGCCGACGTCGGACGGGTTGTTGGTGCCGCAGGTGGCGCATGCGGCGCAGAGCGACATCGTGATGAGCCGGCCTGCGACGATCGTGGGGTTGGCCGCGATCGGCCATGACAGCACTGAGGCGCCGCATCCGCGGTTTCGCGGGCGCGTGGTGCTGGCGTGCCTGGCGGCGACCACCGATGCGCAGGCGCGCGGCGGGCCGATCGCAGCGCCTGACCCGCGGCCGAACGCGTGCTTCGACAGTGCTTCGGTGCTGGCAGCGATAGGGCTGGGCGGCGTGCACCGCGAAGGCACGGTGGACACTGCAGAGGCTGCCTTCATGGCGGCGACAGGGGCGGTGCCGGCGGGGCTGATGTTTCTCAGCGATGCGCGCGCCGATGCCCGCCTGCGGGTGGTGGCGGAGGCGCCGGCCGGAAGTGCCGACATCCAGTATGTTGCCACCACCACACAGGTGCCGCGCAGGCCGCAGCCGGAGGCGTTCGTGCGCTTCCTGGCCTCGCCGGAAGGGGTCGCCATTCTCGCCCGTTACGGATTGGAGCCGATCGCATGAGCGCCGTGGAGCCAACCTTGGAGGTGCAGACTCACGCCCTGCCCGCCCGCATCTCGCATTGGCTGATGGCGCTGGCGGTGGTCATCATGATCGGCAGCGGCTGGCGTATCTATGACAGCGAGCCGATCTTCGGCTTTCTGCGGTTTCCGTATGCCATGACGCTGGGAGGCGACGTTGGGGCGGCTTTGGCGCGCAACAATGATCCCGGTGTGGCAGGCGCCCTGCTGTGGCATTTCGCGGGCATGTGGCTGCTGGCCGGGGCTTATCTTGTGTTCATGGCCTGGGGGATCTTCACCGGACATTTCCGCCGGGATTTCCTGCCGGTTGGGCCAGTTTCGTTCCTGCGCGACTTCATCGCCGCTGCCAGGTTCAGGCTCGAACATCGGCTGGGGGAATACAACGCCGTGCAGCGCGTGTTCTATTGGGGAGTGCTGGCGCTGGTGGCGTTGATGATCGTGTCTGGCATCGCGATCTGGAAACCGGTGCAGAGCTATCCGCTGGAAGTGGTTTTCGGCGGGTTTCAGGGCGCGCGAGTGGTCCATTTCCTGGGCATGGCTGCAATCGTCGGCTTCATGGTGGTGCATGTCGCGCTGGTGGTGCTGGTGCCGAAGACCTTCGTTGCCATGACGCTGGGCCGGGCCACGCAGCGGCCCCACACGGAGCCTGGCGCATGAACCGCCGGGGACTGCTGCGCAGTGGTTTCTCGCTGGGCACGCTGGGGCTGCTCGGCGGCTGCAACCTGACTGACAACGAGACGGTGCAGGAGGTGCTGACCGGCGTGTCGCGTTTCAACGATCGCGTACAGGCGGCAATCTTTCGCCAAGGAGCGCTTGCGCCAGAATTCCCGGAGGCGGCCGCGGTAAAGGATTTCCGATATAACGCCTGGTATGGACCGGACCAGGCGCCGGTGCTGTCGGCCACCGATTACCGCCTTAATCTTGCCGGGAAGATCGCCAACAAACAGTCATGGACGGTGGAGCAGCTGCACGCCATGCCGCAGGTCAGCCAGGTCACGCGCCATGTGTGCGTGGAAGGTTGGAGCATGATCGGCAAATGGAACGGAACGCCGTTGCGCGAGTTCCTGCTTCGGGTAGGTGCTGACACCACGGCGCGCTACGTCGGGTTCGAATGCGCGGACGGGTATTACGAGGGGCTCGATATGCCAACCGCCATGCATCCGCAGACCCTGATGGCGTTCGGATTGTCTGATCAGGTGCTGCCGGCGAAATACGGGTTCCCTTTCAAAATCCGCGTTCCCACCAAACTCGGTTTCAAGAATCCGAAGTACGTGACCACGCTTTTCGTCACCAACCAGGAGCCGCGCGGTTTCTGGACAGATCGCGGATACAACTGGTTCAGCGGGATTTAACGCATGGAAAAACAGGTGTGTGCCATCGGCGTGATGGCCAAGGCGCCGCAGCCGGGCCGGTCCAAGACCCGGCTGTGTCCGCCGCTGACGCATGATCAGGCGGCGGCGATGAGTGCCGCCTTCCTGCGCGACATCACCGAAAACATCGCTTGTGCGGCACGGTCGGTGCCGATCAAGGGTCTGATCGCCTATGCGCCCGAAGGCAGCGCGCATCTGTTCGCCGGGCATGTGGCCGAAGGCACCGGGATGGTATTGGCGATCGGCCGGCAGGACATGCCACAGGATGTGGTGGGGTTTGGCCGATGCCTGCTGCATGCCATCGACGCCATGCTGGGCGAGGGCCACGCTGCCGCCTGCGTGGTGAATTCCGACAGCCCCACCCTGCCCACCAGCATTCTTGAGGAGGCCGCCCGCCTGCTGCTGGCGCCCGGGGAACGGGTGGTGCTCGGGCCGGCCGAGGATGGCGGCTATTACCTGCTGGGCATGAAGCATTCCTACGCCCGCCTGTTCGCAGATATCGAATGGAGCAGTGAGACCGTGGCGCAAGCGACGCGGGAGCGCGCGGCAGAACTGGGGCTCGCGCTGGTCGAGCTGCCGATGTGGTATGATGTCGACAATCGCGCGGCGCTGGAACGATTGATCGTCGAGGTTGGCGGCGAGCGGGTGGACGCTGGGCTGGAGCATTACCCGGCGCCTGCGTCCGCCGCCGCACTGGGACAGCTGGGCCGGATGCTCGACCACCGCCAGGCGGCCGAATGAGGCGATCGGCTGTTGCAATCGTGGCGGGGCTCCTTCTGCTCGGTTTGACCTGGGCGGCGCGGACGGTCGGCACGGACATTGCGAGCATGGCAGGCGACCCGCTGCAATCGCTCACCTTTGTAGGTTTGTTGGCGCTGTCTGTGGTTTGCTACTTCGTAGCGGCTGGACAAATGCTGCAATTGCGGCTGCCGCCGCTGTGGGTTGTGCTGGGGGTGGCAGTTCTGCTGCGGGTGGTGACCTTGTTCATGCCGCCGGTGATGTCGTCGGATATCTATCGCTACGTGTGGGACGGGATGGTGCAGCAGGCGGGGATCAACCCGTATCTGCATATTCCCGCCGATGCCGCGCTGGCGTTTCTGCGCGACAGCGCGATCTATCCGCATATCAATCGGGCCGATTACGCACCGACGATCTACCCGCCGGCGGCACAAATGGTGTTCGCGGCGGTTGGACTGGTGCCTTCGTTGATCAGCATGAAACTCGCCATGGTCGGGTTCGAGGCGCTGGCGGTGGCTTGCCTGATCGCGCTGCTGGGTCGTGCCGGGCTGCCGCGGGCGCAGGTGATGATTTATGCGTGGAACCCGCTGGCGGTGTGGGAATTCGCCGGCAACGGGCATGTCGATGCGGTGGCGGTCGGGCTGGTGGCGCTGGCGCTGCTGCTGCGCTGTCAGGCGCGCGACGGTTGGGCGGGAGTGGCCTTCTCTGCGGCCGTGCTGGTGAAGTTCCTGCCGGTGGCCATCGGTCCGGCGCTGTGGCGTCGCGGCGGGGCGGCGCGGCTGGTGGGCTGCGGGCTGCTGTTCGGCGTGGCACTTTATGCCGTCTATGCCGTCTGGGGCGGCGCAGGCTGGAAGGTGCTGGGATTCCTGACCGGCTACGAGCAGGAGGAAGGGCTTTCCACCGGCGCCGGACTGTGGCCGTTGGCAGGACTTGCCGTGCTGATGCCGCTGCCGACATGGCTGCCACGCGTGTACCTGGCGTTGGTGGCGACGGGGCTTGCGGCCCTGGCGCTCCGCATCATAGCGCGCCGCCATGCGGTCGGCACATCCGCCGATGTCGTCACGGTCTGTGGCGACGCCTCGGTTCTGGCGGTTTGCGCCATCCTGGCGCTGACGCCGCATTATGCGTGGTATTATGGCTGGCTTGGCGTGGCTGCCACGGTCCGCCCTTCGCGCGTGGCCATCTGGCTTGGCTGTGCGGCGATGCTGCTCGCCATTTCCCCAGCCGGAAACCAATTCGCCTGGCCGGCACTTCTGTTCGTGCCCGCCCTGGCGCTCGCCTGGATGGATTTGCGCCAGTCGCGGCAGGCCAGTCTTTTGCTTCAGACCGCACAAGGAGGAACCTGATGTCCGCCACCGCTCTCAAGGATCCGCGGCGCTATTTCGAGGAAATCGGCAAGGATCGCAGCGCCGAGGCGGAGGCGCCACCAGTCTGCCTGTATCTCGAAGTGACCAATCGTTGCAACCTGCTGTGCGAAACCTGTCCGCGCACCTTCGAGGAGCTGGAGCCGCCGGCCGATCTAAGCTGGGAGCTGTTCACCAAGATCGTCGACCAGGTGCCGAACATCGCCCGTGTGGTGCTGCACGGCGTGGGCGAGCCGATGCTGGTGAAGGATCTGTTCCGCATGGTGCGTTACCTCAAGGCGCGCGGGACCTATGTGCTGTTCAACACCAATGGCACGCTGCTCAATCCGAAGAAGTTCCAGGAGCTGGTGGACACCGGGCTTGACGAGTTGCGCGTGTCGCTCGATGCCGCGGACCGGGAGAGCTATGCGCGGGTTCGGGGCAAGGATTTCTTTGATCGCATCGTGCGCGACGTGGGCAAGTTCACCGCGTTCAAGCGCGAACGCGGTCTGACCACGCCGCGGATCTCGCTTTGGCTCACGGGGCTCAAGGAAACCGTGGAGCAGTTGCCGGACTTCGTGCGGCTGTCAGCCAAGATGGGCGTGGCCGAGGTGCATTTGCAGCGGCTGGTGTTCGATACCGTGGGGTTTGGGCTGGCCAAGCCGGAATTCTCGCTGTTCGAAAGCACGCAGTTCGATGAGCAGGCGGCGATCGATGCGGCGATCGCGTTGGGCGCCGAGTTGGGTGTGACGCTGGATGCTTCCGGCGCCACGGAGCCGGGGCTGAGCCTGAAGCGCGCGGCTGACGACAAGCCTTGGGCGACCTGTCGCAGGCCGTGGTCGCTGATGTATTTCACCGCCCACGGCCGCGCCCTGCCCTGCTGCATCGCGCCTTTCTCAGCGCGCGGCTACGAGAACTATACGCTCGGCGATGCCACGCAGGAGACGTTGCGCGAAATATGGAACAGCCCGGCCTATCGTGACTTCCGGACCAATCTGCTCGGCGATGTGCCGCCGATGCCGTGTCAGAACTGCGGGCTGCGATGGAGCCTGTAAGCGTCGTCATCCCGACCTTCAACGAGGTCGCCTCGATCGGGCAGGTGCTGCGCGAGATCCCCGCTGACTACGCGGGTGATCTGATCGTGGCCGATGGGGGCAGCACGGACGGCACGCAGGCGGCGGCCGTGGCGGCCGGGGCGCGGGTGATCGATGCGGGCCGCGGCTATGGCCGCGCCTGTGCTTTGGGGGCGGCCGCGTCGATTGCTTCCAGCAGTGTCATCGTTTTCCTCGATGGAGATGGCGCTGACCGCGGCGATCTCATGGCGCGCATCGCAGGTCCGGTGGTGGTTGGCACGCATGATTTCGTACTCGCCAGCCGGACCGAGGGTGTGCGTGATCCCGGCTCGATGAACTGGCACCAGGTGTTGGCCGGACGGGTCGCGGGGTTCGGCATGGGGGTGCTGTATGGCACTGTCTACAGCGACATGTGCGCCTTTCGCGCGATACGACGGGATGCGCTGGTGGCGCTTGATATGCGCGAGATGACCTATGGCTGGAATATCGAGATGCAGATGAAGGCGGCGCGGGCGAAGCTGCGCATCGCGGAAATTCCGATACCGTATCGTTGCAGGATCGGAGGGGAATCCAAGGTTGCCGGTTCCTTGCGCGGGACCTTGCGGGCTGGCAGCAAGATCGTGTCGACCTTCCTGCGTGTTGCCACGGCCTGAGGAGACGGACATGCCCGAATATGCTCTCGGCAGTTTCCTGTCTCGCTGGCTTGCGGGTACACGGCATGAACTGGCGGCTTCGGAATCGAAGACCTGGCCGCTGGCGGCACTGCTTGGCATGGCGGATGACGCCGACCGGGCGCGGTGGGAGGGGCTTGGGCTCGGCTACACCGACCCTTGCGGGGCGGCGTGGCTGCGCGCGCGGATCTGCGCCGATTATGTCGGCGTCGATGCTGAGGGGATCATCGGGTTTGCCGGAGCGCAGGAGGCCTTGCAGATCGCTTTGCGGGTGCTGGCGGGCGCCGGCGATCATGCCATTTTGGTGTTGCCCTGCTACCAGCCTTCCGAACTTGCGTTGATCGGGCTTTGCGAAACGACCGGCGTGGCGTTGGACTCGAACGAGGGATGGGCGCTCGATCTCGATCGGGTGGCGGCGGCGATCCGGCCGAACACGAAGCTGGTGCTGGTGAATTTTCCAAACAACCCAACCGGCAAACTGATACCGCCGGCTGCGTTCGAGGCGTTGATCGCCTTGTGTCGCCGGCATGGACTATGGCTGGTCAACGATGAAGTGTACCGGCTGATCGATCGTGATCCCTCGCAGCGGCTGCCTTGCGTGGCGGATGCCTACGAGCGCGGCGTTTCCGTCGATGCGATGTCGAAAAGCTATGGGCTGCCGGGGCTGCGCGTGGGTTGGATTGCCTGCCGCGATGCGGGACTGGTGCGGCAGGCGACGGGGCTGAAACAGATGGCCTCGCTGTACCTCGCAGCCCCGAGCGAGGTTTTGGCCCATGTGGCATTAGGGCGGCGCGAGCAGCTTTTGGCGCGCAACCGCCGGATCGCCTGTGACAACCTGGGTGTGCTCGACAGGTTTCTGGAAACGCATGCGGAAAGCTTCAGCTGGCATCGGCCAGACGGCGGCGTGACCGGTTATGTCCACTATCACGGTAACGACGGGGTGGAGGCGTTCTGCGCGCGTCTGGCGCTGGAGGCGGGCACGCTGGTGCTGCCGGCCAGCGTCTGGCGGTCGTCGCTGTGTTCATTGCCGACGGAATATTTTCGGATTGGGTTTGGGCGGCTAGGAACGGCGGAGGCGATCAAGACGATTGCTTCGGCTTTGCATCGGCGGGCGGCTTGATCGTTGGGTTCTGGTGGGTGCCGCTTCGCTTATCCGCCGTGTTGGTTAGATGATGCAGCTCTCCAGCAGCTTTTCGCCGCTGACCAGGCGGTCTGTGGCGAGTGGGGAAAGATCCAGGCTGACGAAGCGGCCTTGTGCGATCAGCTCGGCCACGCCGCGGCCGATGCCGGGAGCGTGCTGCATGCCGTGGCCGCTGAAGCCTGCGACATGGAGTACCGAGGGCGCCGCAGGATGGGCGCCGACCAGGCCGTTGTGATCGGACAGGTTCATGTCGTAGTAGCCGGCCCAGCCGCCGGTGAGTTTCAATTCCTCGAAGGCTGGGACACGGGAGGCGAGCACGGGCCAGAGCCGGTCGTGGAATTCGGCCTCGTCGATTTCGAGCGGCGGTTCGTCGGGGTCAGGCTCGTTCTCGCCGGGAGAGAACCCGGTGACGAAGCCGTTGCCTTCAGGGCGGACCCATATGCCGCTGGGGTCGATCAGCAGCGGGAAATTCGCAAGCTCCGCGCGGCAGGCGAAGGTAAACACCATCCGCCGGCGCGGGCGGATCGGCAGGGTGACGCCGACCCAGGAGGCGACTTCGTGCGCCCAGCCGCCGCCCGCGTTGATGACGGTTTCAGCCTGGATGACGGCGCCGTTGTCCAGCACCACGCCGCCGATGGCGCCGTTGCGTCTGACGAAGCCGGTGGCGGCGCGGGCGACGAACAGCACTCCCAGAGAACGCGCCTTGGTACGAAGTGCCGTGTGCAGGCCGGGGCCGTTGAACCATCCCTCCCCGCTCAGCCCGAGCGAGCCGAGCGCAATGCCATCAAGGTTCATCCAGGGAAATCGTTGCGCAAGCTGTGTGGGGTCGAGCAGCGCCACGTCGCCGCCAGCTTCGCGTTGGATGACATGGTTGGCGCGCAGCACCGCCTCGCCCTCGCCCATTGGCGAGGCGAGGTAGAGGTAGCCAGGCTCGCGCAGGCCGAGCGCCGGCACGTCGTCGCCCACCGCGAGGTCGGTTGCGGCGCGTTTGATGAAGTCGAGGCCGAACTGCGACAGCGCAATGTTCACGGGGGTTGAGAACTGCACGCGGATCGAACTGCAGGACAGTGCCGAGGACGCGCGGGTATAGCTGGGATCACGCTCGATCACCGTGACCATACCGTCGAACAACGGATGGCGGGCCAGGTGATAGGCGATGGAACTGCCGATGATGCCGCCGCCGATGATCACCACACGTTGCATCCGCCATCCTCCCGCAAAGGGGGGAAGATGACGGACTGCCTGGGTCAGCGCAACTTGGAGCAATATCGGCTAAGGTTTAATCAACCGTGCGATAAACTTGCTCGTTAAAACAGAAGGCTAGAGCCTGATCGCTTCGCCTACCAGAAGCGATCAGGCTCTAGAGTGGGATTGCGTCACCGATCAGACGTCATTCCGCTCTAGGCGGCGACGCTGCCGAGCGCCTTGTAGTCGGTGTAGCCAACCTCGGCGCCGCCGTAGAAGGTCGCGCGGTTGTAGCGGGTTAGCGCCACGCCATCGCGGATGCGGTCGACCAGGTCAGGGTTCGAGATGAACATGCGCCCGAACGCCACCGCATCGGCGCCACCGGCACGGGCGACCTCGACGGCCGCACTGGCGGGCGTGAAGCCGCCGGCGCCGATGATGGGGCCGGCGTAGTCCGGGCGGAACATGGCGACCACCTCGGGCGCCTCCACCAACACGTCCGACCCACCGGCCGCACCGGCGCGCGGCTCGATCAGATGCAGGTAGGCGAGGTTGCGCTTGGCGAGTTCGCCGATGAGGTGGCGGAACAGCGCCTGCGGGTTGCTGTCTGACATCGAGCCGAAGATGCCGAACGGGGACAAACGGATGCCGACGCGATCGGCACTCCAGGCGGCGATGACGGCGTCGGTGACGTCGAGCGTCAGACGGGTGCGGTTCTCGATGCTGCCGCCGTATTGGTCGGTGCGATGGTTGGAGCCGTCGCACAGGAACTGCTCGAGCAGGTAGCCATTGGCGGAATGGACCTCGACACCGTCGAACCCGGCGGCGCGGGCACGATTTGTGGCGTCTACGAAGCTTTGGATCAGGGCGGGGATTTCGCTCGCGTCCAGGGCGCGGGGCGTTTCGAACGGCACCTGCTTCCACTCGGCCGTCATGGTCTGTCCGCTGCAGGCGATGGCGGAGGCCGACACCGGCAGGCCTTCGGCCGGGTGCAGCGAAGTGTGCGACTGGCGCCCGACATGCCACAGCTGCAGCACGATTTTGCCGCCCTTGGCGTGCACGGCGTCGGTGACGAGCTTCCAGCCGGCGACCTGTTGGTCGCTGTAAATGCCGGGAGTGGCCGGGTAGCCCTGGCCGATCTGCGAAACCTGCGTCGCTTCCGCAATCAGCAGTCCGCCTTTGGTGGCGCGCTGGCCGTAATATTCCGCATTGAGCCCGGTGGGCACGTTGCCAGGCTGGGACGCCCGCATGCGAGTCAAGGGCGCCATGACGATGCGGTGGTCCAGCGCCAGGGCGCCCAGGTTCAATGGGGTGAACAGAGTGGTCTCAGACATGTATAGCTCCTGCAGGCTCCGGTCGGTCGACCGTTCCTTCGAGATATGGGAATGCTGCACTGCAAAACGAGGGGCCAAATGTTAGTCCTCTCGGACCACATAGGTGTAGAAACGGATGTTCCCTTCACCGTCTCGTTCGCGGTAGAGACCCTGGATTTCGTTCTCGAATCCGGGAAACAGGTTGGCGCCGCGTTCGAAGACCTTGAGGTATTCGATCATGGGCTGGGCGCGCTCGTCGAGCCGCTCGCCGGGAACGATCGTGGCGATGCCCGGCGGGTAGACGACAAACATGGTGGTGGCGATGCGGCCCGTTATTTCGTTGAGCGGCAGGTAGTCCACGTCGTTGCGCACCATGGCGCGGGTGGCCTTGTTCGGGGCCATGGCCATTTCCGGGAAATGGGTGCGGCGGAACTGCTGGCGTTGCAGGGTGCTGGTGCCGGCGTCTCGGTAGTAGCTGTGCATTTCGGCGCAGAGGTCGCGCAGGCGCATGCCGCCATAGCGTTGAGGGCGTTTGCGGACGAATTCGGGAATGGCGTCCTCGAGGCGGGCGTTGTCGTCGTGCAGGCGTTTGAAGAACACCAGGTTCGAGAGCAGCGTGCCGGCCTTGCTGCTTTCGACGCCGGGGGTGAGCAGGAAAAGGATCGAGTTGAGGTCGTTCTTTTCGGGGACGACGCGGTTCTCGCGCAAATATTGCGCGAGAACCGGGGCGGGCACGCCGTGTTCGGTGTATTGGCCAGTGGCGCGGTCGAACCCCGGGGTCAGCAGGGTGAGCTTGTTGGGGTCGGTCATGGCGTAGCCGGGGATGACGTGGCGGAAGCCGTGCCAGGTGGCCCCGGGGGTGAGCTCCCAGTATGACGGGTCGGACGCAAGGCAATCGGTCGGCACGTCTTCCCACGCGATGAGTTCGCCTTCGTGGGCGACGCGGTCGGGAACGAACGGATCGAAGAACCATTGCCTCTGTGGATCGGTCTCGCGTTCGACGAACTCGGCATGGATGGCACGGAGTTTTTTGCGCAGTTCGATGCCGAGGCGGATCGTGTCGTCCCACAGCACTTCGCCCTGGCGGCCCTTCATCATCTGGGCGCCGACGTCGAGCGAGGCAAACAGCGGATAGAACGGCGAAGTGCTCGCGTGCATCAAGAAGGTTTCATTGAAGCGGCGGTGCTCGACGCGGCGTCGCTGGCCGCGGATGTGTTCGTCGCGCACGTGGATCTGGCTGGCTTGGCTGAAGCTTGCGAGTTGCTTGTGGGTGGATTGGGTGCAGATGATCCCCGGCGAGTTCTCGTCGAGCCCTTCGAGGCCCATGGCGTAGCGGCCCTTGAACATCGGATGGAATTTCAGGAAGCCACCCCAGGCCTCGTCGAACAATATGTAGTCGCACAGGGAACCGATGCGTTCGAGGATCATCTGGGCCGAGTAGATCGTGCCGTCGTAGGTGCATTGCTCGATGACGGCGCAGCGGAACGGGCGTGGTTTCTGCCAGGCAAGCTTGTCCTCGACCAGCGGGTTGTCGCGGATCTGTTCGCGGATGCGGGTTTCGTCGAGCGCCTCGATGTCGATCGGGCCGATCAGGCCGTGCGGGTTGCGGTCGGTTTCGAGAAAGATCGGGATGCCGCCGCCGAGAAACAGGGCGCCGTGGTGGGCGGCTTTGTGGTTGTTGCGGTCGAACAGCACGAGATCGCCCTCGGCCACCAGCGCCGAGAGCACGATCTTGTTGGAGGATGAGGTGCCGTTCAACACGAAATAGGTGCGTTCGGCGCCAAAGATGATGGCGGCCTGTTTCTGCGCCTCCAGCGCCGGGCCTTCGTGGATTAGGAGATCGCCGAGTTCGAGCACGGAGTTGTCGAGATCGTCGCGGAACACGTTCTCGCCGAGGTGTTCGACAAAGATACGGCCGACCGGGCTGCGGCCATAGAACACGCCGCCATTATGGCCGGGGCATGTCCAGAGCTGGTTGCCTTCCTCGTTGTAGTCGAGCAGAGCGCCAAAGAACGGCGTGCGCAAGGTTTCGGCGTATTGGCGCAGGCGACTGGCGAGGTTCTTGGCGATGAACTCCGGCGTTTCCTCGGCCAGGAACACGTAGCCGTCGGCTTCGTGCAGAATATCAACTGGGATTTCTTCAAGCCGGTGGTGGCGCACCAAGATGATGATCGGCGTGTCCAGGCCGCGTTTGCGGATGAAGCTGATCAGCGCCGCCATCTTGCCCTGCGGGCCGCGTTTGCCCCAGTCCACCACCACGCAGCCGATGGCAGCGTCGGTGCGGATCACCAGTTCGGCGTCATCCGGTTTGCGCGCCTTGACGACGCCGAAGCCGATGCGTTCGATTTCGGTGACGATCTGGGCGAGGCGCTGGCCTTCCAGATCCTCCGCATCGAACACCGGTGCGCAGACCAGGAACTTGAAGCGACGCTCATATTGCATGCGGGGCCTTTGCGGTCAGTTTCAGCCGTTGCGGCTTTTCCAGGCCGCGAGGATGACATGACGCATGGCGCTCTCTCGTGCGGTAGGTTCTGGCTATCGGACGCGCGGAACGCCTTGCTGTCCATCTCCGTTACATGACGTTTTCGTCCCTGATCACCTGGGCAAGGGTTGCAATGCAG
Source organism: Rhodospirillales bacterium (assembly GCA_025352665.1). Taxonomy (GTDB): domain Bacteria; phylum Pseudomonadota; class Alphaproteobacteria; order Acetobacterales; family Acetobacteraceae; genus CAIQQQ01. Next base: position 11,038 of record JANXSM010000156.1, on the reverse strand, counting down.
CTGTCGATCCAGCCCGGATTGGCGGCGGCGAAGCTCAGGCGCAGATGCGGCGCGCAGCCGTTCGAGGGCGGCCTCCTTGGCGCAGATCACGCCGATGCGCAGGCCGGGGGCGGCGCATTTGGTGAGGCTACGCAGGTAGACGACGTGGCCGTTACGATGGTCGGTGGCGAGCGGCGGGGGGGCGTGGCCTTCGAAATGGAAGTCGCGCGCCCAGTCGTCCTCGATCAGGAAGGCGCCGGCGGTGGCGAGGCAGGCGAGCACCTGGGGGCGACGTGCTGCTGAGAGCACCGAGCCGATGGGGTTGGAATGGGTGGGCTGAGCGTAGAACAGCCCAGCGCCATGCTCTGCCAGGCGAGGTCGCCGCCGGGCTGTGCGTGTTTCTGGCATTCGGCGACGAAGGTGCCGTGGCCGGGGCGGGCGAGGATGAGACCTTCGTGCACCAGGCGATCGAGCGCGCGCTGCACGGTGAGCGGGCTGACCTGGAGCGTGCGCATCAGGTGCCGCACCGAGGGCAGGCGCGCGCCGGCTACCCTAGCTGCTGCGCTGCGCAGGTATTGAGTAACGCAGTCGCTGCTGCTATCGGTATCGATGGCAAGGCGCAATAACGCTACGCATGGCTCTGGGATAGCGCAATCGCCCCTGCGCCATCAGGATCATCAGGAGAGGCCGCGATGACCCGCGAACTTCTGCTGGCCTTCGTGGGGTTTGCGTTCGTGACATCGGTCACACCTGGGCCCAACAACACGATGCTGCTGGCTTCCGGCGCCAATTATGGTTTCGTGCGCAGCCTGCCGCATATGCTGGGGGTGAGCCTGGGCTGCCTGCTGATGCTGGTTCTGGTGGGGTTGGGGTTGGGCGGGCTGCTGGCCCGGTTTCCCATGGCCTATACCGTGCTGCGTTATGTGGGGGCGGCCTATCTGCTGCTGCTGGCGTGGAAGATCGCCCGCTCCGGTGCGATCGAGGTGGGGCCGGGAGGCGCGCGGCCGATGCGGATGATCGAGGCGGCGGCGTTTCAATGGGTGAACCCCAAGGCCTGGGTGATGGTGGTCGGTGCCATCACCACCTACACGCCTGCGGAGAACTATCTGGCCAACATGCTGGTGATCGCCGTGCTGTTCACCGCCGTCAACATTCCCACGATTGCGCTGTGGACGGGGTTCGGCACGGCCCTGCGTGGCGCACTGGCAACGCCTGGGCGAACGCGGGTGTTCAACATCGCGATGGCCCTGCTGCTGGTGGGATCGCTGTATCCGATCCTGATGTCGTAGTTCGCGTTAGCTTCCCACAGCTGGTCTGAAATCTGTCACACTCCGCGAACACGCAGGCAACGTCCTGCGGGAGAGGGGGCGTCGGCACGACCTGTGAATGGGGTTGAGGCATGACGCTGCGCGTGCTGCTGATCGATGACAATCTGGACCGCGCGGCTGCCGTGACCGCGGGGCTGGAAGCAGATGGCTGCCTGGTAATGGGCCTGGTGCCCGACCATGCCGATATCGTGGCACAGGTGCGCGCGGCCCGCGCCGAGGTGATCGTGTGTGATCTCGATCATTCCTCACGCGATGCCATCGAGAGCATGCGCGCCTTGCACCGCGACGAGCCGCGGCCAGTGGTGATGTTCGTCGATCGGGCGGAACCTGCCAGCATCGCCGCTGCCATGGAGGCAGGCGTTGCGGCCTATGTGATCGAGGGACTGTCGCCCAGCCGTGTGCGCGCGGTGATCGATGTGGCGGTGGCGCGATTTGCCTCCCACCAGGCGTTGCGCGCCGAACTGGCGGACATGCGTTCCGCCTTGTCCGAACGCAAGCTGGTGGAGCGGGCGAAGGGATTGCTGATGCAGACGCGGCGGATGAGCGAAGACGAAGCGTTCCGTGCCTTGCGGCGGCTGGCCATGGATCAAGGCAAACGGCTCGCGGATGTGGCAGAAAGCGTGATCGCCATGGCAAAAGTGCTTAAATAAGGCGTTTTATGCCTATTTCTGTTTATTTTGCCTGATCTTTGAGCGGCGCTCGTTTCATCGCCTGCCCCTTTTCAGAGCAATACTGCTTGGCATGCCACTTGCTCTGCAGCGGCTCAACTGCGACTCCGGCATCACGCCGGACCGCATTCGGTCAATGGCGACCGAGCGCGCGGCGGTGATCTTCCCTGGCGGTCCAATGGCGGTCCGCTCCCCATCATGGCCTTGCGAGGTCATGCGGAGCTTTTAGCGTGACCTTTGCCGCATCCTCGACGCTCGACGCTCCTCGTCCGCTGGCGGCTCCGCGCAGCGACGTGTTGCGGCTGGGTTATGTGCGCCTGACCGATGCCGCACCCTTGCTGGTGGCCGATGCGCTGGGGTTGTTTCATCGCCGCGGCGTGACCGTCAGCCTGTCTCGGGTGGGGGCTTGGGCCGCACTGCGCGACCATATCGCGCTGGGGCATCTCGACGGTGGGCAGATGCTGTCGCCCATGCCGATTGCAGCGCATCTGGGCGTGAGCGGGCTGGCGACGCCGCTTTCGGTGGTGGCCACGCTGGCGCGACACGGCAACACGATCACGCTGGGCGAGGCGCTGATGGCGGAGATCGCGGCCGCAGCGCCTGAGCTCGCCGCCCTGCGCCCGCTTCCCGCGCAAGCTTTGGCCGCGGCCATCGTGGCGCGGCGCGGCAGCGGTCGCCCGCTGCTGACGTTTGCGGTGGTGTTCGCCTTCTCCTCGCATAATTATTTGCTGCGCCACTGGCTTGCAGCCGCGGGGATCGACCCGGAGCGAGACATGCAGCTTGTTGTGGTGGCGCCGCCGATGGTGGCGAACGAGCTTGCCGATGGTCGGATCGACGGGTTCTGCGCAGGCGAGCCCTGGGGGTCGCGCGCCGTCCATCTGGGGCTTGGCCGTATTGGGCTGACCACGGCCGATATCTGGTTGAACCATCCCGAGAAAGTGCTGGCGATCGGCCAGAACCGGTTGCGCCAAGCGCCCGAGCGAATCAGCACCTGCGTGGCCGCCATCATCGAAGCCGGCATCTGGCTGAGCGATCCCGCCAACCATGGCGAAGCGACGCGCATCGTTCACCGCACCGCAGTGCCAGACGTGCCGGAAGCCGTGGTGGGCCTGGCGCTGGCGCGCCAGCTGGTGTTGGCACCGGGCGAGGCGCCGACTTCGGTGCAGGGTCTGCAGTTCCACCCCGCCGCCACCTATCCGCACCCCGAGCACGGCGCCTGGTGGGCCACCCAAATGCAACGCTGGGGGCATATCGGCGCCCAGCCGGACACGCTGATCCCCAGCATCTGGCGGCCAGATATCTGGCGCCTGGCCGCCCTTGAAGCCGGCATCTCCCCGCAAACGCCGCCCTGCCCCGCCTGCCCCCCCATCGCCTGAACCGGAGACACCCCATGACACGCCCAACTCGCCGCAATTTGCTTCAGGGCGTGACCGCCACCGCAGCCTTGCTCGCCGCCGCTCGTGCCGCGCTGCCCTCGGGAGCCCGCGCCGCGACCGGAGCCGAGACCACCAAGGCCACACTCGGCTACATCGCTCTGACCGATTCAGCGCCGCTGATCGTGGCCAAGGAGCACGGATTATTCGCCAAATATGGCGTTCCCGACGTGGAGATTGCATAGCAGGCCAGCTGGGGCGGCACGCGTGACAACATCGTGCTCGGTGGCAGCGGTGGCGGCATCGACGGCGCGCATCTGCTGACGCCGATGGCGTATCTGATGCAAGCCGGCAAGATTGTGCAGAACAGCCAGATCGTGCCGATGTCGATACTGGTGCGGCTGAACACCAACGGCCAGGCGATCAGCCTGTCCAACGCGCTGAAGCCGGCGGGTGCGAAGCTCGACGCAACGCCGCTCAAGGCCGTGTTCGCCGGCAAGCAAGACAACAAGGTTGCAATGACCTTTCGCGGCGGCACCCACGACCTTTGGCTGCGCTATTGGCTCGCCGCCGGCGGAATCGATCCTGACCACGACGTTCAGACCATCGTGGTGCCACCGCCGCAAATGGTTGCGAACATGAAGGTGGGCACGATGGATGCCTTCTGCGTGGGTGAGCCGTGGAACGACCAGTTGGTGCACCAGTCGCTCGGCTACACCGCTTGCGTCACTGGTGAGATTTGGAAGGACCATCCGGAAAAGTCGCTGGCCATGCGCAGCGACTGGGTGGCGCGCAACCCCAAGGCGTGTGAGGCAATCACGGCCGCCGTCATCGAGGCGCAGATCTGGGCCGATAGCCTTGCCAACAAGGACGAAGTGGCAACGCTGCTCGGCAAACGCGCCTGGTTCAACGTGCCGCCGGCGGACATCTTGCCGCGCTCGAAGGGCGACATCGACTATGGCGATGGCCGCAAGGTGACGGCCTCGCCGCTGCGCATGAAGTTTTGGGCGGACCATGCCTCGTATCCGTTCCAGTCACATGATCTCTGGTTCCTGACGGAAGATATCCGCTGGGGCGTATTGGCGCCGGATACCGACACCAAGGCGTTGATCGCGGCGGTGAACCGACAAGACATCTGGCGGAGTGCAGCAGCACTCGCCGGTGTCACGCCAGCCGATACCCCAGCCGGCACCTCGCGCGGCGTGGAGACTTTCTTCGACGGCAAGCGCTTCGATCCGGCCAACCCGGCAGCGTATTTGGCAGCGCAGACCATCAAGAAACTCTCGGCCTGAAGGAATTCTACCCATGGGCACCACTGTTCGCCAGACCATCGCCGCCGGCGAGACGCCGGGGTTTTCACCCAGCGCCGTGTTGTCCTGGGTCGGCCACCGCTGCTGGCAGATGGCGCGCGATGCCGTGCCGCTGGTGATCATGCTCGTGCTGATCATCGGGCTTTGGCAGATCGTGGCTGACCGCCCAACCTCCGCACTGCCCGCGCCTTCCAAGATCTGGACAGACAGCCATGATCTGATCCTGCATCCGTTCTACGATCATGGAGGACTGGACAAGGGACTTGGCTTGCATTTGTTCGCGAGCCTCAAGCGTGTGGCTTTGGGCTTTGCATTGTCCGCAATCGTCGGCGTGGCCTTGGGCATGCTGGTCGGCACATCCACCATCGCCACGCGCGGGCTGGATCCGATCTTTCAGGTGTTGCGCACGGTGCCGCCGCTGGCGTGGCTGCCGCTTGCTTTGGCGGGGTTTCGTGAGGCGCAGCCTTCAGCGATCTTTGTCATCTTCATCACCGCGATTTGGCCAGTGATCATCAACACCGCCGTCGGCGTGCGCAACGTGCCGCAGGACTATCGCAACGTGGCGCGCGTGATCCGGCTGCGCGGCCTCGGGTATTTCACCAAGATCGTGTTGCCATCAGCAGCGCCTTACATCTTCACGGGCTTGCGCATCGGCATCGGCCTGTCCTGGCTGGCAATCGTCGCCGCCGAAATGCTGGTGGGCGGCGTCGGCATCGGCTTCTTCATCTGGGGCGCGTGGAACAGTTCCAACATCTCCGACATCATCGTGGCGCTGTTTTATATCGGCTTGGTCGGGTTCGTGCTCGACCGCTTGGTGGCCCTGTGCGGCCGTATCGTCACCCGTGGCACTTCGGCCTGAAAGGGACTGCGAACATGTCCAGTTTTCTCGAAATCTCAGACGTCGGCATCACCTTCAAAAAGGGCACGCCTGCCGTGCTGCACAAGGTCGATCTGCATGTGGCCCGCGGCGAATACATCGCCATCATCGGCCACTCCGGATGTGGCAAGTCGACGCTGCTGAACATCGTGGCTGGGCTGACGGAGGCTTCGATCGGCGGCGTGGTGCTGGACGGGCGCGAGATCAATTCGCCAGGGCCGGACCGAGCCGTGGTGTTTCAAAACCACTCGCTGCTGCCGTGGCTGACTTGCCGTGAAAATGTGCGTCTTGCGGTCGATCAAGTGTTTCGCAACAAAAAATCGCACGCCGAGCGTGATACCTGGGTGGACGAGAACCTCGACCTCGTCCGCATGCTTCCCCACGCCGACAAGCGACCTGGCGAAATCTCCGGCGGCATGAAGCAACGCATCGGCATTGCCCGGGCGCTGGCCATGCAGCCCAAGGTGCTGCTGCTGGATGAGCCTTTCGGTGCACTCGATGCACTGACGCGCGCGCATCTGCAGGACCAGGTGATGGAGATCCATCATCGCCTCGGCACCACCATCTTGATGATCACGCATGACGTGGACGAGGCGGTGCTGCTCTCTGATCGGATCGTCATGATGACCAATGGGCCAGCTGCCACGATCGGCGAGATTCTCACCGTGGGTCTGCCGCGCCCACGCGATCGGCTGGCGCTGGCCGATGATGCAAGGTTCATCACGGCTCGTGCCAAAGTGATGGCGTTCCTCTACGCCCGGCACCGCAACCCGGCACAGGCTGCCTGAACCATGGCTGATATTGTTGTCATCGGTGGCGGCCCGTCTGGCTTGCGTTGCGCCGAGCGACTGGGGCAGGCAGGGCGTAGCGTCTGCGTGATCGGCGCCGAGCCAGGGTTGCCATACAACCGGATGGCGCTGAGTCAGCATCTGGCAGGTGATTACGCCGAGGCTGACCTGATCACGCATGATGGTGACAGGCTGGCACGCCTTGGTATCGCGTATCGCGCAGCGACGACGGTGCTGGGCATTGACCGTGACGCCAAGAGACTGGCGCTCGAGGGAGGCGAACAGCTGCCGTACCGCGAGCTTGTGCTGGCTCTCGGGTCGCAGCCGTTCCGCCTGCCGCTGCCAGGCGCAGGGCTTGCTAGCGTGTTGATGTATCGCACGCTGTGCGAAGTGCGTGCCATGCTGGAGATCGCGCAGCGTGGCGGGCATGCCGTGGTGATCGGCGGTGGCTTGCTGGGCCTTGAAGCAGCCGTTGGCCTGGCGCGCCGCGGCATGCGCGTCACGGTGCTGCATGCCTTGGACCGGCTGATGGAACGCCAGCTCGTTCCGTTCGCTGCTGGATTGCTGGCACGGCGGCTGCGGTCGCAGGGCATCGCAGTCGAACTTTCCGCGGCGAGCATCGCAATTGCTGGCGAGGCTCACGCAACCGGCGTGGTGTTGAAGGATGGCCGCACCATTGCATGCGATCTTGTGGTCATGGCGGTTGGCATCCGGCCGCAAACCTTGCTGGCGCGAAGTGCCGGGCTTGCGGTCGAGCATGGCATTCTGGTCGACGACAGCATGCAAACTTCCGATCCGGCAATCCACGCCATTGGTGAATGCGCGCAGCATGACGGGCAATGCTGCGGCCTGGTGGCACCGGCTCTGGCGCAAGCCGAAATCGCGGCGCGGCATCTGTTGGGCGAGACGGTCGCCTATCGTGCCACGGCGGATACCACGATGCTGAAGATCGCTGGCGCCGGCGTGTGGTCTGCTGGAGATATCGCAGCCGACGCTGAAGCGCTGGTCTATGACGACTCCGATGGCGGTGAATATCGTAAGTTCCTGTTGCAAGATGGGCGTTTGGTCGGCGCGGTGCTCTACGGCGAGACCAGCGAAGCCCCTTGGTATGCGGGCCTGATTGGCGCGGATATCTCCAGCCTGCGCCACATCTTGCCGTTCGGGTTCGCCTTCGCTTCGCAGCAAGCGACAGCTGCATGACCGAACAGAATTTCTCGGCCGAGCAGCAGGAATATCTGAAGGGTTTCATGAGCGGCGTGGAGGCGCGACGTGGGGCGTTCGGCCTGCCGTTGGCGCCTGCCAGCGAGGCGACGGCAAGTGAGCCTGCCGATCTGCAACGCAGCGCGCAGGACCGAACCATCGCAGCCGGTGGCAAACTGGTGGCGCAGGAGGAGGCCAAGCGGAAGAAACATCCACTCGACCGCTACAACGAAATATCGGCCATGGCAGCAGACGGCAAGTTTGCCAAAGGTCTCGATGATTTCCTGATCCGGTTCAATGGGCTGTTCTATGTCGGGCCAACGCAAGATGCCTATATGTGCCGGCTGCGGATGCCCGGGGGCATCATCTCCAGCCATCAGTTTCGCGGCGTGGCCGATATCGCCGACGAACTCGGAGGCGGATACGCCGATGTCACAACGCGCGCGAACCTGCAGATCCGCGAAATTGCGGCGGCGAATGCACCAGAGATGCTGCTGCGCCTGACCGAGCTCGGGCTCACCTCCCAGGGTTCGGGAGCGGATAATGTGCGCAACGTCACTGGCAGCCCCACCGCGGGGATCGATGCACAGGAGCTGATCGACACGCAGCCGCAGGCCCGTGCCATTCACCATCATATCCTGCGGCATCGCGCGTTGTATGGCCTGCCGCGCAAGTTCAACATCGCCTTCGACGGTGGCGGGCGTGTGTTGGTGCTTGAGGAAACCAATGACATCGCTTTCACCGCCGTGCGCGTGGTGGCAGGGTTCGGGGTCGATGCCGGCGTGTACTACCGGCTGGCGCTGGGAGGCATCACCGGGCATCGCGACCTAGCCCGCGCGACCGGGGTGATTGTTGCAACCGACCAGACCACGGCACTCTGCGATGCAATTCTGCGCGTGTTCATCGCCCATGGCGATCGCACCGACCGCGGCCGCGCAAGGCTGAAATATCTACTGGATCGTTGGGGCGTGGCCAAGTTCCTGGATGAGGTCGAGCGTGAACTCGGCACAGGGCTGCTGCGCGTGGACAATGCGGCAATCTCGTCGCGGCCGGAGCAAGACAAACGTGGGCACATCGGCGTGCACGCACAAAAGCAGCCAGGACTGAACTACATCGGCGTGGTGGCCTCGGTTGGCAGGCTTGCCAGCGTGCAGATGCGAGGGCTGGCCGATATCGCAGACCGATATGGTTCTGGCACGATACGGTTGACCGTTTGGCAAAACCTGCTGATCAGCGATATCGCCGATGCACAGGTGCATGCGGCACGCGATGCCGTCACGGTGCTGGGCCTGACCTGTGACGTGAGTCTGTTGCGCGGCGGCCTGGTGGCTTGCACCGGCAGCGCGGGATGCAAATTTGCTGCGTCCAACACGAAGTCTCATGCCGTGCAGCTTGCCGATTGGCTCGATGCGCGCATCACGCTGACCGCTCCGGTGAACATTCATTTCACCGGCTGCCATCATTCCTGCGCGCAGCATTATATCGCTGACATCGGTCTGCTCGGCGCCCGCGTGGAGCGCGGCGAGGATTTGGTGGAGGGATATGATCTGCATGTCGGCGGCGGCGCTGGCTTGGATCAAAAAATCGGCCGGCTGATCCGCCCCAAGGTTGCGTTTGACGAATTGCCGCAAATGGTGATGGCGCTGCTGTGCGACTGGCAAACGCGCGCACCCGCGGAGAGTTTCCAGGCCCACACGAGCAAGATGACCGACGCCGAGCTACGCGCCCTGTGCGACCGCGTGCTGCAGGAGGCTTGAGATGAATGCGATGAGCCCACCCATTCCGCTCATTCCCGACAATGCGCCGTTCTCGGCGCCCCAGCGCGCATGGCTGAACGGGTTTCTCGCAGGCCTTTATGGCGCAGCACAGGCTGGGACTTCAACGGTCGCACCGGTCGAGGAATTTCCTTGGCATGATCCCGCGCTGGAGCTCGATGCGCGTCTGGCGCTGGCTGAGGGCCGACCGCTGAACCGGCGGCTGATGGCTGCCATGGCGCAGCTTGATTGTGGGCAATGCGGATATCTATGCCAGAGCTACGCTGAGGCTTTGGCCGACGGGCGTGAGAGCTCCCAAGCTTTGTGCGTGCCAGGTGCGAAGCCCACGTCGCGCATGCTGAAGGCATTGCTGGCGGAGGCACCTGTGATCGCGGCACCCGCGATGGCGGTGGTCAAGCCCGCTGGGCGATCCGTACGAGTCCTGGCGGCAACACCCCTCACACGCAACGGTTCTGCCAAGGACGTTCGTCATGTGGTCATTGACCTTGCAGATTCTGGCCTACTGTACGAACCCGGCGATTCCATCGCTCTGTCAGCTCCCAATGATCCAGCACTGGTGCAGGCGCTTCTGGTGGCGCTGCAAGCCAGCGGAGACGAGCCGGTGCCGTGCACGGATGGGGTGATGCGGCCGCTGCGTGAGGCGTTTGCCGAGCATCTCGACATCGCACGGCCGCTGGATCGCACCACAAGCCTGCTCGGCATGGCGGCAGCCCATCCGGGCGACGCGGCAGCGCTGCGCAAGTTGACCGATGGCGATGACGACGCAACCCCGGCAGATGCCGATTTGCTCGATCTTATCGCGGCGTTTCCTTCGGCGCGACCGCCCTTGGCCGATTTGGCGCGCAGTCTGCAAGGGCTGAAGCCGCGGCTGTATTCGATTGCTTCCTCACTGCTGGCAACGCCCGGGCAGGTGCATCTGTGTGTGGGTATTGTCCGCCACGAGCGACGTGGACGGATGCGCCACGGCGTTGCCAGCAGCTATCTCGCCGATCGCGCCGTGGGTGACCGCCCGATGCAAGCCAGCATCACCACCAGCCATTTCCGTCTGCCCGTCGATGCCAAAACGCCTGTGATCATGGTGGGGCCGGGAACCGGCGTGGCGCCATTCCGCGCCTTTCTGCAGGAACGTGAAGCACGATCGGTGCGCGGCCATAGCTGGCTGTTCTTTGGAGACCAGCGCGAGGCGACCGATTTTCTGTTCGAGGCAGAGCTGAAAGCCTGGCTTGCGGATGGCACGCTGGCACGGCTCGACACAGCGTTCTCACGCGATCAGCCGAAAAAGATCTATGTGCAAGACCGCATGCGCGAACACGCCACCGATCTTTGGCGCTGGCTGCAAGACGGCGCGCATTTCTATGTGTGCGGCGATGCTTTGCGCATGGCGCGCGATGTGGATGCGGCGTTGCGCGAGATCGCGGTGCGGCAAGGTGGGCTTTCAGAGTCGCAGTCTCGTGACTGGATCGTGGCCCTTGCACGGCAGGGGCGATACCAACGCGATGTCTACTGACACCACGTGCCCCTATTGCGGAGTTGGCTGCGGCATAAATGTGGCGCAGGATCTGGGCGTTACGGGCGACCCGTCGCATCCTGCCAATTTTGGGCATTTATATACAAGTGTGACCCAGACTATTTCGCTAGTGGCGGCATATCGGGAAGCGGCTTAGCCCCGACGAAAATCTTCAGCGGGAACGGCACACCTTGCCCCCCCATTGATTGGCCTGAAGTTGGCGGTGGCGGTTC
>JANXSM010000152.1 GCA_025352665.1 Rhodospirillales bacterium | reverse complement strand
TTGATATCCAGTGGCATCGCCATACCGGACAATGGTTTCGCGTCCATCAGAACCTTTCGCTGAAATCTGCACTCAACGCCATCAGCAGCAACGGACTCTTGCAACCGCATTGAGACCCGCGGCCTTCGCCGGATGGATACTCTGGGCCGACACGGCCTACCGGTCCAAAGCCAATGAGGCGTTCCTCGAGGCCAATGGGTTTGTCAGCCGCATCCATCGCAAGAAGCCGCCAGGCCGGCCGATGTCGCCCCGCACGCGGCGGGCGAACGCGCTCAAATCCTTGGTCCGCTCGCGCGAAGAGCACGTCTTCGCCGTTCAGAAGGACAAAATCGGGGTGTTTATCCGCACCGTCGGCATTGCCCGGGCGACGAGCAAAATCGGCATGGCCAATCTCGTCTATAATATGCGGCGGCTCGTCTTTCTGAACCGTCTCACCGCCACCTGACGCCGCCAGCTGATCGACCGGGCATCAACCGCGCCCTAACATCACCGCAATGACCCAGTGTCGGATCGCCGTCGGCCTCACCATCTCGGCAGACCGTCAGGCCAAGGGGTAGATAGAGGCGTCCAGTTTTGCAGAAACTTCTTGACACGAGGCCTGTACAGGCACGTACGAAATAGATGGAGCATAACTTAAGTCAGTTACTGAAGTCTTTGATCGAAATGTCCAATCTTGAGCACCGCCTCAGGCGGGGTGAGGACGCACAGCCACAGATTCATAGCCTATCTGAATTAGTTAATAAATTAAATGACGCCTATTTACTCGCCGGTGTTAATAGCAACAGAATTTGCACGATTAGTGAGTTCCAAATCAAAGATGGCAGCTTCTACTAGAATCAAAATGTGGCGGATTTGCTGAAGGCCGTACATACTGTTAAAGTAATGATTTTGGGTTTGCTCTCTACAAGATGTTTGCACGTATCAGAAGTTCCGCGTTAATTGGAAGCACTTGTAAAATTTCGCTGTGATCAACTAGCGGAAGGCGAAAGTATGATGTTCATATACAGCACGGCAGGCTTCGAATTTTATAAATTTTTCCCATAAACACGAATCATATGCGTATATGACGACGAGCCGGTGGCCTAACTTTTTACATTTTCACTTGCGAATCATTTGCCCGATACTATTTCCCAGTGATAATGCCATGTAAGGCGGCCACACCTCGCGGGGCCTCACTCTTAGCGCCTGTCGGCCTGGGCGAGGCCGACTTGCTAGTGGCATCAGCGCGCCCCGACCCTTTTGGCCTGTCGGGTGCCAATCACGAAACGCGCTTCGTCGAACTACCGGACACAATAGCAGAGACTAATACCAACGGCATCATTCAATGACCCTTCCATTTACTGTTGCCGTTGGTATTGCGCGCCGGGCTGGCCGGCGACGGCGCGCCAGACAAAGACTAATACCACCGGTCATGCTTCATGGGCGTTGGTAGTAGCCTATGCTCGAGGCGTAGCGCAACGAGATTGCCCGACTGAAGGACGTGAAACGCCAGCCATCAATCCAGCCGAGCGGCATGGAGAAGAACTCCGACCCACACCGCGTCAGCAGGGCGACAAACTGCTCCGCCGTGGCGCGTGATACCGCGGGTCAAAGTCAAGGCGAAGGTGGTCTGGATGCTAAATCGCCGAGTTGGCGGTGCAAGGACTACGAACGACACGAAATGCGGGATCTGATGATCACCGCACTCGCAACGCTTTGCCGCCGCTATTATCGGTTGCCGCCGGCGGGCGAGATGACGATGTCAGCGCTGCACCTATAACCGTAAGTGCATCAAGTGGAACGCTGCAACCTGGTTTATCAAGTCTGACATTGAGCCACGACCGAGCCGGTTCCAAGACGCCGCTTCTTGACGCCCGCCACATGGCTGGTGGTCACCGCCACAGGGCTCACAGCCAAAAACGCGCCGTCACCTGCTCATGCATGGCGAAATCGCTCGTTGACTGAACCTGCAGTTCATCGAACAGCCGCCCGATCCCGATTTCGTCCAGCGACCAACTCATCATTGTCTTCACGTGATCGCTATAGCCTTCCGCGAGCATCGTCGAGGTCGGGTCTAGGTTTGTGATGAGCAGAAGGCCAGTTGCGAACGCGTCAAGGGCGACGATCGAGAGGTCAGGTCGCTTGCGCTTCAGCAGTAGCGCCGTACGCCAAACATCGCCGGCCCACCAACCCTGCCGATGCTTCAATATCGGCATAGTGCCTGGGACGCGTCCTGTCATCGAAGTCTCTACCGGCAGGCAATCATGCAGGCAAACAATTGAATTCCGCTTGCAGCTCTTTTCGGTGTTGATGAAATCCCGAAGCAGAAACTCACAACGATGCATCCCATCCAGAAACGCAAAGTCGATCTTTCCCCCAAGAAGCGCTTCCGGGTCGTTTTGCGCGAAAAAGTCGTCTGACCCCATCTGGAACAACAAAAGCCTGGGTTTAGCGAGCACCTTCCCGATCGTTTCGAGATTGTTCAGCCGGAACTCCGGGTCGACCGCGAGCGAGGCACAGCGCGAGAGGGCGAGAGTGTCGCCATGCAAAGTGCCTACTTCGAAATATGTCTTCGGCTGAAGTGTATCGTGCAGATGCCCGAGTATCTTTGTGTACAATTGCCCTTCAAGGTCGGGCTTCAAATTCTCCTCGGGAGGAACCGGCATACGCTCCAACATCTATCTCTCCTGCCTTCGCAAATAACGAAAGCTTTTAAGGATCAAACCAGCCGTGAGCTATCCGACCGACGGCAGGAAGCTTTCCAGCCGGCTGCGCAGCCTCACGGGATCCACTGTAAACGGGATATGCGGCGTAGAGAAATCCTGGACGGATGGAGTGCCCTCGAATATCCCAAAACGCAGACCGCGTGATCTGAAGAGTCGCATATGCCCACCCACCCAATGCGGCTCGGCCTCGATGTCTATCAGCGACGTTCCAGGGTGACAGAACACGGTGTTGAACATGGCCGAGCCTCCAGCACCGACGATTACCTTTGCTGACGAGAATAGCTTGATTTGCTCAAGTGGGGACAGTTTCTCCGGTTCCACCACTTCAAAGCCGAAGCCTTCCAGCAGGTCAATGACTTCGCTCTCGTTCGTCATCACCCGGCGTCCGGCGGCCAGCGAGCCAGCAAAGCCACGCCGGCTGATATAGATCCGACGTGTCGGCGTCTGAACACCGTGGCGTCCCCTGATGGCGTCGTAAAAGCCTAGCGTTTCATCGTCCAACCAGAGGTCGCGGTTGCGCATGCTGGGAACGATGGCGCGTTTAATGAAATAGATGTGGTCGAGATATTGGGGAATGAGCCGTTCCGGTGCAATGCCAACAAGCTCCAGGAACGGCACAAGATTATCGAAGTATTGTGGAACGAGAATTTTCAATTCCTGTGGCAGTCGGGCAGCCTGCAGCAGCTTCGGGAACATCCGAAAAATGAATGAGCCATAGTTCGGCGCCTCATTAGATCCGAGGCAAATGACGGTCTCATTGATCGCGATGAATTTTTTAGCTTGGATATTCATCGTGAATGAAGCCGGAACATCAGTATCCTGAAAGCCAATCTGCTCGTTGCGATACACCTCCGGATGGCCAAGTCGAGCGGACTCGATGCGCTCGATCTCCGGTGTGGTGAAGATCTCATCCAGGTTATAGTGCCCGTCGCGGCCGACGAATGCCCGGTAGCCGGATAGCGCCACATCTGAGCGAGCCATCACGTAGGAGCACGGCTTCAAAGGTGGCAGGTTGGGCGAGTAGGGCGGTAGTGGCGGGGTAGCCCGATCGAGAAACGACGCGTATTGGGCGATCACCGGATATGGCTCCGCGGGCGTGTCGATCCAGACCATATCCTTATCGGACCCAACCAGATCCGCAAGCGGGCTATCGCGATATTTCATGGGGTCGGCATAAGACAGCGTCCGCCCCTGAAACCAGCTTCCCTCCAGGCTTCCCCAGTCATCCTTCGTTGCCGCGTCGTCCACCGCAGTGCTTGTATCGGGGTGCCCCCTGTAGCCGCGCCAGGCCGCGCTCAGCCGCTCTAAATATCTCATCGATGTTCTGCCCCGACTGAGCTTCCAGTTGTTTGGTCTCGAAATGTTATGAGCCGAGGATCGGCTGAATTCAGGATCGGACGCCGATCCGACCAGTGTAGTCTATCCGGTTAAGGAGGATTTTCACATGGCTCGCGGCGAAATACTCGTCCACCGCTAGCCTAGCGCCCCGCCAGTGCCCGTAGTCGTCGATCACGATTACCCCGCCCGGGACCAGCAGGGGGAAAAGATGCACGAGCTCGTGACGGGTGGAGCTATACCAGTCCGTGTCTAGCCGCAGCAGTGCAATTCGCTTCGGAATTGTCTTTGGAATGGTGTCCTCAACTGGCCCACGGACATACGTGATCTTTGATTCGGGATAGCCGGTCGAATGCATGTTCTCCCGCACCACGTCCAGCGCAGCGTAGGCCCAGATCATGCTGTCAGCACTTCGACTCTCTTGCGCAAGCTGAGCGCTTGCTGGCAGACCGTTGATGTCGATATCCGCCATGTCCGGTGCCACCATACCCTCATAGGTGTCATACAAGTAGAGTTGGCGGGCGGTGTCGCCGGTTTGCAACAAGGTGAGTGCCGCGCACATCATCGACCCGCCGCGCCAAACGCCACATTCAACGATGTCACCGGCGATCCCCACCTGGGACAGATACTCAACGGCCTTGTAGAGGGCGTAGATCCGCTCGACGGAGGTCATCGTTGCCGGCTCGCAGCGACGTAGGATCGGTAGGAAGGCGGGATCAAGATCGGCGTAGTCTGTCATCGTTCAGCCTTTCAAAACCAATGGTCAACGGCATGGCAGCGGTGCAGCCAAACGGCGCCACAGCGTGACGACCTGGCCATCCGGTAAAGGCCAGATGCGGCCCGGTACTAGGCCTGCCTGCCGCGCCGCCTCCTCCATAAAGGCCCGGTCGATTGGCGGCGGAAAGTCGGCGCCCAAGCGATCTGAGGTTAACAACGCGCATGCTTTGGCGGCCTGGTCGGCCAGCCAGCCCCGATAGCCCTGAACGCTCTGCTCCGTCACCGCGGGTTCCACCTGATAGACGCCGAATGCACTACCAGAGGTAAGCAAATGCTGAAGATTGATGGTGTTGACGTTGTAGAGTTCATGCCGGAAGCCAAATGCCACGAGAGCGTGCTGTCCAAGTTCAGCATCGAGCATGCCGGCCGTCCAGGCTGACGCTTCGGTCCAAGCCCGGCTTGTCGCCTTGTCCAGAGGTTGCGTGGCACCCAGCGCGCCATAGCCGGCTCGCGCCTCGACGCGCTGAAGGGTGCCGCGCCCGTCCGTGACCGTCACGACATCGAGGCCGGGCACGTCCACAATCCACTCCCGTGCAAACGGCGTCCGTAGGTCGAGCAGCGGCCCCGCTGCGATCAGGACAACGCAAGCCGGCAGGATGGCGGCGGGCCTGAATGAGAGAGATCGGCCGATGCGCAGAACCGCGCAGACAGACAGCACCATGAGCGTGGGCAACACGGGAGCAAAGAAGCCGCTGCCTTTGTTGCCCGAACTCGTGAGAGCCAGCATCGCCTCGGCGACGAACACCAGAGCCGGCGCTACCGGCGACCGCAACGCCGCAAGGACCATAAACCGCACGCCATGCTGCACGATCGCCAGGAAGAACAAGGCGACTGCGGCGCTGATACCGGCTAAAATCAGCAGGAAATGCGGCAGGTAAATCTCTCGCACAAAAGCCTGTGCCATCAACCGCCAAGCATCAAGCCCAAACTTCGACGATTGCGGGCCGTACTCCGCGGCACGGGCACCGTAACCAAAGCTGAGCAGATAGCCTGCGACCAGCCGGCCGTTTGGATAAAGCCAGACGGCGGCTACAGCACTGGCGAGCAGAAGGGCACCGGCCAGCACCAGCAGCCTTCGCATGCGCTGCGCGGGATCAACGATCACACTGAGGCCGGCCGCCGCGATCAGCCCTGGCAGGAAAGCAATCGTCATCGTCCTCGCCAGCGGCATCAAGCCGAGGCTAGCGGCGAACACCAACACCCAGCCGAGGCTGCGGAAATGCCGTGCGCGCAGAATGGCAAGAAGTGCGAGCGTTGTGAGGAACGCCGCAGGCAGGGAGAACTGGAAGCTACGGGCGTAGTTTACGATCACCGGGCAGCTTGCCGTCAGCGCCGCTGCCGTCAGCCCGACACCGCGCACGTCCAAAGCACGACCGAGCATTCCGCCCATGACGTGTGCCACAAGGATGCAACCGGCGGCTGACGCCAGCGGCACGCCGAACGCGAGGATGACATGCGGACCGGCGACTGCGAACAAAAGCGAGGCCAAGGCCGTGGTAAGAGGCGCCTGGATGCTCGGCATCTCGATCGCCGCGAACCATCCGTGTAGGCCGCCATAAAGCAACTCCCGATAGTCGATCACCGCCAAGCTGAGATAGCCGGACTCGTCGACGTCGAGCGGCTGGCCATAACGGTAGAGCCACAGCCAGCGAAGGTTCACGGCCAGAAACCCCACCATCAGGATCACCAGCGCGCCATAACTGAAACAGGCTATCGTCCGGGACCGCAAGGTCACCGCCTAGCGGACGTCGGCCCTGCCGCGTCGAATCCGTCGAGCATCGAGAATGCACGGCCTACTGCGAGATCGGCCAAGGTTCGAGTAAGCCCCTCTGCAAAAGTCAGATGCGGCGACCAGCCGAGCACCCTATGGGCGCGCTCGATGTCCAGCACACTTACAGGTACGTCGAAAGCCCGAACGTTGGTGCGTGCTACATCCAGCGGGCGGCCAAGCCGAGCCTCGAGTTCGAAGACGATTTCGTTAAGGCTGATGCCAATCCCGCTGCCGACGTTGAAGACGAACTCGCCTTTAATGTCGTCGACGCATGCCATCCTAACGAGGCAGGAGGCGACGTCGGATATGTGAACGTAGTCGCGCACCACCTCGCCGTCGCCCCAAATAACGATCTGCTCGCCGGACAGTGCATGGTGCAGGAACGTCGTGACTGCACCCTGACCTCGGCTCAGATCCTGGCCGGCGCCGTAGGGGTTGGCGATGCGGGCGATGCGGCAGTCGAGCCCGTGCATGACGCGGTAGAGTTCGAGGTAAAGCTCAGCAGCGGCCTTGCCGGCGCCGTAAGCGGTGATCGGCGCCAGCGGATGATCTTCGCCGACCGGTACGCTGCGCAGCTTGCCGTAGACCGTGCCGCCCGAGGAGGAAAACACCACCCGTCCGCCGCCACGCCGCCTCAACTCGTCCAGTAGGCCAAGTGTGGCGCCGACATTGACCAGGAGATCGCCTGCCGGATTGGCGTTGGCACTGGCCGGAATCGAACTCCAGGCATAGTGATGCACGACATCGACGCCGTCGAGCAGCTTCTCCCAGTCGGCCGCCGTGAGATCGACCGACGTGAAGCCGATGAGCTCCGCAACATTCGGCGGGAAGTGATAGGGCGGCATCTTTCGGTCCGCGATCGTCACGCGATGGCCCATCGAGGCCGGCAGCACCGCCACATGCCGGCCAATGAAGCCACCGCCCCCTAGAATAAGATGATGCCGTCGTGTTGCGATGCTCATACCGTGTCGCCCTGCATCGCCTTAGTGTCCCGGGCCACGCCCACACCCAGGGCATTCACCGCCGCGACGTAGCGTTTCATGTCAAACACGGTGCTGGCGAGAGCGCTGGTAGCGGCGACTCGTCGGCGATGGGAGGCGCGGTCTCGCGCTAAGCCAATAATCTCCGCGGCCGCCTGGAACGCATCGAGGTAGTCGACGACACCCCGCGCGGTCTCGGCATCAGACAACAGGACATCCGCCGTCCCGCTGGCATCGCGAAAGCAGACGATAGGGATGCCGCGGCAGGCGGCATCGATCGACACGTTCGGCATCGGATCAAGGCGTGAGGTGAGCAGGAAGGTGTCCGTGATGGCATAGATCGGATCAAGGTCGGGGACTGCGTCGAGCAGAGTCACGCTGCCGGTCAGTCCGGAGCGGGCGATCTGCTCGCCCAGATAGGCTGAATAGCCCTTGTCCTCGGCTGGCCTGTAGCCGTGGCCAACCCAAACGAAGCACACCCCAAGCTCCGGCGCGTCGCGCTGCACCGCCATTGCGGCTGTCAAGAAGAGATCCACGCCCTTGCGGTAATCGACGGTGCCGGCACCCAGCACCACGAAGCCGCCTGCCAATCGCGCTTTCGCGAGATCGCCTACCACGGAGTCGGCCGGTTCGTCGGACGCCACCTTCGCTTCCGGTAGTGCACACATCCCCTGCGGCAGGATACGCACCTTGCGGCTTTGCAGGGTGGGATGCATCTCGTACGCAGATCGCGCCACAATAGCTGCAGGGAACACCAACTCGTCCACCGTGTCCATCGCGTCGCGCAGCTCTTGCGCGGCATATACCGATGCGGCGAACTCGTGCATCAGCATGACGGTCGGAATGCCCCGCGCCGCGCACACCGCGACCATCGGTCGGGATTCGCAGCTGTTGATGATGGCGTAGCGAAACACGTGGCCTTCCAGCATTGCCTGCAGGCGATGCGCCAATGCCTCTGGCGTGCGATGCTCATTGGGGAAGGGCCCGTGAGTCTCGACGCTAGTTTCGACAAAGTTGGGAGTCAACGGCCCGTCACCGAGCGTCACAGTGAACACGTTGTAGCACCGGGAGAGATGCACTGCGATGTTCCATCCCAGGATGGGCGCGCCAGTGCGGGATGTCTCATGGACTACCAGCAACACGTTTTCCCGCCCGTTGTCCGCGGGCGAAGGTACCGCAACCACCGGCTCCGGCGTGAGTGGGCGATAGAGTTCTGGGCCCGCGGGATCGAAATGGCCGAGCAGCCAGTCGAGACGGCCAAGCATCCTGCGGGCCGTCACGAGGTCGCCCACCGGATGCGCACCAATCGGCGTCAGCGCCGAACGCAACTCCTCAGCTTCGCGACAGCGGCGCCGTGCCAGCGCCTCCAAGATCTTTAGGGTAACGATGCCCTGCCCATGCGACCGAGTGCGGCGCAGCAGCCCAAGCAGCACACGCCGACGCAGGATGAAATGCAGCGACTCCTCGGGGACGATTTGGTGCAGCAACGCCGCATGCCCCCGCATTGCGGCCAGACGCGCGTCCGGTCTCCGACGCAGTAGCCCGAGTAGCACGCGCCAAGCGGTCACCCAGTGGGCCAGTTCGTCGATACGCGGCATGGCGCTTGCCCACCCCGATGTCAGCGCCAGCGCTCCGTCTGCCAACTGGACTGCCCGGACTGACGCCTGCAACAACGCGACGTTCGCGGCCTGCGCGCTCGCGCTCTCCAGCGCGCTGGATGTAAGCCGTTCGTCGAGCGCCGACACCTCGTCCCGTGCGGTCGTCGCCTCGGCCCGCGCAGATGCTGCCTGACTTGAAAGCCGGGCCGTTGTGGCCCGTGCCGCAATCAACAGATCAGCAGCGGCCTCGGCGTCCGCCTCTGCCCGGCTCGCGCGCTCCAGAGCTGCCGCTATCGACCGCTCGGCAGCCGCCTTGGAGTTCACCTCAGCCAGGCGCGCGCCCTCCAGGGCTGCCGTTATCGACCGCTCAGCCGCCGCCTCAGCCAAGCGCGCGCCCTCCAAGGCTGCCCTGGCTTCGTTTTCCAGTCGATCGTGCTGCAACAGTAGGTCTGTACCGGAATCCTCCGCGGCCTGCGCCCGCATCAGCGCGGCATTTCGGCGATCTCCATCCGTCATGCCCTGCCACCAGCCACCAGCCTTTGACAAAGTAGGGCGTTGCCAACCACTGACGGGGTAGCCGGACAAATGTGACGGCAACGTCCAGAATACGTTGGGGTCCGGGATATGGCGCGGCGGCTCGATGTCGCCACGCCACGCCACGCCCATGATCTGCATCGTCTGGTAGACCATTGTGTGCCAGCCGGCGTCACGCATCGCGTGCAGTCCGGCAGCGACGAAGGGAGAGGCGAGGTCATGGAAGAGCACAATGCAGGTGTCCGCCGCGTGACGAATCGCGGCTTCGGCATCGCGGCGCGGGGCGTCCCCTTCATGGTCGCCATCGATAAACACTAGCGCCCATCGACGGCCGTTAGCGGCGGCCAACGAGTCGACCATCTCTGGGCTGAGTCCGGTGTGCAGCGTCACGCGACTCGACACGCCAGTCGCCTCACAACACGCGCGGACACTGCGAGCAAAATCCGGGTTCTCGAAAATCGGGTCGATTACATCCAGCGTACCGCTGGTATCAGGCCCACATCCAAGCGCCAAATGTACTGCCGACCAACCGCGCCAGCAGCCGATCTCAAGGCACGCTCGCCCCCTGACCAGGAGGGCGGCGTTGTAAAGAATTGACGCCTCGTCCCGGCTGGCGAAGCCAACATCGGGGTTGCGCCGGTCCGTATACCAGTTGTGCTCGACCCAACGCCGTAGCCAGCGCCAGCGCGGAACCGAGGTATCGCCCACCATCAGCTCCGTAAAGGCGTGGTCTGGACGGACGATGGCAAAGCCGGGCGAGACGTAGTCGGACTGGGGAAGGTCGTGATTATTCACTGGAATCCGAATCTCTGGTAACATGGGCTACTGGAATAGCCGGACTCTGTGGCCGCACCAACCCCAACCGCGCATAGTTCTGCGTCTGCCGGCTCGCCAAGCCAAATCTTAGGGCGCGGATATACTGTGGGGTGGGTTCGCCGTCGATCGACCGCCCGTCACCGCAAGGCCAATCCTCTTGTCCTGCAATTCATCGTAAAACTGGGATCACCGCCCCCAAGAGATTTTGGGCCGCGATGCATTACCGAGTGATCTCCTTTGGCAAGCTGCGGGAATTCGGCTTCCGGCGCGAACAATAACCTGATTCGCTATGGGTTGAAGCAGTGGCGGTGTCGAAATGCGTGGAGTGGACGAGCAGACTGGTGCGCTGTTCAGCTACTTGAGCCTTGAGGCGCTGATACCGTGGGATCGTCCGCTTCGCGCGATCCGGCCGCTGGTGAACAGTGCCTTGGAGCACCTCTCGCCCACGTTCGACAAGCTCTATGCCAGCACGGGCCACACCTCGATCCCGCCTGAGAAGCTGCTGCGTGCTTTGCTGCTGCAGGCATTCTACGGCTTGCGGTCCGAGCGTCAGCTGATGGAGCAGGTCACCTACAAAATGCTGTTCCGCTGGTTCGTCGGCCTGTCGATGGACGCGCCAGTGTGGGACGTGACCGTGTTCACCAAAAACCGCGAGCGCCTGCTGGCCGGCGACGTCGCGGTGTCGTTCCTTTTGACAGTCATGGGCGATCCCGACGTGAAGCGGCAGCTGTCCACCAAGCATTTCCCCGTTGATAGCACGCTGATCGACGCCTGGGCCTCGATGAAGAGCTTTCGGCGCAAGGACGGTCAGGACGAGCCGCCTGTCGGCCCCGGCCGCAATGCCGAGCGGGACTTCCGCGGCGAGAAGCCAGCAACGAGACCCACGCCTCTACGACCGACCCCGATGCCCGGCTCTATCGCAAGTCTAACGGCCAGCCGTCGCGGCTGTTCTTCATGGGCCACCTACTGATCGTGGACGTCCGCACCACCCACGCGACGGGCCGGGCTGAACGCGAGGCGGCCGAGGCGATGATCGAGGCGGCGGCTCGGGGACGCCGGTCCACGCTGGGCGCGGACAAGGCCTACGACGCGGCCGAGCACATCGCCCGGCTGCGCGCCATCGGCGTCACGCCGCATGTGGCCCAACACACCTCGGGGCGGCGTTCGGCAATCGACGGGCGCACGACGCGGCACGCGAGCTTATGCGATCAGCGAGCGCGTGTGCAAGCGGATCGAGGAGCCGTTTGGCTGGATCAAGGCCGCGACCGGCCTGCGCAAGACCCGGCATCGCGGGCTACGCCGTGTCGATTGGATCGTCACTCTGACGGCCGCAGCCTGCAACCTGGTGCGTCTGCCCAAGGGCCTGGCCAGCGCGGCATGACAAAGCCTCGCCCGTCGCAAGTGCTCGGCCGTTGGCAGATCATCGAGATCAAGGGCTGGGAGGCCGACTACGTCGATCTGCTCGGCCACGGTCACCTCCAGTTGGACCCCGACGGAGGCCATGTGGAGTTCGGGGCCGTACAGATCGAGCTGGAGTGCTGGTATAGCCCGACTGGCGCCCGCTTCAACTTCCACGGCAGCGAAGAAGGCACGGAAGTTTGGGGCGACGGCGACGCCGACCTCGAGCCAGATGGCACCCTCGCCGGCGAAGTCCGCTTACATCATGGCGATAACATGCCATTCGTCGCACGAGGAAGGTGTATTTCCGCAACCTGCTAACGCCCTGTCCTGGGCGTCTAGGCCGCGCTCAGCAATGATGGCATCCGCGATAGCCTTGTCGGCATAGGCTCCCCAGCACGACGCAGAGTGTCCAGAACCGCCCGGCTGATGGAAGTAACTCCCGCTGGTGTCGCTTGCCGCTGGTACTTCGGCCGGATGGTGGCCAGCTCATACTCAGGGTCGAACTGTTTTATCACGTCATCCAAGCTGGCCAGGTCCGCGTGGATCTGATGCAGCCGCGTCTATAGCGTGTGCATCTCGCCGGCCAGTTCGGCGCGGCGGGAAACAAGGGCGGCGATGGCAAGGGTGTTCGTGCTTGCCCCGAACTGTGAGGCTCACGTGCTAACGTCAACAGTGTGCGTTTGCCTAAGTGTTTTGGGTGTGCTTGCTACATAATGCCGCACATTCCTGCCGCCTACGCTGTTGTCATGGCGTCCTAAAAGCGAGCCGCCCCAACTGGCTGAAAGGGGAAAAGAACGGAATATTTTTTCGCCATAAATTGGTGGTAGCCGCACGGGCGGGCGTTCGTTTCATATATGCAACGTACTACCCCTTCAGGCGGGGTGCTGATGGCACGCTTTTTGTCCGCGAAGTGTCCAATTCTTGAGGCGAGTAGGTGCAGCAGGTGCCGACAGCGTGAGCAGAATGGCCATCATGGGTGGCAACTAACCCTTGGCCTTAAGCTGTTGAAATCGTGAGGTAGTTGGCGGAAAGTGTGTCCGCTTGCAAATTATATATAACAATAGCTTATGCTGAAGTCTTAATATTGTCCCCCAACCTATCCCCTACTAGCAGGCAAATAAGAACGAACAGAGGCGGCAAGTCGTCATACCGCCGGTCCGCGCTTCGTCATGCGGAACACCTCATTCTGATCCCACGGTGCGACTCGTGCCGTGGTCAGGCCACGTGCATTCAGTTCGGCAGCAATGCCTCGGCAGGACACCGCTCCGGTCGCCTTGATCTTTTCAATAACGGGCAATACCGCAACGGCCCGTTGATCGGTCGCCACGGTGCGGACAACGCGCCCAGGCGCACCGGCTGCGGCGGAGTTAGGGTTGCCAAACCTATTGTGATCAGGCTCGGACCGTGTCGTTGCCATGGCCACCTCCGTTTTCTGAACAATCACGGCGTGTTCTTCCTTGCCCAACCCCATGTCGGTATGAAGCATAAACGAGCCAACGTCCGAACCGATACTTTAGTTTTGTGAAAATGCTTTCGATACGATGCCGCTGGAGATCAGGCTTTGCGCCGCAAGCAATCCCAACCTCACGATTCTTCCAACCTTGAATGCAACCTATAAAGTTTCTCGCTGCCAAGTTCTTGCACTACTGGTTGCTACCATATCAGTAATCAGCAATCATCTCCTCGGCCTATAGCAAAGCGTTCAACGTCAGTCCGGCTCCTGTATGCTCACGCAATTGGCATCTAGAGAAGCAACATGGCGAACGTGTGTCCCCGGTCGTCAAAGATGGCATGTAATTTCAAGTTCAGGCTATTTTTGGTGCGCCCAGTACGGTGGGGAAAAGCCGATTTCTGGACAGACTGGCCGCCGTGTAATACACCTTGAGATGCGTTGCATTGATCATCAGGCGATTCAGTCGACCGAGTTTGCGTACCAGAACTCCGAAGACGCGATTAAGATTACCGATGCGGCTCCAGCTATTGAGGAAATCATATCGTGATTTCGGCAGGATCTTAGCGACTAGTACATCTCACCAACGTAGACCATCGCGGGAGACAAAGATCAAATCACTCGGCATTCAATGAGTGTCGCCCTAGGAACACCATGCGATAGCGGAAAATACGGCTTGATACGACGAAGCTTGGCCGCGGGTAGCCAAAGCGGCTCACGTATGCGGGACACCTCTGCAAACACAGCATCATCAAACTTCGTGTCGAGAAAGGAAACTCGGAAATTTCTGACTTGAGCGGACTTTCATCCACCAAACGATATATGCGTATTGGCATTCGGTTTTAGACAATGATAAATCGTCGCACGGCTCTGGGTGGACAAATGCAGCTATGATTGACCAGGAATACGACACAATCATCGTCGGTGGTGGTTCTGCGGGTGCGACACTTGCGGCCAGATTAAGCGAAAATACGGCGCACCGCGTTCTTCTGCTCGAAGCCGGACAGGATCTACGCACCGCAACCACACCTGAGCACATCCAAATCCCAAACCCGATGCGGGCCATCGCAGACGATGACTTCCGCTGGCCTGCCCTGATGGCTCGGCGTACGACACAGCAGGAGCCTCGGCTTCTTTGGCGCGGCCGTGCCATGGGCGGCAGTTCAACCATCAACGGCCAGATCGCCATCCGCGCGACACCTGGGGACTTTGAAAATTGGGCCGCAATGGGCTGCATCGGCTGGAACTGGGAGGCGATGCTTCCGTATTTCTGTAAGCTGGAAACCGACCTCAATTTTGGCGATGCCACCTATCACGGCAACAACGGCCCCATCCCGGTCTATCGCGCGCCTGTGGCGGATTGGGGCAACGTCGACAGAGCCTTGCGAGACGCCGCGATGGCTTTGGGCTACGGCTGGTGCGAGGACCATAACGCGCCGGAAGCAACCGGTGTGTCACCTTACGCAATCAACAGCGTGGCCGGTCGCCGCGTGTCAACCAATGACGGCTATCTGGAGCCCGTGCGAAGCCGAGGCAACTTGACAATCGTGGGTCATGCTTTGGTGGAAGGCATCGAGATTGAGGGCAACCGCCCGCATGCGAGTGGCGTGCGAGTGAGGATCGGTGGCCAAAGCTACACGCCACGGGCGCGGCGCGAAGTGATCCTTTGCGCTGGTGCCATTCATTCGCCGGCCATTCTACAACGCTCCGGCATCGGCCCTGCCGCCTTGCTCGAAGGCCTCGGTATTCAGGTTCGTGCAGACCTCCCCGTGGGGGAAAATCTGCTGGACCATCCCATCATGGGTGCGCTGCTCCGTCTGCGCGACGATGCCCAGGTCAGCACATTGATGCACCGCCACACCAATTGCTGCCTGCGTTACGGTTCGGGTCTCGCTGGTGCAGGCGACAACGACATGATCATGATCGCGGGCAACTTGGCTGGTGCAGCACTGACACGCAGTGGCCCAACCTCGGCGCTGGGTCGCATCGCCGTCTCCGTCTATCAGGCTTTCAGCCAGGGCCAGGTTCGCATCACCACGCCAGACCCTGCGGTCGACCCCTCTGTGGAGGAGCGCATGTTATCCGACCCACGAGACCTCATTCGGATGCGCGACGGGATACGCCGGCTTCGAGATATCTGTCTGCAGCCAGGCGTGACGCAGGTGGCGCATCGAGTGGAATACGGCATGTCCGGGATTTCCATGGATCAGGAGCTAGACGACGCAGCGCTTGATGCCTGGCTGTTTGCCGAATGCGGCGACGCGCAACATGCAAGCGGCACATGCCGCATGGGCGCCGCCGACGACGCGCGATCCGTGGTCGACCCGGATTGCCGCGTGATCGGTTGCACGGGCCTGCGTGTGATCGACGCGTCCATCATGCCCGAAGTGCCGCGCGCCAACACCCATCTGACGACAGTGGCCATTGCCGAATTCATGGCCGATAGGCTGAAGGTGTCAGCATGAACGCCGACGCGGTCGCTGCAACACTTGTCGCGCAAGAAGATCGCGTTCGCGCAAGGCTCGACCAGTTCATCCGTCTGCCAAGCGTCAGCACAGACCCGGCCTATGCCGAAGGCATGCACGGCGCCCAGCAGTTTCTGCTGTCTTGGTTGCGCGAGATTGGACTGCGCGACGTGCAGATACTGGATGGAGGTGGTCATCCGGCGATCTATGGTGCCTGGACCGAGGCACCAGACAAGCCGACCATCTTGATCTACGGCCATTACGATGTGCAACCCCCTGACCCCGTGACGGAGTGGACCAGTCCACCTTTCGAACCCACCGAGCGTGGCGGCTGTCTGTTCGGCCGTGGCGCGAGTGACGACAAGGGCAGCAGCGTCATTGCCATTGCCGCCGTGGCCGCCTTCCTTCAGCAAACCGGCAGATGCCCGGTCAACGTCAAGCTGTTCCTGGAAGGCGAGGAGGAGATTGGCAGCCCCAGCCTGCCCGCGATCGTGGCACGCTACGGTGACTTGTTGCGGGCGGATGCCGTGCTGTCTGCGGATGGCGGCCGAGCGAGCCCGACAGTGCCGACAATCAATGTCGGAGCCCGCGGCAATACCGGTATGGAGATCAAACTCACCACAGCTGCCAAGGACCTACATTCTGGCAAGTATGGCGGCGCGATCCGCAATGCACTGCATGAGATGGCAGCGTTGGTCGCTACATTGCACGATCGGGACGGTGGTATCGCCGTTGCTGGATATCTTGCCGCTGTGACGCCACCCACACCGTTGCAGCGACACCAAGCAGCAGCATTCTGTGTTGACGAGGCAGAGTTCTGTGCCGAAGTGGGCGCCAGTCCATTGGGTGAGCCTGGCTACACGCTTCGGGAACGCCTGACGCTGCGCCCCGCCATCGACATCAACGGCATGTGGGGCGGCTACACGGGAGCTAGTGCCAAAACCGTCATCCCGCGGAACGCTTACGCCAAACTTACGATGCGCCTTGTTTCCGGGCAAAACCCCGCTGATGCACGTGAGTTGGTGAGCAAGCACCTGCAGGCAAACTGCCCGGCCGGCGTCACTCTCGAATTCGAGATGCGTCAGGCTGGGTCACCGGCCTCCAGCCTCCCCAATGATCACCCTCTCGTGCAGGCAGGCAGCCGCGTTCTGGAGCGGCTTTGGGGCAAAGCGCCAATCCCCGTGCGGTTGGGCGCCACTGTCCCGATCACCGCTTTGTTCAAAAAGCTGTTGGGAATCGAGACGCTGATGTTTGGCTTCGGTCTGCCCGACGAAGATGTGCACGCCCCAAATGAATTCTTCCGTCTCGCGTCTATCCCGATTGGATTGCAGGGCTGGGTCATGTTGCTTGATGAACTCAGCCTGTTCGCACCGACGGCCTTCACTGCCGCAACTCTTTGATCAAGGTATTCTCGACATGACACGCTCGATCCTGTTCAAACGCACGACCCTGGCAGGTGCTATGGCCGTGGCCTTCGTCACATCTGCTCTGGCGCAGACCGCACCGCCTCTGAAAGTGTTGCATGTCGTGCCCCAGGCAGACGTGGTCGTGACAGACCCGCTGTACACAACAGCCTGGATCTCGACGATCCATGGGACGATGGTATGGGAGAGCCTGTTTGCCTGGGACTCCAAGCTTCAGCCGAAGCCGCAGATGGCAAAGCAATGGAGCACGTCCCCCGACGGCCTTATCTGGCGCTTTACGCTGCGCGAAGGCCTCAAATTCCACGATGGCTCATCCGTCACGACGACTGACGTGATCGCCTCGTTGAAACGCTGGATGACGATCGACCTGATGGCCAAGAAAGTTGCCTTGGTCACAACGGCGATGACCGCGGTGGATGAGAGCACGTTCGAATGGACGCTGTCGAAACCTGTCCCTGGTTTGATCGAAACCCTCGCCGCCGCACCCTCACATTTCGCGATCATCGCGCGCGCAAAAGACATCCCTGAACCGGGAAAGCCTATGTTGTCGACAATCGGCTCCGGACCGTTCCGTTTTAATACTGAATTGCGGATCAGTGGCGCGCGGGTCGTTTACGACCGCAGCCCAAACTACATCCCACGCGATGAGCCGCCGGACGGACTTTCGGGCGGACGTGTTGTGAAGGTAGATCGCGTTGTTTTTGACGTTCAGCCAGACACAGCCACCGCTGCGAGTGCCCTTCAAGCTGGGGAGGTCGATTTTCTGGAGCGGCCGTCCTACGATCTCCTGCCAACACTGCGTCGGAACCGTGATGTAAAGCTGCAGGTCCTGACCCCATTGGCCGGCCAAGCTCTTTTGCGGCCAAATGCTCTCTACCCGCCGTTCAATGATCCCCGGGCCCGTCTCGCTTTGTCCTATATCATCAATCAAGATGATGAAATGGCCGGAGGTTATGGCGATTCTGCCTATTACCGACGCTGCAATTCGTTTTTCGTCTGCGGCTCTCCCAACGGCACTGAGGCTGGCGCAGAAGACTTTGGCCCAAACCTTGAACGTGCCAAGGCGCTATTGGCCGAGGCCGGCTACAAGGGCGAGACGCTCAAGATGATTGGCACACGTGAAATCTCGTACATGGGGCCGATGGCCGAGGTGACTGCCGATGCGCTGCGCAAAGCCGGCATCAAGGTGGATCTTATCTGGAGTGACTGGGGCAGCGTCGTCACGCGCAGTGCCAACCAGGGATCGCCGGATGCCGGCGGCTGGAACATCTATGTCAGCGGTGAACCCGGCGTGCTCGCTTGGAGCCCGAACACCAACATCTTCGCCTATATGCCATGCGATCGCAGCAATTTGGCTGGCTGGCCCTGTGACGAAGAAGTCGAGAAATTACGTGCTGCCTACGCCAATGCTCCAGTGGCCAGTCGCGCACCAATCCTTGAGCAACTGCAGCGGCGGTTGGCGATCGTCAGCCCTTACCGCTTGCTGGGACAAGCAACGCAACCGGTTGCCTATCGCGGGAATGTCCATGGCGTCCTTGACTCGCCTATCGTAACTTACTGGAATATCAGCAAAGATTAGTGGGATCTAAGTAACGCTAGAATAGAGTGTCGGGCATAATTTAGCTGGCGCTCAGGCCGGCCAATTTTTTTGTTATGTGGCAACCCTATCTTGCTTGAAATTGAGCGACCGACGCTGTGAAACTGTTGCCGCAACGCGGTCCCCCAAGGAGTGACTGGAGAAAGAACAAGCGTGCGCCTGCTTGGCGGATGGCGCGGCGGACGTCCTTTCCTTTGTGGCTGCCAAGGTTGTCGAGCACGACGATATCGCCTGGTCGCAGGGTCGGTATCAGAGACTGCTCGACCCATGCCAAGAACGAGTCTCCGTTGATTGGGCCATCGAAGACACAGGGAGCATGGATGCCATCGGTGCGCAGTATTGCAAAGAAAGTCAGGGTTTTCCAATGCCCGTGTGGCACTCTGGCCACCTATTGGTGACCTCGCGGTTTCACGACCGTGCGTGCGCGTCATGTCGGTCTTTGCCGAGGTCTCATCGATGAAGAACAGGCGGGCCGGGTCAACATGCTTCTTGTGGCGCTGCCGGGATGCCCGCTTGCGGGCCACATCTGGTCGCATCTGCTTGGCTATGCGCAGGCTTTTTTGAAGGTCAGGCCCTCGTTGCGCAAGAAACGCCAGACAGCGTCTTTGCAAACCACCGTTCCACGCTCGGCCCACTCGGCACGTAGGGCACGAATTGTCAGGCCGGGCACTGAGGCGATGCGGGCCAGCAGCCAATCACGATCGTGCGAGAGCACTGCGCGACGTGCGCCTCCCATCGGTCTAGCAGCAAAGGTGCCGGTCGTCATCTTGCGATTCATCCACCGGATCACTGTCGCCTCGCCCAGGTCAAGCAGGCGAGCAATCGAACCCCGAGACTGACCGGCCTCCGCCAGACGCTACTCACCGGGCGGATACGGCCAAGGGCGCCGTAAACCAACTGGTCAACGCCCACATGAGCAAGTGACGGCAGATGCGCTGGCCGCCCCATGGCGCCCAGCGCATGCTTCAAGTCAGGGCCGCAGTGCTGTCTGGACCGCCTCGGCCACCAGGTAAGCCGATCTTGCGGCGCAGCGTCCCAGGTTCGACACTTTCCCCGCTATCCCTGATGTCGTCAGACGCGTGGATTGTTGTAGAATTCAATGATCGCGGGCAGCACCTGCTCGGGCGCCTCGAGCGTTGGGCTGTGGCCGATCTTCTTCAACCGGATCAGTTTCGCATTGGGCAACTCGCGCAACATTTCGTCCGACCACGCCGGTGGACGGGGCTTGTCCTCCTCCCCATTGAAGATCAGGACGGGGAGCTTGATCCCTGGCAGCAGCGGCACGGAGGTGCTGCGCTCCATGACACCGCTCATTGCTGGGCGAAGGGCTTTCGGGAGTTCGGCGATCTTGCCACGCCAGTAGTCCATCAGCGCCGTTTTGGCGGGATCGCTTCGCGTGGTGACGCCGAACATGATCGCCATCGTGGTGTCGAGGACATGGCCGGCAAACCCCTCGTTGCCGGCATCGATCACCCACTGGCGGAACTCGGCAAGCTGGCCCGACGGTTCCGAGCATGCCGACGATCCTGCGACCACGAGCGACCGGAACAGCTCTGGACGATGTGCGATCAGTCGGAAAGCGACGTCACCTCCCATGGACTGCGCCATGACATTGATCGACGTCAGCCCCATGGCCTCGATCAATGCCTCCATGTCCTCGGCACACTTCTCCATCGTGATAATATCGACTGTGTCGGGCGCACTGCGGCCCTGGCCCCGGAAGTCGGGCCGTACCACGCGATACTTCCCGGCAGCAGCGGCCACCAGGCCGTCGAACATTGTGCCATCGAGAAAGCAGGAGTGCAGACACAGGATTGGCGGCAGGTGAACCTCGCCAGTGTCCGCGACCCACAGATTG
Organism: Rhodospirillales bacterium; assembly: GCA_025352665.1. GTDB lineage: Bacteria > Pseudomonadota > Alphaproteobacteria > Acetobacterales > Acetobacteraceae > CAIQQQ01. Next base: position 10,989 of record JANXSM010000152.1, on the reverse strand, counting down.
ATGCCGTTGACATTCATGAAGCTGCCGGATTGAGCCGTGGCTTGTGACATTGCTGATTTTCCTTGTGTTGCGGGATCGCGCCGCTTTCAGGCGGTGGTGCCGATGAACTCCCTGACGGTTTCATTGAACTCATAAGGGTTCTCGATCATTGGATAGTGCCCTGTGCCGGCGAGCACCGCGATGCGGCTGCCAGGGATGTGGGACTGCGTCTCCTCGACGCGTTTCTGCGACACCAGCCAGTCCCCGTCGCCACGTAGCAGCAGCACAGGGCAGCGTATCGTTCCGACCACGGCACGCTTGTCGAAGTTGGCGTAGCCTTGAAGGTCACCACGCATGGCGGTCGGTGTCGCGCGGGTGATCTGCCACATCACCTCGCGCGCGCGGTCGGGTGTCGTGCGGTTGCCGGTCATCGACATGGCCCAGCATTCAAGTATCTGCGTGCCGTTCAGCAGCAGCATGTCGAGGAAGAACCCTGCGACAGTGGGCGTGTAGTCCGCGCCCTCAGCGGATACGACGGCGCGGTAGCCGTCCGGTCTGCGCGCAGCCATCTCCAGCACCAAGTTGCCGCCCATCGAGCAGCCCATGATGACGGGACGATCGAGTCCCAAGGCCGCAATGAGCTTCTCGTAAAGTTCGGCGTGTTGAGTCAGGCTTTGGAATGGCCCTCCTTCTGGCTCAAGCGTCTTGCCGTGGGCCGGGGCGTCCACGGCGATAACGCGGAAGGCGTCGGACAGACCGTCCATGACGTGCCGCCACATCAGCGTGTCCTGGCAGGCGGCATGGAAGCAGATGATTGGCGGCCCGCTGCCGGCCTCTTCGTAGTGCACCCGCAACTCTTCGATCATCGCGTAGTGTCCGGTGGTCGGCGCGCCGGACGGTTTCGGCGGTGGCGAGAAGGCGACCTGAGCGGGTGCGCCGTCCACTTGCGCCATCACCGTGAACGTTCGCGCCATCAGCTTGACATCCCGCCAGGCGGCGACGGCGTTGCCGGACAGGATCAGGGCGCCAAGGCCGGGCGACAGGCCCTCGAACCAGTCGACCTGTCCCGCCAGGACCCGACGCCACTCGCTGTCCGGCCCGGTGATGGTAATGTCCGCTCCCAGCGAATCCGTCTCGCCGGTGACGGTCGCACGGCCGCCCTCGATGCTAATGATCCCGGTGCCGCTGTCGTGCCGGAGTTCCACGCGGCCACGGAAGTAGCGCGCCGCGTCTCGCCACGCCTCATCTGTGTTCAGCGCAGACTGCAGGCGCAGCCACCATCCCATTTCTGAAAACACCAGGGTCTCCTCCTCGATGCCCGGCTGTTCCGGGCGTTTCTGGTTTGCTCCGACAGGTCATCCAGAAATCGAATAGCCGCCGTCGACGGGCACGGACGCGCCGGTGACGTAGTCCGACGCGGCGCTCGCCAGGAACACCGCGACGCCCGCCAGCTCGGACGGATCGCCCCAGCGTCCCGCCGGTGTGCGCGCCATCACGCGTTCGTTCAGTCCGTCGACCTGCGCGCGGGCCGATTGCCCCATTTCAGTGGTGATCCAGCCTGGCAGAACGGCGTTGACCTGGATGTTGTCCGCAGCCCAGGCGACGGCGAGAGAGCGAGTGAGCTGGACTAGGCCCCCTTTGCTCGCGCCGTACGCAGCGCCGAAACTGGTGCCGAACAGGGACAGCATGGACCCGATGTTGATGATCTTCCCGCCACCCTGGAGTCGCATAAGGGGATGGACCTTCTGGCAGCAGACGAAGGCCGACGTGAGGTTCGTGGCGATGACGCGGTGCCATTCATCGATAGAAAGGTCCTCGGGTTGCCGGCGCGCGGTGATGCCGGCGTTATTGATGAGGATGTCAATTCGCTCGAAGGCGCGGGCCGCCGCGTCCATCAGACGCTCGCAGCCATCCGGGGTTGCAAGATCGCTCGCTATGAACAACGCCCGGCGTCCCAATTGAACAATCTCAGCCCGCGCCGTCTCGCCTTTTACCGAGTCCCGGCCGGCCAAGATAATGTCTGCCCCAGCTTGCGCGAGGCCGTGCGCCATTGCGAGCCCGATGCCGCCGTTTCCGCCGGTGACGAGCGCTACGCGCCCCTCAAGATTGAACGGGGAAGACATTGACGCGCCAGTCAATGGACGACCGACGACAGAGCGTTGCTAGCACCCACGCACTGCCACGCGAGCATCTCGCCGATTGGGATGGCGGAGGCCGCTGCGGGCGACGGGCCGTTGCAAACATACGGCATGCGTTCGGTAGTGAGAAAGAAGAAATCATGCACGGGTGTGCCATCTCCCATGACGGCCTGGGCGCGGATACTCGCCTCGTAGGGCAACGGATCGTTACCGACGATGCCTCCCCCAATGACGCAGAACCCAACCGTCATGCCACCGCCGCCGGCGCCGTGGCGCTGATCGTCAGTGCGAGCAGGCTATCTCGCGTGCAGGCATCGCGCGGCAATAGCGCCGAGATTGCGCCATGGTGGACGACTGCAATGGTCTCGGAAAGCGCCAGCAGCTCCTTCACTGAGCTGGAGATGACAATGATGGCGGCGCCGGCCCGCGCCAGTTCCAGAATCAACTCGTAGATCTGTCGGATGGCGCCGACATCGACGCCGGAGGTAGGCTCCACGAAGACGTAGACGCGAGCATCGCGCTTCAGCCACTTGCCGATGACCGCCTTCTGCTGGTTGCCGCCCGAGAAGAAACGCATCGCCCGTTCCGGCGCGTTAGGGAAGATGCTGAGCCGGTCGACGACGGAATGCGCGTAGCGCAGCACGCTTCCCGGCCCGACCAGCCCGCCGATCGCCAGATCGCCCAATGCCGGCAGGGCGACGTTCTCGGCCAGGGAAAGGTTTGGGAACAACGCCTGCTTGCGGCGGTCCTCTGGGATCAAGGCGATGCCCGCGCGCCGGGCGTGGGCCGGGCTGGCGATAGCCTGTGCCGTGCCGTCGACGAGGATGGTACCGCTGTAGGCTCCAAGACCGCCCAGGCTGCGCTCGATTTGCTCCATGCCGGCACCAAGTGGGCCGGTGATGCCCAGGACCTCGCCGGCCCGCACCTGGAGCGAGAGCGGGCGTAGCCTGGGCGTCGAGAGATCGCGCAACTCGAGGACCACGCGGTCGGCTTGCGCGAAGCCGGGATTGCTGACGTCGAGTTCCGCGGCGCTGCGGTTGACCATGAGGCGGGTCACGATCTCCTCATTGATTTCATCCCGCGCCAGGGTGCCTGAAACCGAACCATCGCGCAGTATGGTGGCCCGGTCGCAGAGCTCCCTGATCTCATTCAGTCGGTGCGAGATGTAGACAATTGCGATGCCCTGCTCGCGAAAGCGTGCCATCAGGCCAAAAAGAAGCCGTGTCTCGGGTGCGGACAGCCGTGCCGTCGGCTCGTCGAGGATGATCAGGCGGTAGCGGCGATGGAACAGCGTCGCTAACGTCACCATCTGCATCTCGGCAGCGGTGAGGCTGGACGCGCGGCGCGTTGGATCGATCGTCACGCCGATCTGGTCAAGGATGGCACTCGCTTCCCGCAGGATCGCGCGACGATCGAGCCAACCGTGGCTTGGCTCGTTGCCAAGCACGATGTTCTCCGCGACCGTGTAGGAGCCAACGAGTTCAGCGTCCTGGTAGACGGCACCCAGACCCAGCCGGTGGGCGCCGATCGGGCCGTGAATGACCACGGCCTTCCCATCGAGAAGGACCTCGCCGCTTGATGCCGCGTAGACACCTGTAAGTATCTTTATAAGAGTGGACTTCCCAGCGCCGTTCTCCCCGAGCAGGCCGTGGATTTCGCCCTGGTTTAGGACAAGCGAGATGCCCTTGAGGACTTGGACGCCTGAAAAGTCTTTGTGAAGGTCGCGGAGTTCGACCAGGGGCGCTGCCACGGTACCGCTCAAATAAACTTCAGGTGGATTTCCTCGCGGTTCAGCAGCGCGTTTGCGCCGACCGCGAGGATAAGGACAAGACCATTGAAGAGTTGGCGCGTGGCGAACGAGATGCCGACCATGTTCATGCCGGAGCTCACCATATACAGAAAGAACACACCGAGCAGGGTGCCGAGAAGGTGCGGTTTGCCCTTGCCCAGAATGGTCGCGCCAAGAAAGACAGCGGCAAAAGCCTCCAGCAGGTAGCCTTCGCCCCCGACAGGCTGGGCGGAGGACGAGATCGACGTCAAAATAACACCACCGATGCCGGCAAACAGTGCCGACAGTACGAACGAGACCACGACCCAGCGATAGACGAGGATGCCGGAGTAGTAGGCGGCCATCGGGTTGTCGCCAACCGCACCGATGTAGTGACCGACCTTGCTGCGTGTCGACAGCACATGCCCGGAGATGAACACCGCGGCGAGCAGGAACACAGGGAAGCCTACAGGACCCACGCGTCCTTGGCCGATAAAGCGGAAAGCAACCTCCCCGTAGTCGACCGGGATTTGATACCCGTTGGTAAGATACTGGTTGATGCCGCCTAGAACGAACATCATGCCAAGTGTGGAAACGATGCCGGATAACCGCGCATAGGTGACAAGAAGTCCGTTCACCAGCCCGATGACGCAGGCGATGATCAGTCCACCGACGATGGCGAGGGGCCAGCCGGTGTGCGGGATCAGCAGGGCCGTGACGATCGAAGCGGTGGTGACGATCACGCCGACCGACAGGTCGAAACTGCCCGCGGCCACCACATAGGTAAGGCCCATGGAGACCATGGCGCTCACGATCATCGAGAACAGGATGTTGTTGAAGTTGGAGACTGTCGCGAAATAGGGCGACAGCACGCCGAACAGCACGCCGACGAGGAGAATGACGATGATCGTCCCCCAGCGGCGGAGCACGCCAAGCGCTCCGCCGCGGGTTGCCTGGGTTGTGCTGCGCCCCGGGGAGGAAGCGACGGGCGTGGTGGTGGTTGTCATGGTCGATGCTCTCCGGAGCGCCACGCTGCCTGGTTTCTGTTAGCCGCCGTATTGTTTGAGCAAGGCAATCGCCTGGTCGTCCATCGACTTGAGTTCGGCGAGCGCTTGGCCGGCCTCGGCCTTGGTGATGGACGCGACTGGCGTGAGGTAGGAGTTGTTCGGCACGTCCTGGCCCTGGCCAAGCGCCATGGCGAGCTGACCTACTCGGTCGCCGGCAATGTGGTAGGGCACGTCTGTGCTGAACGCGATCGGGCTGTCAGGCAACGCCATTTCACTCAACAGCTGGTTCGAGAAATAGTGGTTGGTCACGATCGCGTCGCGCTTCATTTGTTTCAGCGCCTGGGACGCGCCGACGGTCAGCGGCCACCACCAGGATGTGATAAGCTGAACGCTTTGCGGGTTCGGATTGGCTTGAAGCAGCGACAAGCAGTTCTCGCGGCCCTTGGAGATTTCGTCCGTCGTCGAAACACTGCCAGTCATGAATGGCAGCATCTTCATGCGCGGTTGGAACTTCGTCATCAGGGACAGCATGTCCACTTCCTCGTCGAAGGGCGCATAGAAGCCGCGGTCCTCGGCGGTCTGGACGATAGTACCCTGCCGCTGGAGCCTGTTCTGGATCCAGTTACCCATGACCGCCCCGGTGCCCCAAGTGTCCTCGAGCACGGCCGGAGAGTCTTTCGCGTTGACCATGAAGCCTACGGTCTTAATGCCTCGGCGTTTCGCGTCATCGACGATGTAGGCTGTCTCGGACTCGCCCGAATAAATGCCCAGCACCAGCACGTCGATGCCGCGGTCTAGCAACTGGCGCGCTGCCGCTTGCTCGCTCGCCTTGGAAGGCTCGCCGCGGATTGTTATAAGTTCGCCGCCCATATCTTTCACGGTCTGGGCGATGCGCCAGCAACCGCGGCGCCAGGGCTGGTTGAAGGGGCCGTAATTGAGGCCCAACCCAACGCGAACTTTCTTGCCGTTCGACTTAAAGGTCGGGAACGCGTCGGCAGCGACGGCCTCGCGGGGAGCGCCCGTGACCAGTGCCGCAGCGGCGACCCCGAGGGCAAGGCCCGTCAGCAACTGGCGGCGATCAGACTTAAAAGAGTGTGGCAAGGGCGCGGTGTCTTCCATCTCGGACGATCCTCCATTTCCCGAGCTTCTTACTTTGGCGCTTTCGGAGCAGCCAGAGCAGAGCCCGGTTCTGGCGATGTTTATCAAAGCTGTCCTCAGTTCTGTCAACAATTTCGTTGACCGTATTGGCGCGGCGGCGTCTAGTTCCGCCAAGGATGGGTGTAATGATAAAAAATGCCGGAAAGGCCGCGGATCGAGGGAACAAGTGGGCTAATAATAGTTTCGATGCTGTGATGAGCGCTTTGCAACAGGACATCGCATTCGGTCGGCTGAAACCCAGGGAACGCTTGGTAGAAGAGGAACTCAGCGAGCGGTTTTTGGTCGGCCGTCACATCATCCGCGCGGCGTTCAAGGAACTTGAGCATGCGGGGTTGATCCGGCGCCGGCAGAACCGAGGCGCCATCGTCAATGACTACTCGACCGAGGAAGTCGACGAACTGTACGACGTTCGCACGATCCTCCAGCACCAAGCCGCACAGCGCATTCAGCTGCCAGCAGCGCCGGATTTGATCGTTCGGCTGCGTGGGTTAAACGACACTTACGTCCATCGTGGCCAGGCAGGCGACCTCGATGCCGCATCGGTGGCAAACGATACTTTTCACCAAGTCATTTTCAGTGCCTGCCGCAACAGGCAGCTTGCTCATTTGATTCAGCAGTATTGGGTCAAGACTGCGGCAATTCATTGTTACGCGATCGCCAATCCAGCGCTCGCCGAAAAGTCCCGGCAGGAGCACTTTCAGATGATCGACGCCATGGAGTCAGGCGACCGGGTCTCGTTCGAGACCCTGACTGTGCAGCACATGCAGCCGGCGCTCCAGGCATTCAAGGCGGCACACGGCGGCTGGCATTCTCAGGCAAGGGAATCCTAGAGCCTGGCAGACACAGGCTACGGGAAGGAGCGACACAATGGCAAAAAGCCAGGCAGAAGACCCAATAGTTTTTGATTACATAATTGTCGGCGCGGGATCGGCCGGCTGCGTTCTCGCGAACCGGCTGACCGCGTCGGGTCGTCACCGTGTCTTGCTCTTGGAGGCGGGCGGGCCTGACAACAACGTTTGGATCCACATCCCGCTTGGCTATGGCCGACTGTTCAAGGACACTCGCTTTAACTGGATGTATTACACCGAGCCTGAACCGGAGCTTAACAACCGGCGCATCTTCCAACCACGCGGCAAAGTTCTGGGCGGGTCAAGTTCGATCAACGGTTTGGTCTACTTGCGCGGGCAGAAGGAGGATTTCGACCTCTGGCGGCAGCTCGGTAACACCGGCTGGTCCTATGACGATGTGCTGCCCTACTTCAGGAAGTCCGAGGACCAACAGCGAGGCGAGAGCCAATTCCACGGCGTTGGCGGCCCGCTTGCGGTGTCGGATCCCGCCACGCCCCACGAGCTCGTGGAAGCGTTTATCCAAGCGGCTGGCGAGACAGGCCTGCCCCGAAACGAGGACTTCAACGGCGAGACCCAGGAGGGCGCGGGCTATTTCCAGACGACTTCGCGGCACGGGCGCCGTTGCAGCGCGGCCACGGCTTTCTTGCGGCCTGCGATGAAGCGCGCCAACCTAACCGTGCTCACCGAGGCTATGGCGCAGAAGGTGCTATTTGAAGGCAAGCGCGCCACCGGCGTCACCTTCCGGCACGAGGGACGGATCAAAACGGCCACAGCTGGCCGCGAGGTGATCTTGTCCGGTGGGGCCATCAACTCGCCGCAACTGCTTCAGCTCTCGGGCTGGGGTCCAGCCGCGCTCTTGCAGGAGCATGGTATTCCGGTGGTTCACGACGCCCCTAGCGTCGGTGCCAACCTGCAGGATCATCTCCAAGTCCGCATGGTTTTCAAGGCGAGCCGGAAGGTAACCGTCAACGACGCTTACCACCACCCGCTGCGGCGATTGGGTATGGGTCTGGACTACCTGCTGCGCAGGCGCGGCCCGCTGACGATGAGCGCCGGCCTGGGCACGGCGATATTCAAGACCAACGAGCGTTACGCAACGCCCGATTGCGAGGTCCACTTCATTCCCTTCAGTACGGATAAGATGGGCGACAAGCTGCACGCCTACTCCGCCTTTACCGCCTCGGTCTGCCAGCTACGGCCCGAGAGCCGCGGTAGCCTGCGCATCAAAAGCGCAGATCCCGCCATACCGCCGGCGATCCGGGTCAATTACCTGGCGAGCGAGACCGACCGGCAGGCCAATGTCGACGCATTGCGGCGCCTGCGCGCCATCATCCACGCCCCCGCGATGCGCAACTACCTCAAGGAAGAGACCGAGCCCGGTCCAGGCGTGACGAGCGACGCCGACCTGCTCGCCTACTGTCGCGAACGGGGCAGCACGATCTATCACCCGACCTGCACATGCATGATGGGGCCGGGGCCGGAGGCCGTCGTCTCTCCCACACTCAAGGTGCATGGCGCGGAGAACCTGCGTGTCGTGGACGGCTCGGTGATGCCGCGCCTCATATCGGCCAACACCAACGCCGCGATCATCATGATTGGCGAAAAAGCGGCCGACATGATCCTAGCGGACGCATACGCCACTTAAGCTGCGCTTACACCGAGGAAGGAAACTCTATGACCGACGTTAGGCTCTATATGTTTCAGACTGGTCGCATCCGGCAGAAGGAGGTCAACATCAAGCTGGGCGCGGGACAAGGCGAGTTCTTCACGCCCATTCCCTGGTTCCTGATCACGCACCCGAAGGGCCACATCGTGATCGATGGCGGAATCGCGGTGGAAGCGGCTGACGACCCGAGCGGCCATTGGGGTGGCGTCGCTGACGTCTACTACCCGCTCATGTCGCGTGAGGACGGCTGCGTCACCAAGTTGCAGGAGATGGGTATCGCGCCCGGGGATATCCGCTGGGTTGTGCAATCCCATTTGCACCTGGACCACACCGGTGCCTGTGGCCGCTTCCCGAACGCCACTCACATTGTGCAGAAGCGCGAATACGAGTACGCTTTCACGGCCGACTGGTTTGCAGCGGGCGGCTATATCCGCAAGGACTTCGATAAGCCCGGCCTCAAATGGCACTTCCTCGACGGCCCGGACACCGACGGCTTCGACCTGTACGGGGATGGTGTGCTCAAGATGATCTTCACGCCTGGTCACTCGCCCGGCCACCAGTCCTTCTTGCTGACGCTTCCCGAGAGTGGTCCGATTCTGTTGACCGTCGATGCCACCTACACGATGGACCATTGGAACGAGAAGTGCCTGCCAGGTTTTCTGACCTCGGCGATCGAGGTGGCGCATTCCGTGAAGAAGCTGCGCATGGTCGCCGAACGGACCGGCGCGCTGGTGGTGACGGGCCATGATCCGGACATGTGGCCGAGCTTCAAAAAAGCGCCGGACTACTACGCATGACACAGTCCACGCGGTTTGCCGGGCGCGTCGCGGTCGTCACAGGCGGCGCCTCGGGCCTGGGTCTGGGCATTGTCGAGCGGCTGGTATCTGAGGGAGCTAGCGTCAGTGTCTGGGACATGCACTCGGTGCCCCCGGAGCAGGCGGCCTCGGTCGCGCATGCTGTGCATGTTGATGTCACCGATTGGGCCGCCGTGGAGGCAGCCGCGACGGAAACGGTACGCGCCTTGGGGCGGATTGACGTGATGGTTGCAAGCGCCGGGATTACCGGTCCCAACGGTCTCGCCTGGGAATACCCGATCGCCGACTGGTGCAGGGTCTTTGAAATCAACGTGCACGGTCTTTACTACTGCAACCGTGCGGTCATCCCGCATATGATTGCCGCCCAATACGGCCGCATCGTCAACATCGCCTCCGTCGCCGGCAAAGAGGGCAATCCCAATGCAGCCGCCTACAGTGCGTCCAAGGCGGCGGTGATCGGGCTGACCAAATCCCTCGGCAAGGAACTCGCTGAAACCGGTGTCCGGGTTAACTGCGTGACGCCGGCCGCGGTCGACACGCCGTTGTTCGCGCAAATGAGCGAGGCGCAGATCGCTTTCATGCTGTCAAAGATCCCCATGAAGCGCTTCGGCACCGTCCAGGAAGTGGCAGCGATGGTCGCATGGGCCGCGAGCGAGGAGTGCTCCTTCACCACTGGAGGCACCTTCGATATCTCCGGTGGTCGCGCAACCTACTAACCGGACCTCCGCCTAGGCTCAGGACTCTATACTCGGCTCAGAGTGGTGATATTCATGGCACGCCGGCGGTATGCGATATCTGATCTGATATCGCTTTAGCGTGCACACACGCGACTGATCGAGCCGTTATTTTCGCGCCCGCGTGGCTTGAGCTGCTGCCGGCCTGTTGTGCTACTGCTTTCCAGAGGCCAAATGCGTGATTAGAAGGGCGCCGCGCTGACGTTGGGTGTCTTGCGATCTGCCAGGGAACTCATCGCTGACCGCGGCTACGACAGTGACTGGTACCGTCAGGCCCTTCATTCCAAGGGCATCGTGGCCTGCATCCCTGGACGAAAGAACCGAAAGGTCCCGCTTGCCTACGACACCAAGCTCTATCGCCAGCGCCATCGCATTGAAAACATGTTCGCAAAGCTCGTGGATTGGCGACGCGTCGCCATCCGCTAAGACGATGCGCACACACATTCATGTCGGCCATCGTGATCGCAGCAACTATGCTGTTTTGGATCAACGAATCCTGAGCCTAGCTATACAACGATCACGCTGCGCGCGGTCTGCACAGCTTAGAGTATCGCGTGCATATTTTCTTGCAGGCTCTTCGCTCGCACGTTCACGAACAAACTTGGGGTCCTCTTTAGCTGCGTGATTACGCTCTATTATGTGGTAGTAATCTCCGGTGGCCTCCTCATTGCAGAATATGACAAGACGCAGCGTTTTGATCTCCTGCGAACCAAGCTGGGGCGTTTCTTCCACCCATGTACGCGCCGGAGACAAACTCCCTCACTGAAGCGGCCGTGTTGTCCGGATTCGCCGGAGTAAAACTCCATCAGTGAAGCTCTTTGCGTTGATCGCAGAGGGCTGGGGGATGAAGCTCGTGGAACTGTATGGTCGGGTCCG
>JANXSM010000151.1 GCA_025352665.1 Rhodospirillales bacterium | reverse complement strand
TTGATATCCAGTGGCATCGCCATACCGGACAATGGTTTCGCGTCCATCAGAACCTTTCGCTGAAATCTGCACTCAACGCCATCAGCAGCAACGGACTCTTGCAACCGCATTGAGACCCGCGGCCTTCGCCGGATGGATACTTACCATGCGCGAAGTACGACCGATCACCCAAACGTTTCCGGGCGCATCACGATGATCAGCGCGGCGTATCCTACGTGAGCTCACTTCTTGCCAAAGCACATGTTAGTGGCGCTCCTCGACGCACGCATTCCGGCAGAAAGGTTCTGCAGGGGATCGTCTCCTGTCGGGTTTGCCGTCCCGATAAGGCGCTCCCTACCGAAATAGGTTCCCGAATGGGAGGATGAGAGGGCGAACGCCAGCGTGGCATCGGCACAGGAGGCCGGGCTTCGGTGGTCATCCGATAACCGAGCGTTGCAGCACTGGCGGGGCTGGGGTCGCGCCCAAAACTGCGGATCTAGATTAACTCCAAGAACTCATATATATGTCCGACGGAGCCGTAATGCGGCAGATTTCTGCGGTTTAGCTCCAAAACGTGGCACTGGTGGTCCGGTGGCAGAGTGGTGATGCAACGGACTGCAAATCCGTGAATGCCGGTTCGATTCCGGCCCGGACCTCCACTCCCACCCGCCCGACGCCTGTGCCCTCCCCAAACGAGCGTTTTCATCTTCCATGGCAGGGCACTCGGGCACATGAGCTGGTTTGGTTTGTTTGATCGCCTGCGTCTGCGTATTAACGAAGCCCAGGAAGGCTGGGCGCTGCCCGGCAGCCAGCTGCGGGTGACCGACCCTGGCATGGCCTCGCTCTATCGCGGTGCCGTCCTGGCCGCAGGCGACCCGTGGAGGGCAGACATGTTCGACCTCGCGGGGCACTACCTGTCCCGCAGCACGCCGGCCGGCCCCGGCCTGTTCCATATCGATGCGCGGCTCACCGGTCGGCCGCAGCGGATCCTGTTCGGCGTGGACCGCGGCCCCGGCCTGATCGCCTGGCACGCGCCCACCGCCACCACAACCATTCGCCTGCCAGGCGCTGCCCAGCCGCGGGGCGTAGTACTCGACAATGCCAGCCTTCTGTCGCTGCTCAACCAGACGCTACCGATCGGAGCCATCAGCAGCCTATCGATCTGGGCCGACACGGCCGAGGCGGCCCGCGCCCTGCTGGAAGGCCTGGCGCCGTTCCTGAGCCGCCACACCCAGGCGGTGCTGCGCCTGTCCCAACCCGTCGCCACCGAGGTGCTCGAGGCCCTGCCGACCTGGCCGCTGCACTGCGCGATGGTGCTGCCCTGCACCGGGGCTGCCGATCACGAGGGCCGCGGCGAGGACCCGTCCGACCTGCTGCTCTGCCTCGAACGCCTGTCACCGCAAACGGTGCAGGATGCGGCGGCCCAAGCGGCTGCCTTGCCCCATGAAATTCGGCGCGACACCTGGAACGAGAAGGACCGCGCCTGGCGTCTCTCGCGGCAAGGCGGCGTGGCCCTGATGCAGCCGCTGCCGGACACACGGGTCAGCCCCGGCTGGACGCTGACTGTCGAGGGTGAAAGCCCGGCGACGCCCGTCGGCCTGGCTGCCGTGGCCCTGCAGAGCGTGCCTTATCGCGCCGGCGCGGGGCTCGACTACGTCGCCGACATCGATGCCGCCACCATGATGGCGCTGGGCGGCAGCGTGTTCATCGTGCCACAGGAAGGGCCTGTGCTGATCGACCCGGCGATGGTGCCAAGCGCCGATGCCGACCCGCAGGCGTCACCGGCCACCGGCCACAACCCGACCAACGAGGCCGCGCGTGCGCTGCTGGCTGGCGGCAGCTTCGGCGCCCGCCGGCTGCGCCCGATCCATACCGTGTCCGACCGCCCAGCCTTCCTGCTCGGCAACACAGCCTCACCGATCGCCTATCTAACCGAGCTCTGGCCGCGTCTGGAATATCTGTTCCAGATCTGCGAGCAGGAACGCCTGGACGTCGAGGCGTTCGACATCGTGGTGCCCGGCGGCCGCGCGGCGCCTGGCCTGGGGCGCCTGGTGCCCGACAGTCTGACCGCCATCGGCATTCCCGCAGCCAACATCCGTACCGACATCGAGGGCATGCTGTTTCGCCGGTTGCTGGTGGCGACACCAGCCAGCCGTTCCGACATGGCCCAGCGGTCGCTGGCCTACGAACAGTTCCTGACCCGTTTCGACAGCCTGCGTCATGGCAGCGATTTCGTCTCGTTCAGCCGCCCGCGCGCGCCCAGTCTGTTGTTTCTGACCTGTTCGGAGGGCCCGCAGGCGCTGAACGGGGAAGCCCTCGCAGCAGCCGCGGTGCAACGCGGCTGGCATGTGGTCGACACTCAAACCACCAGCTTCGAGGATCTCGCGGTGCTGCTCGCGGGAGCGCGCGCCATCGTCGGTACAGGCCAGGCGCTGGCGTGGTCCTGTCTCGCCCGCGGCTGCGCGCTGGGCGTGCTGCTCGCCGACACCCAGCCGAGCCTGCCGTATGCAGCCCTGCATGCCGCGGCCGCCCGCGGCCACACCGTCAGCCTCGCCTTCGGCACCTCGATCGGCTACGGCGATACGCCCGGCTTCGCGCTGGCGCAGGACCGGCTGGAGGCGCTGCTCGGGCGTATCGAGGCCGGATTGGCCGGCAATACCGCCCGCGGCCAGGCCATAGGAGTCGCGCGATGATCGAACTTCTTGAGCGCCTTGACGGCATCGCCCTGGTGCGGTCGCTGTTCCTCTGGCAACAGATCCTCGGGACCAGCACCGACGCCGCGGCCCGCCTGCGCAAGATGTGCGGCCCGTTGATCCGCCTGCCGCTCGGCGCCGATGTAACCCCCCACACCGTTACCATCAATGCGTCGTCCACGGGGTTTGACATCCAGGAAGCCGTGCTGCCCGGCGCCGATGGCGTGTTTGCCTATGTCACCGAGCCCGGCCTGAGACTGTCGGGCGCCGCCGACACCACCGCCCAGGGTGCGCCGCTGCGGCGCCTGTCGGTGCTGACCGCCGAGCGCAAGCCACACCCCCGCCAGGGCCGCGAGCGCTTCATACTGCGCTACCAGCTGCCACCCCAGGCGCTGGCAGCCCCGCAACTGATGTTCCTGGCGATCACGCAGAACCCCGCCCCTGCGGCCCCTGCGCGCGCGCAGCTGCATGCCTGGGCCGAGGTGGAGCAAGGTGGCAGCCGCCAGTTCGTTCTGCCGGACGAAAGTCGTGTGGGCCGCATCCCTGTAGACGAGCTTGCCCATCTGATCAGCTTTCCGCATGGGGCGCTAACCCAGTACAGCTTGGAAGGTGCGACCGGCCTGGTGTCTCTGTGCATCGAACTGATCGCCGACCCGCTGGACGTGGGGCTGCTCGGCGAGGCGCTGGTGATCGGCGGTTAAGGGTTTTATTGGTGCGGGCGGTCGGAATCGAACCGACACTCCTCACGGAACCGGATTTTGAGTCCGGCGCGTCTACCAGTTCCACCACGCCCGCAGCCTGCGGCGGCACCGCCGCGCGCCCTGCTGGTACACGCCTTGGCGGATGATTTCAACCGATCCGACGCTCACGCCGGAAAACCCGTAAACAGGGGTTTGCGTCCGTGGGATGATAAAGCTATACGGACGACCCGCTGATCCCGAATAGCTCAGTTGGTAGAGCACGCGACTGTTAATCGCTAGGTCGTAGGTTCGAGTCCTACTTCGGGAGCCAGCGGCCTGTTTTAAGGAACCCCACTGTGGCTCTAAGCCATTGTGGGGTTTCGCTTTTCTGGGGTTTGCGGGCTTGCGAGAGTCCCACCATGTCTCTCATTATCTCGGGGTATCCCACTGATCGGGTGGACTCAGCATTGTTGACCGACGTGAAGGCCCGCAACGCCCGTGGCCGGGAGCAACCCTATGACCTTACCGATGGAAATGGCCATACCTGCGGGTGACGCCTTCGGGCCTCAGATCGTGGCGTGTTCGTTGGAAAACCGGAAAAAAGAGACACTGGCCACGCTAGGGTATTATCCATCCATGACCTTGGCAGAGGCCAGGGTGGCGCGTAACGCCCATCGCGGCGCGCGGCACGCCGTCGCACCGCCTCCGGAGCCCGCGGGTCCCACGCTGTCAGAAATCGCGGCCCGGTGGCATGCGGCGCGGGCCCCGCTATGGAAGCCCCATCATGCGGTCGATGTGCTAGCCAGCCTGAAACGGGAGATATTTGAGGCTCGCGGGGGGGACTCACGGCGGCATTCACGGGGGGACTCAGGCCGAAAACGGGGGGACTCACGGCACCGCGTTGGGCGACAAGCCCATTGACCAGATCACCCGAACGGAACTGCTTGCTGTGTTCGAGCGCATCCAGGCGTGGCCCGGCGGCATCGAACTGGTGCATCGCCTGAGGCAACGGTTGCAAGGCGTCTGGGGGTATGCGGACATTCTGAGGCTGGTGCCGGAGAAGTTGCGGCAGGCGTTGAAGCCGATGGTGAAGGGCGGCCACCGGCCCGCGCTGATCGAGCTGGACTCGGCTAGAGGTATGCTCGGCAGGATCGAAGCAACGCCAGCGCACCCCATCACCAGATTGGCAATGCGCATGCTGGTGCTGACTGCTGTGCGGCCTGGTGAACTGCGTCATGCACAATAGTCAGAGATTGATCCGGAGGCCAGGGTTTGGACCATTCCCAGCCAGCGCATGAAGCACAAGGCAAAGGATGCCGCGACCGTGCCGGATCATGTCGTGCCTCTTTCACGGCAAGCGTTGGAGGTGCTGGACGGGGCCAGGGTGTTCTCTGGTCATGGAGGGCTGGTGTTCCCATCGGTGACGAATACGGCCGTGGCGATGTCAGAGAATGCCCTGGGCTATTTGATCAATCGGGCAGGCTTCGCCGGGCGGCAGACTGCCCACGGCTGGCGGGCGACGTTCAGCAGCATCATGAACGGACATCGGCCGGGCGACGCTCAGGTTATAGAGCTGATGCTGGCGCATTCCCCGCCTGACAAGGTGGCGGCGGCCTACAATCGGGGATCGCATGCCGCATGGCGGGCCATCATCGCGCAAGAATGGGCGGACTTGATCTGCGCGGGTCGCGTGCCGGTGGCGGAGCTTGTGGCGATGACACGCCGATAGGATGGAAGCATCGTCGCCAAAACCGACGAGACGCATGATTTATTTTTCCGTGAATGATCGTAAGTAGTAACATGGCGCACGAACGCTCATTCTAACCGAATTTGGCCTGAAGGAGACCGTTTCGAGCCAAACGCCTTTGACTTTCTGCCAAGAGCATGCACGCAAACGCAGCGAGCGCTTTTAGGTCTATCGGGCCGACACCCCAAAATTCGTGCTTAAAACACCGTTCGGTGCCGCCCTGGCACCTCGCGGCCATAGGCATGTCTTGAGCACGGCCAGCCGTCCACAAGGCCGTGTCGCTCCCCTCCGCCATCACATCTGACTCTGAAAAAGGACGCTATCATGCCTGACGCCATAGCTGTGTCCAACGCACGACGCCGCCCGGCCTACGTGCCCCGCGTCATTCCCGCCAACGCACCGAACGAAACCTTGCTGTCCGCCCCCGATGTGGCCGGGTATGCCGGTATTGGATATTCCACTCTGTGGCGGCACGTCCGCAGCGGTGCGCTACCGCTGCCCTACTACATGACGAACAAGGTGCCTCGCTGGAAGCTGGGCGACCTGCGGGCGGCCGTCGCGGCGGCGCCCCGCGATCACCATGCGGCGGCCTTCCAGGGGGCGCTGTCATGACGATGGTTCCGAGCGTCGAATGCGTATATCCGATGCTTGAACCCTTTTCGCGCATGAAAGAACTTGGGGCGTTTCGGAACGAATTCGATGTCGTAAGCTTGGCCGAAATGAACGGCGAAGAAATGGCACAGTCGTTTTTGCTACAGATGCCTAGCCGTCGGCTCCGCGCAAATTACAACCCCTGGAACGTCGAATTTATCGGCGCGTTCAAGTCTGAACCAAGAACGAAGCAGCAGCCGCGTCATTTCGTCAAAGACCCTCGGGGGCCTGCGGCCGAGATGGACAGCCGTTTGCACCTCGACGCCTGCATCCGTTTCACGCCCCCGTCCAGTGAACGCTCTTACGGGCCGATCATCATGGGGTTTCCGATCGGGAGCCGGTGGAATGAAAACTACGTCAGCAACGGCGATTGTATGGACGTCTTCCTGATCCGTTTGCAGAACGGCCTTTTGACGCATTCGCCTTCTTTGCGAAACCCGAACCGCGTTTGCCTACGGGCCGACGGCGGTGCTGAACGAAGAATGGCTGGATCTGGCGCTGGACCAACGCGGCGCAATCAAGAGCTAGAGCAATATCGCCTGAGGTTGAACCAACCGTGCGATAAAATTGCTCGTTAAAACAGAATACTAGAGCTTGATTGCTTCGCCTACCAGAAGCGATCAGGCCCTAATCCTTTCGCAGGACGTAGGGACCGGTTGCCACCGGTCCCTCGTTTTCCAATAAATCCCAATTAGAAAGTATACCGCCGAAATGAACGCAATCGCCAAAATTTCACTAGATGAATGTCAGGATGAATACAAATTGCCCTTCGAGAAGATGTCTCCTCAATACGTGAAACGTGGCTTTCATGTCTTGCCAATCGGCACAATGGCAAGACGCCCGCATATCTGAAAAAGGGCCAGTAGTTGCCGTCCGCCTGGAAGCGGTATGTCGCTGCACCCGCGGCGGAATGGGAGTTAGCAGCGTGGTCCGGTTGGCGTGACGCAGATGGCCACGGTGCGGGGATCGGGCTCGCGATGG
This sequence comes from Rhodospirillales bacterium, assembly GCA_025352665.1. Taxonomy (GTDB): domain Bacteria; phylum Pseudomonadota; class Alphaproteobacteria; order Acetobacterales; family Acetobacteraceae; genus CAIQQQ01. The sequence goes on along the minus strand of JANXSM010000151.1, from coordinate 3,902 downwards.
GCACCCTGGCCGGTGAGCACAACAGCGGCCGGTGTGTTGTCGTGGCGCTGGATTTCGATCCGGCCGAAGATTGCCGAAACGAGGCGGAGATCATGGCGGCGATGGTGGCGGCGCTGCCGGGTGCCTGGGGGCGGATTGGCCGGCGCGACGGCGCGATGCTGGTGCGGATGCGGGCTGAGGATATGCCGGAAGGGTCCGATTTCGCTGGACCGAGCGGCAAACTTCAAGTCATTCGAGACGGGCAGATCGTGGTGCCGGGTTCGATCCACCCCCGTTACCGGCCGACCTTATACCAAGTGGGCAGGGACCGCGCCGCTGGCCAATGCCGAGGCGCCTGTCCTCGCCCTCGCCCTCGCCGATCTGACGGCCTTGATGGCACGGTTTGGCTACTCCCAGGCTGCGGCCAAGTCAAAAGTCACGGATGCCGTCATGGACGAGATCAAGGCCGAGCTGGAGCTTGCAGAGGTGCGGCCGGGGCTGACCGCTGAGCTGGACGTGCAACCTACGGCGAGCCCGCTAGGCGATCTTTGGCAGAACGGTGCAGATGCGGCGTCCATGCAGGCGGGCCGCTGAACGCGGGATATGAGCGGATCGGCGCGGCGGCTGGCGCTGGCGAAGGCAATGTTGGCGGCGGGTTTCAACGTAGGAGAGTACGAGGGGGCCGCCTTGGTGTGGCCGCATGCGGAAGGCAAAAAGCCGTTTGGGAAGCGAGACATTTTGAGGACGTGGGCGGCGGCGCTGGCGGCCGAAAAAGTTAAAGTCGCCATAGCGGCCGGCAGCAGCTTCGGCGCGGTGCAGGACGATGATACGGAACCGAAAGGGGGCCAGGGTGAGGATTTAGTCGCCTCCTATAAGGCAAACTTCCCGAAATTCTCAGACGGGTCTGGCGTGAGAATTGCGTTTCGCCGGACGCTGCCGAGCGGGGCCGAAGTCCTCGAAATGGTATCGCCCGCGGCCGTCAAGCCTTTCCGGCCCCTCGATTGGCTGATGGTGCCAGACGGTAAAGGTGGCACCTCTCGGAGACATGTGGTCAATGTCTACATGGCACAGGAGACGCCAATCCTGCACGGGATGCGGTTCATGCCCGAGCTGACGCAGGCCGAGTGCCTGGACCATGTGAACGTGTGGGCCGGCTGGGGCGTGGTGCCCACCGAAACGGGCAGTTGTGAACTTTTTAAGGCTCATCTTCGGGACCGGGTCTGTTCGGGCAATACGAACGCGTTCCATTACTTGTGGCGTTGGATGGCGCACATGTTCCAACTGCCACGGGTCAAACCAGGCGCGGCCATCGTTTTGCAGTCGACGGTAAAGGGGTCCGGGAAGTCTGTTGTCGGCGAGGTTTTGGGCCAGTTGGTCGGGATGGCGCATTGGGCCATGGTCAAGGAACGCGAGCATATCCTTGGCCGGTTCAACGCGCATCTTGCGGACGCTCTTTTGATCCAGGTGGAAGAAGCCGTGTGGGCGCGCGATCCGAAGGGCGAAGGCGTTCAAAAAAGTGTGGTCACGGAAAGGCACACGTTGATCGAGCGGAAAGGCCAGGACGCAATCAAGGGCCAGAGCTTCGCCCGCGTCCTGATTACATCCAACGAGGAGTTTGTGGTTCCAGCGACGGAAGGCGAGCGGCGGTTTCTAGTGCTGCGCATGACGAACGAAAATATCGCGGGGCCGGTGGTCCAGGCGATGATGGCGGAGTTGCGTGACGGCGGGTATCAGCGGTTGATGTTCGAACTTATGCACGCGGACATCGCAGGCTTCGACCCGGTTCGTCCGCCGGTCACAGACGCCTTGCTGGCACAGATCGCCCACAACATGGGCGTTGTCGAGGAGTGGTGGCAGAAAACGCAAGAGAACGATGCGCTCGCGCCCTTAATGCCCGTCGAGGATGATGGCGAGGAAGCCGGCCAGGGGGTAGCCGCGGAGCGATGCCTGTCCGGGGCCACGTTGCGTGACGCGTTTGACCGCTGGCGTTCCAAGCGAGGCGCAGTTTCCGTTTCTCATGGGCAATGGGGAGAGGCGCTGCGGCGGCTCGGCTTCGTCAAGCAGAAGCGTCGCGGCGTTCACATGTGGCGACTTCCCGTAGCCGGGTAGCCTATTTGCGGGGGCCACCCGGAGCGTGGAACCGGGTGGCCCGGGGGGGGGGCGGGGCGATCCGGCGAGGGCCACTCACGGGCGGCTGGCGGGCCAGGGGGGGGGTTTTCGGAAGCCGCACCGTAAAATGGCCAGGGTTTAGTTTGCAGCAAATAGGCGAAAATAGCGGTTTAGCCGTAGCAAGCCGCAAGTCGCGCCGGTTTGGGGGGAGGACGGACAGACGCGGAGGACGATAAACAGACGGTTTTGAGGGTGTCTGTCCAACGAAAACCCGCGGTATTCCTGGGTTTTTTAGGCCCGGGGAGGACGACGGACCAAAACGGGGGAAAAATCGATCGGGAGCGTGAGGCCAGAGGGGGGGGTCGTATATACCCCGGGTTTTCTATAGGGCTTCTTCTTGTATATTATTCTGTTCTCCCCGTTAGGTAGAGTAAGAAATAGAGTATATAGATCAGGGGTTAGCTCGGGAGGACGAACAACGCATCGTCCTCCCGCGTCTGTCCTGTCTGCCCTGGCACCTTTTGGCCCGCGGGCTGGCCGCTGGCAGGCCGGGTGGAGCTGGCCGCGTATCAATGCATTGCCCGTGCCGACGCCTCTGGCACGCCGAAAGCCCATGCGCGGAGAAGGGCCAGTGGTTGCCGTTCGCGGTTTCGTCGAGCGTGCGACGGAGGCGATCATTGAAGACGTGGCGAGAGCCAAGCATCGATCCTATGGGCGGCGGCTTCAACAGGCTCACCGCCCCACCCGTTTGCCTCATCAATCCCGGCGGCACAGGCGATGCAGTCGGCCGCGAGACGGACGACGCGGATATCCTCGGGCCGCAGGCCCCGCCGAATGATCTCCTCGATACGAGCCGTGGCCTGCGGGGCCAACGCGTTGCACATCGGGCTACGGGCGCTCTCGTTCCAACGGGTAATGTAGGCGGTTAATTCCAGCACGCCCTCGGGGCAACGAGGGACTGCGAATGGGATCTGATTATACATCGCGTTCGCGGTTTCAAAGATTACATCCGCCGCCTCTGGATCAATGAGATCCAAGGCGTCGCTTTCGCGGTGGGCTTCGTTGTATGCGGCAACTAATTTCAGAACGGGGCAATACTGCATTTTGAGTATCCCAACTTATTAAATTATCATACCTGTTGTAAACTCGAATTCAACAGACTTTATTAACATATTCTGTCCAATCGAATTTGTTATACTGTCTAACTTGTCCGGTTTTACTCGTAAGACCCGACACGGGGGCCAGGGTAGGTAAGGGCCACGGCTGAATAGGTGCGCGGGTGAGGCGACGGCGGCAACAACCCGGTTCGCCGGTCACAGGGCGCCTCGCCTGCCGGCTTTAGGGCGCTGGTCGCTGTCGCCGGACGGGCGGAAGCCCAATGCCGCCAGCGAGTCTCCGAGAGGCTTCTAGAGGGGTGCTAGGCATATGGGGTAAATCACTCAATTTTTGCGTAAAATTATATGACACCTCGGGGCCACGACAACCCGCGCTAGACGGTGCGCCTATGCGGAAGAACCTAGATAGGGGGGGTGGCAGGCCCTGCCGCGCGACGGTTGCGGCGCACGCCATGCCTGGGAACCTGGGATCTTCACAGCCGGCACGTTGATTTTGCCGGCGGTGAAGTTGCCCAATCTCTCCGCTGGTCGGGTGCTCTCCTATGCCTGGGCGTCGCTTAGAGCGTGATCGCCTGAGGCTGACTCGATTGTGGATTCCGGCTCGGCGTGATTTCTGATTCAAGATGCTGGCTGGGATGGAGGCCAGCATCTATGGGTCGTCCATATTCGATAGATTTGCGGGAGCGGGTTGTCGCTGCT
>JANXSM010000097.1 GCA_025352665.1 Rhodospirillales bacterium | reverse complement strand
CACGAGCTTCAGACCCCCTTTTTTGCCCGCCGCATGTTGGTGCGCCCGGACAATAGTGGAGTCGATCATGATATATTCGAAGTCCGGATCATCGGCCATCGCTGCGAATAACCGATCCCAGACGCCATCCTTGGACCACCGAGAAAAGCGGACGAAGGTGCTGTTCCAATTACCAATAACGTCTGGTAAATCGCGCCAGGGAACACCCGTCCGAGCGAGCCAGAGGACGGCCTCCACAAACAGACGATTGTTCACACCGGTTCAACCAGGGTCACTTGGCTTGCCGGGTAAGTGCGGACGCATCCGCTCCCACTGGTGGTCCTTCAGTAACAGCCGAACTGACGTCATCCAACGCTCCCCAAAAGGAGCTTGAATCAGATTTCAGACCAAGCCGGAATCCCAAATTTCAACGTACTCTAGCGTCTCGACTTTGCCGGCTGCAAAGTTTCCGAGTTTTGTGCTGCGACCCTCGTTGGAGATGGCGCAGTCGTCAGTTCACGCATTGGCCCATTACAGGAGTCAGCGCGGACTTCCCCGATGGATCGACTTACATCACCGACCCGACGATCTCCGCTTAATCAGACCAACTTCGCCCGTCGTGGAGATAAGATAATGGGTTGATCTCTTTGTCATGGCGAGTTGCTCCTGAATGCCTGCAAACCCAAAGCCAGGTTCGCGCGCAATCGCTTCCAGAAGCATTACCCCCCTTTACGAGAGCAGAAACCTTTAAACCGGGGACCCCCTCCCCCGCTTTGTTCATTACCTGAAACTCGATTTCATTATGCTAAATTGATTTCGAATCTAAAGCGTGTATCAATACTCTTTTGCGTAGACTGAAAGAAATTACCCACCACCTCGCGGCGCTAGGCGAAGTCTGAATCCATGGGCGGATGGATTGCGGTGATCTGCAGCAGCTCAGCAAGGAGCAATTGCCCGACCTGGTGCTGCGGCTTCAGCGGCCGGACAAGAATTCACACACTTCGTCAAAGCCCCCCTCGACGGACGATGAAGAGAAGCGCGAGAACGCGCATCCCGGGGAGGAAAGCTCGGGCACGCGCTGCACAGCCGTCGGCTGATGGATCATCCCGGCGAATTTCGTGATCATGGACCCGACGTCTGTAGGTAATACGGCGGCGTGTTTTTACCTGACGGGACGCTCGAGCTGATCGCCGAATACGACGAGATCGAGATACCGCCGGTCAAACCATATGTTGTGCGTCATCGCCGCTTCGCGTGCCACTGTCGCCAGTGTCAAGCCGACCTTCGCCAACCCCAGGCGCTCCGCCTCCTCTGCACCACCCCAGCCCCCGGTGTGCACCACCCGAGGCCTGCCGCCCCGGGCACGAATGATCCTCTCTGGCCGGCTTCCTTGGTAGGCACTATCGCCATACGTATCGCCATGCGCTTTCGGCAGGATAGCGTCGAGTTGGACGCGTCACGCGCGTTGGCCGTTGTGAGTCAGGCCTTCCTGGATTTGGTGTCAACCAAAGCTGTTGTGAAAATTTCGCCGGTACTGCCGTCGGCGATCCCTAGATCGGTAACATGCGGGCCGGGGTTGCAGGCCAGGCTCGCACCGGCGATGGCCTTGAAGGTGAGCACCGGGGGCGTCCAGTCGGCGACCTTGTCCGCGGCATCGCGTAGAATCTGAAGTGCCGCGGCGACTTCTGGCGCGGGAGCATCGCTGATCAAGCCGCAAACGGGCAATGCGAGCACGGCGCGAACTATTCCGTGCGACGCCACCGCCATGCCGCCGCCGACCTTGGCCACGGCATTGGCGGCGGCACAAAGACTGTCAGCGTCGGTGCCGAACACCACGAGGTTGTGGCTGTCATGGGCCACCGTGGTGGCGAGTGCTCCTTTCCAGTTTCCCCAACCGCGCAGCACGCCCATCACGGGGGTGGCGGGGGCGTGGCCATGGCGGTGAATGACGACCATCCACAGGCAGTCCGGCGGCAACACGACCTCGCCGTTTTCCACCAACGCCGCGGTTTCGCCCCAACAGGTGAAGCGAGGCTGATCGACCGTGCGCAGGCGCACCGCGTGGCCGTCGGCCAACAGCCTGAAGTCCTGCGCGGTGAAGTGCGGCACGTGCATGGTGTCCGCTGGCAGCAAGACGCCGTCGCCGTGCGGCACCGTCGTTAAAACGCCAGATTGGGCCACACACTTTCCGCTCGCGAACACCGTTGCCACAGTCATGGCCGAGAGATCGGAGAGAACGATGATGTCGGCGCGCTTGCCGGCGCCAATCAGGCCCAGATCTGGCCGGCCGATGCGTTGTGCCGCGTTCAGCGTCGCGGCGCGCAGGGCCTCGATCGGCGGCAGACCGTGCTTGATCAGCATGCGAATGTTGTTGGCAATGCCACCTTGCGCGATCAGGTCGTCCGGGAAGATGTCGTCGGTGCACAGCGTCAGCGTTTGCGGAATGCGTGGCAGGCTAAGCAAGGATTGCACCGCGCCCGCTAGCACGTGCGGGTGCGAGCCGCGCAGTTCAACGGTGAAGCCGGCACGCAGCTTGGCGAGCAGATCATCTCCATCACGAATTTCATGGTCGCTTTGAATGCCGGCTGCGGCAAAGCCTTGCAGGCTGGCGCCGTGAAGGTCGCGGGCGTGACCGCAGACCAGCTTGTCGCTGGCCAGACCCGCGGCAACGATGTCGGACATATGGGTGTTGCGTTCGAGCACGCCGCGCATGTCCATCACCTCGGCCACGCCCAATACCTCGGGCCAGGACAGCATCTCCGCCATTTCGTAGCCTTCGAACACGGCGCCCGAGCGTTCCAGACCCGGGGCGCTGGGCACGCAGGAGGGTGCCAGCACCAGCACGCGCAGCGGCAGGTCGCGACTGGCTTCCACCGCCCAGCGCACACCCTCAAGGCCGAGCACGTTGGCGACTTCATGCGGGTCCCAGCACACGGTGGTCGTACCCTGCGGCACAACCACTTCAGCATAACGCCGCGGCGTGATCATGCTGCTTTCGATGTGCATATGCGTGTCGATCAACCCCGGCGCCGCGATCTGGCCAGAGATGTCGAGATGCTCGGCGGCATCGGTCCGGGTTCCGGGCGGGTGGACGCTGGCGATCAGCGGCCCGACCAGGCCAATATCTGCCGCGCGCAGCTCGCCGGTGGCCATGTCCGCGATGTGGCCGCCGGTCAACAGCCAGTCGAACGGGGCGTGGCCGAGGGCTGCGGCGATGGCGCGGTCGCGCAGCGCGAGGTCGTTGAGATCAGCCGATTCCATCGTGGTCTCCACTGGCAAAATGACAGGCCACACTGGCTGCGCCGAGTGGGCGCAACGGCGGCGGTTCGGCGCATATCGGAGCCGCGATGGCACAGATTGCAGCGTATCGGCAGCCATGCGCAGGCGCCTTGCCGGATGGCGGCAGACGCTTGCGTCCAGAGCCCGGTATCGCTGCCAGCAATGCCTGCGTGTAGGGGTGGCGAGGGCGTTGCATGACCAGGCGCGCAGGGCCTTGTTCCATCACCGCGCCACGATAAAGCACCACGATGTCATCGGCGATGGCGCGGACCACGCCGAGGTCATGGGTGATGAACAATGTCGCAAGCCCGGCCTTCTGCTGCAGGTCACGCAACAGATGCAGCACCTGGGCGCGCACGGATACATCGAGGGCCGAGACGGGTTCATCTGCCACGATCACCCGCGGGTTCGAGGCCAGCGCCCGGGCGATGCCGATCCGCTGGCGTTGGCCGCCGGAGAGTTCATGGGGCAGCCGGTCACGGAATTGGTCGGGTTCAAGGCCGACGCGATCGAGCAGCTCGTCCACGCGCACACGCACGGCCAGCCCGCTCAGCCCAAGATTGTAGCGCAGCGGCACCGCGATGCTGGAGCCGATGCTGCGGCGCGGATTGAGGCTGGCGCCGCTGTCCTGAAACACCACCTGAACCTCGCTTCGGAACACCCGCCACGCCGTGCGATCCAGGCTTGCAATGTCGCATCCGTTGTAGCGCACGCAGCCGGCATCGGGTTGGTCGAGCCCGAGCAACATACGGCCAAGCGTGGTTTTGCCGCTGCCGCTTTCGCCCACCAGCGCCACTGTGCGACCAGGTTGCAGTGCCAGCGAAACAGCGTCGACGGCGCGGCGCGTGGTGCGGCGCAGCCAGTGACCCTCGCGGGTGGGGAATTGGCGAACCAGGCCCTCGCCGGACAGCAGCTCAACCATCGGACCAGGCGTCTTGCCCAAGTTCGCTGCGCCAGCAGGCGTCGGCGCGGCCGTCGTCGCGCGGCATCAGCGGAGGCACTTCGGTCTGGCACGGGTCGATCCGCGCGCGGGGGCAGCGTGGGTGAAAACGGCAGCCAGGGATCGGCGCGGTCGCTGCGGGCACCCGGCCGGGGATGCTGAACAGGCGCCGGGCGTCCGCGTCGGTGGCAAGCGTGCTATGGACCAGTCCTTGCGTGTAGGGGTGGCGGGGTGTTGCGAACAAGGCCGCAGCCGGGCCTTGCTCGACCACGCGCCCCGCATACATCACGGCCACGGACTGGCAGCGTTGGGCGACCACGGCAAGATCGTGGCTGATCAACAGCACCCCGAGGTTCAATTCGGATTGCAGGCGTGCCAGCAGATCGAGGACGTCGGCTTGCACGGTGGCATCGAGCGCCGTGGTGGGTTCGTCGGCGATCAGATAGCCCGGGCGCATGGCGAGTGCCGCTGCGATCAGCACGCGCTGGCGCTGGCCGCCGGAGAGTTCGTGCGGGTAGCGGGCGCCAAGCGCTGCGGGCAGTTCCACCAAGGCCAGCATGTCGCGCACGCGGGCCGCGATGCCTGCCGCGCCATGCACCACCAGCGCCTCGGCGATCTGGGTGCCGACTGGCAGCAGCGGATCGAGAAAGCTGCTGGGATCTTGGAACACCATGCCAATGCGCGCCCCCCGCATGCGCCGCATCGCAGCGGTGGCAAGGCTGCGCAAATCCTGCCCGTCGAGCCAGATCTCGCCACCGCTGACCGCAAGGCCGGGACCAGGAAACAGGCCCATGATGGCGAAGGCGGTCATCGACTTGCCGCTGCCACTCTCGCCGACCAGACCGAGCGCTTCGCCGGCGCGCAAGGTGAGGCTGACATGGGACAGCAGCTGGGTGCCATGGTCCAGGCGCACCGACACATTGCGCAGATCAAGGCTCATGGTCTTCGGCCGCGCGGGTCCAGCGCCTGGTTCAGCGCATCGCCCAGCATGTTGAAGCCGAGCACGGTGATGGCAATCGCAACGCCGGGGAAGGCTGCCATCCACCAGGCCGTGCGCAGATATTGCTGGGCGCCGTTCAGCATGGTGCCCCAGGAGATCCGATCCGGATCGCCGAGGCCGAAGAAGCCGAGGCCTGCTTCGAGCAAGATGGCGGTGGCCACGTCCAGCGAGCCGAGCACGATGACCGGGCCCATCACATTGGGCAAAATCTCCACCAAGATCGTCGAAAACGCCGACATGCCGCCGATCCGCGCGGCTTCGACGTAGGGGGCGTGGCGCAGGCTGGCCACCAGGCTGCGCACCACGCGCGCGGTCTGCGGCCAGGACAGGATGGCGATTACCAGGATCACCCGTTCCAGGCCCGGGCCAAACAATGCCACCACGATCAGCGCCAGCACGAAGCGCGGCAGGCTTTGGAAAAATTCGCCGACCCGCATCAGCCCGCCATCCACGAGGCCGCCGGCATATCCCGCGGTGGCCCCCACGGCGAGCCCGATGACCACGCCGATCGCAGCGCTCACCACGCCCACCAGCATGGAGACGCGCGCGCCATGGGCGAGCTGGGCCCAGGTGTCGCGACCGAGATCATCGGTGCCGAGCACATGACCTGGTGTGAAAGGCGGCAACAAGGCATCGTTGCCGCCGTCGAACGGGTCATGCGAGATCAGCGGCGCCAACAGCGCCAGCAGCAGCACGGCCAGCACCACGGCTGCTGCGACGGGGCCCGTGCGAGTCGCCAGAAAACTTTTCAAGCGCCGCGGACTCGCGGGTCCAGCATCTGGTGCAACACATCGGTCACCAGATTGGCCACGACGACGCTGACCGACACCAGCAACAAAATGCCGAGCATCACCGGCGTGTCGCGCTGCGAAATGGAGGTGAACAGCAACCGGCCGATGCCAGGCCAGCCGAACACCGTTTCGATCAACGCCGAACCGGCCAGCACGAACCCCGCGTTGGTGCCGATGATGGTGATGATTGGAGCCGCCGCGTTGCGCAGCGCGTGGGACAGCACCACGCGGGTTTCAGACGCACCGCGCAGCCTTGCGGCTAGCACGTAGTCGGCAGACAGCGACTGGATCATGGCGGCCCGCGTGATGCGCGCGATAAGCGCGAGATAGCGCACCGAAAGGGCGAGTGCGGGCAGCAGCAGATGGGAAAACCGCTCCAGCAGCCCGGGCGGCAGATCGCTGCGCAGCGAGGCCGAGCCTTGCGCCGGCAGCCAGCCGAGCCACACGGCGAACACCAGGATCAGCATCTGCCCCAGCCAGAACTCCGGCACCGAATACCCCGCCAACGACACCACCTGGACGGCTGCATCCAGCCGGCTGCCCTGCCGGCAAGCCGAAAGAATGCCGAGCCCGATGCCCAGCGCGCTGGCGAACCCGAGGGCTGTGACCGTCAGCAGTGCGGTCGGCCCCAGCCGGTTCACGATCAGCGTGGTGACTGGCTGGCGGTTGGCAAACGAGTAGCCAAGGTTGCCCTGTGCCACCTGACCCAGATAGCGGCCCAGCTGCACCGCCAGCGGCTGGTCGAGCCCGTAATCGTGGCGGATCTGCTCGACGGTGCCAGGCGGTGCCGGATAATCGCCCACCAGCACTTGTGCGGGATCGCCAGGAGCTGCGCGGATCAACAAGAAATTCACCACCGCCACGGCCAAAATCATCGGCAATGCGAGCAGCACGCGTCGCAGCGTGAAGCCGGTGATGTCGAGCAGCCTCAAGGCGAAATGGTCACGTCGGCCCACTGGTCGCGTGGGTCCAGGCCTGGCCACACGCCGGCCAGACGCGGGCTTGCGAAATCCGTGGTTTTTTCGTCGTACAGCACCAAAGCCGGAAGCTCGACATTGAGGATCTTTTGCAGTTCCCGGTAGATGCCGGCGCGCTTGTCGCGATCCGGCTCGCTGACCGCCTGACCCAACAGCGCGTCGACCTGGGGGTTGGAATAGCCGGTGGGGTTGGTCTGCATCGTGTGTGCCGTGTCGGTCTGGTACAGCCGGTGATAGCCGATCGCGGGGTCGCCGGCCGAGAAATACGATTGCAGCGCCATGTCGTAGTCACGTTTGGCGAACAGCCGGTCGTTGAGCACCGCGCGTTCCAGCGGCATCAGCTGGATGTCCAGGCTGATGCTGCGCAGATTCTCGCGAATGATGTTGGCGGTGCCGACCATCTGCGGGCGCGCGGCATCATACAGCAGTCGCGGCCTGGTCTCGGGTTTGGTGCCCTGCTCGGTCAGCAGGCTGCGCGCCTTCGCAGCATCCAGCGGGTATAGCTTGGAATAGGTGCTGTCGGCATCGAGCAACCACTGGAAACCATCGCCGAATGCGCCGTAGCCGGGGGTGGCGAGGCCGTTCATCACTTGGCGCACCATGCGCGGCCGGTCCAGCGCATAGGCCGCCGCGTGGCGGGCGCGGATGTCGGCGAAGGGTCCGGCCTCGGTGTTGAACAGCACGAAGTAGATCGCGGGGATGTTCACGCCTTGGCGCACTTGCAGTTTCTTTGCCGCTAAAAGCTGCAGCTCGCCGGCCTTGGGGAGATAAAAATCCGAGGCAAAATCGCAATCGCCGGTCTCCATCGCAGTGATGCGGTTGGCCGGTTGCGGAATGATCTGGAAAACAATGCGCTCCAGGCGAGGTTTTGGCGCGCCCCAGTAATCGGCATTGCGCGTCACCGTGATGGAGCTGCCACGGTCCCAGCTGGCAAACTTGAACGGTCCGGTGCCCACGGGATGCTGATTGGCCGGATTGGCCGCGATATCTGTGCCGGCATACAGATGCTTCGGCAAGATCGGCGAGTCGAACACGCTGAGCTGCTGCAAGAACGGCGCATACGGATCCTTCAGCCGGAACATCACCGTGGCATCGTCGCCAGCACTCACCTGCACCTGCAGGCGGCGCAGCATGGCGCTGGCACGCGGATGCAGCTTGGCAAGAATGTCGGTGAAGCTGAACACCACATCTGCACTGGTGAAAGGCGTGCCGTCGTGCCAGCGCACGTTCGGACGCAATTTGAAAATATAGTCTCGCCCGTCCGGGCTGGCCTGCCAGCTGGTGGCGAGCGAGGGCTGGGCTACAAAGTTGCGATCCGTCCAGACCAGGCCTTCAAGGATTTTCGCCGAAACATCGCCCGCTGTGTAGTCGGTGGTCATGCCCAGATTCAGTGTCGTCGGGTCGGCATCGATGACCGTGATCGCGGTGCCGCTGGCGGCGAACGCCGTCCGCGCAAACGGCAGTGCCAGAGTGCCAAGTCCCAAAGTAGCAAGACCCAGCGCGCGGCGGCTGATGGTGGCAGTCATCGTTTGTCTCCCAGAATGGATGCAGCCAGGCCCTCGAACAGGCGCACGCCGGTTTCCAGGCAGGCTTCGTCGATATCGAAATCAACGGCGTGATGCACGTTGGCGATGTCTGAACCGAGCAGGAAATAGGCCGCCTGGCCGCCGCGTTCTTGCACCCGGCGCATCATGAATGTGGCATCGTCGCCGCCGCCGATCGACCAGCCTGGCACCACCTTGGAAACGCCTTCGGTCTGTGCAGCAACCTGGGCCACGCGCGCCACCGCCGCGGGGCTTTGGGTGATGCCGGCGCTGCGACCCATCACCATGGTCGCAACGGTGCAGCCGTGCATGGCGGCCGCGCCCGCGAGCAGCTCCTGCGCACGGCTTTCCATGTATTGCAGCGCGGCCTCGGTATCGCCGCGCACTTCGATCATCAGGTCGCAGCGATCGGCGATGATGTTGCGCCCGCTGCCAGCTGTCATCTTGCCGACATTGACCAGCGTGGACCCGGCCGCGTGGCGCGAGATGCCATATAGCCCCAACGTTGCAGCAGCGCCTGCGAGCAGCGCGTTGCGACCTTCTTGCGGGCCCATGGCGGCGTGGGCGGCGCGGCCGTGGAACACCACGTCGATCTTGGTGGAATACAGGAACCCGGTCGCCTCGGCCGCCACCTGGCCGGACGGCAGGAAACAGCCGAGGTGTGCTGCAAAGAACCAGTCGACATCGTCGAACACACCTGACTGCACCATCGGCCAGGCGCCGCGCCCGCCTTCCTCGGCCGGCTGGAACACCAGACGAATGGTACCGTGCCAGCCGGCGGCGGGATGGCTCAGTCGCTGGGCCAAAGCAAGGCCGATGGCCGTGTGCCCGTCGTGCCCACAGGCATGCATCACGCCGGAGGTGGTCGAATTCCAACCGCCCTGGTTGGGTCGGTGTGCCTCGGCCTCGGTCTCTGAGACCGGCAGCGCGTCCATATCGAAGCGGAAGGCCAGCACCGGCCCGTCGCCGCGCCGCAATTCGGCGACCACGCCGGTCTGGCCGCCGGGCATCCGGGCAACCCAGGCGGCCGCCGCTCCTTGGGCCAATGCCGCCGCCTGTGCCGCGGCCACCGCTGCCGCCGAGGGCGCGCCGAGCATGTGTTCCGCCGACATCACGTCGGGGCCCACCCGAACCGACCAGCCAAGTGCGGCCAATCGCTCGGCGGCCAAGGCAGCGGTGCGGTATTCCAGGAATCCGAGCTCGGGATGGCGATGCAGATCGCGCCGCGTGTCGATCACGCTACAGGCGTTGGTGGGAAGTGTGTCCATCGGCGGCTCTCCTGGCGTGCGGGGGCGAAGCAAGCCCCGTACCGGTCAGTCCGGGCGCTCCAGCGGGCAAGTTCGGGTCATGCGCGTCCCTGGCGTGGGCGTCCAGCCATTGTCTCGCCGATGGAACAATGGCGTGGAGAACGCACCGACCACGGGCACCACATTGTCCCACCGCGCCGTCCAGCGGTTGCCCTGCACCATGGCCACCAGCAGCGCCACCGGCTCAACGCCCACGCCACGCAACAAGGCCAGGCCCGCGGCAGCCGAGGTTCCCGTGCTCACGACATCATCGACCAGAGCAACCCTGCGTCCGCGCAGCCGATCCAGCAGACGCGGGTCGAGCCACATGCGTCGTGCGCGATTGGCGCCCGTGGCCGGCGAGGTGATGGAGGCCAGCGGCACCGAGGCGGCATCGTCGTACCAGCGCTTGCGGGTGGTGGAGGGCGCCACCCAGTTGGTGTGGCCCAGCGCCCGGGCAACTGCTGATCCCACCGTGTGGCCCAATGTTGGCAAGCCGACGACGATCTCGGCGGCGTAGGCCGCTGCCGCGGCCGCAACCCATTCCGCGAGGCGATCGAGGACGACGAAACTCGCCTGATTGGCAATCAGCCCAGCCACGGCGAAATCGCCCATGTCGCGCAGCGGTAGCTCGAGCCGCGACCCATCGGGCATCGGCGCCAGCCAGCGGTCGGCGGCTACCTCCGCCGCTGGGAGGGGCTGGGTGAAATTCTGCCAGAAAACATCGGTTTCATGCGTGTCCAAGCTGCGATATTGGAGGTCGCCGACAGAGCCAGCAAGAGGCGCTTTCGCAAACAAATGCGTTGACGGTGACGGGTTGAACTGTTCAAGGAGGCAACGGTTAATGATTGGGGCGCAGCACAGATGATCGATCCGAAGACAGGGGCGATCGTATCCGATGGCAGCCTCGCTGTCAGCGACCCAACTTCGGCGATGATCGTCGACACGAATTTCACCGCCACGGGGACGGCAACGTCCTTTGCCAGCGTGCTGCCGGGCTCCACCGGTATCTCGGCCACCGGCCTGTCGATGGTGGGCTTCATTACCGGCGAACAGACCGACCACTCGCTCCTGGCGAACAACTACTGGAGCTGGAACGGCAGTGCCACGGCGCCGAGTTATGCCATCAGCAATGGGCGCGCGAATGATTGGGGCGCGGGTACCACCGTCACCTACGCCTTCAACCCTGCGTCCAACTGGACGACGACGGAAATGAACGCGTTCACCGACGGCTACAAGCTGTGGTCGGCGATCGCGAACATCACGTTCAGCCTCACCACCGACTACGCCAGTACGCAGGTGCAGATCACCCGCGGCGTCAACACCGGAGGGGCGGAGACGATCAACAGCTACAATATCCCGGGATCGAACACGCCCGGGACGATCACCCATTCGGACGTCGCGATCGATACCACGGTCAACAGCTTCTCGGGCATCGGCTCGTACACAACAAACGGCGGCTACGGCACGGAGACGGCGGTGCACGAACTCGGCCATTCTCTGGGCCTCGGCCACCCGGGGCCCTACAACGGCACCAACCCGAGCTCCTCTCAGGTCCTGTATGCCACCGATACACGGCAATACACGATCATGTCGTACAACGACCCGACCGGAAACCCGTTCAACAACAACTACCTGACGACGCCAGGCCAGTACGACATCGTGGCCGCGCAGCGCATCTACGGCGCGCCGACCCCATCCATTCTCAGCGGCAAAAATATTCTCAGCGGCAACAATATTTTCGGCTTCAACAGTAATACAACGATCTCGCAGTACGACTTTACGGTGAACACCAATCCTGTGGTGACACTGTTCGACATCGGCAACAACAACACGCTCGACCTGTCCGGTTTCAGTCTTGCCGAGGCGGTCAATCTCAATCCCGGTGCATTCAGCAGCGTGCAGGGCATGACCAACGATATCGGTATCGATTTCAATACCAATATCACCAACGCGATCGGCGGCACCGGCGATGACAGCTTCACCCTCAACACGCTCGGCGACACGATCGATGGCGGCGCCGGCGCCAACGTGGTGCATTTCCAATACGCGAGAGCCGCCTACACGCTGGCGAAAAACGGCACGACCATCACCGCCACGCGGGGAACCACTGTCGACACACTGAAGAACGTGTCGAGCCTGGCGTTCACCGATGGCACGATCGCAGCCGATGCCGCGTGTTTCACCGCGGGCACGCGCATCGCCACCGCCCGCGGCGCAGTTTCGATCGAGGCCTTGCAGGTGGGCGACGACATCGCGCTGGCCGAGGGTGGCGTGGCACGCCTGCGCTGGATCGGCCGCCGTAGCTTGTCCGCTGACAGTGTCGCCGCCGCCACCGATTTTCATCCGGTCTTGATCCGTGCCGGTGCGTTCGGCGCAGGCCCCGCCCGCGACCTGCTGATCTCCCCCGATCATGCGTTGGCAATCGACGAAATCCTCGTGCCCGCGCGCGCGTTGGTGAACGGCGGCAGCATCACCGTGCTGCCGGTGTGCGCCATCGAATACTTCCACCTCGTGCTCGATCGCCACGACATCATCCTCGCTGAAGGCCTCGCGGTGGAAAGCTGGCTGAACGACGGCACCGCTGGCGGCTTTGACAATGCGGCTGAAGCGCCGGAGTTCGCAGCGATGACGCCATGCCGCCCGATCCGGCGGCAGGGGGCAGCGTTGGAAGCGATACGCTCGGTCTCAGCCTGATCGCCGCCATGGGGTGGCGGCTCCGGTCGGGCAAACTTATCTGTCAGGGATGCCATACCAACCCGCCTTGATGCTTACTCTTCCAGCATCAAGGCGGGTTAGTATGGCGCGCCGAGCTGGCCGGCGGCGGCGCGCAAAATATGACAAATGCCGAACCGTCGCTGACACATCCTTCATGTGTCAGCCTCAAGGCGGGCTGGTATGACCGTTCGTAACCAGCAGATGCGGGTGAAACAAGAATGAAATCTCCGCCGGGGGTGTTCGCGACCAAACTTGAATCCGCCTAGGCTTTTCCCACGGTTACTCCCAACACACGCCAGGAAAGGCGCCGAGCGGGATCTTGAGATAGCGGTGCCCCCCGGCCTCTGGGGCGGGCAGGCGACCCGCGGCGATGTTCACCTGCAATGCCGACAGGATTAGTTTGGGCATCGGCAGCGTCGCGTCACGTTCGGTTCTGATCCGGACGAAGCCTTCCTCGTCATAATCCCGTACATGCGCATTGGCTGACTTCTGCCCCGCCACTGTGCTCTTCCACATCGCGGGTCTGCCGCCGGGGCGGTAGTCATGGCCGGTAAAGAGGCGCGTTTCATTGGGCAGGGCGAGGATGCGCCGAATGCTGTGCCACAGAGTGCGGGCGTCGCCGCCCGGGAAGTCCGCGCGCGCCGTGCCGGAGTCCGGCATGAACAGCGTGTCGTGCACGAAAGCCGCGTCTCCGGCGACATAGGTAATGGAACACAGGGTATGCCCGGCGCTCAGCATGACCGACACGTCCATCTCGCCGATCCGAAAGCGATCGCCGTCCGAGAACAACTTATCCCATTGCGACCCGTCCGTGCGGAATGTGTCCGGCAGGTTGTAAATGACCTTCCAGAGCTTCTGGACCTCGGTGACACGCGCGCCGATTGCCGTCCTGGCACCCGTCCTCCTTTTTAGGTAGTCGGCCGCAGAGAAGTGGTCGGCGTGCGGATGGGTGTCGAGGATCCATTCCAGGGTGAGGTCGTTCCGCTCGATATGGTCGAGCAGGCGGTCGGCGGATTGGGTTCGAGTCCCGCCAGATTTCGGGTCGAAGTCCAGGATCGGGTCGATGACGGCACAGTGCCGGGTTGCGGGGTCGGTCAGCACATATTGAACGCTGAAGGTGGCCGGGTCGTAGAAGCCGGTTACGTTGGGTGCTGCCTGCGCAACCGAGGCAATCTGACGTTGGCTCATCTTGCGACAGCCAGCGGCCGCTCCCTGTGCTTGATGTCGAACGTGTTGCCGCGGAGCATGAGACGCCAGTACATAAACGGCAGGAGTTTCGTCTTCAGCAGCCAAGCGCTCGTGCGAGGCACCCGGGGGTCAAACGGGAAGCTGGGCGTGACCCTGCCGCCATAGATGAACTCGGCGAGCACAACCTTTCCATACGCAGTTGTCAGCGGGCAGGATCCGTAGCCGTCGTAGCGCGCGGTGGAAACCTTACCGTCCATCGCCGCCAGCACGCCGTCCGCGACGACGGGTGCCTGAAGGCGCACGGCCGCGGCCGTCTTTGCGTTGGTCGTTCCCGCCGCGTCGCCAAGCCCGAAGACGTTCGCGAATTTGGTGTGCCGCAGCGTCGCCGGGTCCACCGCGATCCAACCGGCCTCGTTGGCGAGGGGACTGGCCTTGATGAAGTCGGGCGCGGACTGCGGCGGCGTGACGTGGATCATGTCGAACGGCCGCACGATCTCCGTCACGGCACCGTCCGGCCCGACGACCGAGAAGACGGCTTTCTTCGCCGGCCCATCGACGGCCTTAAGCGTGTGCTTGAAGTTCAGCTTGATCCCGTATCCGTCCACCGCCTGCTGCAAGGGCGGCACGAACGCAGGCACACCAAACAGCACGTCCCCTGCCAGATTGAATTCAATGTCGGCAACGGAGAGCCTGCCGTTCTTCCGGAAGTGGTCCGAGGCGAGATACATGATCTTTTGCGGTGCGCCTGCGCACTTGATGGGCATTGGCGGCTGCGTGAACAGCGCGGTGCCGCCACGGAAGGCTTGGATGCACTCCCATGTGTATTCCGCGTGACGGGCGGCGTAGTTGCTGCAAACGCCGTTGCTGCCGAGTGCCTCGGCCAGCCCCTCGATCTTCCCCCAATCCAGTTGGAGGCCGGGACACACCACAAGGTGATCGTATCCCACGACGCTTCCGTCCGCCAGTTCGACCCAGTTCAGTTCGGGATGGAACAATTTGGCGGCCTGTTTCAACCAGGTGACGCCCTTGGGCATCACGGACGCCTCGCGCCGTTCGGTCTCGGCACGGGTGAACACGCCCGCCCCCACCAGCGTCCAGCCAGGTTGATAAGAATGGGTCTCGGACGGCTCAATGACCGCGATCCGCAGGTCGCGCCTGCGTTTCAGCAGTTGCGCAGCAACAGTGATCCCAGCCGCGCCGCCGCCGACGATGACAACGGAGAAGCTATTGCCAGGTGCCAGGAACAAATCCCCGGGCGTGTCTATCGCGATCATTACGTTCATCGCGGTCTCCCTCGGAATGGACCGGGCATCACCTCTGCGGTCGCCCTGCATCCATCACTTGCATTTTTTCAGTTTAATTAATAGCTTAATATAGTAACTGTCGGGATCGAGGCTTTGGATGGTGATGTTGAAGGTGACCAGGGTCTCGGACCGGCTGACTGTTTCGCCCCAACCCGGGCCAGAAGACTTCCCGTCATTCGCAGCGCGCGGCGTGAAGCTCGTCATCAACAACCGGCCAGACGGTGAAGAGACCGGCCAGCTGTCGGCGGGAGAGGCGGCCGAACTCGCAGCAAAGAACGGCATGGCCTACCGGCATATTCCGGTTCGCTGGCCGGACCTGGATATCGCCGAGATCAACGCGTTCTCCGAAGCCCTAAGAGGCACCGACGGTTCGGTACACGCTCATTGCCGTTCGGGGGTCCGGTCAGCCACGCTCTGGGCGCTTTCGGAGGCCATGGCCGGGCGGCTCGCGGCACCGGATGTCGGTTCCGCGATCGAGGCCATCGGGTTCGACCCGAAACCAGCCGTCGCGTGGCTCGCCGCGCATCCGGAGGGGGTTTCGAAATGAGTGCGACGGAGCGGCCATGGCCGCCAATGCTGCACGACGTGGCACCCGGCTTCACCGCCCGTACCACTATGGGTGAGCGCAGCCTTTCAGGTTACCGCGGGAAGTGGCTGCTGCTGTTCTCGCACCCTGCCGACTTCACCCCCGTTTGCACCAGCGAGTTCGTCGCCTTCTCCAAAGCGGCCGGGAGCTTCGCGGCCTTGGGTTGCGACCTGCTGGCACTGTCCATCGACAGCCTATACTCGCATCTCGCCTGGATCCGGAGCATCCGCGAGCAGTTCGGCGTCGTCGTGTCCTTTCCGATCATCGAGGACCCGTCCATGGCGATCGCGCGCGCCTACGGGATGGTGGCGCCGAACGCGCCGGATGCGTCGCTGGTGCGCGCTGCCTTCGTCATCGACCCCGAGGGCACGATCCGCGCCCTGAGCTGGTATCCGATGACCACGGGGCGCAACGTCGCGGAGCTGCTCAGGCTCGTGGCCGCATTGCAGACGGCGGATGCCCACGACGTGTCCACGCCCGAGGGCTGGCAGCCGGGGCAGGACGTCATCCTTCACCCGCCTATGATCGCCGCGGCGGCGTTGGAGATGCCGGTATCGGACGGCACGGAGTGGTATTATCGGACAGGTCCCGTCCCCGGGCGGAAGAAGATCGTGGCATGAAGTCGTCCGCGATCAATGCAGTGGCCGCGGCTGCGACGCTGAAGGTGCTCGGCAACGAGACGAGGCTTCAGATCGTCCTGCGGCTTCTCCGCGGCGAGCTGGCGGTCGGCAACATGGAGCGTGAGCTGGGACTGCGCCAGCCTAATCTTTCGCAGCAGCTGGGCGAACTGCGCGATGCCGGGCTGGTCGTCGGGCGACGGGAGTCGAAGTCCGTCATCTACAGCCTCGCTGGACCGACGCAGGAACGTCTGGTGACTGCCCTGTCCTACGGGTTCGGTCTCGGCGGACCGGCCCTGCCGACGCTTCCGGCCGCGGCGTCGCCGACGGCCGGCTCGCGGCAGGCCCATCTCGGCGCGGTGTTCGCACGCGTCACGGCGGCAGGGTAATGCTCATCCAGGCGGTCCTGGCAGTTGTTTGCGGCTCTCTTGTTGGGTTCACTCTCGGGCTGATCGGCGGCGGCGGCTCTATCATGGCGACGCCCCTGCTTCTCTACGTCGTCGGCTTGCCCCCGCACGTCTCCATCGGCACGGGGGCGCTCGCGGTTTCCGTGAACTCGTTAATCAACTTTGGCGGACACGCCCGGTCCGGTAACGTGCACTGGCGGACTGCCATCCTGTTTGCCATGGTCGGCATAGTGGGGGCAGCAATCGGCTCGGCGCTGGGCAAGACGTTTGACGGCCAACGCCTACTTTTCCTGTTCGCCGTCCTGATGGTGGTTGTCGGGATCATGATATTGCTTCGCAGTTCGCGTCCGGATGGCAAAGCGGGTGCCGCTGAGTCGTTCACAGCGGCCGTCCTGGCAAAGGTCTCTCTGGCGGCTATGGCGGTCGGCATGCTGTCCGGCTTCTTCGGCATCGGCGGCGGCTTCCTAATCGTTCCCGGGCTGCTGTTTTCGACGGGCATGCCGATGATCTTCGCCGTCGGCTCGTCGCTGCTCGCGGTCGGCGGTTTCGGCCTCTCCACCGCCGTCAATTACGGCTGGTCGGGACTGGTCAACTGGCAGGTCGCCGCCGAATACATCGCGGGCGGCATTGTCGGCGGTCTGATCGGGATGCGCCTGTGCAACCACCTGGCACCACGCAAAACGGCACTGAACAAAGTATTCGCTGGCCTCGTCTTCGTCGTCGCGGCCTACATGCTCTACCGCAACCTCGGCGCATTCACCTCCACCTGATCGAAATAGACCATGTTCATCAAACTCGACGCCGGACTCGCCACCGTCGACCATGAGGCCCTCGTCCTGGGCTTTCAGGGAACGCCCGGCGTCGTCGTCGGCACACTCGTCGTGCCGGGAGCGATACCCGCAGCCGGGCTGGACGACACGGTCAACAGGGCCGCAGCGAAATGACGCCTTCCCTGCGCCGAGGAGAATGCTGATGGCCAGTTTCATGCCCGTCGCCTACGGAGGCGTCGCGTTGTTTGCACTGGTAGCCTTTGTCAAAGGCAAACCCGAAGCTCCTGCACCCGTCAGCTACTCGACCCCTGCGCAGGTGTCGGCACCGGCGCAAGCGGCAACTCCGACCGCCGGTGCAACCGCTGTCGTGGCCGCGGCAGTTCCAACCGTCTCATCCGTGCCACCCCGTCCGGTAACGGTCGCCTGGGTGGTGCCCGATGCCGACAAGCTCCCGGACGACGACTGGGGCAAGACGGTCCGCCGTGGCCGTGACCTGATCACCAGCACCTATGCCCTGATCGGACCTGAATCCCCCGATCCCGCACATCGCTTTTCCGGCACCAACATGTCCTGCCAGAACTGCCACCTCGAGGCGGGCACGAAACAATTCGGCCTTCCGTTCCAGGGTGTCTACGCGGACTTCCCGAACTACCGAGCGCGGTCGGGCGCGGTCGGCACGATCGAGGACCGCATCCAGGGCTGCATGACCCGCAGCATGAACGGCAGGATGCTGCCGTCTGCGGGCGCGGAGATGACCGCCATCGTGTCCTACATGAAGTTCCTGTCGGGCGGTCGCCCGGTCGGCCAGCCCACGCCGGGGCGCGGCCCGGGGAAGATGCCCGAGATGTCGCATCCCGCGGATCCCTCCCACGGTCAGGAGGTTTACGCGCAGAACTGCGTCGCCTGCCACGGGGCCACCGGACTTGGACAACGCGTCGGCGAGGTCGGCGACGGGAAGGGGTACACCTTCCCGCCACTCTGGGGTCCGGACAGCTTTAACGACGGCGCCGGGATGGACCGCCTGATCGGGGCAGCGAACTTTATCCACAACAATATGCCGAACGGCACGACCTGGCAGACGCCCGTGCTGTCGGATCAGGACGCCTGGGACGTAGCGGCCTTCGTGCAGGCGCAGCCGCGCCCCAGGAAAGCAAATCTCGACCGCGACTACCCTGTGGCCCTCGAACGTCCCGCAGACAGCGGCTACGGCCCCTATGTCGACGGCTTCAGCCAGGAGCAACACAAGCTCGGCCCGTTCGCCCAGATTCGGGCGAAGATCAAGGCGATGCTGACGGCGTCACCCGCCGTGCTGCCCGCCCGCTGATGTTCGCATACTGGCCATCCCTGGTCGGCGGCATGCTCATCGGGCTGTCGTCCGCCACGTTGCTCATCCTGAACGGCCGGATCGCCGGTATCAGCGGCATCGTGGGTGCGATGCTACGGCGCTGGAGGTCCGATACGGCTTGGCGGGCCGCTTTCCTGGTCGGGCTGATGCTCGGGCCGTTGGTCTTCGCCGCCCTCGTGGGGCACAGGCCACCCATGCGGATCGCCGCATCGGTCCCAGTCCTGGTCCTGGCCGGGCTCCTGGTCGGTTTCGGCACGCGGCTCGGGTCCGGCTGCACCAGCGGCCATGGAGTATCCGGATTGGCGCGTCTGTCGCCCCGGTCGTTCGCGGCAGTCGGAACCTTCATGGCGACGGCAGCCGCGACCGTTTTCCTGGTCCGCCATGTCCTGGGGGGACCATAGTCATGAAGATCGTCGCCGCATTTGCGTCCGGCCTGCTGTTTGGGCTGGGCCTTGCCATGTCCGGCATGCTCGACCCAGCTCGGGTCCTCGGTTTTCTGGATTTCGCGGGCGCATGGGACCCAAGCCTGGCCTTCGTCCTCGGCGGGGCCGTCGTGGTCTCAATGGCCGGGACCCGTGTGGCCGGACGGATGCGCAGGCCCGCGCTAGCGGAAAGCTTCGACATCCCGGCAAACCGCCGGATCGACGTCAAGCTCATCGGCGGTTCCGCGATGTTCGGAATCGGCTGGGGCCTGGCCGGGTTCTGCCCCGGCCCAGCCCTGGCGGCGGTCCCGTTGGGTATCCCGACGGCACTGATCTTCGTGGCAGCGATGCTGGCGGGGATGTGGTGCTTCGGGATCATGAACAGCGGTGCCCGGACCAATTAGCCCGGCGCGCGATACCAGCCCGCCTCAACCTCCACCGCAGCCATCTCGGCACCTGGCCTGCATAGTCCCGCCACGCTGCTCCGAAGGTCGCATCCATATGCCTTTCCTCCCGCCAGATGGCGAGACGAGAGACGGCGATAACGACGAAGGGCGCCACAGCCAGGAACCAGACGTTTGAAAAGGCGGCGGCCGCACCGAGCAGCATCACCGTGTTGCCAAGGTAGATGGGATTGCGGGAGATTGAGAACGGTCCGGTCGTGACCAGGCAAGTCGCTGCCCGGTGCGGGAGTATGTTGGCGTGTTGCCGCCGCACGGTAATCATGGCGGAGCCGTCAAGAGCTAATCCGGCCGCCATCACGGCAATTCCCGCCCTCCGGTACTCCCAGGGCTATAGGCCCCAAATCGGAAAAACGTGGTTCAGCATGACCGCCGCTGCCGCCGCGGCGAGATAGATGATCGGGGGCCATGGGATGGAATTGGGCGCCAAGACGACTGACTGCCCCAAGCTTTCACTCGCCCTATTAGTTTCAGATATGCAACGGTGGACCATGCGCCTCGTTGGACCTCGCCTCGACCCTGTCCAACGTATCGGGGCCGCCTGCGCCAGGCCAGCACCGTAGCTCGAAGCGGCAACCGGGCCGTTCGTCGCCGAGCGTGATGCTAAAGCGGTGCAGGGCCACGATTTCGGCGACGAGGCTCAGCCCCAGTCCGCTACCGGATGCCGTGCGGCTCGCATCGCTCCTGAAGAACCTCCGGAACACGTCCCGCCGTTCGGCGGGTGCGATGCCAGGTCCGGAGTCGATTACCTGGACGATGGGGTGTTCTCCGGTGCCTTCCAGATAGAGACCAACCACGCCCGGAGGCGGCGTAAATTTTATTGCGTTATCAACTAGATTTACAATCGCTTCGACGAGGATGTCGCGATCCCCGATGATCATTGCACGACAGGGCGGCGGGAACCGGAATGCCAGTCCTTTCTCCTCGGCCACTGGCCGGAATGTTTCCGCAGTCTCTGAGAGCACCTCGCCCAGATCGAACGGCACGAACGCCTTGTGTCGCCGCGCGTGGCGGATCTCAGCCACCCTGAGCAAGGCCGAGACGATCGACAGGGCACGATCGACGCCGGTTATGGATTCCGCGATGGACGCACCGGCTGCCGACCCTGGCCCAACCATCCGTAGCGACCGCTCCAGCCGTGCACGCACCGATGTCAGCGGCGTCCGGAGGTCGTGAGCGATGTTGTCACCGACGCCTTTGAGTGCAGTGGCCACATCCTCGAAGCGCTCCAGCATCCGGTTGACGATGGCGCAAAGTCGGTCCAGCTCGTCGTCGCCTGATGAGCAGGGAAGCCGTTCCCCCAGTTCACCCGCGATGACCCGTTCGGCCACCGCGCTGATATGGCGCAGGCGTCGTTCTGTCGCGATACCGACAAGCACACCGCCCACGAGGCTCAGCAGGATCGCCGGGACGATCCCTGCGGCTGCGCCACGAATGAGGTCAGCGCGGACCTCGAGAATCTCGTCTGCCTCTCGTGCAACGATGAGGAGACGGCCGTCGGCGAGACGCCGTCCTGCGGCACGCCACTGGGACGTCGGCGAAGCAGGTGCCTGGACCGCCTGCACGCTGCCGTTAAGGTCAAGGCCGACCGGGATGGCAGGGACGTCTCCGACAATAGAGATGCCATCCGGGGTGAACAACCCGACCTGAGTCACCACTGCGGGCCGATGGTTCATGCGCGAGCTGATCATGAACACGAGCATGTCGGGAGGCCGGGCGGCCAGCAGCTCAACCTGTTCCGTAACTGAGCGGTCGAGGGCGTCAAACAGCAGGTAGCTGCTCCTCCAGAACATCAGAACGAACATCGCGAGGAGGCTGCCACCCAGGATGGCGGCAAAAGTTGTACCCCACCGAAAACCGCGGCTGCGGATCAGCTCCACCGCGCGCAGACCCGCGTATCGGGGCATGCGCGAGAAGCTACTGAGGGGCACTGAGTATGAAGCCTTCGCCCCGGAGGGTGAGCAGCAGCGGTGGTTCGCCGGGAGCGTCGAGCTTACGGCGCAGGCGGCCGATATGGACGTCGACCAGGTTGGTCCGAATCTCGAACTTGTACCCGAAGACATCCTCGAGAAGCATCTTGCGGGTGACCGGCATTCCGTCGCGCCGCATCAAATACTCCAGCAGTTGGAACTCGCGGGCCAGAAGGTCGAGCGTGCGGCCCCCCCTGCTGGCACGTCGTGCGATGAGGTCGAGTTCGAGCGGCCCGACATGCAGCCTGGTTTGCGTGCCCCCGCTCGGGCGGCGAAGCAGCACTTCGAGGCGTGCCATCAGTTCACCAAGGGCGAATGGCTTCACCAGGTAGTCGTCGGCCCCAGCACGCAGCCCGGTGATCCGGTCGGAAACCTGGCCGAGTGCGCTGAGCAACAGGGTCGGCACGGTGACGTTCCGTGTCCGCAGTTGCCGGACCAGTTCCAGCCCGTCCAGGCCGGGCAACATGCGGTCCAGCACGATCGCGTCCCATCGCCCATCGACCGCCTGTGACAGGCCGCCAGGGCCGTCAGCCGCGCATCCGACCGTGAAGCCGCACCGAACCAGCTCGGCACGGATCTCGGATGCCGTTTCGGGGTCGTCCTCTATGACGAGGATGGTGGCCATCTCCTGGCGTAGTCTCCCATGGTGCGGATTGTTCCCGCTCCCTGTCATCGAATTTAATCGCAGGCACGTGACGTCGACGCAATAGTGCAGATCACGCTTTTGCAGAATGCGTAGAACAAAAAAGACAAATCGGGACGGATCGACCGGATGGCTGAACAACCAAAAGAACAGTTGCGCACTGCACCCTCATCCGATCGCAGGCGGCTGCTTCGTACCGGGATGGGTGCTGGAGTGGCTGCGTTCGCCGTTGCGGCATCCGGACGTGCGAGGGCGGACGACCCGTCTCCGCCTGCCGATCCGGACTGGTCGCAGTCGCTCGGCCCAGGCATCGGCGACCGCGTCTACGGCAACCCGTCGCATTTCGAGAAGGACGTCATCCGCCGGAACGTGCCCTGGCTGACCGCGAACGCGGAGTCGTCCATCAGCTTCACCCCGTTGCAGTATCAGCAGGGCATCATCACGCCGAGCAGCGTCTTTTTCGAGCGTTACCACGCCGGACGGCCGACCGTGGATCCGGCTCAGCATCGCCTCATGGTCCACGGCATGGTGGACCGACCTTTGCTGTTCACGATGGACGACATCAAGCGGTTTCCGAGCGAGAGTCGCATCCACTTCATCGAGTGCCCCGCCAATGGCGGGATGGAATGGCGCGCGCCACAGCTGAACTCGCTTCAGTACACGCACGGCATGATCGGCTGTGCCGAGTGGACCGGTGTGAAGCTCTCGACGATCTTTGCGCAGACCGGCTTGAAGCCCGGTGCGAAGTGGGTATTGGCCGAGGGTGCCGACGGCGCGCACATGGCCCGGTCCATTCCGCTCGACAAGATGCTGGACGACGTGCTGCTGGTCTATGCGCAGAACGGCGAAGCCCTGCGACCGGAGCAGGGATATCCTGTGCGCTTGGTCGTTCCGGGATGGCAGGGCAACGTCAACATCAAGTGGATTCGCCGCCTCCAGATCGGCGACGAGCCGTGGTACACGCGCGAGGAAACCTCCAAATACACCGAGCTGATGGCCGACGGTAAGGCGCGCGGCTTCACCTGGCCAATCTATGCCAAGTCGGTGATCACCTTCCCCTGCCCGGAGATGCCCGCGAAGGGGCCGGGCATCTACGAGATCCGCGGTCTCGCCTGGTCAGGTCTCGGCAAGGTCAAACAGGTCGACGTCAGCCTGGACGGCGGCATCAACTGGACGACGGCCCGCTTACACGGCCCGATCCTCCCGAAGGCACTCACCAAGTTCACGATGGAATGGCGATGGGATGGCAGTCCGGCGCTGCTGCAATCGCGTGCCATGGACGAGACCGGGTTCGTGCAGCCGACGTTGACCGAACTGCGGGCGGTGCGCGGCACGAACGCCATCTACAACAACAACTCGATCCAGACCTGGCAGGTCAAGCCGGATGGGAGCGTCTTCAATGTCCAGCTGGCGTAAGCTCGCCGTGGCGGCAATCGCAGCCGCCTGCATTCCCGCGGCACTTGGGTTCGCCGCGGATAAAGGTCCTCTCAGGCTCGGGACGACGCCGACCGCCGCGCAGGTAGAAGGTTGGGCGATCGCCGTTCGGCCGGACGGCCAGGGCCTGCCTGCGGGCAGCGGATCGGTGAAGGACGGCGACGAGCTGTACGCAAACGTCTGCGCGTCGTGCCACGGCACGTTCGGCGAGGGCGTCGGCCGCTACCCACGCATTGCGGGAGAGGGGAAGCTGACGGGAGATCGGCCGGAGCAGACGGTGCAGACATATTGGCCGTACGCCACCACGCTGTTCGACTACATCAACCGCGCGATGCCCTTCCCATCGCCGCACGTGCTGCCGCCGGACCAGGTGTATGCCGTGACAGCCTACGTGCTGAACCTCAACAGCCTCGTCGACGACGACTTCGTCGCGGACCGAAATACGCTGCCGAAAGTGAAGATGCCCAATCGCGAGGGGTTCAACTGGATCGATCCCCGGCCGGACACCCACGATGCCGCGTGCATGTCGAACTGCCGTCCGGCCGCTGACGTGAAGGTCTCGCAAACTGCGGAGGGCAAAACGCTGACGCCCCGCACGACCGGCCCGCTGGACACGGCGATGCCCCAATGACGAAGGCAGTGACCCGCGCCATCTTCCATGGTGGTATCGCCGCCGTTCTGCTGGCACTGCTCGGAACCGCATCTGTCCAGGTATTTGCCCAGGGCACCGCACCGTCCGCCGGGCAGGCAGTCGCGTTCGACCGCACGAAGGGCAACTGCCTTGCCTGCCATACAATGCGCGGCAGCGACGTGCCCAGCAACGTCGGCCCGGAGCTGAACGACATGAAGGCCCGCTTCCCGGATCGCGCCGATCTGATCGCCATTCTCCAGAACGAGGAGGCGCGCAATCCGCAGACGATCATGCCGAGCTTCGGCCGGAACCTGATCCTGGATCACCAGGAGATCGAGCAGATCGTCGACTTTCTCTACAGCCTTTAGCCCCCGAGCCACCCTTAGGAGCCTAGACATGCAGCCAGCTTCCGTCTCTCACCAGGCTTCGCGTCGCACCGCTCTGCGGCTGCTGGCGCTGCTCGGATTCACCGCCCTGGCCGGAAAGGTCCAGGCCGCGGCACCCGGTTGGCCGGAGCAGGCGTTCCAGCAGAAGACCGACGACGACGCGCTGAAGCTGCTCTACGGCAAGCCCATGGAGGTGTCGGACAAGGTCACCCTGGACGTCCCGGAGATTGCGGAGAATGGCGCCGTGGTCCCGGTGTCAGTCAGCACGACCCTGCCGAACGTCACGAGGATCACGATCCTGGTGCCCGAAAACCCCTCGGCACTCGCAGCCTCCTACAAGCTGGCAGACGGTGCGATGCCCTCGGTCGGATGCCGACTGAAGATGGCCAAGACCAGCAACGTGGTCGCAGTCGTCGAGTCGGACGGGAGACTCTATTCGGCGTCCAAGGAAGTAAAAGTCACCCTCGGCGGCTGCGGCGGCTGATCGAAATCGATAGGAGACCGGCACATGGCATCGACTATCCGCGTCCGCGCGCAGGCAAACGGCACCAGCACCGACGTCCAGGCTCTGATCCAGCATCCGATGGACAGCGGCTTCGTCAAGGACGCCAACGGCGCGGTGATACCCCCGCATCACATCGAGACCGTCACCTTCGAGTATGGTGGCAAGGTGGTGCTGCACGCCGACTGGGGTCCCGCCGTGTCGAAAGATCCCTACGTCAAGTTCTCGTTCAAGGGGGGCGCCAAGGGTGACCCGCTGGTCGTGACGTG
Source organism: Rhodospirillales bacterium (assembly GCA_025352665.1). GTDB lineage: Bacteria > Pseudomonadota > Alphaproteobacteria > Acetobacterales > Acetobacteraceae > CAIQQQ01. The sequence continues at coordinate 22,092 of JANXSM010000097.1, read as the reverse complement.
GGTGGACAACCTCGGCAAAACCGACACGGTCACGGCGAAAATCGCCTGATGCCAAATCGTCGGATCAGGGCGCGGGCCTCCTTGCGGGTGGCGGTGCTGGCCGCGGCGGTGGCAGTCCTCGGGGGCGCCGCGCCGGCACCTGACAAGACGGACCCACTCGCCGACCAGAAGGCGTTTCAGGCTTCGTTCGGGGAGCGTTTCCCCCAGGTCCCGTTCGCCGACTTTGCCAACGGGCCTTATGCAGTCAGCGCGCCGATGCGGAAGCAGTGGGAGGACATCATGCAGTTCCCCCCCTATGATTTCGCTCTCGACGAGGGGAAGACCGCGTTCGAGACGCCCTTCGCCAACGGAAAGTCCTATGCCGACTGCTTCGCGAATAAAGGCATCGGCGTAAGACAGGACTTCCCCTATTTCGATACAAAGACCGGCGAGGTCGCCACCCTCGACGGTACGATCAATCGCTGCCGCGAAGCGAACGGCGAGAAGCCGCTGCCTTACCAGGTCGGCTTGATGGCCTCGATCACCGCCTATATGGCGGAGACCTCGCGAGATAAGCCCTTTGACATCAAAATACCGGACGACCCGCGGGCGCGGGCGGCCTACGAGGATGGCAAGGAATACTTCTACACGCGCCGGGGGCAGCTCAACTTCTCCTGCGCGAGCTGCCATGTGGGTGCAGCGGGCCAACGCCTGCGCGGCGATATCCTCGCCCCGGCCATCGGCATCCTGGCGGCCTTTCCGATCTATCGTTCCGATTGGGGCAGCATGGGAACGATCGACCGCCGGTTTACCAGTTGCAGCGCGCAGATGCGGTCCGAGCCGCTGCCGCCGCAGGACAAGTCCTATCGCGACCTCGAATACTTCCTGTCCTACATGAGCAACGGGGTGCCGATCAGTGGGCCAGGGACGCGGCCATGACCCGCGTCGCACTCGCATTCATGCTGCTGTGCTCTGTTCCTATCGCGGCACACGCCGCCGACAAGTCCGAAGCTGAAAGCGCCATCGCCGGGGCCGTGAAGGCCGAAGACGCTGCGGGCAAATTAGGCAACCGCTGGATCCCGGCAGAGGCATCCCTGAAGGCCGCGAAGGCCGCGTTCACCTCGGGCAGCTGGGATGCGGCCGTTGCTGAGGCCACCAGGGCTCGGCTTTTGGCCGAACGTGCGGTGGAGCAGTCGAACGAGCAGAAGACAGCCTGGCGCGACGCGGTCATCCGTTGACATCAGCCAGGGTCAGGGGAACCACAATGCAGCCGATTCGGCGCGACTTCATGACGATGATCGGGGCAGCTGCCGCAGCCGGGATGCTGCCCCGGCTGTCACGCACCCAGGCGCGGACCGACATCTACGACATCGGCCGCAGCGGCAACGTCCGCCTCCTCCACATGACCGACACCCACGGCCAAACCACGCCGGTGCATTTCCGCGAGCCGAGCGTCAACATCGGCATGGGCGAGGCCGCCGGACGGCCCCCTCACCTAGTTGGCGGCGCTTTCCTCAGCCATTTCGGGATCCCCGCCGGGTCGGCGCTGGCGCATGCCACCACATACCTGGACTTCCAGGAGGCCGCCCACCGCTACGGCCGTATGGGCGGCTACGCGCATCTCGCTTCGCTGATTGCCCGGTTCCGTACGGAGGCGGGTCCCGGCAACACGCTCCTGCTGGATGGCGGCGACACTTGGCAGGGATCATGGACTGCGCACAGCACCCAGGGTACCGGAATGGTGAGCCTGCAAAACCTGCTCGGTGTTGACGCGATGACGTCGCATTTCGAGATGACGTACGGCGAGGAGACGTTCCGACGCAATTTGAACGGCTTCAACGGGACCTTCCTTGCCCAGAATGTATTCCTGAACGACGAGGCGGCGTTCAACGGCGCGGAGGCGTTCGACGCCGACAGCGGCCGGGTCTTCCAGCCCTACATCATCAAGGAGGCTGGCGGCCGCAGGATCGCGGTGATCGGCCAGTGCTTCCCCTACCAGCCCATCGCCCACCCGCGCCGCTTCGTCGAGGACTGGACGTTCGGTATCCGTGAAACCGACCTTCAGAAGGTGGTCGACAAGGTGCGTGGGACGGAGCGTGCGGATGCGGTGGTGCTGCTGTCGCACAACGGCATGGATGTCGATCTGAAGCTGGCCAGCCGCGTCCGCGGCATCGACCTTATCCTGGGCGGTCACACGCACGATGCGTTGCCGCAGCCCACGGTGGTGACCAACCCCGGCGGCAAGACGCTGGTGTCGAATGGCGGCTCGAACGGCAAGTTCCTGGGCGTCGTCGATCTCGATGTCGGCCCGGGAAAGGTGAACGGCTTCAGCTACCATCTTGTCCCGGTCTTCTCGAACCTGTTACCAGCCGACCCTGCGATGTCCGCCCGTGTTGCCGCACTGCGCAAGCCGGATGAGGCGATGCTCGACGAGAAGCTGACGTCCGCCGGGGAGCTGCTCTACCGGCGCGGCAACGTCGCTGGCACGATGGACCAGATACTCTGCGATGCGATGATGCAGGAACTGGATGTGCCCATCGCGCTGACCCCAGGGTTCCGCTGGGGACCGAGCACCCTGCCGGGCGACGCCGTGACCATGGAAATGGTGTATGCGCACACGGCCATCACCTACCCCGACGTCTATGTGCAGGAGATGACCGGAGACGCGATCAGGACCGTCCTCGAGGACGTCGGCGACAACCTGTTCAACCCGGACCCTTACGTGCAGCAGGGCGGCGACATGGTGCGGCTGGGCGGCCTTGATTACGCCTGCACGCCCGGTGCGGTGATGGGTAAGCGGATTTCCGACCTGACGCTGGCCGACGGCACGGCGCTCGAGGCCGGGAAGACCTACAAGGTCGCCGGATGGGCCTCGGTGAACCTACCCCAGGGCAAACGTCCGGTGTGGGACGTCGTCGCCACCTACCTGCGCCGCAAGGGCGAGATCAAACCGGGCCGTCCGGGGCGGGTGAAGCTGAAAGGCGTCGACGGCAACCCGGGCTATGCCGCATGAGACCGCTTTTTCCGTTCGCGCTGCTGCTGTCGCTGGCGGCGGTCGGGACAGCCCAGGCGCAGGTGCCGCAGCGGGATGTCGGCATGCCGGACGAGCCGGCCTTCGCCGAGCACAGGCTGACCTTGCAGCTCTCCGATGCGGGAGAGACGAAGCAGGCCATCGTGCTGAGCGTGGCGGCAAACGTGCTGAAGTCATACGGCCCGGACAAGGTTGCGATCGACGTGGTTACGTTCGGCCCGGGGATCGACTTGCTGCACGACGGCAACCCGAATGCCGCGAAGATCCGCAGCCTGGTCGCGCAGGGCGTCCGGTTCGACGCGTGCATGAACACCATCGAGACCATCGAGCGCGAGACGGGCAAGCCGTACGCGCTCGCGCCCGAAGCCCGCAGGGTCGGCTCCGGAGTGGTGCAAATCATCACGCTGGCCGAGCACGGCTACACGACCGTGCGTCCCTGACGCGCCTTCAAACAGGAGTAAGCCGATCATGGTATCTCGTCGTGGAAGTCTGCAGACTTTCAGTTTTGCCCTCATGGCGGCAGGGTTCGCCCATGCGGCCGCAGCGTCGCCAGCCGCTCCGCTCGTGCCAGCGGGTGCCAAGACGCTGGACGAGCTGACCACCAGGATCGCGACAATGGCGCCACGGCGCGACTTCAAGACCGTGCCGATGATCCTCGACAACCGCGACCAGTGGGACGCCGACGCACTCGATGCGGTCCTGCACTATGCCGGTGGCCCCAAGCAGAGCTGGGACAACACCGACATCGCCGGGCCGTGGCTCAACGTCATGCGCAACGCCATGAACGCCGAGATATGGTCGTTCAGGCACCCGGATTTCCTGTGTGTGTCCGCAACCCATGGCAGCGCGCAGCTCGCGCTCTATGACGACGGGATCTGGGAGAAGTACGGGCTGGCAAAACTTGCCGGACCCGGCATCACGAAGAACACGTTCCTCAAGGCTCCTGCGGCGTCCGATCATGACCCCAAGGACTACCAGAACACGGATGGCGCTTTTTCGCCGCGCGCGAACAGCATCCAGGGACTGCAACGGAGGGGATCGTTCTTCCTGGCGTGCCACAACGCGGTCTGGGAGCTGTGCGAGAAGCTCATATCCACCGGCGCCAATCCCGATCACCTATCCGCCGAGGCCATGTGCGCCGAATTGAGCAATCACCTGGTGCCCGGGGCCATCTTGACGCCCGGTGCCGTGGGCACGCTGGTCGAACTGGCTTCCGCCGGGTTCGCTTACGCGCGATGAAGGCACCGTTCGTTCAGGTACTGCTTGCGGCATGTCTGGTCGGGGCCGCAGCCCCGCCCGGCACCCCGGCCGGCCGCCTTGAGGCGGCGGAGGCGCAGTACCCGCCGTGGCAGGGCGGCCGGAACAATGACGCAGCGAAACAGGGGCTGGTGTTCACCGTGCCGCCCGCCGACATCATGGCCGACTTCCACGGCAGCCTCGACGACCCGCAGCTGGTCCTTTACGCGTCCGGCAACTATTTCTTCGCGATGGCGAACCTGGTTCGCGCGTTCGGTGACGCATACCCCGCTTACCGCGGGCGGGTGTTCTACGAGACGTTGCCGCCCGGGTTGCTGATGAAACAGCTCGCCGAAGGTGGCACCGTCACGTCCGGCAACCTGACCTTCACCGTCCATCCCGACGTCATGATGGCAGAAAAAGGAGCCCGCGAGACGTGGGTGAAGGACGGGCGGCTGGCGACACCGGTTGTGTCCTTCGCGACCAACGACCTGACCATCATGATCCCGAAGGATAACCCGGCGCACATCACGGGCCTCGCCGATCTGGGCCGCCCCGATCTCGCCGTCATCATGCCGAACCCAGCCTTCGAGGGGGTCGCCGCCCAGATCAGAGCATCCCTGGTCAAAACCGGCGGCGAGGCACTGGCTTCGGCTGTCTATACCGGGAAGGTCGCCGACGGCTCGACGGTCCTCACCCGGATCCACCACCGTCAGACGCCGCTGTTGCTGATGCAGGGCTTGGGTCAGGCGGGCGTGACCTGGACCTCCGAGGCGTTGTTCCAGGAGCAGCAGGGCCATCCGATTTCCCACGTGGCCATCCCCCCCGAACAGAACACCCGTGCCGTTTACAGCGCGGCGATCGTCACCGGGGCGCCGCATATCGAGGCGGCGCAGGCATGGTTGACCTTCATCCGGTCCGATGCCGCGTTCGCGGCCTTCGAACCGTTCGGGTTCCAGCGCGTTGCCCAGTAGCCGACCCGGCTTTCCGGTGGGGTGCTGCGGTGACGGCGGGGTGCCGTCCTGGCTCGTCCCACGTGGCTTGGCCGGCCGGCGGGGCTTCCTGTCCTGTGCGGCCGCCGTCCCGTTTGCGGCCGCCCTGCCCGGGGAGGCCCGCGCGCAGGCTTACGCCCCGCTCATCGAAGACCTCGTCGTCCAGCAGGTGCCTGGGGCCCCCATCTATTACGTCCTCGGGCATCCGGGCGTGCCGAACGGGACCAACCAGGGCCATACGTCCAACGCTGGGTTCGTCGTAACCGACGAAGGTGTCGTGGTGTTCGACACCCTGGGGACGCCGAGCCTCGGGCACGCAATGTTGCAGAAGATCAAAGGCATCACCGACAAGCCTGTCCGCCACGTGGTGCTGAGCCACTATCACGCCGACCACATCTACGGTCTCCAGGCATTCCGGGATGAAACCGGTGCGGAAATCGTCGCCCAGACAAAGGCGCTGAACTACACCGCCGCGGGCAACACTGACGACGAGGCGGCCGCCCCACGGCTCGCGCAGCGGCGGGAAGCGCTGGCACCCTGGGTGAACGCTGACACCCGCATTGTGCTCCCGGGGGTGGTGTTCCAGGTCGCAGCCGAGATCAGGCTAGGTGCGCACCGCTTCCAGCTCGTCTACGCAGGCCCGGCCCACTCGATGAGCGACATCATGATGCTTGTCCTGCCGGAGCGGGTGCTGTTCGCGGGCGACATCGTGCAGAACGGCCGCATTCCGTTCATGGCGAGTGCTGCGGTCAACACGAAGAACTGGCTTGCCGGGTTGCAGGAAGTTTCGTTGCTCGAACCCCGCTTCATCATCCCCGGGCACGGGAAACCTGCGACGGGCGCCGCCGAGGCCATCTCGTTCACCGACACCTACATCCGCTACGTCCGCGCAAAGATGGCCAGGGCGGTGGCGGAGTGGACGGAGTTCGACGCCGCCTACGAGGCGACTGACTGGGGACCCTACCGCGACATCCCGGCGTTCGGTGCCAGCAACCGGGGGAACGCCTATCGCGTGTTCCTCGAGATCGAAGCCGAGAGTTTGGCGGCGGGCGACACGGCCAAGCCCGCACAATGAAATCGATCGAAAGGCCCACGGACAGGATGCGCAGCATGACCACGACACGAAAGATCGCAGCTGTTGCCTTCCTGGCGCTTGCCGCGTCCTGCCTTACCCTGCTCGCTGCCGCAGCGGACCCCGAGGCCGGGGGGAAGGTGTTCAAGATCCAGTGCTCGGCGTGCCATAGTGTCACCGAGGGCAAGAAAGGTATCGGACCTAGCCTCTTTGGAGTGGTTGGGCGCAAGGCGGGAACTGTCTCGGACTTTCACTATTCCGAGGCCAACAAGGGTTCGGGTCTGAACTGGGACGAGGCCACGCTAGACCGCTATCTCGTCAATCCAAGAGCCGTCGTACCCGGAACCACGATGCCCTATGCCGGCCTGAAGAACGAGACCCAGCGAGCCGACCTGATCGCCTATCTTGCCACGGTGAAATAACCTAGGCGCCTGTCTGAGAATGGGTAAGGGCTCCGTTTGAGACATAGCTGCTGATTGGCGAGCGGCCTCTGGAGTGCGCATCATTGCAAGCGGGCCGTCGTTCAGCTTGTCAGGTGTGAGGCCCGGCCCAGCTGGCGTGGTTCAGGCTGTGGCTCGATGCAGCTTGTTGAGGTTATGGGCGGTGCAGAGCATGGCCCACCCGCCTCGGACGTTGTTGAGGCCTCTGAGTAAGAATTGGCGGCTGCGCGACGCGGGCACGTGGGAAAGCATCAACCATCACTTGGTCATGCTCGACCGAGAGCGGGCTGGACGCGAGGCGAGCCCGTCTGCGGCCATCATTGACAGCCAAAGCGTCAAGACGACCGAGAGCGGCGGCGTTCGCGGCTATGACGCGGGTAAGAAGATCAAGGGCCGCAAGCGCCACGCCTTGGTGGACACTGATGACCGGTACAGGCCACCAGGGGCCGTGCGTGGCCACCAACAGCCCGATCCGCGTCGAAATTGTCCGAAGAAGCGATGGGGCAGATCTGCTTCGCCGTCATTGCGCGCCGCTGGTTGGTGGAGCGCTTCCTCGCTTGGATCAATCGAAACCGCAGGCTGGAAAAGAGCTTTGAAAGGACGATCGCCTCGGCCGAAGCCTTCCTCTATGCCGCTTCAGCAATGCTGCTTCTACGAAGGCCCGCTCGTTGAGATACCGATTCCAAACCAATTTTGAGTTGCAAGCCAACAAATTATCGATTGAATTAGGGTAACCGCCAACAATTTCGAGGCGAATGATGTGCGATCTGACGTTATCGAGGTTGGACAATGGCAATAAAACCGCCGGATCGCTCAAATGCCAACCGCCACAGCGAGAGAGGGGAACAGCCGCTTGCGCGCCCTGAAAAGAGCGGGGCTGGCGTGTTGTTGATCGTCGGCATCGGTGCATCGGCTGGAGGCCTTGAGGCCTTCAGGAGCTTTTTCGCCAATACGCCAGAGGACATCGGCATGGCGTTCGTGCTGGTTCAGCACTTGTCGCCAGACCACAAGAGCATGTTGGTCGAACTGCTGGGAAAATCGACCTCCATGCGTGTGGTCGAGGCGGCTGACGGTGTGCAGGTCACGCCGAATTGCGTTTTCGTTATCCCTCCTGACGCGACCCTGACGATCAAGGCCGGGCGTCTCAAGGTCGACCAGCCCGCGCCGCCGCGGGATCGGCGCCGGCCGATCGACACCTTCTTCCAGTCACTCGCTGAGGATCAAGGAGAGAACGCGATCGCCATCGTCCTGGCGGGAACCGGAAGCGATGGCTCGCTCGGCTTGGCCATCATCAAGGAACACGGCGGGCTCACCTTGGCCCAAGCCGAGTTCGACAGCCATGCGATGGCCGGTATGCCGCAAAGCGCGACCTTGACGGGCCAAGTCGACGAAGTGCTCGCGGTCGAGGCGATGCCGGCCCATCTAATCGCCTACAAGCAATACCTGACGAGCATTGTCGAACATAAGGACGGGGACGACGCCCGTAAGAATGCCGGCTCCTATCTCTCGACGATCATGGCGGCCCTAAGGTCACACAGCGGCCATGATTTCAGCGAGTACAAGGAAAAAACCCTCGTCCGTCGGCTTCAGCGAAGGATGCAGGTTCTCCGACTCGACACCCCGGACGCCTACATCGAACACTACCGTCGGCAACCCGCGGAGCTGGAGTTGCTGTTCCAAGAGCTGTTGATTGGGGTAACGGAGTTCTTTCGAGATCCCGCCGCATTCGACGCGCTGGCCGACACGGTGTTGAAGGACCTTGTGGTCGGAAAGGGAGCGGATGACGACATCCGTATTTGGGTCCCGGGTTGCTCGACTGGGCAAGAAGCCTTCACCATCGCTATTATGCTCCGCGAAGCGATGGACGGCCGGCACGCCAGGCCGAAGGTGCAAATCTTCGGCACTGACATTGATGACCAAGCGATCGCGATCGCGCGTCTCGGGCGATACCGACGGCCAGCGGCCGGACTGTCGCCAGAACGGGCAGAGCGCTGGTTTACCGAGGATGGCGGTTTCTGCTGCATCGTTTCGGAAATCCGCGACATGTGCGTGTTCTCCACCCACAGCATCATCAAACACCCGCCGTTTTCCAGGCTCGATTTGATTTCTTGCCGCAATCTGCTGATCTACCTCGACGCGGATATGCAGGACCGCGTGATGCGAACCTTCCACTATGCGCTCAAGCCGCATGGGCGGCTTTTCCTTGGATCATCGGAGTCGGTCACTCGCGCCACAAAGCTGTTCGCGGTCCGGGATAAGAAGCATCGGCTCTTCGAGCGGCGGGAGGTTGATCGACCGACACTGCCCGACCTCATGACCGGTCGCAGGGGCCTTGAGCCGCTGCCGCACTTGGACGCGACGCCCAAGCGCGAGGACGACCGGATCGACAAAAGCACGCGCCGGGTGACGGAGAAATACAATCTACCCCACGTCGTGATCGATAGCCGCGACCGTATCGTGCGGTTTTCCGGCGCGGCCATGGGCCAATACATTGAACTTTCGCCGGGTGCGCCGAGCTTTGCCCTGTTCGACATCCTGCGCAAAGCCCTGAGGCCATTGGTGAGGGCGGTGCTTAAAGAGGCGAGATCCCTCCCAGGTGTCGTCCAGCACGAAAATGTGTCGATTCGATTGGCAGGCCGCGCTCGTCTCGTCACCTTGACCGCGGAACCCTTGGGTGGTCACGGCGCCGAAGGCGGGTTCTTCGTGCTGGTCTTTCAGGATGTCGGCGCCGGCGCACCGAGCGGCGCGGCGCTGCAAACAAACAACGACTCCAGCGAAGCGTTCAAAGCACTTGAACAGGATCTGCTGACGACCAGAACGCAACTTCAATCGTCCATCGATGAGCTGGAAATTGCCAACGAAGAACTGAAATCTTCCAACGAGGAGCATCAGTCGGTCAACGAAGAGCTTCAATCCTCCAACGAGGAAATGGAGACATCCAAGGAGGAGATGCAGTCGATAAACGAGGAGATTCAGACGATCAACGCGGAGATGAATAGCAAGAATGATCAGCTGACTCATCTGAACAGCGACCTGAAAAACCTGCTCGAAAGCACCGAGATCGCGACTCTCTTTTTGGATGGGCAACTGAGGGTGAAGAGTTTCACGCCCGGTGTCACAGACATCTTTCATGTGCGCGACATAGATATCGGCCGGCCGATCGCCGAGGTGGTCAATCTCCTGGATTACGCCGATCTGCAACGCGACGTGCAAACCGTCCTGCGCAAGCTGACCTTGGTGGAGCGCCAGGTCGTGCTGCACGATACGAAGACGACATTCACCCTGCGCATTCGTCCGTATCGAACGATCGACAACCTCATCGATGGCGTGGTCATGACCTTCGTCGATACGACTGAGCGACAAGCAGCGCAGGAAGTCCTCCGGGCCAGTGAGGCGAGATTCCGGCTTCTCTTCGAGTTCATCGATGAGGGCTTCTGCACACTCGGAAAGCTGGAGACCGGCCCCGGCGAGCGGAGTGACTTCCGGTATCTCTCCGCCAATGCTGGCTTTACCAAGCAGACTGGTGTCGGCGACGTCGTTGGCAAGACGATTCGAGAGGCGTTCCCCGAAGAGCCTGAGGAGTGGTTCGAGACCTACGACAAGGTCATGGCGACGGGAGAGCCGATCCGCTTCGAGCGCAACCTGGCATCGCAGGGACGGACGCTGGAGTTGTTCGCTTTTCGCTTTGACGATGAGGCCATCTTGAAGGTTGGCGTGATCTTTATCGACGTCAGCCTGCGCAAACGTCATGAGGAGCAGCAGGAACTACTCCTTCAAGAGATGGATCACCGGATTAAGAACCTGTTTGCCACCGTAGGTGGAATGGTGACGCTGAGCGCCAGATCGGCGACCACGCCGAAGGAACTGGCCGAGACCATCCGAGGCCGGCTCGGCGCGCTCGCCGTCGCCCAGCAGTTGATTCGGCCGAGGGCCTCAAAGGCCCAGACAAACCTGCGAGGGACCAACCTGAGCGAACTGATACAAAAGATTATTGCTTCTTATGTCGATCCGACTGGAACGAGAGATGGCGCGCGGATCCAAATCGACGGGTTGGAATTTGCGGTCGGCGCGGAGGCCGCTACCAACGTCGCACTCGTCGTGCATGAGTTGGCGACGAACGCGGCTAAGTACGGTGCCCTCTCGGTCCCCGGCGGGTGCGTCCACATTTCGTGGACAGAAGCGCAGGGCCGCTTCGCCCTGTCGTGGAGAGAAGTCGGAGGGCCCCCCATCACAACACCACCTCAGCGGGAGGGGTTCGGCAGTATACTCATTCGCCGGAGCGTCAGCAGCCAGCTGGGCGGAGACATCATTTTCCACTGGAACCCGGAAGGTTTGGTGGTGCTTCTTTCGGCAAAAACGAAGCGCTTGGCGCTTTGAGGGCTTGCCAACATTCAACTGTCCTCCGCCATCGAGCCCGGGCCCGTCTATGCTAAACCGGGCATCTGTTCTCGTGGCCGAGGATGAACCTTTCATCGCTCTGGACCTGGCGTTCGCCATTGAAGACGCCGACGGAATTGTTGTCGGGCCTGCCGCGACCGTTGAGGAAGCCCTGGCCCTGGTTGGGACGGTCACGGTCACGGCAGCGATCTTGGACGTAAATTTGGTGGACGGGGATTGCTCGCGGTTAGTGGAGGTCCTTTTGGGTTTGGACATCCCTTTCATTATCCACACAGCGGTGGACCTCCCTCCGGCGCTCTCGACACGGTTTTCAGGCTTGGTCGTCCAGATCAAACCTTGCCCGGCGGCGAATTTGGTCGCGCAACTTGAGACTTTGCTCGCCGAGCAGTCCGCGTCGGATAATTGAAATCGTGCCCTTGGGTCGGTTTGCGCCTTGGAGCCAAATCATCGAGGCCGGAACCGCTCGATCAGTAAGTAAAACCCAATCGCGCTCTCTGAGACCGCCACGCACACCAGCAGTCAGCCATAGGCGGCCCCGACCAGCGTATGCGCTACGAGACGGGGTGACGCCATAAAATAGCCGGCAGCGGTGAAGTAGTTGGCGCAGTCTTGCGGCGCGAAGGTCGGCAGGGCATCGCGGATCACGTCCCACAGGTCGTCGATGGTTCGCGCGGCAGCCTTTCGCAAGAATGCCTTGAGCTTGGAGAAGGCGTTCTCGATTGGGTTAAAGTCCGGCGAGTAGGGCGGAAGATAGCGCAGCGTTGCGCCAGCTGCTTCGATAGCTCGGCGCACGTCTGTGCCTTTGTGGGCAGGCAGGTTGTCCATGATCACGGTGTCGCCGCGGTGAAGTGTCGGCACCAGCACCTGCACGATGTAAGCCCGGAACGCGACACGGTTCATCGGCCCGTCGAGCACCATGGGCGCGGTCATGCCGTCCACCTGAAGTGCGCCGATGAAAGTGGTCGTCTTCCAGTGCCCGTGCGGCGCCGCGGCGCGGCAGCGCTCTCCTTTCAGCGCGCGGCCTCGCCGCCGGGCCATCTTGGTCGAGGCGCCGGTTTCGTCGATGAACACCAGGTGCCGTGGATCAGGGTCGGCTGGGCTGCGAACCACGCCTGGCACCGGGCGGCCACGTCTGGCCGCTCAAGGCAGCGCCAAACAGTGCTGGCAGCGAACGAAGCTCCATGATTGATGCGCAACAGGTCGGCCAGCTCGACGAGGCCGAAGTCCTTCTGCTCCGCCACCGCCGCCAGGATCACCGCGCTGAGGGCCTCAATACGATGAGAGCGCGTGTCCCCGCCCTGCGGCTTGGCCTCGACGCTGCCTGTCGTGCTGACGGCCGCCGCCCAGCGAACGGCACTCGCGACAGAGACACTAAACCGCTCTGCCGCGCCGCGGCGAGACATGCCGTTCGGTACCGCGGAAACCAGTCGAGAACGAAGGTCGAGAGATAGTGGCTTCCCCATGCATGCTGGCCTCCCGCCCAGCCCAAATGGTGAATCACATCTCACCCGCGTGGGGGAATCCCAAATGAGTTTCTGCTCTAGAGATTTTCTCCGATCCCTATCGATCGGAAAAAGCTCTAGTGAGCAAGGCCGACTTGGTCGATGAGCGCCATGCCGTATGCCCCGGCTTGCTTCGCGAGCCGCTCGCAATGGCCGATATCAGGCGGCTGGGCGGATCAAATTCGCCAGGCTGGGTGCCGGGTCGTTCCAGAAACTGAGCTTGTCGAACCGCTCGAACAGATCCGGCGGCAACAGCGTCCGCCGTTCTTCGAAACGTACCTTGCGGCCGACCGTGTGCAGGCCGGGCGTGGCAAGCGCTTGGTCGAACTCCGGTTCGTCATACTCGACATTGTCGAAATCGTGCTCGAACGCGTCCTCGCCCAGAAAGCCATAGATCAATTGCATCGTCTTCTGTGGCGCGCGGGTGAGGTATTCGTACTCCACGACCAACAGATTGTTGGCCTGGTCGCCGTAGAATGCCTCCTTCATGGCCGTCCAACTCATGCCGACCAACCGATCGCGGCTGCCGAGCGCGTCGCAACGGGAATACACGGTGGCCCGTTCGCCGTCGCCGAACAGCTTGGACGGCTCAAACGCATTGCGACGGACCAGGCGCTCGATGCTGTCCATGATCCAGGCGACGTTGCGGACCATGCAGATCACCTTGGCCCCCGGATACAATTGCAGCAGCGGCGGCAGCTTGGCGCACCACATGCGGTTGGTGTCGAACAACACCGGCTTGTCGCTGAATTCGCTAAAGTAGTTTTCGAACAGCCCGCGCAAAATCCGCTCGCGCTGGGCCGGCGTGATGAACATGCTGCCCTCACCGCCCATGGACGCGATAAGGCTGGTGAACAGGCCGCAGACCGGGCTGCTCATGCGTGCATGGAAGCGCGGGTTCTGCCGCAGCAGCCCGGCAAGCAGGGTGGAGCCGGAGCGCGGCAGGCCGGAGATGAAGTGCAAGGTGGGGCTGGTCATGATGTCGTTCATCCAAGCAAGATCCCCCCGCCCGCGCGGCGAGGGGATCGCAGGTTAGGCCGCGTGCTGTATGCGCAAGGCCAGGCTCGTGCGGATCGCTTGTAACTCCGTCCCCTGCCTGACCCGTCGGAGGCAGTATTCCGTCTCCGTCGTGCCCGCGTCCGGGTATAACGCCGCGAACGCCGCGGCGTTGTGGAACGCAGCCCGGCCCTCGTCACCCACGAAGGTTTCGGTCGCCGCACCTTCCGCCAAAATAAGGTCGTGCTTTGCCAGCTCAACGTGGACGTAGTCCACGCGCTCCATCGCCGGCACCTGCACGATGGTGGTGCCGTTCATCAGGTCGGCCGCCTCGACCAGCACGCCGCCCAGCGCCATGGCGTGGTGTGGCGAGACGAGGAGGTCGCGGGCAGGGATGCCGTCCGCAAGGGCACCGGCGGTGATGCAAACAGGCAGCAGGTGGCGCTGGCCGGCGAGGAAGCGCCCGCCGAAGGATCGGCGGCCAATCCAGCGCACCGGGGCGATGCGGCCGTCCGCGGTCGTCACGTCATCGCCGATACAAAGTGTCTCGACGGCGCGGTCGCCCTGCGGGGTGGCGATAGCCGTCCCTGCGACGAAACACGCGACGATAACGCCGCTGATCGTCCCGGGCCCGCTCACATCGGCGAAGGCCAGTCCGCCGCCGCCGCCGCCGCCAGGTGAGGCGTCATAGGTGACGGGTGCGCGATAGGTCGGGCCCTGGTAGCCCGCCTGGCCAGGATTTCCGCCGCGACCACCGCCCGGACTTTTGGTCCCCGCGGTCCCCGCCGATCCACTTGCGTTGCTTCGCACGGTGCCGTTTGCGCTCGTCGCGTAGGCGCCGGAGCCGCCCTGGCCGCCAGCGCCGCCACCGTAACGGGAGTTGCCGTAACCGCCCGTTCCGCCAACACCCCCCGTCGCTGCGTTGGCGAAGAAGCCATCGGTGGCCCCGATCGCGAGCGTCGCCTTGGCCGCAACATAGATCCCACCGATCGCCGTACCGCCGGCGCCGCCGCCCGACCCGCCACCGGTCGGGCCAGGATTGGGCGAGAAATAATTGTTAACAGTCGGGAATTGGGTCCCGCCGCCGGTGCCACCCGTGCCACCTGTGGCACTGTTGTGGTGCACGAGCGTGTTCGTGAGCGTGAGGTATCCATAGTCGACGATGCCGCCAACGCCGAACCCACCCGTTGTGCCAGCGGTCGTTGTGACATTTGCATAGCCAGTGGTGCCAGCGGTACCTGTTGCACCGCTCGCTTGGCCGAACGCGATGCCGAGACCATCGAGGTTGACGGTTTTGCCCACGGCGATCTGCATCACACGGACCTGGCCCTGGCCGTCCAGCATGATATTTGCAGCCCCGGTGCCGCCACCGACATGCCCCTCGATGGTCACGTTCTTGGCTATGACGAGCGTCGAGGCGAGCTTGATGTCATCGGCAGCCGCGCTGTTGAACACGGCGGCGGAGAAGGTGATCAGGTCGCCGTCGCCGGCGGCCGCAAGAACGGCGCGCAAACTGCCGGCACCACTATCGGCATTGGACGTGACGATATCGGTCTGCCGGGTCAGCATGGTGATGGTGCCTTTGCCCCCAGTATCGGCAAACGCCGCGCCGCCGCCGCCCCCGCCGCCGCCGTACGAATATCGGCTGCTGGTGTTGACACGCCCAAAGGGCGCAGCCACCCCCGGCGCACCCCCGGCGCTTTTGCCTGTGAGGTCAGCCGAGCCTGCCTTCGCAGCGATCGTTGTGCTCCCGGTCTTGGCGTAGGCACCCGCGCCGCCGGCGCCACCGGGGCTATAAACGCCACGGCCGCCCGCGCCGCCCAAGCCGCCGGTTGCGTGATTACCGGCGAAGGTGGTCGTGGCGCCGATCGTGACGGATCCGGTGGACGTCACGTAGATGCCACCCGTTGCAGCGCCGCCCGCGCCGCCACCACCAGAGCCACCCTTAGTGCTACTGCCGCCGACCCCACCCACGCCGCCGGTGGCAAAGTCACCTTGGATGACCGAGTTGGTGATCGTAACCGTTCCAGCAACCGAAAGACCGCCTGTAGCCTTATAGCCATCGACGCCTTCGAAAGCTGCATAGTTGTTTTGACCGCTCATGCCGGCCGCGCCCACTTGTTTCCCGTTGGTGATGAACAGCCCATCGAGCGTGGCCGTCGTTCCGGATTGAACGGACATCACCTCGACCTTGCCCTGGCCATCTAGCTTGATATTCGCGGCACCTTGCCCGCCCAGGACATGCCCCTCGATCGTCACGTTTTTTGTGATGAAGAGAATCGAGGCGAGCTTGATGTCATCGGCGGCCGCATTGTTGAAGAAGTTCGGATCGAAATTGATCGTGTCGCCTGCTGCCGCCGCTGCTAGAACCGTCCGCAGGCTGCCAGCGCCAGTATTGGCGTTGGTTGTGACAAGATCGATCGCCATTGTTGCTGCTTTCTTTAAATTTCAATCTAATTTCCAATCCTTTGTATCCCCATCGAATTTTCGTCAAGGTTTTTAGCGTTGCTGTATCGTTATAATAATCTTGGTAACTTGGTTTTAATTGTCTAGAGCCGCATGGCCGAGTTGCCGTCGCGAACACGGTGGTCGTGCTTGAGATGCCGCAGATGGGACGATCCGCGTCCGCGACACGCTCAGGTCCAGCCTGGCGAAACCCTTCCGCGCCATCGGTGCGCGGTAACAGGCAACACAGGCACCCACTATCGACGAATAGAACATGCCGTCACGGAGGTTGTAGGCCGGCTGCTCAGCGCCGTTGGTTGCGTTCTCGAACACGACCTTGCCCACCATCTGGTGGTCAGGCTTGGTCGAGATAAGGGTGGCGAATGACGGCTCGTCGGCATTGTTGAATCAAAATTGGCGGTGGGCGCGCGCGCAGCATTGTCGCCACCAGCAGGGCCAATTTTCCCCGCTCCGTTTTGCGCTGGGTGGGGAAACGCTAGCGAGTTCCGCGACGATCCCTTCGCCTTGCAGCGCGATACCGCCAATCATTCAAAATCCCCTTCAAAAAAGGGCGGACTGTTTGAGTCACACGCCGATTCATAGTGTCAATTGGACAAACCAGAAAACCGATGGGTGCCCAGGACACGTCGTGAAAAATATGAATGCGATTTGTATTTACAAAAACCTCTTCAACTTAATTTGCATACCCCAATTGGAAAACGAATGGCGATCCGCAATCCTGGGTTGACATTATCCAGGCAGAGCTTCGCTGCATGGAGATCCGCCACAGCCGCAACAAGGCTCAGGCCTAGCCCGTTGCCGGACGTCGTGCGACTATGTTCACCTCGGTAGAAGCGGTGGACCAGACGGGGCAGGTCTGACGGCTCGACCCCCGGACCGTCGTCTTGCACCCAGAGCGTCACCCCGGCATCCGGGTTGCCTTGGAGGCCGACGAGGATCGCGGTGCCGACGGGAGTGTGGCGAAGTGCGTTCTCCACCAGGTTGGCGATTGCCTGGGTCAGGAGCTCTTGATCGCCATGAATGACAATGCCGGGTGCGATCTCGGTCGCCAGATGATGGCCAGCCTCCTCCGCGTCTGGCAGGTAAGCGTCTGCCACGACTTCCGCGACTGTGCTCAGATCCATGTCGCGGAAGCCGGCTCTCGGAGAAGCACCCTCAACCTGTGCTATGCGCAGCAGGGCGGAGAACGTCTCCAGCAGTCCTTCCGCCTCGACCATCGCACCGTCCACCGCCGTCTCGTATTCTCCCACCGAGCTCGCGTGAAAGCGCGCGTCCTCAAGTCGCTGATAGAGGCGTGACAGCGGGGTCCGCAGGTCGTGCGCGACATCGCTGGACACCTGATGGAGGCTTTCCATCAGTGCGCCGATGCGGTCCAGCATTCGGTTCAACGTGCCCGCCAGGCGATCGAGATCGTCGTCGGTTCCGCGGACCGGTATGCGCCGCGCGAGGTCGCCACCAATGATCGCCTCCGCGGTGCGGGCGATCGCATCCACACGCGCCAGGAATGCCCGGCTGAGCAGAACGCCGCCGCCAATCCCCAGCAGGACGGCGAGACCCACGGTCCAGCCAAACGCTGTGGCGACCGCCTCCTCGACTTCGGCGATGCGACCCACATCGTCGCCGACAGCCAGCATCAGGCCGCCCCCCAGGTCGAGAACGTTGGCGCGGACATTTTCCGGCCGGTTGCCATCCTCCAAAGCCTGCGGAACCTCGATGGTCGTCCAACCCGGATCCAGTGTGGCGGTGGCTGCCATTTCCCCGGCGAGACGGTCTGCGCCGCGATACTGCACCAGATAGTCGAGAGCGCTGGCGCCCTTGCCACGGAGCCTGACAATAGACAACAGGTGCTCTAATCCGCCGGCCTGGAATTCCTGGCGCAAATACGTGGCCTCGGTCATGATCCGGGCATCCATCTGCTGCTGCAGCGCCGATCGGGCCGCGAGGAAAACCGCGGTGCCCAGAACAAGGGCCGATACAGCGAACATCGCAACGTAAAGCGCTGCGAGCCGGAAGCTGGCCGTGCGCAGAAGCCTAAACGTCTGGTGCACGAAGGACGTAGCCCGAGCCACGTACGGTGTGGATCAATTCGGGGTCGCGTCCACCGCGCGATAGCTTTGCGCGTAGCCGGCTGATATGCGTCTCGACGATGTTGGTCTTGGGATCAAAGTGAAAATCCCAAACGCCTTCGAGCAGCATGGTGCGTGTTACCACACGCTCCGCATGGCGCATCAGGTACTCCAGCAGGCGAAACTCACGCGGTTGCAGATCCACCCGCTCGCCGCCACGCGAGGCGGTGCGCTTGAGCAAGTCCAGGTCCAGATCGGCGACCTGCAGCCGGACCGGAATGTCGGACAATGGCGGCCGGCGTGCCAAAGCCTGCAGACGCGCAAGCAGTTCGGCAAATGCGAATGGCTTTACGAGATAGTCGTCGCCGCCGGCCTCCAATCCCTGCACGCGATCGCCCACCCCGCGCAACGCCGTCAGGAACAGCACCGGGGTCTTGACGCCCGACGTGCGCAGCATGCGGACCAATCCGAGCCCGTCGATACCAGGCAGCATCCGGTCCACCACCAGCACGTCGTAGGCACCGCCGGCGGCCATGAACAGGCCATCCTGTCCGTTGCCAACGACATCGGCGACATGGCCGTGCTCATGAAGGCCGCGGGCGATATAGTCGGCGGTATCCCTGTCGTCCTCGATCACCAGAACTTTCATGGCGTTTCCATCGGCCGTAACCTCGCTTGTTCTCTGCACGTCCGCCAACCTCCGAATCGGAAGAACGCCACCTCTCGTGGCGGCGTCCCGGCCCGTCCAGAGCGTGATCGCTTCTGATAGGCGAAACTATCACGCTCTGGTCTTTGTGTTATCGAGCAATTTTGTCGAGGTTGTTTCAACCTCAAGTGACGTTGCTCTAGGGTCAGTCGTTGTCTTCGCTATCCTGGCGACCGTCATGCGTGGCGGTGACTTTTCCGGTCTGAGCATCCACCATAAGTGTCTTGGTGCCCTGCGGCCCCACGACTTCGACAGCGATCTGAACCGCACCCTTCTCCTGCGCTGTATCGGCGCTGACCGCTCGCCCGCCGGACTGCTGTTCGGCAGTGGCGATTGCCTGCGTCAACGTCACTTTCATGCCTGCAAGCATCGCGGCATCCCGCCCATCCTTACCCTGCCCCTCGGCATGCGCCACTGCCCCTGCAGCCGCCAAGGCAACACATGCCGAAAGTACGAAGGGCATGATCCGTTTGATATTCATCGGTTGGCTTTCCTGTTGATCTGCAATGGCAATGCGCCATCGCAGATCCTTTACTTAGACCGAGATACGTTGGGCCGCCTGTGACGGCGCCATACAGAATGCCAATACGCCTTCCTCCGGCTGCGCAGTGTCGGGCAAAGAACCTAAACCTGACCGCTGGCGGCATCCATGCTTGCCAGGAGATCCGCCAGCGCCTGCTTGCAGGTGGCCGCATCTTGTGGGCCGGCGCGCAGCGCCTTGAGCGTGTGATCGATCGTTTTGTCGACCTTGTGCCACTCCCCGGCCGCGCGTGGCTTCAGCGAGGGCTCGGCGTCGTCCCACATCGTCTCCAGATCCTTGATGCGTGTCTTGGCGGCCGGCAGGTCCCCCCTCTCGACCAGGGCTTGTGTGTCCACGACAATTGCTCTGAAGGCCGAAAGATCGCCCAGCTTCGAGGCGCTTGCCGCTGCAGCAGGGGCTACGACGCGCGAAGCAGGCACGATGAGGCCAACGCCGAGCGTTGTTGCCGCAATAAAGGGAAGCATGAGAATGACGCGTGTGAACACAAATCTTTTCATTGTAGGCTCTCCATAGGATTGGTGAATGATGATCTCTCAGATTTAAGATCAGGCAACCCGGGCCGGCTTCGTCATGTTGCTCCCGTCTTTCGCCTTGATCGTCAGGATCACGACCAGCACTGCGATGATGGCGAAAAAGATCAGGCTCGTGGCGATCGTGCCCAGCCCAAGCCCGCCATAGTTTTGCGACTGCGACAGCAAGTCACCAAGCGATGCTCCCAGCGGGCGGGTGAGGATATAAGCCAGCCAGAACGTGAGGACGGCGTTGGCACCGAGATAGAAGGCAACGGTCACGGCTGCGATCAGACCGCCGAATACCAGCACACCCACGGTAAAGCCGAGGCTTAGCGCTTCGGTCGCCAGATCGCCCGCAGCCGTGCCGAGGGCGAAGGTCAGCAGGATCGTTGCCCAGTAAAACAACTCACGCCGCGTCGTTGTGATCGCGTGGATCGAAAGCGTGCGCTCGCTCCAATACCAGGCGGCGAATATCGCTGCCAACATCACAGCGAAGACCGAGGTGCTGGTATAGAGACTGATGTTCATTCCATCGGTCAGGGCATCGGTGATCTGCGTTCCGACAACGCTCACCAGCACCACGGTTACCCAGTAGGTCCACGGCACGTAGCGGTCCGATCGCAACTGGAGGAGGAGGAAGCCGATCAGAATGACAACCATCACCGCTCCGGTCACGGTGGTACCGAGTCCCACGTGCACGGCCAGGTAGTCAGCGCCGGTCTCACCGACGGTGGTCGCCATAATCTTGATAAACCAGAAGATCAGTGTGACCTCCGGCACTTTGTTGAGCATTTGTCGTAAGTTGGTATCTGCAGGAAGCGCCATCTCTTCGATGCTTTCGCGTTTGATCAGGCGCCGCCCAGTGCGATACGCCGCATCGATCATGCCCATGGACAATGTTGGCTTGCCCTGGCTTCCATATTGGGAAATCCCAATGTGATCGCGCGCTTGGCTGCGAGGATTGGCGGAAGTTGTCCGTTTCTATACGGATCGCCAATGGCACTTATTGATCGAACATTCCCCTCCCCGATCAGCTATCTGAATCGAAATTGTGAGAAGCGCCCAGTTTTTGATGCAAGGAAAACGAAAAACCAAATGTTATTTTTTCCAACGAAATTTGTGGAGATCCCCTCACTGAGTGAGCGAAATATGTTTATTATCGGAACGTATAGATAAAATGGATAATCTCGTCACAAGATTGATCAATTCTCCTGTTAAAAATAATATATTATTTGATGCTTTTGCAATTCTGATAACTAATTATGGAATTTTTGCAATAATTTTATTTGTGATATTTCAATGGCCGAGTCGTATCGATAGAAGCCACGTTCGCCACACTTGCCTCGTTGCCGGCTTATCGTTTTTTGCCGGGCTCGGCTTGAATCAGATCATCCTTCTGTTTCTCCATCGCGTGCGTCCATATGATGCTGGAATCAGCCATCTGATTGTGCCGAGAAGCGCTGACTGGTCGTTCCCGTCTGATCACGCGACGGCCTCGATCGCGGTTGTCGCGGCATTCGGACTTCTCGGCCTGCGCGGCCGGGCATGGCTATTGGGTTGCTTGGCTTTCTTGGTGTGCTGGTCCCGCGTTTACGTCGGTACTCACTACGTCACGGACATTCTGGGTGGCGCCGTTACCGGCTGGATCGCGGCCATTACCGTTCGCTGGCTCTATCGCAAGGGCTCACAGATCGATCGCTTCGCAACGGGGATCCTGTGAGACATGCTCTATGCCTCCGAACACATGTCGCATAGCGCGATGCGGCCCCGGGGATGGCCATTGTTCCAGCTCCGCCGGGGTCGTGTCCCAAGTCGTGGTGTAGCAACGGCGCTGCTGAGCAGAGTTGGCTGCCCATTCAGGCTGCCAGTGACGGCAGGCTGACGGCCAGATCATCGCTCAACAGAGCAATCGTTTCCAGCGTCACGTAGCGAGCGCGCTGTACGGCCCACTCGCCGTTTTGCGCCAGCAAGATCGCACCGATCAGTCTGGTGACGGCGGCTTAGTTCGGAAATATGTAAAACAGCGTGCAAAAGTTTCCAGATTCCGGGGGTAAACAGCGTCCAATAGTTTCCACCCTGGGTCGTGCGATCATCCGGCATTTGTGCTGGAGAATCTGGGGTGTTGCTCATGGACTTGATTGCCGAAATTCGGCGC
>JANXSM010000019.1 GCA_025352665.1 Rhodospirillales bacterium | reverse complement strand
GGGGGTACGCCATAGAACGGGCAGGATAGCACGGTTCGTGGCACGGATCGGGAACATGGTCAGGCAGCCAAGGCAGCAGGGCACTCAGCTTCTATACCGCGCAGGGGCCTGAAGCCGTCTGGTCCGAGGTTGCTACCTGCGTTCCAGAGGTAATCTCCGGTGAGATTGATGTGCTGCCAGCCCAGTGGCGCGAGGTGGGCGAGCAGGGCGTCCGGGATCATATCACCGCGGCGGCGGGCGGCCTTGAGTGCCCTGCCAAGATAGACGGTGTTCCACAGCACGATGGCAGCCGTGACCAAGGCCAGGCCGCTTGCGCGGTGTTGCTGGTTCTGTGCGGTTCGGTCGTGCAGTCGCCCAAGACGGTGGAAGCACACGGCCCGGGACAATGCGTTGTGGCTTTCACCCTTATTCAGCTCTGCTGTGGCCTGCCGGCGCAGTGCCGGCTGTTCAAGCCAGTCCAGGGCGTAGAGGGTCCGTTCGATGCGCCCGATTTCGCGCAACGCCAGCGCCAGGCCGTTCTGCCGGGGATAGGCGCCGAGGCGCTTGAACATCAGCGAGGCCCTGACCGTGCCGGTGCGCACCGAGGTTGTCAGCCGCAGCACGTCATCCCATTGCGCCGCGATCAGCTTCTCGTCGGGGCGTCCAGCGATGAACGGCGCCAACGCTGGCCATTCCGATGCGGAGCCGAAGGCATAGAGCTTGCGGTCGGCCAGGTTCGGGATGCGCGGAGCGAGTTGGGTGCCCAGCGCATGCGCCAAGGCAAATACGTGGTCGCTCACTCCGCCACCGTCGGTGTGGTGCACGGCGATGCTGAGATCCGCCTCGTGATACAGCAGGCCATCGATGACATGCGCCGCCTCGCCCGAGGAGGGGATCGCGACGGTGTGGTATGGCGCGTGCCGGGACGAGACGTGGGTGTAGAACAGCGCGGAAGGCTCGCGCCCATGGCCGTGCCGGGCGTTGTAGCCCCCCATTGCTTCGCCGCGGCCTGCGGTCAGGAACGCCTGGCCGTCGGAGCTGGACACGTCGGCGGCGCCGAACAGCGCGGCAAGCGGCTGGCGCTGCTGGGCGTTGACCAGGATGGCCAAGGCGTGCCGGTAGGTATCCTCGCGCAGGTGCCAGCCAGCGGTCCAGACCAACTTGCGGTAGCTGGCGACCGCGCAGGCGTCCGCCATGCGGGTTTGACCGAGGTTGGTGGCGTCGGCCAGCGCGGCGGTGAGCACGATGCGCGGATCGTCAGCCGGCATACCGGTGTGCAGATGAGTGAAGGCGTCGGCGAACCCGGTCCAGCGATGCACGTCGGCCAGCACGTCCGTGATACGCGCGTTCGGCACCATGGCGTAGAGCCGCCTGGCAGCATCTTCCGCCTCCTTCGGCGTGATGGCCTTGAGTGGCGTGATCTTCAATGCGTCGCCTGTGATCCGGACATCCTCCAGCGCATCGGCCGCGGCCTTGGCGTTGATCTCTCCCATACGCCGCCTCAACAGGGCGCGTCGTTCGGCCAGGTATTCCTCCGCCGTTGCAGGCACGGCGACCGGCAGCGGCCCGGCCGCCCGCATGGCCGCGAACAGTGCCGGCGGGATGAGTTGGTCTTCGATGGCGCGCCATTGCCGGCTGCCCTGTACCCAAATGTCGCCGGAGCGCAGCCGGTCGCGCAGCGCAAGCAGGGTAGCCGCTTCCCAAGTGCGGCGGTGTTCCGTGCTGCCCTCGCCGCCGCTGTCCCGCACGGCATCGCGCCAGGCAGGACGGAGAAAGCTGGTGGGCGGGCTTTTCGGCCATTTCCGGCTGCTGGCGTATGTCTCATGCAACTGCTCAACGGCGCGCAGCGTCGCCGCGGCCGCCGGCACCGCACGCAACTGGAAGGTGTCGAGGAACACGGGGCCGAGCCGGCGCAGCACCGGCCAGGCGCGTGTGGCCAAAGCCAGCAAGTCGACTCTATCTGGCCTTACCAGGCGCTCGGCTTCGGTGACGCTGGCCGCCAGCTTCTCCCAACCCACGGACAATGCGACGGCACTATCCAGATCGGCATTCCCTTCCTTGGCTGCAATCAGCGCCACGCCGAGCTTGGCGAACAGGCGCACCTTGTCGTTGGCGGCACGGGCGTCGCGCAGCACGGCATCCTCCTCACGTGCCTCGGCGCGGCGGAACATGCGGCCCACGGCGCGGTCGAACAGGCCGATGCCGTCGTCGGTCAGGCGTGCCGTCGTGTCCAGCACGGTTGCGACCAGGGTTGCCCGGCGCCGGAGCAGCGACAGCGCACGCAGGTGCTGGGCGGTGAAGCGTTCGCCCTCGCGGGCGAGCTTGCGCAGCCGCTCAGGATGCACGCCCTCGGCGCATGCCGGATCAAGGGCGATGGCGCGCAGCACGGCAAGCTGCTCGACGATGCGGTCGAGCGCTTTGTGACCCGGCGCACCCGGCGGCTGCCGTGCCCAGGCCAGCGTGCTCATAGATGTCCCCTTCTTGGGGTCGAGCAGATCGTCCAGCGCCTTGGCCTGAACAAGGGACAAGGTGGCGGTGAGCTGTCCCGCCACGTGGCGCTCTGCCACGACCAGGGCGGCGGCGACCAGGCGCTCGATGACGCTTGGACCTGGGGCGACGATCCGGCGCCGGCGCAATTCATCCATCAGCGCCGCGGCGACGGTCATGGCGTTCGTGGTGGCCAATGCGACCGGTAGCAACCAAGCCAACATGTTGCGGCCGTGGCCAGGTCCAAACATCCGAAAGCCGAATGCTTCGCGCAGTCCGTCGAGCTGCTCGCGACGGGTCTGCGACCGGGCTGCATAGGCGGCAAGCGCATCGGCGCCGACGCGAAGCTGGTTGGCGACAAAGCGTAGGATTGGTTCCGGAATGACCTCGCCTGGTCGAAGCAGCCGGCCGGGGTAGCGGAAGGCACAGAGTTGTAGAGCATAGCCGAGTTGGTTGTGCCCGCCGCGGCGGCGCTCGATCACGGTCAAGTCCGTTGTGCTCAAGGTCCAATGACGGATCAGGTCGGGTTCGGCGGCGGGAAAGGCGAGTAGGATCTCAAGCTGCGCTTCGGTGAGCGCATGGCGTCTTGGCATGGCAGTTGTCCCATTTGAGGTATAGACTGACTGCTACGGTTCAGGGACCAGCAGGAACAAGGCCTTGCGACCCATCAGGCGGAGAGAGTTCAATTGGGACAGCGAGCCGCCCTGTATTGCCGGGTCTCGACCTCTGACCAGTCCTGCGCACGCCAGGAACGCGACCTCGCAGCGTTCGCCGAGCGTGCCGGCTACGAGGTGGTTGGCACCTACAAGGAAACCGGCTCAGGCGTGAAGCTGGATCGAGCTGAACGACGCAAGGTGCTGGCGCTGGCACAGGCGCGCCATATCGACGCGGTGCTGGTGACGGAACTATCGCGTTGGGGGCGCAGCACAACAGACCTGCTGGCGACGCTCAAGGAACTGGAAGCCCGGCGCGTGTCGCTGGTGGCGCTGAACGGCATGGCGTTCGATCTCACCACGCCGCACGGCCGCATGATGGCAACGCTGCTGGCCGGTATCGCTGAGTTCGAGCGCGAGTTGACCCAGGAGCGCATCCGATCGGGCATCGCCGCGGCCAAGGCCCGTGGTAAGCGGCTCGGCCGACAGCCCGGCCAGCGGCCAAAGTCGGATCGCCTGGCGCCCAAGGTGCTTGCCCTTGTCGCGCAAGGCCGTAGCTATCGCCTGATCGGGCGTGAGGTCGGACTAAGCAAGAACACGGTCGCCGAGATTATCAAACGAAACCGCGCCGCATCAGCCACCAACAATTGAACTGATTTGAGTCGTGTTCCTTTTCCGTTCCACGAACCGTGCTATCCTGCCCGTTCTATGGCGTACCCCCA
>JANXSM010000015.1 GCA_025352665.1 Rhodospirillales bacterium | reverse complement strand
CATCTCGCGCACTATGGAGGAAATGGCGGCCATCTTCGGCGCCATGGGCTTCTCCGTCGCCGAAGGGCCCGACATCGAGGACGACTGGCGCAATTTCGGTGCCCTCAATATCCCAGCTCACCATTCGGCACGCGAGGACATGGACACGTTCTACGTGCCCGCGCCCCCGGGATCGAACCGCCGCGGGGTGCTGCGCACCCACACCTCCCCCGTCCAGGTCCGCTCCATGCTCACCCGCGAGCTGCCGTTCCGCGTCATCGTCCCCGGCCGCACCTATCGCGCCGACCACGACGCCACCCACAGCCCGATGTTCCACCAATGCGAAGGCCTCGCCCTCGGCCGCGACCTCACGCTCGGCCATCTCAAGGGCTGCCTGATCGACTTCCTCCGCCAGTTCTTCGCCATCTCCGATCTGCCGGTCCGCTTCCGCGCCTCCTACTTCCCGTTCACCGAGCCCTCGATGGAGGTCGACATCGGCTGGAACCGCAAAACCGGCGAGCTCGGCGCCGGCACCGACTGGCTGGAAATCCTCGGCAGCGGCATGGTCCAGCCCAAGGTGCTCGCCAACTGCGGCATCGACCCGCGCGAGTGGCAGGGCTTTGCCTTCGGCATGGGGATCGAACGGGTCACGATGCTCAAATACGGCATGCCCGACCTACGCCCCTTCTACGAAAGCGACCTGCGCTGGCTGCGCCACTACGGCTTCAACCCGCTGGCCCCCTACATCCTGCACGAGGCCGCGTGAGATGAAATTCTCCCTCTCCTGGCTGCGCGAACACCTCCAAACCGAGGCTTCGCTCACTGAAATCACCGACACGCTCACCCGCATCGGACTCGAGCTCGAAGGCGTCGAGGACCGTGCCGCCGTTTTGGCAGACTTCCGCATCGCCCATGTCATCGAAGCCGTGCAGCACCCCAACGCCGACCGTCTGCGCGCCTGCAAGGTCGACACCGGCACCCAGATCGTCACAGTCGTCTGCGGCGCCCCTAACGCCCGCACCGGCATGAAAACCGTGCTCGGCCTGCCCGGCGCCTTCGTCCCCGGCACCGGCATCACCCTCAAGGTCGGCGATATCCGCGGCGTGAAATCCGAAGGCATGATGTGCTCCAGCCGCGAGCTCGGCCTTGGCGACGACCACGAGGGGATCATCGACCTGCCGGACGACGCCCCCATCGGCATGCCCTACGCCACCTACGCCCGGCTCGACGACCCGATCATCGAAATCGCCGTCACCCCCAACCGCGGCGACGCCCTGGCCATCCGCGGCGTGGCGCGAGACCTCGCCGCCGCCGGCCTCGGCACGCTGAAGCCCTTCACACCTCCCACCATCGTCGCCAACGGCTGCAGCCCGATCGCCTGGGAAATCCAGTTCCCCGAAGCCTGCCCCTACGTCATCGGCCGCACCATCACAGGCCTCACCAACGGTCCCAGCCCGCAATGGCTGCAGGATCGGCTGATCTCCATCGGCCTGCGCCCGATCAACGCCCTGGTCGATATGACCAACTTCTTCACCATCGACCTCGGCCGCCCGCTGCACGTGTTCGACGCGAATAAGATCACCGGCGGCAAGCTGGTCTTCCGCCGCGGTGCCGGCGAAAGCTTCCGCGCGCTGAACGGCCGCGATTACACGGCTCGCTCCGAAGACTGCGTCATCGCCGACACCGTCGGCGTGCAATCCCTGGCCGGCGTCATGGGCGGCGCTGCCACCGGCTCAGACGCCACCACCACCAGCGTTTTCATCGAATGCGCCTGGTTCGACCCCGTCCGCATCGCCCACACCGGCCGCTTCCACGGCCTGACGTCAGACGCCCGCGCCCGATTCGAACGCGGCATCGACATCGCCCTGATGCCCGCAGCGCTCGACGCCGCCACCGCGATGGTCATCGAGCTCTGCGGCGGCACCGCCAGCGATGTCGCCCAGGCCGGCAGCCCCCCCGCCTGGCAGCGCACCGCCACCCTGCGCTTCGCCCGGATCGCAAGCTTCGGCGGCCTCGCCGTGGATGCCGATGCGGCAGTGGCAGATCTGGCAAAGCTCGGTTTTACGGTGGCCTCCCAAGACGCTGAAAGCGTCACCGTCCACGTGCCCGCCTGGCGCAACGACATCGCTGCTCTCCAGGAGCTGGAACTGTTCCCCGGCATGGAAACCGCCCAGTCGGCCAAGGTTACCGAAGGCGCCCGCCAGATGGAGCCGGAAGCCGACCTCATCGAGGAAATCCTGCGCCTGCGTGGCCTCGACGCCATACCCCCCGTCTCGATGCCGGTCCTCTCCGTCGTGTCCCCGGCCACTCTCACACCCGCACAATCGCGCCGTGCCCTCGCTCGCCGCACCCTCGCTGCCGCCGGGCTGATGGAATGCGTCACCTTCAGCTTCATGCCCTCCGCCGTCGCCGCCCTGTTCGGCCACGCCCCCGAAAGCCTGCATCTGTCCAACCCGATCGCGTCCGACCTCGACCAGATGCGCCCCACCGCCGTCGCCACCCTCGCCCTCGCCGCCGCCCGCAACCTTGCCCGCGGCGAGGATTGCGGCGGCCTCTTCGAAATCGGACCCGCCTTCCTGGGCAGCGGCGCCGACGAGCAGCCGATGCGCGCCTCAGGCCTGCGCTTTGGCCACCCGCCCCGCCACTGGGCAGGCGCCACTCCCGCTACAGCGCTCGACGCCAAGGCCGACGCGCTGGCCGTGCTCCAAGCCCTCGGCGTGCCGATGGAAGCCCTCACCGTCACCCCCGACGCACCCGCCTTCTACCATCCCGGCCAATCCGGCACCCTCCGCCAAGGCCCCAAAACCATCCTCGCCACCTTCGGCAGGCTGCACCCCCGCGTCGCCGAAGCCATCGACCTGCCCGGCCCCGTCGTCGCCTTCGAAATCCATCTCGACGCCATCGCCGAGCCCAAGCGTCGCCGCAAGTCCGTGCCCGACCTGCCCACCTTCCAAAAACTCCGCCGCGACTTCGCCTTCGTCGTGAACACCGACATCCGTGCCGACGCCGTGCTCCGCGCAGCCCGTGGCGCCGAGCGCAATCTGATCGCCGGCGTCACACTCTTCGACGTCTACGCAGGCGACAAGCTCGAACCCGGCAAAAAATCCCTCGCCATCGAAGTGATCCTGCAACCGCGCGACCACACCCTCACCGACGCCGAGATCGAGGCTGCCAGCGCCAAGATCGTCGCCGCCGTCACCAAAGCCACCGGGGGAGTGCTGCGATGATCGTCCAAACCATCGAACAGCTCGAAGCCATTTACGGTGCCGCGGGCGAAGCCTCCACCGTCAAGGTGGTCGACCGCATGATCCCGCAATACCGCGCCTACATCGAAGCTTCGCCCTTCGTGGCGTTGGCCACCGTCGGCCCCGAAGGCCTCGACTGCTCGCCCCGTGGCGACGGCCGCGGCTTCGTATGCATCCACGACGACCGCACCCTGATGATGCCAGACCGCCGCGGCAACAATCGCGTCGACAGTCTGCGCAACATCATCCGCGACCCCCGCGTGGCCTTGCTTTTTCTCATTCCCGGCTCCGGGACCACCTTTCGCGTCAACGGCCGCGCCCACCTCACCACAGCGCCAGACGTGCTCGCCTCCTTTGAAGTGGACAACAAGGCACCCCGATCCGTCATCGTCATCGAAATCGACGAAATGTATTTCCAATGCTCCCGCGCCATCGTCCGCTCCGAACTCTGGAGCCCCAAGCACCACGCCGACGCCGCCGGCCTTCCCACCCCCGGCCAGGTGCTCGCCGCCCTCAGCGAACAACGCATCAACGGCGAGACCTACGACCGCGAATGGCCCGCCCGCGCCGCTGCGTCGCTCTGGTAGGGTCTCCGGCTGTCGCCGGATGGCCTTCGGCCCGACCAGGGCATCCGCCCTGGACCCGCCAGAGGCAGTGCCTCTGGACTCCATTCGTTTAAGGCATGTCTCTGCGTGAAGAGGGATTCATACCCGCGCCGTGCTGACACTCGCGGGTTGAACCCCTCTTCACGCAGAGACCCGCTTCAATGAGCGGGGTTCAGGGGCTTGCCCCTGATAGGTCCAGGACGAAGTCCTGGTTGGGCCGAAGGCCATCCGGCGATAGCCGGAACCCACCAGCAAGCACACGGAGAAAAATCATATGCCTGCAACGAATACTCATCCGGCCCTGCAGCCCGGCCGCGTCGCCGTCATCACCGGCGGCGCCAGCGGCATCGGCCTCGCCGCCGCTCACCGCCTCGCCGCCATCGGCATGAAGATCTGCCTGGCCGACCTCGCCCAGGATGCGCTTGACCGCGCCGCCGCCGAAATCCCCGGAACGGTTATAACCGTGGTCACCGACGTCAGCCAGGCCGAAGCCATCGACCACCTGCGCGACCGCGCCTTCGCCGAATTCGGCGAGGTCGCCCTGCTGATGAACAACGCCGCAACTGCCCCCGGCGGTGGCCCGTTCGATCACCCGGACCGCTGGCGCCGCCTGCTCGAGGTCAACCTGTTCGGCGTCATCAACGGCGTCCAAAGCTTCACCCAGCGCATGATTGACCAGGGAACGCCCTGCGCCATCGTCAACACCGGCTCCAAGCAGGGCATCACCTGCCCGCCTGGCGACACCGCCTACAACGTCAGCAAAGCAGGCGTGAAGGTGCTCACCGAAGGCCTCGCCCACAGCCTCCGCGCCCTGCCGCAATGCCAGGTCAGCGCCCATCTGCTCGTCCCCGGCTCCACCTTCACCGCCATGACGGCCCAGGGCCGCACCGAAAAGCCACCGGGGGCCTGGACCGCCGACCAGGTGGTGGAGACGCTGCTGAACCGCATGGCCAAAGGCGATTTCTACATCATCTGCCCGGACAACGAGGTCACCAGCGAAACCGACAACAAGCGCATGACCTGGGCCATGCAGGACATCACCGAGAACCGCCCGCCACTGTCCCGCTGGCACCCCGACTACGCCGATGCGTTCAAGACCTTCCTGAACGCCTGAACCTCATCACGGGTGCAGAATGAGCTTCTGCACCCGCCAGTTCAAAAGCTCGCCGACATACAGCACGTTTTCCGACGGGCAGGCGATCTCATGGATCCAGCCGAACTGCTTGAGCTGCTTGCCCGAGCTGCCGAGAACGCCCAGCACCTTGCCGTCCAGCGTCATCTTGTAGATGCGCCCGGGATAGGCGTCAGACGCATAAAGCACCTGGTTCGGCCCCGGCGTGATGCACACCGTCCAGGGCGAGCCCGGCGCCATCGTCTGCGGCTGACCGGCCGGCATCGGCAGGCTGGGCTTCGGCCCGATCGCGGGCTTGGCGTTGCTGTCATACGGCACGTCGATGGTGATCTGGCGCAGCAGCTTGCCGTCGACGTCGAACACCTGAATACGCCGGTTGCCGCGATCGGCCACATAGATCTGGTTCTGCGCGTCGACGGCGATGCTGTGCGGCGTGTTGAGCTGGCCCGGCCCGTCGCCGGGTGTGCCGAACGAGCCAAGCCACTCCCCATCATGGCTCACCTTCGCCACGCGGGCGTTGATGTAGCCGTCGCTGATATAACCGTTGCCCACGCTGTCCCAGGCGATGTCGGTCACCTGGCGGAACATGCCGTCCACCGGCGGCAGCGGCGTCTTGGGGTGCTTCAAAGGCTCGGTCGACTCGTCCGACGCCTCCTGCTTGCGCCCGAACACCATCGCCACACGCCCGTCCGGGTCGAATTTCACCACCTGGTCGGACCCCTTGTCCGTCACCCAGACATTGTCCTCGCTGTCGACCTTCACCGCATGCGCGAACGACCAGGCGTACAGATTATGGCCGATCTCGCGCAGGAACTGCCCATCCGCCGAGAACTCCAGAAGCTGTGCCGCCGCTGCCGCGTAGGCGGGCCCCGACGTGCTGCCCCGCGAAAACGCAAAGACATGCCCCTTGGAATTCACCGCAACCCCCGAAACCTCGCCCAGATACAGGTCGGACGGCAGCTTCAGCGGGTTCGGCACCGAGTCGAACGCGATCTGCGGAACACTCTGCGGCGCCGGTTGCGCCTGCGCCGCCGGCACGCCAAGCCCGATCGCCATCACGCCAAGCATCACCTTGTTCATGCTAGCCTCCCCAGATAGCGCCCGAACGGCGTCTTGCCGGCATTGAGGGCGGTGCCGGCCAGCGATGTCAAATCGCCAGACCATGACAGCGTCCGCACCGAGTGGCATGTTTGGCAAAGAAGCGGAGGTGACAATGCAGGGATTTTGGGTAGGAAGCGCGATGCTGGCGCTGTTCGTCGCCATGCCCGCGGCAGCCCAGCAACCGGGCGGACAAAGTGTCGCCGACGCCACGACCTTCGGCGCCGTCGCGACTCTGGCGCCGCTGTGCGGCCTGCATGACGACGCCTGGTCGCAGGATCTGCGCCGCGCCGCCCGCCAATTGGCCGGTCCCAGCCACGACACCGACGACGCCAGCCTCAACGCCGCCCCCGGCCACGAGCAGCTCGGTGCCGCCCTCGGCTACGGCGAGATGGAGGCGCTGGAGGATTTCGCCGCCGACACACCCGCCGTCACCTGCGCCCAACTGCGCCAAAACCCCGCCCTCGACCGCGCCGAGGCCGCCGTGCGGGCCTTCCGCGCCCTGCGCGACGCCAAGCCGGTCGGCTGAGCTACAGTCCCGCCAGCGCATCCATCACGGCGCGCGCATGGCCGTCGATCTTAACCTTCGGCCAGATCTTGGCGATCTTGCCGGCGCCGTCCACCAGGAACGTGGTGCGCTCCAGGCCCATGTATTTCTTGCCGTACATCGATTTCTCGACCCACACCCCATAGGCCTCCGCCACCTGCGTCTCCGCGTCGGACGCCAGCGGGAACTTCAGGCCGAACTTCTCGGCGAATTTCTCGATCGGCTTCATCTTGTCCTTCGAAACCCCGATCACCGGCACGCCGAGCTTGCCCAGCTGCGGCAACGCCTCCTGGAACGCGCAGGCCTGCTTGGTGCAGCCGGGCGTGTCGGCCTTGGGGTAAAAATATAGGATGAAGGGTTTGCCCTTCAGCTCCGCCAGACTCACGGTGCGGCCACCGCTGGCCGGCATGGTGAAATCCGGGGCCAAATCGCCTTCGTTCAAGCTCATATCTCGATCGCTCCCACCAGGCGGATGAAGGCTTGCCGCACGTCGCGGGCCAACGCGTCCAGAGTGGCCCGCAGCCCGTCCAAGTCAACCGCCTCCACACCGGCCCCCGCCAGCGCGCGCAGCAGTGCTGCACCCGCGGCATCCGAAAGCAGCACCGGCGGCCGCGCCCCTTCGGTCAGCCGCAGGCTGCCTTGCACCGTCCGCCAGATCCGATCGGCGCGGATCAGCAAATCGGCATCATCAGCAGACAGATGGCTGGCCGCCCGCAGTTTGCCCACCGCAACACGCAGGGTCGGGCTGCATCTTCCGTGCAGCAGCTGCTGGGTCTGCACGATGAATTCCACCTCCACCTGCCCGCCTGGCCGCCCCTTCACATCCCACGGCCCGGCTTGCGACAGATCGCGCAGCATGCGACCGCGCATGGCCGCGGCATCGGCCAGAACCCGGCTGCGATCGGAGTGGTCCACGGCATAGTCGATCAAACCCTCGATCCGTTCCCGCAACGCCTTCGGCCCCGCCACCACACGCGCCCGGGTCAGCGCCATGCGCTCCCAGGTCCAGGCAGCCCCGGCGTGATACGCCTCGAACGCCGCCAGCGACACCGCCACCGGGCCCTTGTTGCCCGAAGGCCGCAGCCGCATGTCGATCGAATAGGTCGGGCCCTCGGCATCCGGCGCGGTCAGCGCCGCCACAAACGCATGCACCACACGGATGAACCACTGGCTCGCCGGCATCGGCCGGCCGCCGCTGCTTTCGCTCACTCCAGCCGGATGGTCGTAGATCAACATCAAGTCGAGGTCGGAGCCCGCCATCATCTCTCGCCCCCCAGCCTTGCCGAGCAGCACCACGGCCATGCTGCCGCCTCGCACGCGCCCGAACCGCTCGGCGAAATCGGACAACACCCGCGGCAGCAGCGCCGCCAGCGCCGCATCGGCCAGGGCGGCGCGCTGCAGCCCTGCGGCATCCGCATCCAGCCGCCCCTCCAGCGTCGCCACGCTCAGCGCGAACTCAGTCTCTCGCACCAGCCGGCGAATGATGGCAATCGCCTCCTCCAACCCACGCGCATCGGCCAGCCGCACCCGCAGCGCCTGCGCAGGCGGCGGCGGATCGGCCTCCTCCAACAGCCCGTCCAGTGCCGAGGGCGTGCGGGCGAGGTAATCGGCCAATTGCGGCGAAGCCCCCAGCACATCGGCGATCCGCCCGACCAGCCCGAGGTTGCGCTGGAACAGCGACAAAATCTGCACCCCGGCCGGCAGTCGTTCCAGCAGGGCGGAAAACCGCATGAACGCCAAATCCGGCGCCCGCTGTCGCGCCAGCGCCTCCAGCAACCGCGGCAGCACCAGGTCCAGCAATTCGCGCGCCCGCAATGAACGCAGCGCGCGCACCCGCCCGGAATTCCATCCCGCGACGGCATCGACGATGCGCTCCGGATGGGCGAATCCCATCGCTTTCAACACATCCAGCGTCGCCTGCGGGGTCGTCGCCCCGGCAAACTCCAGCGTCGGCGCGGAGCCGCCGGGGACCGCGTCAAACACCTCCTGATAGCGCTGGCGCACGCGGTCGAGCTGACGCAGCAGCATCACCGCGAAGCTGTTCGCATCGGCATACCCCATGAAAACAGCGAAAGCCTGCAGCTGCTCCTTCCGCTCGGGCAGCTCATGGGTCTGCCGGTCGGCCACCATCTGCAGCCGATGCTCCACGGACCGCAGCATCCGATACGCCTGCACCAGCTCTCCTGCCGCGCGCTTGCCGATATGGCCGGCGCGCGCCAGCAGCCGCAGCCCATCCAGCGTGCGCGGTGCGCGCAGCGCCGGGTTGCGCCCACCCCACACCAACTGCAACGTCTGCACCAGGAACTCGATCTCGCGGATGCCGCCTTGCCCCAGCTTCACGTTATGCCCAGCGATCACGGCCACCGGATCGGGCGAGGCCGAAAGTGCGGTCTGGCGATGCACATCGATGCGGCGCTTCATGGCGTGGATGTCGGCCACCGCCGCAAAATCCAGGTGTCGCCGCCAGATGAACGGCCGGATCGCCGCAAGAAACCCCAGGCCCAGCGCGATATCCCCCGCCACGGGCCGCGCCTTCAACATGGCGGCACGCTCCCAGTTCTGGCCCATGCTCTCGTAGTAGGCGAGCGCTGCGGGCAAGGCGATGCAAGCAGGTGTTGCCGCCGGATCTGGCCGCAGCCGCAGATCCGTGCGGAACACGTATCCGTCTGCATCGCGCGCCTCCATCAGCCCCACCAGACCGCGCGACATTCTGCTAAACCAAGCCGACGGCTGATCGCCGCGATACACGCCCTGTTCAGGATCATGCAGCAACACGAGATCGATATCGCTGGAGTAGTTCAGCTCGCGCGCGCCCAGCTTGCCCATGGCCAGCACCGTGAAACCGGATCCCGCTTCGGGATCGGCGGGATTCGGCAGCACCAAAGCACCCTGGTCATGACCCGCGCGCAGCAGCTGCGCCACGCATTTGCGCAAAGCCATTTCAGCGAAATCACTGAGCACGCCGGTCACTTGGTCGAGTGTCCAGATGCCGCCGATATCGGCGATCGCAGTGGCCAGCGCCACCTGCCGCTTGGCTTCGCGCAACAGCCGCGCCAGCCGCGGGGTGGCAATCGTCGGCGCCAGCTTTGCCAGGCCCGCCATGGCCCGATCCACCACCGCGTCCGGCCCACGCGCCACCAGCAGCTTCAGGCTGGCGGCCTCGCGCAAGGCGAGATCCGACAGATACGGACTGTTGCCGCCCAGGGCCGCCAAAAGACCCGCCGCCTTGCCCGCGGCGAGCCGGGCCTCGGCGGCGCCGAGTTGCGAAAACCGCTCCACCAGCCGGGCGGCGGCAGCGGCATCGGCGGGTCGCGGCCATGCGTCAGGCAGAGTGAACTTCTCACGGCTCCGAGACTTCTCCATGCAGAAGGCTGGGCATGAGGCGACTGGTGGGTCAAGCAACGAAACAGGTCGCAGCCCACGCCGGGCGCTGGCTGCACCGGCTGTTGCAGCTCGTGCTGGCCCTGGTGGTGATCGCCGTGGTGGCGGTGGGCGCGCTGTTCGTCCGCCTGTCGCAGGGGCCGCTCGAGCTCGACTGGCTTGCCCGCCAAGCCACCACCTGGATGGGCGGCGATGCCTCGGTCGGCACCGTTTCGCTGGCCTGGCAGGGCGTGCGCCACGGCATGGATGCGCCGTTGCAGTTGATACTCGGCGACATCGCGGTGCACGACGACGCCGGCCAAAGCATGGTGCTGCCGCATGCGGCCATCACCCTCGCCCCGCGCGCTCTGCTGGCAGGCCAGCTGGTCCCGCGCACCGCCGAGGTCGATGGCCTGCGCCTGCACCTCACCCGCGCCGCCGACGGATCGGTCAGGCTCGATCCGGCAAGCCCACCCACCGCGCCATCCGGCTCTGGCAACACGCTCTCCGACATGCTCGGCCAACTCCAGTCGCTGCACATTCACGACACGCAGATCGTGGTCGATGATCGCCAGCTTGGCCTGACCTGGCGCGTGCCCGAGCTCGACCTCACCCTGAACCGTGCCCCTGGCGGGGCCGCCGGCGGACAGGTGGAACTGGCCGTCGCCACCGGCGATGCCGCGCCGATCAAAATCCGGTCGCGCCTGGCCCTGCTGCCCAATCAGGGCGGCCTGGTCGCCGCCATCAACATCGCCCCGGTGGTGCCCGCCCGCTACGCCGCCATTTCCGCCCGTTTGGCACCCTTGGCTGCCGTCGAACTGCCGCTGACCCTGTCCGGCACCGTGACGCTGGACGCGCATTTCGCCCCCCGCGCTGGCACCCTCATCGCCGATATCGGCGCCGGCACCGCCCATATCGGCGAAGGCACCATGCCGGTGCTGGGCGCGCATGTGGTGGCCGACGCCACGCCCACCAGCCTCAACCTGCGCATCGACCCGCTGCGCCTCGCGGCACGTCCGGACGCCGACCCCACCTCCATCACCACCGCCGTCACCGCCACCCGCGCCCAAGGCAAGATCACTGCCCGGATCGTGGTCGATCTCGACCACGCCGATTTCGTCGACCTGCCGGTGCTGTGGCCCGCCGGTGTGGGCGGCCCGGGCACAAGGCCCTGGGTCACCCGGAACATCACCGCCGGTCGCGCCTCGAACGGCCATGTCGAGCTGAACCTCACCGCACCCGAGGATTTCTCCGACGCCACGGTGACCAGCATCGCCGGCGGCATCGACGCCAGCGACGTCACCGCCTGGTGGCTGCGCCCGGTGCCGCCGATCGAGCATGGCGAGGCGAAACTGGTGTTCGTCGACCCCGACACGCTCGACGTGATGATCTCCGCCGGCCGCCAGAACGGAACCAATCTCAACATCCGCCGCGCCCGTGTGCGCCTGACCGGGCTTGCCGCGCACGACCAGTTCATGGCCATCGACTCGGACATCGCCGGCCCGCTCGCAGACGTGGTGACCCTGCTGCACAACCCCAAGATCAAAATCCTCGACCGCCGGCCGCTGCCGCTCAACAATCCCGCCGGCACGGTGGTCACCAACCTCACCGTCAACATGCCGCTCAGGAACGATGTCGATCTGGACAACGTCGCGATCCACGCTGTGGGCAAGCTCACCCAGGCCCATCTCGGCGCCGTCGCCGCCGGCCGCGACATCGACCGCGGCAATTTCGACGTCGATGTCAGCAACGACGGCCTGCACGTCGCAGGCCGTGCCGATGTCGCAACCCTGCCCTCGGCGCTGGACGTGGTGTTGGACTTCAAGCCGGGCCCGCCCAGCCAGGTGCTCACCCGCGTGCAGCTCAACGCCCAGGTCGAGGCGCCACAGCTGGCCAGGCTCGGCCTGGACACGCAAGGCCGGCTGACCGGGCCGGTCGCACTCCAGGTCGGCTTCAACCAGCGGCGCGACGGCTTCGGCACTGTCACCGCCACCGGCGACCTGCAACGCGCAGGCCTTGACGCAAGCCAGCTAGGCTGGCGCAAAGCGGCAGGCTCGGCCGGCGATATCGGCGTTCGCCTCCGCCTCGACCACGACCGCATTACCAGCATCGACCGGGTGCACGCCCAGGCGCCGGGCCTTGCGATCGAGGCCACCGCCGATGCGGTAGGCGGCCGCCCCTCGCTGCTGCACATCCAGAAAATGCTGGTGGGCGATGCCACCAACGTCACCGGCGAGGTCGGCTTCCCCGCCCGCGACGGCCAGCCCTACCGGGTGCGCGTGACCGGACCCAGCCTCGACCTGACCGCCGTGCTGGACCGCCACGCCCCCGAAAAGCCCG
This sequence comes from Rhodospirillales bacterium, assembly GCA_025352665.1. GTDB lineage: Bacteria > Pseudomonadota > Alphaproteobacteria > Acetobacterales > Acetobacteraceae > CAIQQQ01. Next base: position 22,247 of record JANXSM010000015.1, on the reverse strand, counting down.
AGCCCGCGGCCAAGACCGACATCCGCGGCACTCCGTTCAGCATCGATGCCACACTCGACCGTGTGGTGCTGAACCGAGGCCGCCAGATCACCGGCGTCAGCGCCCACATCGAGAACGACGGCCTGGTCACCACCGGCGGCCGGATCGACGCGCGGGTTGGCGACGGCGCCTTCGCCCTCACCCTGGTGCCCCAGCAAGGCAGCCGCCACCTGACCGGCACCGCGGAGGACGCCGGCGGCCTGCTGAGCGCCTTGGACGTGATCGAGGACATGCGCGGTGGCCATTTGCAGTTCAACGCCCGCTACGACGACACCACCCCCGCCCACACGCTGACTGGCGTGACCGAGATCACCGGCTTTCGCATGCAGAACGCACCGGCCATCGGCCGCCTGCTGCAGGCGATGTCGCTCTATGGCCTGGTCGAGCTGGCCCGTGGCCCGGGGCTGGGCTTCGACCGGCTGGTGGCGCCGTTCTCGCTCCAGAACGAGCAGCTGACCCTGAGCGAGGCGCGGGCCTACAGCGCCTCGCTCGGCATGACCGCCAAGGGCCGCATCGACCTGCGCCGCCAGACGGCGGCCATCGAAGGCACCATCGTGCCGGCCTATTTCTTCAACACGCTGCTCGGCCGCGTGCCGCTGGTGGGCAGACTGTTCAGCCCTGAGACCGGCGGCGGCTTGTTCGCGGCCACCTACACCATCAACGGCCCGCTCGCCGACCCCTCCGTCAGCGTCAACCCGCTGGCCGCCCTCACCCCTGGGTTTCTGCGCGGCCTGTTCGGCATCTTCGACGGCCCCGCTGCCCCCGCCGCCGGCCAGACCAACAGCAAGCGGTAGCTTGCGCGAGGCCGGGTGGCGGGCCATGAAGGCAACGATTGCGGAGGCACGACATGCAAAATCTCAAGGCCGTCCTGTTCGACACGTTCGGCTCCGTGGTGGACTGGCGCTCCAGCCTGATCGCAGAGCTCACCGAATTCGGCGCCACCCGCGGCCTCACCGTGGACTGGACCGCCTTCGCCGACGCTTGGCGCGGCGCCTACAAACCCTCGATGGACCGAGTACGCACGGGACAACAACCCTGGACCGTGCTCGACGACCTGCACCGCAGCTCGCTCGAAACGCTGGTCACACAATTCGCCATCCCCGGCCTCAGCGAAGCCGATCTCGACCACATCACCCGCGTCTGGCACCGGCTGCACCCCTGGCCCGACACCGTCGCCGGCCTCACCCGGCTCAAGCAGCGATTCATCATCGGCCCGCTGTCCAACGGCAACATCGCGCTGCTGGTCAACCTCGCCAAGTTCGCCGGCCTGCCGTGGGACGTGGTGTTCGGCTCGGAGACCTTCCACCACTTCAAGCCAGACCCCGAGGTCTATCTCGGCGCCTGCGCCCTGCTACGCCTGCAGCCCGGCCAGGTGATGTTGGCCGCCGCCCATAACTACGACCTTGCCGCCGCCCGCGCCCTCGGCCTGCGCACTGGCTTCTTCGCCCGCCCCACAGAATACGGTCCCCACCAAACCCACGACACCACGGCTCTCAGCGACTGGGACATCGTGGCGACCGACATCGGCGATCTCGCGAGCCAACTCGGGGCATGAGCCGCTTTAGCGGCGCACCGGCATGAGCGCCTACCTGCCGCCGGGCACGCTCGCTGCGGCCGACCGCGCCATCAACCACGTCATCGCCTACGGCCAGTCGCTCTCCTCCGGCTGGGAAGGTGCTCCGGCGCTCTCGACAAAGTCCCATCACGACAACCTCATGCTCGGCTCTAGCGTGCGCCCCGTCCACGAACAGGCATCGGTCTGGACCCCACAGGGATCCGCAATCTTCCAGCCGCTGATCGCCACCAACGAAAGCCTCGACGGCCACCACCTGTCCCTCGAAACGGTGGCCAGCCTGCCACCCGACCAGATCGTGCTCGGCGAAACCGTGCTGCAGGCAGCGCTGTTCGAATGGCGCGCCCGCCTGCGCACCATGGTCCCGCCACGACGCCTGCTGGCAAGCTCGGCCGGCGTCGGCGGCCGCAGCCTCGAGGCGCTGTCCAAAGGTGCCGACCCCGAGCTGTTCAACCGCCTGCGCGACTGCGCCCGCCTCGCCCGCGACCTCGCCCAGGGCGACTACGCCATCGCCGCGCTGATCATGCTGCAAGGCGAAAACAACGCCTGGGCGCTCGGCGGCGCCACCGCCGGCACCCAGGCCTACAAGGCATTGTTCAGTCGTTTCCTGGACGATTTCGACACGGACATCACCAGCGGCATCGCCCGCCAGTCGGCAAAACCCGCCGTGTTCACCCACCAGACCGGCGGCGCCTACAGCTCGGAGGACCTCAGCATCGCGCAGGCGCAGTTCGAGATCGCCCGCGAAAACCGCCGTGTGTTTCTGGTCGGCCCCGTCTATCCCGTCACCGACAAAGGCGGCCATCTCGATGCCAACGGCTACCGCTGGCTCGGCGCCCAGTTCGGCCGCATCATGCACAAGGTGTTGACCTTGGGCGAAGACTGGCAACCCCTGCATCCGCGCGCAGCCCTGCTGCACGAAAGCACCATCCGCATCGACTTCCACGTCCCCGCCCCGCCACTCGCGTGGGGCGCCGCCCATCTCGGCCACACCCGCCATTTGTGGGACGACCGCGGTTTCACAGCACTGGACCACGAAGGCCGCATCGACATCACCCAGGTCGAACTGCGCCCCACCCAGGTCATCCTGCACCTGGCCCGCCCCGCCGGCCCCGGCTGTACCATCCGCTACGCCGACGCCTTCCACCACGGCACCGGCAACCTGCACGACAGCGAAACGGCCACGGCCCAGGACCACTACGAATACGCCCCCGGCCACTGGCCCTCAGCGAACATCCCGGAACTGGTCGGCAAGCCCTACCCGCTGATGAACTGGTGCATCGCCTTCCGCATCGGCCTCGGCCGTTGATGGACGGGGCTGGCCGGCGGCGACGCGCAAAATACGATTCATGCCAAATCGCAGTCGACACATTCTTCATGTGTCAACCTCAAGGCGGGCTGGTATTATCCGGCTGAGAACCGCGCCACCCATTGATGGTAATGCTGCAGCGTCGGCTCGTTGCGCCCGAACACGAACTCCCGGTTCCCGCCAGACGCCAATCCGTCCTGGATCTTGAACCCGACCGCGTAATCCTCCTCTGCCACCGCCTCCAGCACCATGGCGCTGAACAGCCGGTTCGCCGCCGCCTGCGCCTCCGTTGTTGGTTTCTCTCGGCACAACATGGTTTGCACCGTGAGCGAGCGGTCAGGCGTCGGGCCTGGGTACAGCTGCGAGACCAGGGCGTGGTCGCCCAGCACGCCCGAGATCGAAAGATTGGGAAACGCCGAGTGGATCAGCCGGATGTGGCCGGTCATGTCCCATTCAGATTCCGGCTTTCCCACCAGCCCGGCCAGCGTCTTGCGGCCGAACACAATGCGCTGGTGCGGGCCGTAGGCGTCCACCAGCATCATGTTCCCGATGGTGTTCTTGCCCACCGTGTTCGGGTGCAGGGCGGATTGATGGTAGCCCTCCAGATATCCGTCCCACGCCACCTTCCAGCCGGGGCCGTCGATTTCACGACGCTCATAGATATGCCAATTGTCGAGATCGAGCGCCTCAAGCTGCCCCACGAAATCGCCGAGCCACTGGTCGATGTCGAACGTGGCGCCGGGCTTCAGCGATATCCAGATCAGCCCGGCTCGCTCGGCGCAGGCAAGTGGGGTCAGCGACAACGCACTGCGGTCGATTTCGCCGAAGGTGGTTTCGCCATACACGTTGTCCAACGCGCCGGTCAGGTCATAGGACCAGGCGTGATACGGGCATAGGAACCGCTTGCGCGATCCGGCGCCGGGTTCGCACACCGGAGCCCCACGGTGGCGGCATACATTGATGAAGGCACGCACCACTCCGTCCTCGGCGCGGGCCAGCAGCACAGGCACGCCCATGATCGTGCGCGCGACATAGCTGCCGGGCGCTGCGATCTCCAGGCTCAGTGCCACGGCCAGCGGCAGGCGGTGGAAGATGTGCTCCACCTCGCGCCGATACCGCTCCGGTTCGAAATAGGCCTCGACCGGAAGCGCCATGGTGCCCTCCGCCTGGTCAGTGGTGCGGGCGGCGACGTTGGCAACCGCACGGCGGGTCAGCGCTGCGAAATCGATGGCGTCGGTCATCACCGTTCCTTTACGTCGTGGTCAAGGTCGAACGCCCTCCAGGCGTCGGTCCGTTCAGGATAATCCGCCGACAACGACCGGCCAGAGACGGTGATGCGCGCGGGCGTGGTAAGACTTTGCAGGTAATCCTTGGCTGGCACGTAATAGAGAAAGTTGATTTGCCGCCGTGCAAACAGCCAGCGCCCGCCTACCCTGCGATAAACATCCGCATAGCGCATGGCAGCAAGGCTGACCTCGTTGTTCGGCGACGTCTCGGCATGGGCCAACACAAGGCCGCTGGCTTCGTCGGGACCGCGATCGAAGCGAACAAAATGGTCATGGGTCCAGTGAAACGCCGGGCCGCGGATCTTGAAGGTTGCGATGAACAGCGCATCGATCGCAGGCTTGCCGATGGCGTGCATAAGGCCGCTGGGCGAGTCCAGAACCGCATCATCGGTGAACAGGCTCATGAGACGTGGCATGTCGTGGTCGTCGCAGGCGATCGCGTAGGCGCTGACGAGTTCGGCGATCTCGGCGCGCGCCTCGAGTTTCTCGACGCGGGCCAGCAAGTCTGACATCTCGGTCATTGGAGCTCCTACGGGGCCAGTTGGAAGGCGCCGTTCTTCACAGTCAGAACCAGCGGTTCGTAGCTTGGCTCGCGGGCCGCATCGAAGCTGAAGCTGTCGCGGCCGAGCAGGGTTTCCACGCCCTGAACCTTGCCGAGTGCCTCGCGTACGCCGTCGCGCGTCGGTGTGGCTGTGGCGGCGATGGCACGGGCCATGATGCGGATCATGGTGTAGCCCATGGCCGACCACTGAGACGGCGCCGCCTTGTTGCGGGCCTGGTAGTCGGCCATGAATTTCACGGCCGTCGCGTCTTGCCGTGCCTGCGGAAACGCGTCGGCTGCCATGAACGCGCCTTCGACGGCGGCTCCGCCAATGCTGATGAAGCTCGGTGAGGCCTGGGCGTTGTTGCCGACGAATTTCGTGCTCTCGTCCACCCCGGCCTCACGGCATTGCACGATCAGGCTGGCGGCGTTGGCGTCGGCCATGGCGATCATCACCACATCTGGCTTGAAGCTGGCTATCTTGGTGGCGAGGGCGGAGAAATTGGTTTCGGACATCAGCGCCGATTCCTCCGGCAGCAAAGTCGTCTTTCCTTCGAAATAGGCGCGCGCCGCCTTGATCTGCGCCACGGCCCCTTCGTTGTCGCGCCCGGCGACGGTCAGCACGGTCTTGGGCTTGAGTTTGTCCATGGTGTATTTCGCAAGCCCCGTCATCAGCAGGTTCGGCGGCGCCATTACGTGAAACGACCAAGGTCCCGCCTGCGTCACTGCCGATGACACCGCGATACCCAGCATGGGGATCTTGAGGTCGTTGACCACAGGTGCCACGGCCAGGGCGGTCACGGTGGAATTCGGCCCGACGATCGCCAGCGCGTTGTCACGCTGCGCCATGCGCCGGGCGAGGGTGATGGACTGGTTGCGGTCGCTGCCGTCGTCTTCCACGATCAGCTTCAAGGTGCGCCCGGCACCGGCGCCACCGCTGGCATTGATCTCCTCGATCGCCTGCATCATGCCCTTCTGCACGTCCGGCCCGATATAGCCGTAGGTGCCGGTCAGCGAGAGCGGCGCGCCGAGGATGAACTCCTCGGCGTGCGCCGTGAGTGGCGCCAGCAGCAGCGCCAGGGCTGCGAGTGACATGCGCATGCGAAAATTCCTTTACGGGCCGTCTTGCTGCGGCGGATTGAACAGAACCGGATAGCGCGCCCATTTCAGGCGGGTGATCGAGGCGTCCTGCCTCGCGGGGTCGGCCGGATCGGGCCGCGCACCATGGCGAAGCAGTGCCAGCACCAGCAGCGTGATGGTGCCGTAATGATGGGCTGCGGGGTCAACGGTGCCGCGCGGCAGCGCGCCAGCGGCCAGGTTGCGGCCGATGCAGGCATGCGCACCCATCCCGAACGACAATCCGTACGGGCCGACATTGCCCACGGTCTCGCGGCCCGGGCGAAAGGCTGCGGCATCCGCGCCGAACCGCGAGACGTCCTGATTGGCGGCGAGAAGATCGATCATCAGCACGTCCTCCGGCCCCACCAGACCCACCGCGGGCATCTCGGCCGTGCCGGTCGGTCTACGGCAGGCGACGGCGCTGGACGGGTGCAGCCGCGTGCTTTCCATCACGCAGCTTTGTGCGAAGACGGGGTCCGCCAGCACGCGCGCGGCCTGATCCGGATTTGCCGTCTGCCACACGAACAGCTCGTGCATCGCATCGGTCATGGAATGCACCGAGGTGAAGGCGCCGGCGAGCAGATAGAAGGCGAGCTCCTTCATCAACGTGTCGTGCGTGCTGTCGGGCAACTCCGAGCGGAACTGCAGCAGCACGGTCAGCACGTCACGCGGCAGCTCGTCTCCCGCCTCGATCAACGCCTGGCGGCGTTGCATCGAGGGGGTGAAGAACGCGTCGTCGAACAATTTCAGGCTGTCACGCACCTCGGCCCGGATCGCCTCGCGGTCTCCAGTGGCCTGGCCGAGCGTCGCCGCTTTGCCGAAGCTGCGCAGCAGGCCGAGCAGGGTGGCGGTTTCGGCGGCGCTGCGCTCCGGTCGGTCGATGCCGGAGAAATCCGCGGTGAGATTCAGCATCACCCGGTTGCCGAAATCGACAAGGTCGCAGCAGCCGTCGACCAGGAACGGCGCCAGGGTCTCGGCGATGGTGTGCGGGAAGATCTTCTGCTCGTAGGCGAAGAACACGTCCCGCCGGAACACCTTGGCCTCCACCATGCGCCGGGCGCGGTGCTCGGCGCCGTGCAAGTTGACCAGCACCTTCTCCATCAGCACCGCGCCCTCGTCATAGAGGCCCTGGCGCAGATCGTCGCGGCGGAGCAGTTCCTCCGCCTCGGCATAGGTTTTGACGCTATGGACAGCCATTCGTTTGCCTCGCCGCGACTCTTTGGCCGCTTGTTCAGTGCAGTTCTTGGATCTCGACAGGTTCGTTGGGGTATTGGTTGGAGAAGGCCAGTTCGCGCGTCAGCTGCGTGCCCATGGAAGCGATGGTCCAGCCTTGCAGACGCTTGCGCGGCGGCAGCGGGGAGATGTCCATCTGTTTGCCGGCGATCATCACCAGGCGCATGCGTTCGGTCTCGCCAAGGATCGTGACGTCTTGCGACGGATCGCCCTCGAGGCAGATGAGATCGGCCTGGTAGCCCGGTTTCAACACACCGATCTGGCCTTCCATCTTCATGGCGAAAGCACCGGCACTGGTGCCGCAGGCAAGCGCTTCCAACGGCGTCATGCCGAGATAGCGGACGAACACCTCCATCTCGCGATAATGCCAATGGCCGTAAGGTACCATCGAGAACCCGCTTTCGCTGCCGCACAGCAGCGGGACGCCTGCCTTGCGGGCGCGGATGAGCGTCTCGGCGCTGTCGGTGATCTCGCGCTCGAACATGTTCCGCAACGCGGCGTCGGTGCCGAGGCGGTGACCGAAATCGACCATATTGGCCTGAAAGGTCAGCGCCGGGCAGATCGGGATTTGTCGCTTCACAACCTCGTCAAGCGCCTCGTCGTCCATGCCGGTGGCGTGGAACAACAGGTCGAACCCGGCCCGGGCTGCGTCGCGGACCGCTGTCGCACCGCGGCAATGGCCCATGACGGGCGTGCCCAGATCATGGGCCACGTCGCACAGCAGCTTGAGCTCATCGAACGACCACACCGAAAGCTCGCCCTTGTGCGCCTGGCGGGGAATGACGCCGGTGACATGCACTTTGATCCAGTCTGCGCCGTATTTGATCTGGCGGCGCACCTCACTCACCAACTCGTCGCGTGAGTTCACCACGCGGGCATAGCCGGTGACACCGGTATCGGCGATCAGCCGCCCTGCGGTGCCGCCGACCGCTGTCATCAGCGCATAGGCGCCGCAGGACATGCGCGGCCCTTCCACCATGCCGGCCTCGATGGCGTCGCGCAGATCGATCATGTTCTCGAACAGGCTGTCTGGGTCGAGGAGAGAGGTAACGCCTGCCCGCAACAGTTTCCGCGCGTTGTAGGCGGCGACCAGAGCCGACAGCGCATTGCGCCGATGGGTGAACAACTCGGCATTGGAGGACGCATCGTCGAACGACAAATGGCAATGCGCGTCGATCAGCCCTGGCATGATCGTGCAGCCCGTGGCGTCGAATGTTTCGACGCGCGGCAAATGATCGGCCTGGGCGCGGGCTTCCGGCCCGATGGCTGCGATGGTCTGCCCGACCACCAGCATATCGGCTGAAACGGGCACCGCGCCGGTTCCGTCGATGATGGATCCATGCTCGATGAGCAGCGGATGCTTCACGTTGGCTTCTCCGTTTCGACGACAAGTAACATCGAGATCGATAGATCACAACGATGATTTTGTTGTGCAATGCAGCAGAAAAATTGCGCTTTTCTTTTGTGAACGCCGCTTATAGCATCGAAAACAATAGATTTGGGGGAAGCGCATGAGCGCGACGACGGGCGGCATCGCGCATGCTGCGGTGCTTGACGTGCACGCACATGCCGTGTTCGCCGAAACCATGGGTGCCGCCGGTCGATACGGCCCCGAAATCGCGGCAACCGAGGACGGCACGTCTTTGTTCCGAGTCGGGGATTATCGGCTGATCGGCGTGCGATACGCCGGCAGCCCGTTCATGGACCCGGTTCTACGGATCAAACGGATGGATGAGGCCGGCATCGACTTCCAGGTGCTGAGCCCCAATCCGTTGACCTATTTCAGCCATATCGACGTCGCTGAAGCCGTGGCGTTCTGCCGTATCCACAACGACACTTTGGCCAAGACCGTGGCGCGCCACCCCACGCGGCTGGCCGGTCTCGCAGCTCTGCCAACCCAGGACATCGGCGCGTCCTGCGAGGAGCTGCATCGCGCGGTTTCCGAGCTTGGTTTGTGGGGTGCGTATATCGGCACCGACAATGTCGAGCCGCTGCACGCGCCCGCCTTCGACCGGCTGTATGAGACCTGTGTGAAACTGAACGTGCCGCTGTTCATTCATCCGGCCCCAGCAGGGATCGACGGCCTGGCCGGTGACCCCAACCTGAAACGGTTCGATCTCGACCTGGTGGCAGGCTTTGCGGCACAGGAAACCATCGCGGCAGCCACTCTCATTTTTGGCGGCGTGCTGGAACGCCATCCCACGATCGACATCTGCGTCAGCCACGGTGGCGGCGCCATCGCCTTCCTCGCCGGACGTTTGGCCCAGGCCGCTCGCAAACGCCCCTGGTCGCGCGACGCGCTGCGTCCCGACGGCGCGTTCGAAGCACTCCTGGCAAGATTGTGGTTCGACACGCATGTGAACGATGACGCCTCGCTTGCGTTGCTGAAACACCGCGTCGGCGGCGACCGCTTGGTCTATGGCACCAATTTCGCGGGGTGGGACGCGCCAGACGCAGCCCACCATGCGCCGCCCGAGCCCGCTTTGGCCGACAATGCGCGTCGTCTGCTGCGCCAATCTGCATGAGCGTTCTGCACTTCAGCACCTACGCCGATGCGTCGGAGGTGTTGCGCCACAAGGATCTGCGCCAGTCGCTGTACGACGCCGGCGCCGTCATCATGGACCAGGTGCTGCTGACCTTGCATGGCGACGCGCATCGGCTGCGCCGCGTGCTGGAGTTTCGGGTGTTCCGCCGTGACTTCTTCCATCGCTACGAGAACACGGTGTTCCCCCGCACCATGGCTGAAACCCTGGCGCCATTCCTGGCCGCCGGTCACTTCGACCTGCTGGATTTTGCCTATCGGGTGACGATGAACCTCACGGCGGATTTCGCCGGCATCGATCGGCCGGCGCGCACGCCGACAGAGACCGAGCAGTTGCTGGCTCTGGTGCATTGTTTCAGCGAAGGCGCCACGCTGGTGCACTCGACGCGAAACAAAGCAGATGTCGAAGTCGAGGTGCGCGCCGCCCTTGCCGAGCTGGAGACGGATTTTCTGCAAGCATCCATCGCACGGCGGCAAAACCTTCTGGCCCGCTTCAACCGCGGCGAGATCGGCGAGCAGGCGCTGCCCAGCGACGTGCTGACAGTGCTGCTACGCAACGAAGACAAAATGTTGCTGCCACCGGATTTGTTGGTCCGGGAAATGGCATTCTATCTCCAGGCGGGCTCGCACAGCACGGCCAACTCGATCGCCCATGCGTTTCACGATCTGGTTTGCTGGCTCGCCGAGCATCCTGAGGACGAAGCACGCCTGCAAAACGATCCATTCTTTCTGCAGCGTTGCGTGTTCGAAAGTTTCCGGCTGCATCCGGCCAGTCCCGTGGCGTGGCGCCGGCCGGTTTGCCCGGTGTCGCTGCCAGGGGGAGATGCCGACGATAGGGATGAGATCGTGGTCGATCTCCACGCGGCCAACCGCGATCAGCATCTGTTCGGCACCGATGCGGACCGGTTCAACCCGCATCGCGACATCAAAAAACCAACGCCGCCGTGGGGACTGACCTTCGGCACCGGACCGCATCTCTGCCTTGGCCGCGATCTCGACGGCGGGGTGGTGCCCGGCGACGGCGCCGATCCGGCCACGCATCAGTTCGGCATCGTGACGCGGCTGCTGGCCGAATTGCGCGACCGCGGTGCGCGGCCAGATCCGGCAAATCCGCCGACATCTGCTCCGCATACCAAACGCGCGAACTGGGGAACCTATCCGGTGCTATCCCATGGCTCATAGAACCGCCTTCGTCACCGGCGGCGGCGCAGGGCTTGGCGCCGCGATCGCCCTGAAACTGGCGGCGGATGGCTACCGCGTCGCCGTGGTCGACGCGAACGGCGAGACTGCCCGCGCGACGGCAGCCAGGCTCGACGGCGCCATCGGATTGCAAGCCGATGTGACCGAGGCGACGCAAGTGGAACAGGCCGTGGCTGCGGCCGAGTTGGCGTTCGGCGCCAGTCTGGATGTGCTGGTCAACAACGCCGGGATCGTTCGCTTCGGATCGTTGCTGGAGCAAAGTGTCGAAGATTTCCGCCGCGTGGTGGATGTGAACCTTGTCGGTGTGTTCATCGTCTCGCAGATCGTGGCACGCCGCATGGTGGCGCGAGGGTCAGGGGCGATCGTCAACATCACCTCGATCAACGCCATCACGCCTGGGCCGAACGCCGGCGCCTATCCGGCCACGAAGGCTGCGATCGCCAGGCTCACGGAACATTTCGCCGTCGAGCTGGGTCCACACGGCGTGCGCGTGAACTCTGTGGCGCCAGGCTTCATCGATGGCGGCATGTCCGCTCCCATTTTCGCCGACCCGAAGGTCCGCGCGCTGCGCGGCTCCGGCGTGCCGCTGCGCGCATTGGGGCTTGTCGAAGACGTCGCCAATGCGGTGGCCTTCCTGGCTTCGGATGCGGCACGCTACATCAACGCGCACCAACTGGTGGTCGATGGCGGCGTTGTCGCCAATCTGCTGTCGCTGCTGCCACGCGAGGAAAAACGCTGATGCGCGCGATCGCTGGCATGTCGGTCATCGTAACGGGTGCAGGCTCCGGTCTCGGCGCGGGAACGGCGCGGTTTTTCGCAGCACACGGCGCCATGGTCACCATCTGCGGCCGGCGCGCGGACAAGATCGAAGCTGTCGCAGCCGAAATCGGCTCTGCCTGCCGGGCGGTCGCGGGCGATATCACTTCGGAGGCAGACCGCACGGCCATCATCGATGCCGCACTGAGCCATGGCGGCGGGATCGACGTTCTCGTGAACGCCGCCGGCAACATGCTCCGCGGCCCGATCGAGGCACTGGACCAGGCGGCGTTGCTGGATCTGTTCAACACCAACGTCATCGGCGCGATGCTGTTGACGGGCCAGGCCGTGCCGCATCTGGCCGAACGGCAAGGCAGCGTCATCTTTTTTGGCTCCGTCCATACCCGTCGCGCCTTCCCCGGCGCCTCCGCCTATGCCGCCACCAAAGGCGCGCTGGAAGCGCTCACCCGGGTGCTGGCCGCCGAACTCGGGCCACGGCAGATCCGGGTGAACTGCATCGTTCCCGGCGCCGTGCCCACTGAAATCAACCAACGCGCCGGGCTCTATGACGATGCCGCCGCCGCCGAACGCATGCAGGCGCTGGGGCCGCTGCATGCGCTCGGCCGCATCGGCACCGCTTTGGAGATCGCCGAGGCCGTCGCCCATCTCGCCTGCGCGGAATGGACCACGGGCGCGGTGCTGGACGTCGATGGCGGACTCGGGCTCGGGGTTTCCAATTTCTGATGCTGGCCCAGCAGATCATGAATGGACTGGTCGCTGGCGCGGTTTACGCGCTGTTCGCACTGGGTTTTACCCTCGTTTTCGGCGTGCACCGCATTCTCAACCTCGCGCATGGCGCGCTGCTGATGGCTGGCGCCTTCATCGGGCTTTACGCGGTGCTCGCCGGCATTCCGCTTTGGTTCGCCATCATCTTGGCGATGGTCGGCGCTGGAACCTTGTCGGTGTTGATCGATGTCCTGGCATTTCGCCGCCTGCGCGCCAGCGGACAGGCGGAGTTCGGCGCGATCATTTCGAGCATCGGCGCCAATCTGGTGCTGGTGAGCATTGCCCAGCGGATTTCGGAAACCAAGGTGCTGCGCTTTCCCTTCGCCACGTTTCCGGTGGTCTTCTACCGCTTCTGGGGCCTGCGGGTGTCGCTGCTGCAACTGGCGATCGCGGGGTCCGTGGCGTTCCTGTTGGGGCTGCTGAGCTGGCTGATTTTTCACACCAGCCTGGGCCGTCAGGTTCGTGCCGTCGCGGGCAACCCGCGTGCCGCCGTGCTGCTCGGCGTGAACCCAGACGCCATCTATCTGCGCACCTTCTTCCTGTCCGGCGCCATGGCTGGGCTGGCCGGCGTGCTGGTGGGTCTGTCGTTCAACTCGGTGCATTTCATGATGGGAGAGCCTTATCTGCTGCGCGCATTCGTGGTGGTGATCCTGGGCGGGCTCGGCAGCATCGCCGGCGCCGTGGTGGCTGGTATGGGGCTCGGCGTGCTGCAGACCCTGGCCACCGCCTATCTGCCATCTGGCCTCACCGACACGATCATCTTCTCGCTGCTGTTTCTGGTGCTGATGGTGCGTCCCAACGGATTGTTCGGCGTGGCGAACACCGGCGTGGGACGGCGCTGATGGGCTTGGGCGTTTATCAGTCGCTGTTCGACGTGTTCTTGCTGAACTGCGGTTTTGCGTTCAGCCAGTTCATCGTGTTGCGCGCCGGTGTGTTTTCCATCGCGTCGGCCGCCTACGCCGGGATCGGCGGCTATGCCACCGCCATCTTGGTGACCCGATACGGCGTGTCGGCGCCGGTGGCCGTCGCTGCCGCCACCGCACTCGGGCTGATCGTGGCGGGCGTGCTCTCGATCCCGCTGGCGCGGCTGCGCGGCGTGTATCAGGCCATTGCCACGCTGGCTTTTGTCGAAATCGTGGTGTCGTTGGGGTTCTATGCCGAGGATCTGACCGGCGGCGCCATGGGCATCAACGGCATTCCCAAGCTGGTCGGCACCGGCACGTTGTGCGTGGCCTTGGGTGCCGTGCTGTATCTGATGGTGGCGATCGACCGTTCCGGCCTGGGACGCGCCTTCGACACGGTGCGCCAAGACGAGACGGTGGCAGGCTCGCTGGGCATCTCCGTGCAACGCAGCCACGCCATCGCCTTCATCATCAGCGGCGGCATCGGCGGCTTGTTCGGCGGGCTGCAGAGCCTTTACGTCTATAGCATCGAGCCGCAGCAATTCGGGTTCGCGCTGCTCGTGTCCATGCTGGCCTCGATCGTGCTGGGCGGGCGCGGCACGGTGATCGGCCCGATCATCGGCACGGCCATTCTGACCGCTCTTCCCGAACTGGCTCGCCCGCTCGCCGAGAACCGGCCGCTGATCCACGGGCTGCTGCTGATCGTCATCATCAATTATCTGCCACATGGAGTGGCCGATTCTCTGGCGCTCCTGCGCCGTCGACGCCGCGCCGCCAATGCCGTCTGAAACTCTCACCCTCCGCCACGTGACCAAGCGGTTCGGCGGCGTCACCGCCGTGTCCGATGTCAGCTTCGACATTCCACCGGGGCGCATCACCGGTCTCATCGGCCCGAACGGCGCCGGCAAATCCACCTTGGTGAACATGATCGCTGGCGTGCTCACGTTGAGCGAAGGCGACATCCGCCTCGGATCGCGCCTGCTGAGCCAGGCGCCTGCCTTCGAGGTTGCTCGCAGCGGGATCGCCCGCACCTTCCAGAATATTCGCCTGCTCGCCGAGGCCAGCGTGCTCGACAACGTGCTGGTCGGCTTTCACCGGCTGGAACGCGCCTCGCTCGCTTCCCACTTACTCGGCCTGCCAGCCTCCTGGCGCGAGACCCGTGACCTCCGCGCCCGCGCCCGCGATCTGCTGAACCGCTTCGGCATGCAGCGATACGCGGAATACCCGGCCGGTGGCCTGTCCTATGGCCATCAGCGCCGCGTCGAAATGATGCGGGCGCTGGCGACCCAGCCTCGCCTGCTGATGCTCGACGAACCCGTGGCGGGAATGAACGACGTTGAGGCCGCAGAACTCGGCGACATCTTCGCATCCCTCGCCCGTGACGGCATGGCGGTGCTGTTGATCGAACACAACGTGCCCTTCGTCATGCGGCTGTGTGCCGAGATCAACGTGCTCGACACCGGCCGCCTCATCGCCTCTGGCCCGCCCGGAACCGTGATGCGAGACCCTGCGGTGATCGCCGCATATCTGGGAACCGGATGATGCTCACGGTCAAAAATCTCGCCGTGGCCTATGACGGCATCGATGCGCTGCGCGGCATCGACCTCACGGTCGCGGCGGGCGAGTTGGTGGCGCTGATCGGACCCAACGGCGCCGGCAAATCCACCTTGCTCAACGCGCTCAGCGGCGTCGTGCGGCCGCGATCGGGCAGCATCAGCTTTGCCGGCCGGTCGTTGTCGCGCACAGCACCGCACCGGATCAGCCGGCTCGGTTTGCTGCAGGTGCCGGAAGGGCGCCAGATCCTGGCCGATCTCACGGTCGACGAGAATCTCCTGCTCGGTCAGCTGGCCCTGGGTGCGCGCAAGCAGCGCCACGACCTCGCTTCGGTGCGCGCATTGTTCCCCATCCTCGCCGAACGCCGCCGCCAGCTGGCGGGCTCGCTCAGCGGCGGACAGCAGCAAATGCTGGCGATCGGCCGCGCGCTGATGGGCGCACCCGACATGTTGCTGCTCGACGAACCCAGCCTGGGCCTGGCCCCGATGATCTGCACCCAGGTGTTCGATGCTCTCCGCAGGCTCAATGCCGACGGACTGACCATCTTGCTGGTGGAACAGAATGCCACGCGGGCGCTGGCGTCGACCACACGCGCCTATGTGCTGGAACAAGGTCGCATCGTGCATACGGGGGCCAGCGCAGACCTTGCCGCCGATGGACGCATCATCGCGCATTATCTTGGAACGGAGACGCCAGATCTCCAGAAAGAAAGGGATTTGACATGAACCGCAGAATCTTGTTGTCGACGGCTCTCGCCGTGTTGCTGCTCGCTCCGCCAGCGCGCGCCGAGACCATCCGTATTGCCGTGGCCCACGCGCTCACGGGCCCGGTCGCCTTCGTGGGCATTCCGGTGATGAACGCCATCAAACTCGCCGCCGACGAGATCAACGCCAGCGGCAGGCTCGGCGCCGACAAGATCGTGCTGGAGACGGCAGACACCGGCAGCGACAAAACCCAGGCCCTCACCCTCGCCCGGCGTTACGGCGAGGATGCCGGAATCCTGGTGTTTCTTGGCCCGACCTCCAGCATCGAGGGGCTCGCCGTGGCCCCGCTCATCAACGACCTCAAGCTGCCGACCGTGATGACGGCCTTGTCGGGCGAGGTGCTGAAGGCCGGCCCTTATGCCTTCAAGGGCACCACCGCACCGCAGGACTTCATCACCGTCGTGGCGAAATACGCCTTCGAGAAGCTGAAGCTGCGCCGCTGCGCGCTGATCTTTGACCGCCAGAACGAGGCAACCGTCGCTCAGAAGAATCTGTTCCGGGATCTGCAAAAGCAGATGGGCGGCACGATCCTGTCCGATGACGGCATTCTCGGCAGCGATACGGATTTCGCCGCTCTGTCCACCAAGGTGATCGATCTGCAGCCAGATTGCGTATTCCTGTCGGCCCAGGGGCCCGTGGACGGCAACCTGGCCATCCAACTGCGCCAGAACGGACTACCGGACAGCACGAAGATTATCGGCACGCCCTCGATGGCGACCGACCAGTATCTCTCGGTTGCGGGCGCTGCGGCCGAAGGCACATTCATGACGGCTGATTTCGTGCCCGGCGGGCGCGACGACGCCGGCCGCAATTTCGTTGCCAACTATCAGAAGCGGTTCGGCGCCGTCGCCGATAATTACGCAGCCATCGGCTACACGATGATGCATCTCGTGGGCGACGCCATCCTGCGCGCCGGCACGCACACCGACCGCGCAAAATTCCGCGACGCCTTTGCAACCATGCCGCCCACCCCCACTATCCTAGGCGATGGCACCTTCACCATCGACAAGGATCGTCTGGTGCACTACGGCGCCGCCTTGCTGACAGTGAAAGGCGGCAAGTTCGTCGCACCCCCGCAATAGACTTCGAAAGGCCGCGCGATGGATGACGGCACATTCGACGCGCGGCTGACCTTTCTGGTCTATCGGGTCACGGCCAAACTGACACTGGTTGCCAACCGGCTGTTCCGCCAACACGGCCTCGACATCTTCAGCTCGCGTATTCTGTTGCTGTTGGTGGATACCGGCGAGCGCACGGTGGGCGATCTGGTCGAGATCATGGCGCTGCCGCAATCAACGCTTTCGCATCAGATCTCGCGCTTGGAAAAGCAAGGCCACATCACGCGGCGGCGGTCCGTGGAAGACAACCGCGTGGTGCTGGTGGCGCTGACCGAGGCCGGACGCAGTGCAGCGGCAGCGGTGGACGAATTCAGCCGGCGGATCAACGACGCAATGGTAGCAGATCTGGATCCGGTGCAGCGTCTGGTCGCCCCGCAAGCGCTGCGTTCGATGCTGCGCACGCTGGATCAGGAAGGGCCTGAGAAGCAAGTCGGTGGGCCACCGCAGGCGTGAACCCGTGCCAGCGCCGCACTTGCTGGCGCCAGGCGCTGAAATCCCAGCCGTCCAGCCCGCACACAAAAGCCGCTGCTCGCCGGTTCGCGCGGCGCTCTGCTACAGCCCTGTCACGAAGCGCGCCATGATGGTGATCATCGCCACTTGCATCAGCCCCTGAAACCCGACCGCATACACGTAACGCTTCATCAGCCGCCCGATCCGCGCCCCGTCTGGCTGATCCCGGCGCATCTCAAGATAGACCAGCAGGTTGGTCGGCAGCAGCACCCCCAGCCCCTGCACCGTCAGCAGCGTGATGATAATCAGCGCAGCCAGCACCCAGCCATACTCAGGATAATCCAGATCAAGAAAGCCAATCTGCTTCGCATAGAAATAACCCGCCGTGCCGGTGACGATCGACAACGTCGGCAGCAAGAACAACGTCTTCGGCATCAGCCGCAGGATCATCGCCCGCCGCGCCGGCACCGGCAGCGAGCGCATGATGGGCCCGATCACAAACCCCATGAACAGATCAATGCCGGTCCACAACAACCCCGCCATCACATGAACGAAGTTCAGCAACCAAAGATTGCCGAACTGGATAACCCCCACGGTGAATGCAAGCGCCAATCCGCACCACACCAGGTTGAACAGATTGATCGACGGCGGATCGGCAAGCACGGCATCCGATGGCATGGCCTACTCCAAAGCAACGATGGCGAAAACGCGTGCCCTCACCTTATTTCTATCAGAAACGATCCCACTTCGGCAAAACACAAGATCGTAACAGCCACTTCAGGGCGCCAACCCAGGCGTGCAATACAAATAAGTTGAGCGGCCACGAATTTATCGGGTCGCACGGCGACTTCGGCCGCCGATCCCCTGCCACCGATAGAAATATTGTACCGAGTTCTTGGCATCCTAAGCCTGCCTTTTAAAATTTTAGGCGTTAGTGAGTGCCTGGGGTGTGCACAGGCGGATGGTCTGCCGGAGCACACCCCCCCCAGGCCCAGACTCAAGATCTTTGACCTGAGGGCAGCGGCAAGCGGTTATTTCAAACTCAGATGGCTTTCCAGAACAACGAATCGCCAGCCCCTATTGAGGCCAGCGAGCCGCAAATTCATGTGAGCGTGATTGCTTGTGGTCGGCGTAGCAGTCAGGCTCTAGCCGCCCCATAGTCCCAACCTCAACTCGATGGAGAATGTCTGGGACTATCTCCGCCAAAACAAACTCTGCGCCCTCGTGGAGGACAGCTATGACCAAATCGTCGTGGCCTGTAAAACCGCATGGAACTGGTTGATCAAAGACCCAGACCGGATCACGTCAATCGAAACCCGGCAATGGGCGTGTGTCAGTCTTTGGGCGGGCGGGTATTACATGTAACCATCTGGGAAATGCCGCCGTGACATCCGCCTCAAACCCCAAGGCCTCGCGCATGAAGGTAGGCGCACATCGCGCGCCTGCACGGGGACATGTGGGCGCGCGTCGCAGATTGGACGATGCGGATATTCTGCTGGTCAATCAGGCCGCGCTCATGTTCCTCGGCCTGGCAGGCTCACCCAGGGCACGCAAATGGGATGGCCGACGAGATAGTGCGCGGAGGTTACACAGGCCCTCGCCGGGCCTCCAAAAGTCACAGTTCTGTTCGGAAGTGGCGGAGGGACCAGTCGCGAGCGAACCTCTCTTTGCCGCATTTCCGTGTTTACCCGGGTATTATCGGCAAAAGTGGGGTGATTTGGGCGTTTCTACGCGGCGCGTTGCGTGTTTATTTAAATTATTTCAATGGATTGGTATGAAATTCCCTACGGTCGATAACAGCGACTTCTTTGGCGATTAGAGCGTGATGACCGAAGGTGGAATCACCGAAAGGTCTGAATCACGCGATAGAACAAAGAGCTAGAGCAGGATTACGTCGCCTATCAGACGTCATCCCGCTCCAACAGCGAAATTAATTGCGCGAACAGGGGTCAAAATCGCGCCAAACAGAATCGCCGATCGAGCTCGGCGAGAGTTTTAGGCAAAAATACCGGGGGTCGCGAATACCACAAATAAATGGGGCTATGGCCGCGCTCCACCATACGCTGAATTTTTCTCCGGCTTGTCAACGCAGAGGCCGTTTTCACGTCAAAGAGCTGTGTATAGTGCCCAGTTTAGTAATATTTTAAATAAAATTTAAATGTGATCGTCCATTTGAAGATATCACAGAGGAATTTGATGTTCAAAATTGTGAACAATGCTTGTGCGGGTTTCGCTATACTCTGCGCCGAATCGACACAGCGTTTTAGGGTCACCATGGCCATCCCCAGAAAGCCTTCCCCCGGTAAGACGCGTCTCCCTGTTCGGCCTACTCGTGGGCATGGAGGGCCCGCAATTGAAGACGCTTGGACGCTGCTGGAAATCTGGCTCTTCGTGCAGGAGAACGCCCATCGCACGCTGTTCTCGGTCAACGCGATTTGCAATCATGGCAATGCCATGTTT
This sequence comes from Rhodospirillales bacterium, assembly GCA_025352665.1. GTDB lineage: Bacteria > Pseudomonadota > Alphaproteobacteria > Acetobacterales > Acetobacteraceae > CAIQQQ01. The sequence goes on along the minus strand of JANXSM010000015.1, from coordinate 2,615 downwards.
CAGCAGCATCCCAGTGAAGGGTAAACTGGTGAATTGGCTTCCCTGATCGGAGTTGAAAATCTCTGGTTTCCCGTTGCTGGCCAAAGCCTCTTCCACCGCCTCGATGCAGAAATCTGCCTCCATCGTAATCGATACACGCCAAGCCAGAAACCGCCGGGTAAATCTTATGTCCAACCTCCGGCTTGGACGTGTTTGGGCGACGATAGATCGCCTCGATGCCCATGCGCCTCATCAGCCGGGTCACCATCTCCCGGCCAACCATAACGCCGTCAGGCCGCAGCATGTCGCGCAGCATCCGACTGCCCGCGAAGGGATAATTCAGGTGCAGTTCGTCGATCCGCCGCATCAAGGCAAGGATGGTCGGCGAAACCGGCCGCGGCTCGTAGTGTAGGCAGCTTCGGCTGAGATGGAGAAGTTCGGCTTGTCGGCCGACAGCGAGATCGTGCTCTCGGTTGATCATCGCTTTGCGCTCAGAAGACCGGCTTTTCTGAGCGCATTGGACAAAAAATCACTCTCAAGTGCCATCTCGCCGATCTTGGCGTGAAGCACCGTCAAATCCCCCGCTGGGGCCGCATTGGGTGCAGTGCCGCCGAAGACCCCTTCAGCACCGGCGAGCAACTGGGCTTTCCACGCCGTGATCTGGCTGGCATGCACCTCATACTGTTGCGCCAACTCCGCCAGCGTCTTCTCGCCCTTCACGGCAGCCAGAGCCACCTTTGCCTTCAAAACTGCGCTGTGCGCTCGCCGTGTGCGTTTCGTCATCTTCACTCCTGATCGACACCACGGGTGCCGAGTTCAGGCAGGATATTCCACTTATAGTCGTGTCCGAATTTGGCCAGCCACCTCTGAATGTCTGGCGCAGATGCATGTCGAAATCGTCAAGCGCGCCGATAGCGCGAAGGAGTTCGTTGTGCTGCCGCGGCAATTGGTTGTCGAGCGCGCCTTCGCATACCTCAATCGTTGTCGCCGCCATTCCAAGGACTTAGAGAACAAAGCCAGCAACGCACTTGCGTTTCCGAGACTTTCGTCAGCCACCCTAATGATACGGAAACTCTGTAGTCAGTGAAAGAGTTTTCGGACGGACTTACAAAGGTTCCTTAGGATTATGTTTTGATTTTTAGAAATTAAAGCAATTCGCCCTCTTATAAATAATCAGACCGGAAGCATCTGTCTGTCCGGTGTGGATTCCGTCCCGGATTCGTTGAACTGGATGCTTACAAACCGTTGCTGCGACCAGATCAATTTCTCTACCGCCGTATGGCGTCACGCCGAATAGAGTGTTTTCTTAGGAGTTATTTTTATGCCCCATGATATCGTTGACACCGCCATCGCCAATGGTTCGTTTAAAACACTTGTCGCTGCCGTAACTGCTGCCGGCCTAGCCGACACGCTAAAGGGCGCGGGCCCGTTCACCGTGTTCGCACCGACAGACGCAGCGTTCGCGGCTCTACCCGCGGGCACCGTTGAAGGCTTGCTCAAGCCCGACGCAAAAGCGAAACTAGTGAAGATTCTGACATATCATGTTGTACCTGGCAAGGTGATGTCATCGGCCCTCGCGGGAAAGATGATGAATCCCGTCACAGTCGAGGGCGGCACCGTGAAGATTGATGCTACCGGCGAAGGCGTTCACGTCAACAACGCAACCGTCGCCCTTGCTGATGTCGATTGCACCAACGGTGTCATTCATGTCATCGACCATGTGTTGATGCCGATCTGATCAAAACGCGGCGGGGTCATTCCCCGCCGCGTTTTCACAGAAGGCTCGTAGTCTTACTGTGTCATAAATATCTTGAACGATTCGAAGATCTGTCTGGCCGAGTGAAGCTTCTCACTCGTCGAGGCGTGTCGTGGCTCTTCAGTTTGGCGCAGTCGGGGTTGAAACGCAGTCCGATGCTTGTGTCGAGCCTTTGCCGTCGACCTTGAGCCATGCTGATCGAATGGTACGATTCAATTCTAGTTGCGCCGGGCTGAACTTGTCTGGAGACTGCAAGAGCGTGTAGCCGATGCACGATCGGCGCCGCATCGCTTATCAAGGGGATCGAGTTCAAGGGGCTGATCGCAGACAAAGCATTCGACGCGAACGGGATCATCGCCGAATTGAACCAACGCGGCGCAAAGATCGTCATCTCGTAAAAGGTGAACCGAACGTTGCCACCACAAATTGACCGCGAGATCTATAAATGGCGGCACCTCGTCGAAAACTTTTTTTGCAAGCTCAAGGGATTTAATAGAGTAGCTATGCGAAGCTGCAAGACCGACACCAGCTTCGCAGCCATGATCTATCTTAGCTCCGTACTCATCAATTCACGATGAAACTCAACAGGCCCTAGAGCTGAGCGCAAAGCGTTGGTCAACCGAGAGCACGAGCTCGCTGTCGGCCGACAAGCCGAACTTCTCCATCTCAGCCGCAGCTGCCTGTACTACGAGCTGCGGCCGGTTTCGCCGACCATCCTTACCTTGATGCGGCGGATCGCCGAACTGCACCTGAATTATCCCTTCGCGGGCAGTCGGATGCTGCGCGACATGCTGCGGGCTGACGGCGTTATGGTTGGCCGGGAGATGGTAACCCGGCTGATGAGGCGCATGGGCATCGAGGCGATCTATCGTCGCCCAAA
>JANXSM010000164.1 GCA_025352665.1 Rhodospirillales bacterium | reverse complement strand
CGCCGCTATCACGCGCTCACGAAGATCCATCGAATAAGGGCGACCCATGCAAGCTGGCCTCCCGCCCAGCCAGCACCTTGAACCAAACCTTAGCCGATTCGGGAATCACCCTCTCGAGTCAGCCTCAACACATCCCGCTCTAATGACGGTTCTCTTGGCCGTTTTGTCAAAAACCAGCGTGAACGTCGAGCAGGCCGCCCACCCGCGGCCTGCGGTCGGCCGGGCGTGTGCTCAGAGCGGTGGGGGAGAGATCCCGGCGGAGGCGGATTTCGTCTGCGGCGCCGATCAGAAGATCCTGGGGCATCGCATGCGTAAACCCGGCGGTGGATGCACGACGGCCTGTCCTCGCCGCGTCGATGGTCTTCCCGGGGTGGAACGGCTGACATCGAGGACGTGCCGGGCTGCCCGGATCCGTTCATTCTGTCGAGGTCAGTGCCGCTCCGGCGGGTCAATGCTTGTTATGGACCCGCCGGAGCGGAACTGAAAACGATCGACACACGGCAGGCGCATCACTCGAGACGAGCGATGGCGTCGGGCCCGATCCAGGCCAGGTCGCCAGCAACGAACGTGGCGATCGGCGTTCGGGTGGTAGGATCGACGACCACGACGTCGCCCCGCAGACCTGTCGCCAGCTGGCCGCGATCCGTGAGCTTCGCGGCGGTGGCGGCATTGGCCGAGATCAGCGCCCAGGCGGCCGCGAGACCGAGCACGCCGCGCTGCCCCAAAATGAAGGGCGCCTGCAGCATCGCCTGGTAATAGTAATCTGACGAAAGCACCGTACACAGCCCGCGCTCCGCGAGGTCTGCCGCCGACGCCCAGCCGAGATGCGAACCGCCGCGCACCACGTTGGGGCTGCCCATCACGACCGCATCGCCGCGGGAGCGGGCATGCACGGCGACAGCTTCGGTGACCGGGAATTCGCAGATATGCGCCCCGCGGGCGGAAAAGGCATCGCGCATCGCGATGGTATCGTCGTCGTGGCTTGCCATCGGCAGGCCTGCCGCACGGGCAGCGGCTGCGATGCGATCGAGCGCTTCCGGCACCTCACCCGCGCGGCCGGCGATGTGGCTGCCAAGGGCGCGGAACAACTCGGTCTTCATGCCGGCACGGCCCGCGTATTTACCTGCCTCGACAGGGTTGTCGAGCTTGCCCAGGATCGAGGCGGTGTGGTCGTTGAACGCCAGCAGGTGCACACGACCGGCCGCGATGTCGGCAAGCGCCATGTCGAGTGCTTCGAGGTTGAAGGCCTCCCAGCGCAGATGCACGCGCATGTCACAGGTCCAGCTTTGGGCCGCGAGCGCATCCACCAGGCTCCGCCACGCAGTGGCACTGCGCAGGCCAGGCTCCCACGACAGGGTCACGCCGTGGAACGCCGTGGTGATGCCGTTGGCCAGCAACTGCCGTTCGGTGTCCTCCAGCGCCAGCTTCACCGGAAACGTCACGCCGGGGCGCGGCTGGATCTGCCGCTCGAACGCGTCGCCGTGGATGTCCACGATCCCCGGCAGCACCAGCAGGCCGCCGGCATCGAAACGCCGCGCCGTGCCCGCTGCGGTTGGACCCGCAGCGATCAGACCGTCGGCGAGCACGAGATCCTCCGGCGCGAAACCAGCGCCGCGCAGCACCTGTCCGCCTGAAATGATGAGAGCTGGCATCGGGATGTCCTAAGGTTCGAACACGAGTTGCACGCGTGGAGTGGGGTAGCGGGAGACGCCGTATTCGACGATCCTACCTTCAGGATCGACATTGATGTTCTCGGTGACGAGCAGCGGACGGTTGCGCGGCATGCGCAGCAGGCTGGCCTCGGTGGGCTGCGGCAGGCGGGCTGTCACCCGCGTGGTCTGGCGGCGATAATCGGGCACCCCGAACAGCGCCAGCGCCTCGCTGATCCCCGCCCCGTCGCGCAGTGCCACGTAGAGGCCGGGGAAGCGGGCCTGAGGGAAATAATGCGCGCTCAGCCCCACCGGCCGCTCGTCGGCCAATCCCAGCCTTTCCACAAACACCACCTTTGCCCCCACGCGCAGGCCGAGGCCGCCGGCGATGGTCTGGTCTGCCGCCATTTCCCGCAATTCGAGCACGGTGCCAGATGGTTCCTTGTTGTGCCGGCGGATCCATTCGGAGAATCGCGTGCGCGGCGCGATCGCGTAGTCCAGCACGTCCTCAGCCACGAAACTGCCGCGGCCTTGCTCCACGCGGACCAGGCCGCCGCGTGACAATTCCTCGATCGCGCGACGCACGGTGTGGCGATTGACGGCGAAGCGAGTGGCAAGCTGTGCCTCGGTCGGCAGCCTGCCACCAGGGACCAGCGTGCCATCGGCGATCTCACCCTCGATGGCGCGGACGATCGACCGCCACAGCGTGACGCCGGGCTCTCGGCCAGGTGGGTTCATAGCAATGTCATCCATTCTCCGTCTCCGTCGTGCGACATCGTCTTGACCTTAGGTCCGCGCAGGCTTAGTCGTCTAGACGTCTAAACAGCATGAGTTTCCAAATGCCCTTTCCAGACGCACAGATCCCGCGGCGCCAAAGCTGGATGGCGGTGCTTGCCCGGGCCAGTCAGCCCGAGCTTGTCAGGCTTCTGCAGGCCGCTCCACCGCTTCCCGCATTCACCCGGCTGCGCGCGCCGGAAGCTGGCCTTGCCATGGTGCGTGGGCGCACCGGAGGCGGTGGTGCTCCGTTCAACCTTGGCGAGATCACCATCACCCGCTGCAGCGTGCGCGACACGGACGGGCACATCGGCCATGCCTACGTGAAAGGCCGCGATGCCGCGCAAGCAGAACTGGCGGCGCGACTTGATGCCGTTCTGCAAGACGCATCGCGGCACGATGACTACGCCGAGGCGGTCATCGCACCACTTGCCGAACTGCAAACAGCGCGAGCCGCCCAATCCGCCCGCAAGGCCGCCGCCACCCGCGTGCAGTTCTTCACTCTTGCCACGATGAGGAGCACATGAGCCTCGACCTGCCAGGCTTTTCCGATGCGGTGCTCGACGCCCAATCGTGCTTTCGCGCAGTGCTGTCAGCCATGTCGTGCCCCGGCACGATCCAGGCGGCAGGCGTGGGCCTCACGCCGCCCGCGCCGCTCGCCCCCGCCATGGCGGCTGTGCTGCTCACGTTGACTGACGTCGACACCAGTTTGCATCTGGCGAAGGAAGCAGAGCCGGCCCGAGATTGGCTTGCTTTTCATGCCGGCACTCCATTCGCTGCCAGCGCCGCGGAGGCCGATTTCTGTGTCGCCTTCGCCCTACCCGACCTTGCTCCGCTGAAAACCGGCAGCGACGATGCGCCCGAGGCGGGAACGACGGTCATCCTGGACGTGGCAGCTCTTGGAATCGGCTCGGCGTGGCGTATTTCCGGGCCCGGCCTTGCAGCGCCTGCAACACTTCGGGTGACCGGCCTGCCCCATGACTTCGCAGCCATCTGGGCGGCCAACCACGCGCTGTATCCGCGAGGCGTCGACCTTATCCTGTGCGTCGGCGAGACGCTCGCAGCCTTGCCCCGCAGCCTAACCGTCGAGGAGATCTGATATGGCCTATGTGGCCGTCAAAGGCGGCGAACGCGCCATCGACAACGCCCATGCCTGGCTTGCCGAAGACCGTCGCGGCAACCCGGACGTGCCAGACCTCGGCACCGACCAAATCCGCGAACAGCTTGGCCGCAGCGTCGATCGGGTCATGGCCGAAGGCTCGCTCTACGATCCCGACCTTGCAGCGCTGGCAATCAAGCAGGCGCAAGGCGATTTGATCGAAGCCGCTTTTCTGCTGCGCGCCTACCGCACCACTTTGCCTCGCTTTGCCGCCTCGATGCCTGTTGAAACCGACCAGATGCAGGTCCGCCGTCGCATCTCCGCCGTGTTCAAGGACATGCCCGGCGGACAGTTGCTCGGCCCTACCTACGACTACACGCATCGCCTGTTGGATTTTACCATCGCCGCCGGCACGCCGCCGCCCAAGCCTGCCGAAATGCCGGCCGAACCGGTGGCCATCCCGCATGTCCACGGCATTCTCGACCACGAAGGCCTGATTGAGCGCGACACCCCCGCTGGCGGCGAGCCGTTCGACCTCACCCGCGAGCCACTTGCCTTTCCCGCCGGGCGCGACCTGCGCCTGCAAGCGCTGGCCCGTGGTGACGAAGGTTTCCTGCTCGCCATGGGCTACTCCACCCAGCGCGGCTGGGGCGGCACACATCCGTTCGTCGGCGAAATTCGCGTCGGCGAGGCGAGCGTGTTTCTCACGCCGCCCGAACTGGGGTTCGAGATCGACATCGGTGACATCACGTTAACCGAATGCCAGATGGTGAACCAGTTTGCCGGCTCCCGCACCGTGCGCCCGCAATTCACGCGCGGCTACGGCCTGGTGTTCGGCCACGGCGAACGCAAGGCGATGGCGATGGCGCTGGTGGATCGCGCCATGCGGGCACAGGAGCTTGGCGAAACCGTCGCGGCACCGGCGCAGAACGTGGAGTTCGTCGTCTCCCACTGCGACAACATCGAGGCGACCGGCTTCGTCGAGCATCTCAAGCTACCGCACTACGTGGATTTCCAAAGCGAGCTGGAGACCATCCGCCGCATGCGCGCCGATGCCATCGGCGACATCTTACAGGAGGCCGCGCAGTGACCGGCTACAACTTCGCCTATCTGGATGAACAGACGAAACGGATGATCCGCCGCGCCCTGCTCAAGGCCGTCGCGATTCCCGGCCACCAAGTGCCTTTCGGCTCGCGCGAAATGCCGCTGCCATATGGCTGGGGCACTGGCGGCATTCAGGTGACCGCAGCCGTGCTCGGCCCGAACGATACGTTGAAGGTAATCGACCAGGGCGCGGACGACACCACCAACGCCGTCTCCATCCGCCGCTTCTTCGCCCGCACCGCAGGCGTTGCCACCACCACGCGCACGGCAGAGGCAACGATCATCCAGACCCGCCACCGCATCCCCGAGCAAAAGCTGCACGAGAACCAGATCATCGTCTATCAGGTGCCGCAGCCCGAGCCGCTGTCGCGTCTGGAATCCTCGCGCATCGAAACCACGCGCATGCATGGGCTGGCCGAATACGGGCTGATGCACGTGAAGCTCTATGAGGACATCACACGCTTCGGCCATGTCTCGCTCAGTTACGACTACCCGGTCATGGTCAACGATCGCTACCTGATGGCGCCCAGCCCGATCCCCGCCTTCGACAATCCCAAAATGGACATGATGCCAGCCCTGCAGCTGTTTGGCGCGGGGCGCGAGAAGCGCATTTACGCCATTCCGCCCTATACCAAAGTTGTCAGCCTGGACTTCGACGACCATCCGTTCCGCACCACGCGCGCACCACACGCCTGCGGACTCTGCGGGGCGACAGATTCGTATCTCGACGAAGTCGTCACCGACGATCGCGGCGGCCGGCTGTTCGTGTGCTCCGACACTGATCATTGTGAAACACACAGGGATGTCGGTCATGTCGGTTCGGAAGGAGTTGCCGCATGAGCGACGAGACCTTGCTGTCTGCTCGCGGCCTCAACTTGCATTTCGGGACCATTCCGGCGTTGGTCAATGTCGACGCCGACCTATGGCCAGGCGAAGTGCTCGCAGTCGTCGGCGAGTCGGGCTCCGGCAAGACCACGCTGCTCAACGTGCTGTCGGGCCGTATGGCCGCGCAGTCCGGCGTGGTCTGGTATCGCGACACCGCCGGCCGGATCGCCGACGTGCACGCCATGCCGCAGCCCAGCCTGCGGGCACTGCATCGCTCCGACTGGGGGTTCGTGCAGCAGAACCCGCGCGACAATCTGCGCATGGGGGTCACCGCCGGCGGCAACGTGGGCGAACGGCTTATGGCGCAGGGCAGCCGCCACTATGGCGACATCCGCGCGGAGGCCATTCGCTGGCTGGAACAGGTAGAGATCGACGCCGACCGCGTTGACGACCTGCCGCGCACTTTCTCGGGCGGTATGCTGCAGCGGCTGCAGATCGCCCGCACCTTGGTCACCCACCCCCGTCTGGTGTTCATGGACGAACCCACCGGTGGCCTCGACGTCAGCGTCCAGGCCCGTCTGCTTGACCTCATCCGCGGATTGGTGGCGCGCTTCGGCATCGCCGCGGTCCTGGTGACCCACGACCTCGCTGTCGCCCGATTGCTTGCCCATCGCGTCATGGTGATGCAGCGCGGCGTGGTGGTGGAAACGGGCCTCACCGATCAGGTGCTGGACGATCCGCAGCATCCCTACACGCAACTTCTGGTCAGTTCGGTGCTGCAGGCATGAACACGCATCATCAAGACCGCAACCTGGCAAGCCAGGTCACGATGTTAGAGGCGCGAAATCTCTCGAAACAGTTCCTGCTGCATTTGCAAGGCGGCGTTCGCATCCCCGTGCTTTCTGACGCCAGCATGCATGTGTCGGCTGGCGAATGCGTCGCACTCGTTGGGCCCTCCGGCGCTGGCAAAACCACCTTACTGCGCAGCCTGTACGGCAACTATCGCGCAGGCTCTGGCGCGATCCTGGTGCGCCACGAGGGCGAAATGGTCGACATCGCCACCGCACAACCCCGCGAAGTGGTGCGATTACGCGTGAAAACTCTTGGCTACGTCAGCCAGTTCCTGCGCGTCGTGCCGCGCGTGGCCGCTGTCGATATCGTCGCCCAGGCCGCCATCGGCCTCACCCCCGAGGCTGCGCGCGCCGGTGCCGTGGAACTGCTGTTGCGCCTGCATATCCCAGCACGGTTGCACAATCTTCCGCCCGCCACTTTTTCCGGTGGGGAGCAGCAGCGTATCAACCTTGCCCGTGGTTTTATTGGGGGTCATCCGATCTTGCTGCTGGACGAACCGACCGCAAGCCTGGACAACGCCCGCCGAGACATCGTCATCGCCATGATCTTGGAAGCCAAGCAAGCCGGCATCGCCATCGTCGGCATTTTCCACGACACCCAAGTGCGCGACGCCGTCGCCGATCGCCAATTCGCCGTAATGCCTTTGCAGGATGCCGCATGACCGAGACGATCTTCACCAACGCCCTCCTGATCCTGCCCGACACGCTCCAGCGTGGCACGCTGGTGATACGTGACGGCGTGATCGCTGAAATCAGCGACCAGATCTCCCATGCTCCTGGCGCCATCGATATGGACGGTGCCTATCTGATGCCTGGCGTGGTCGACGTGCACACAGATAATCTGGAACGCCAGGTGCAGCCGCGCTCCAACGCGCGCTGGCCATCGCGCTCGGCCTTTCTCAGCCACGATGCGCAGACTGCGGCTGCCGGTGTCACCACCGTGCTAGACGCGCTGTGCCTCGGAGATCTTGGCTTCGATGTCGAGCGTATCAAGACTTTCCGCGATGGCATGCGCGACATCGACGCGCTGGCTGATACCGGCCTTATGAAAAGCGAGCATTTTCTGCACCTGCGCTGCGAAATGCCGGCGACCGACGTGCTGGATCTGGTCGACCCCGTGGCGGATCATCCTCGCGTGCGCATGATCAGCTTCATGGATCACTCGCCTGGTGTGGGCCAATACGCCGACATGGATTTCTACCGCATGATCCGCCGCAAGGGCGGCCACACCGACGCACAAATCGACGCGCGCATCGAAACACTAACGGCCCAGCGGGAAAACTACCGCAGGCCAAACCGCGAGCGCCTGTTGGAGCGCGTCAGGCATCTCGGCGTGTCGCTTGCCAGCCACGATGACCAAACTGTCGAGAACATCGCCGAAAACGTCGCCGACGGCATCATGATCAGTGAGTTTCCGGTCCGCATCGCCGCCGCCAGGGCCGCCCATGCGAGCGGCATGAAGGTGATCGCTGGTGCGCCCAACGTGGTCCGTGGCGGCTCGCATTCGGGCAATGTTTCGGCGGCCGACATGGTGCGCGAGGGGTTGGTCAACACCTATGCGTCGGACTACGTGCCGGCCGCATTGGTGGAAGCGGCGTTCATGTCAGTGGCGCTTTGCAACATCACTTTGCCCAAGGCGGTGGCCATGATCACGGCCAACCCCGCGGAAATGGCGCGCCTGCCCGATCGCGGCCGCCTGGAAGCCGGCCTGCGCGCCGATTTCATCCAGGTCAGCCTGTTCGAGGGCCAGCCAGTGGTGCGCCAGACCTGGCGCGTCGGCGCCCGCGTCGCCTGATGCGCGTCGCCGTCTATTACGCGCCAAGCCTGGACGACCCACTTTGGCGCCTCGGCGCCGGCTGGCTTGGCCGAGACCCTGAGATCAATGCTCCGCTCAGCCAGCCGGACTTGCCGGACATCGCCGAAATAACCGCGGATGCGTGCGGCTACGGGTTCCACGCCACGCTGAAACCGCCCATGCGCATCCGGCCCGGCCTAGGCTGGCACGAGGTGGTGACGGCTGCGCACGCCATTGCAGACACCTTGTCTCCCTTCACCCTTCCGCGCCTTGAAATCTCCGATCTGCAGGGCTTCCTCGCCTTGTGCAATGCGGAGCCCAGCGCGCCCCTGCAAGAACTCAGCGACGCCTGCATTAGCGGCCTTGACCATCTGCGGGCGCCATCGACCGAAACGGAACTCGCCCGCCGTCGCCGTGCCAAGCTCACACCTTTGCAAGATGCCATGCTGGTGCGTTGGGGGTATCCCTATGTGTTCGAAACTTGGTTCTTCCACATGACGCTGACTCGCCGGCTGAGCCTGGCCGAACACGTCATATATCGCCCCGCGGCCGAGGCAGTGTTCCTGGACACGCTGCGCGCGCCTCGCCAGGTGGTCGATATCTGCCTGTTCGTCCAGCCCGCCGAAGGCAAGCCCTTCACCCTGGCGGAGCGGCTGCCGTTGCGGGGATAACGCAACAACCATCGGCCCCCCTCTGCCCTGGACCTGCGGTCGGCTCACGTCATTCAAGGATACCAGCTGAGGAACAGGCATCGCTTTGGCACTCCACCACACCCGCGATGCCCTTTGACTTGACCACGCGCGGCCTGTCGTCCCACCCGGCGGCGGCACCCGGACCCGCGGCGTCACCCCGATCAGCCCCTTCGCCCAAACTGGCGACACCGCTATCGGTTCAGTAGGTGGTGCGGCAGGTCTCAAACACGGCAATGTCGGCCCTCGCCGGGTTTTCAAACGTGGCACTCAATTGCATCGCCCAGGACGCCCCCAGCTCGTGGTGACCGTGCCGCCCAAACACAGCGCAGCCTCGATCGAAAGTCGCCAGGTCAATCCAGCCTCCCCGCAGCACTCACCAATGTGCCTATGCAATCAGCTGCTGGTCGCGGGCCTGCTCGTCAATTACGTGCCGACGTCAGGCTTCAGCGGCGAAGACGCCGTCACCCTCGATGAACTCGACCACGGCGGGCAGCACCACATCCTGCACTTCACGCTGATGGTTTCGCCCGCAGCCCAAACGCTTCCAGCAAAGCCGTAGCCCCCTCCTCCACCGTTGCGTCGTTCATCACAGTCACTACCTCCATCCCGTCCGGAAGCGGCACGCTGCGCTGCAGGCGCTTGGTGACATCCGCCTCGCTCTCCCGGCCGCGGGCGGCAAGCCTTGCGGCGAGCACTTCGATCGGGGCGGTGATCTCCACCACGCGCACCGGGAATTTTGCGGCCGCTTGCTCGATGACGGCGCGAGACACGCTCGCCACCACCGTCACACCTTTTGCGAGATCATCCGCGATATCGGCGGCTATGCCATAGGACAGACCATGCGCCTCCCACCACAGCGCGTAGGCGCCGCTCTCACGCCGCGCGACGAAGGTTGGGAAATCGATCGGCACGTGCTGCTCGCCACCGGGCGTTTCCGGCCGCGTCACCTCGCGCACCGCAAACCGAATGGGGGCATCGACCGGCAACTGCGCGCGCGCGGCCAGCAACAACGTGTCCTTGCCGGCGCCGGACGGACCCACCACGAGAATCAGCATACCACCCTCCGTTTTTGACACCGGCCCGCAAGACGCTAGTTTCCCCGCATCAAACACGGAGCTCCCCATGTTCACCACACGGCCCGAAATCGCCGCCACCTTCGGCGTCGTCGCCACCACCCATTGGGCCGCAAGCGCCGTGGGTATGGCCGTGCTGGAGCGAGGCGGCAATGCCTTCGACGCCGCCGTGGCCGCGGGGTTTGTGCTCAATGTCGCAGAACCGCACCTGAATGGTCCTGGCGGCGACGTGCCGATCATCATTCACGATGCCAAGACCGGCAAGCAAAGCGTGATCTGCGGCCAAGGTGTCGCGCCAGATGCCGCAACGCCGAAAAAATTCGCAGACCTCGGGCTCGATCTGGTGCCCGGCACCGGCTTGCTGCCCGCCGTGGTGCCTGGCGCGTTCGACGCCTGGGCAACCATGTTGCGCGACTGGGGCACCTGGGAACTGACAGACGTGCTGGAATACGCCATTGGCTATGCCCGCCACGGCATGCACTTGGTGCCGCGCATCCCCGCCGCTATCGAGACCATGCGCCCGCTGTTCGAGCAGGAATGGCCGACCAGTGCCGCAGTGTGGCTGCTCAATGGCCGCGCCCCGCAGGCCGCAGGCTTGTTCGCTCGCCCAGCGCTGGCCGATTTCTGGGAAAAACTGCTCAGCGAAGCCGTCGGCAGCACCCGCGAAGCACGGATCGATGCCGCCCGCAACGCGTTTTACCGTGGCTTCGCCGCTGAGGCGATCGACCGGTTCTATCGTGACAACGAGATGATGGACGTCTCCGGCCGCAAGCATCGCGGCCTTCTGACCGGCGCGGACATGGCGCGCTGGTCAGCTCCGGTGGAGGCGCCAATATCGGTCGAATACCACGGCCACACGGTGCTGAAATGCGGCACCTGGAGCCAGGGACCGGCCTTCCTGCAAACCCTCGCATTGCTCAAGGGCTTCAACCTCGACGACATGGATCCAGTCGGGCCGGACTTCGTCCACACAATCGTTGAATGCCTCAAGCTCGCGTTCGCCGACCGCGAGGCTTACTATGGCGACCCGGATTTCGCGCAAGTGCCGATCGAAACCTTGCTGTCGGACGCCTATAACGACGAGCGTCGCAAGCTCGTCACCGAGACCGCCTCAATGGACCTGCGACCGGGCCGGATTGCAGGCTTCGACGCACAGGTCGACCAGGAAGCCCATCTGCGCGCTGCCATGCTGGGCGGGCCCGGCGCCGGCGAGCCAACCGTCTCGCGCCTGGGTGCCACCGGCGGCGACACCTGCCATGTCGACGTCATCGATCGCTGGGGCAACATGGTCAGTGCCACGCCATCGGGCGGCTGGCTGCAATCCTCCCCGGTCGTGCCCGGTCTGGGTTTTCCGCTGTCCACTCGCGGCCAGATGTTTTGGACCAAGGCCGGACATCCCAATTCGGTGGGGCCGCGCAAGCGCCCGCGCACGACGCTGTCGCCGAGCATGGCACTGCGTGGCGGAACCCCTTGGATGACTTTCGGCACCCCCGGCGGCGACCAGCAGGACCAGTGGCAGCCGGTGATGTTCCTGCGCATGGTGCACTACAACCTCGCCATCCAGCAGTCGATTGACGCGCCTAACTTCCACAGCGAGCATTGGCCGAGCAGCTTCTGGCCGCGCGTGGCACGGCCGGGCAAGCTGGTGCTGGAAGGTCGCTACACGCAGGAGACGCTGAACGCGCTGCTCGCCCGCGGCCACAAGGCCGAGCTTGGCGGCGATTGGACCGAAGGCCGCATCTCCGCCGCGCGCATCGAGCCAGATGGCCAGATGTTCGCCGGCGCCAATCCGCGTGGCATGCAAGGCTACGCGATCGGGAGATGACCGCGGTTTGGGATCCGGAGGCCACGATGCCCGTTGAAGACCCAACCGTTGCAAGCGGGGACGGTTCACTCGGGAGAGAACGATGACGGATAGTCTCGACCATCCGCTCCGGCAGGCCGTGGAAACAGCTACCCTCGTCGGCGTCGCCGCCATGGCTGCCACCAGCAAGGGGCCGATCCATGCGGCCGCCTTCGGATTGCGAGATCCGAAAGTGGATGCCGCCATGACCATCGACAGCGTGGGCTGGATTGCGTCCATGACCAAGGCCATCACCTCGGTCGCCGCCTTGCGCCTGGTGGAGCAAGACTTGCTTTCGCTCGACGACACGATCTGCGACGAGCTGCCAGAATTGACCGCGCCCATGGTGCTCGACCGGTTCGGAACCGACGGCGCACCGATTATGCACCCGGCACCCTCTGAGATCACGCTGCGCCAGTTGCTCAGCCACACCGCCGGCTACGGCTACGACACCTGGAACCCGGCCATCTGGCATCTGCGCACACATCTCGGGTTGCCGCGCATTCCGAAATCGCTCGAAGATCTGCGCCAGCTGCCGCTGTTGTTCGACCCCGGCACGCGCTGGAACTACGGCATCAACATCGACATTGTCGGCCGCGCCATCGAGGTGGTGACCGGCCAATCGCTGTCAGACCATCTGCGCGAGACCATTTTCGAACCGCTCGGCATGTCCGACACGATGTTTCTGCTCAACAAAGCCCACCAGGACCGGCGCATCGTCATGCACCAGCATGACGACGACGGCGTGTTCACCCGCATTCCCTGGTCGCTTCCAGACCAACCACCCTTCCTGCTTGGAGGCGGCGGCCTTTACAGCACCGCAAACGACTATATCAAATTCCTGCGCGCCATTCTCACCGGCGACAAAGCCTTGCTCGGCCCTGACATGTTCGAGGCACTGACCACCAACCAGATCGGCGAACTCGACGTAACGCCCATGCTCAGCGCAGCTCCCAACATCTCCGCAAACGTCGACTTCCACCCAGAACAGCGGTTGAAATGGACACTGGGGTTCATGCTCAACACCCAGCCCACGCCGCAGGGCCGGTCTGCCAACAGTCTGTCCTGGGCTGGCCTGTCCAACTGCTACTACTGGATCGACCGCACACGCGATGTGTGCGGCGTGTTCATCACGGGCTTGCTTCCGTTCGGCGACCCCGGTGCCCGCAAAGCCTTCGCCGACTACGAGACCGCCGTTTATCGATCGCTCGGGTAGTTATCCGATCAACTGTCCGATCCGCAGCAGATTGCCGTTGGGGTCCATCACGTAAAACTCGCGCATGCCCCAGGCGCGATCCTCGGGGGGCGTGACCTTGCCGCCCGCAGGTTGGCCGAACGCCGCATGGAGTTCGTCGGCATCGTTGGTGCGCAGGTAGCAGCTGCTGCTTTCTGCGAGTTTGCGATCCGGGTTCATTTGGAAATGCAGCTCGATCGCCTCGCGCCGCAGGATCATATAGCTGCCCCAGCGCCCTTGAGAGCTGAAGCCGAGCTGGCCATAGAACGTCTCCGTCACATCCAGATCCTGCGCCGGCAGGATCGGATGCGTGGCGATGATGCTGCCGCCGATGGCGCGGCCGAACCGGCTCATCGCTTGGCAGCCCTGCCCTGCCCCGGTTTGCCCACCCGCCCCGCGTGTGTGGCCCGCTTCGGTTTGGCCGCAGGCTTGCCGGCGGCCGCACGCAGATCAGCGATGGTGGCGCGCGAGGTGATCTGCTCGGGGTTCATGCGCAGCTCGATGACCGCAGGCCGTCCGCTGGCCACCGCGCGTTCGAAGGCGGGGGCGAAACCCTGAGTCTCTGTCACCACTTCACCATGTCCCCCGAACGCGTCTATGAATTTGGAGAAATCCGGATTCGTCAGGCTGGTGCCGGACACGCGGCCAGGAAAGGCACGCTCCTGATACATGCGGATCGTTCCGTACATCTGGTTGTTGAACACCAGAATGATCGGCGCCACGCCGTGATGGAAGGCGGTTGCGATCTCCTGCCCCGTCATCAGGAAACCGCCATCGCCCACGAAACCCACCACCTGGCGATCGGGAAACGCGATCTTGGCGCCAATCGCCGACGGCACGCCGTAGCCCATGGCGCCGTTGGTCGGCCCGATGAAACGCTGGCCGTCTGAGAAGTTCATAAAGCGGGGCGGCCAAGTGGCGAAATTGCCGGCATCGCAGGTTAGGATCGCGTCCGGCTCCAGCAGCCCTTCGAGATCGCGCATCACCTGGGCGATGTTGAGCGGGCCTGAGTATTTCGGTACCGCATAGGATTTCATACGCAGCGCCCGCAGTTCCTTCGTCCAGTCCACCCAACGCGAAGGTCCCGGCTTCAACTTCGCCGCCAGCGCCGCGAACGCCGCCAGATCGGTGGTGATGCCCAGGGCCGGGCGGAACACCCGGCCGATCTCGCTGGCCTCAGGATAGACATGCACGATCGGCACGCCACCCGCGAGATCGAACAGAGTGTAGCCCTGGCTGACCGCTTCACCGAGCCTTGTGCCCAACGCCAGAATAAGATCGGATTCGGCAACCTTGGCGACCAACGCGGGATCTGAGCCGACGCCGAGGTCGCCCACATAGGTCTCATGCGTGCCGTCGTACAGCGACTGCCGGCGGAAGGCGACCGTTGTTGGAATGTTGAATGCCGCCAGGAACCGGCCGATATCGGCGCGCCCGGTTTCGCCCCAGCCGGAGCCGCCCAGGATCGCCAGCGGCTTGCGGGATCCCTTGAGCAACTCGATGAACTTTGCCATCGCCGCCGGATCTGGATGTGGCCGGCTGACCGAGGCTGGCCCGATATCGGGCACGCTGACCAACTGCTTCTGCATCTCCTCCGACAAGGCGATCACCACCGGTCCCGGCCTGCCCGTGGTCGCGACGTCGACGGCGTGAGCAACGATTTCCGGAATACGCGCGGCATCGTCGATCTGGGTCACCCATTTCGCCAGCGGCTGGAACATCCGCCGGTAGTCGACTTCCTGAAAGCTTTCGCGATCGGTCTCTGCGAACGGGATCTGGCCCACGAACAGCAGCATCGGCGTGCTGTCTTGCTGGGCGATGTGCACGCCGATGGCGGCGTGACAGGCCCCGGGGCCGCGCGTCACGAAGGCTGCGGCCGGCCGACCTTTGAGCTTGCCGTAGGCTTCGGCCATGTTGACCGCACCCGCCTCAAACCGGCAGGTCACCAGATGCAACGACTTGCTGACGGCATAGAGCCCGTCGAGCACGTCGAGATAGCTTTCACCGGGAACCGCGAACACGTGGTCGATCCCTTGGGCGACCAAAGCATCGGCCAGCACACGCCCACCGGGACGCTCCTTGGGGTTTTTCTTGCGCGGCGTTTCCATGGTCTGTCCCCGGAGTCGGTGATCGGTGACACTAGACCGGGATTTCGCTTCGCGTCACGCAGCCACCCTGATGCCCCTAACCTTTATACAGCGCGCGGAACGATCGCCGAAGCGTCGCAATTCTGGCACGCCGTCGCCGCATGCAGCCTCCGCCAGCGCACACCGCGGGGCGAAGGCGCAGCCGGTCGATGCCTCGTCGAGTGGCTGGCGGGCTGCCGGGAATGGTCGGCAGCAGCGCCCCGCGTTCGACAGGTAACGTAGCTCCCAGCAAACCCTGCGCGTGAGGATGCAAGGGTGCGGTCATCAGCTCCGCCACCGGGCCTTCCTCGACAAAGCGGGCGGCACACATCACGGCCACCGGATCGGTGAGTCAGCCTGCCATCCCGAGGTCGTGGGTGACAAGGATCACCCCCATGCCGAGTTCCTGCTGCTGCAGCAGCAGCAGCAGTACCTTGATCTGCACAGTGGCATCCAGCGCCGTCGTGGGTTCGCCGGCGAGCAGCAGCTTCGGTCTGCAGGACAGCGCAATGGCGATCATGGCACGCTGGCGCAGCCCTCCCGACAGCTCATGCGGATAGCGCTGGGCGAAGCGCATGGGCTCCAGCCCGACCGCCTCCAGCATCTCGTGGGCCCGCTTGACCGCGTGGGCTTTGCCCAGGCCCTGCGTGGGCGGCGCGAAGGCGATGCTCTCCGCAATCGTCAGCCATGGGTTGAGCGAGGCGGAGCTGTCCTGGAACACCGCCTGGACTTGGCGGAAGTAATCCTCCAGGACGATGCCACCGGCTGAGGCGTCCGAGAACACCGCAAGCCCGTGGAAGATCACCTCTCCCGCGGTCGGGCGCACCAGACCCATGATGAGCCGGGAGGTTGCCGACTTGCCGCAGCCGCTCTCACCGACGATGCCCAGCGTCTCACCGGCGGCCACGTCGACATCGATGCCGTCTACCCGCCCGCACCACGCCGGGCGAGCCGCCGAACAGGCCGCCCTTCGGCTAGAAATGACAGGCGAGGCCACTCACGGCGAGCAGGGTGTCGGGTCTGGTCGTGCAACGAGCCACGCAAGAGATCGGCCACAGCGAGGCCGCGCACTGGCTGGCCTGCCCGTCCCATGCCATGTTCGACGTCAGTGCAGGGAGGCCCGAGATGCGTGCGATTTTCGTCCAAATCAAATGCGACATGGGCCGCGCCTACCGCGTGGCGCAGCTGGCCGCCGACCAGATCGAGGAACTGTCGGAGCTTTATTCCACCTCCGGCCAATACGACCTGCTGGCCAAGTTCTACCTGCAGCCCGACCAGGACACCGGCCTGTTCGTGACCGACCGGATCCAGACGCTGGAGGGCGTGGCCGATACCTACACGCTGATCACGTTCAACGCGTTCATGGGGAAGTGACTCTCAGTAAAAGCAACGTGTTGCCAGGCAGGACCGCTTCCGATAACGCTTGCAAACCGCGTTCCGGTTGAATGGCAAGACGAGTCGCAAGCATCATGGACTGGCTCTACGGTCTTCCCGACCTCATGGTCGCCAGCATCTTCTGCGTGGCCGTGGCACTGGCCATGCTGAGCCTGCCGCGGCTGGTGCGCCGGGTGGTAGGGCTGCAGCCGGACCAGGATGCCACCGATTTCGCCGTCCGCGCACAGGCGACGCTGATCACCGCCTGCATCTTCGTGTCTGGCTTCTCGCTGGTGCAGGCGCAGAGCACCTACAACCGCGTCGAAAACTTGGTCAGCGGGGAGGCCAACCACATCAACCAGCTCGACCGCCTGTTGCTGCGCTTCGGCGACACCAGGGTTTTGGAGCTGCGTGGCATATTGCTGACTTACGCAAAGGCGGTTGTGGCAGACGACTGGCCGCAGCTTGCCTTGGGCCTGGGCAGCGACAGGGCGCGGCAAGCCTTCGCACCGTTGTCCCGGGGGGTGCTGTCGATCGAAGCAACGCAGGGTCGCCAGTCCAGCATCTACGCCGAAATGCTGAAGAAGATCGACGAGCTCGGCGAAAGTCGGGACGCCCGGATCGACAATGCCAATGTGCAGTTGCCCACCGTATTCTGGCAGGTGATCGGCGCAATGCTGGCGATGGTGTGCTGCCTTGCCTGCATGATCGAACAGACCATCTGGCGCAGTGTCGCCCTCGCGGTGCAGGTCGCCGCGGTGGCCGGCCTGCTTGCCCTCGTGTTCATCACCGATCGCCCGTTCAAAGGGCAGAGCTATGTCAGTCCTGAACCGATCGCCAAGGTGATCAAGGTGATGGAAGCGCGGAAGCCCTAGGGGCCTGTTGGAATTTGGGTTTCAAAGCTCGAAAGGTGTTTGGCATGGATCGCTTGAGTTTGACAGATGCGCAGTGGGCGAAGATGGATCCGCACTGCCTGGGCAGATCGAAACATCCCGGCCGGTCGGAGGATTGTCGACTGTTTGTCGAGGCGGTGTTGTGGATCGTGCGCACGGGCGGTCCCTGGACTGACCTGCCGCCTCGGTTCGGCAAGGCGAAGTCAGTCTATGTCCGTTTCCGGACATGGAAAAAAGCCGATATCTTCAAATCGCTTTTCGCCACCGTGGCGGATGATCCGGACATGCAATACGCGATGGTCGATGACACCATCGTTAAGCTCGAACACGGAAAGCCCGCAAAGAAGGGCCTTCCAGCTACACCGGCGACTATGAAGCTGGTCGTGCCCGCTCGCTTCAGCTGAGTTGAACCGAGCAGGCTACGGACTTCGTTTTCAACGGGCAAATTTATTGCAAAGTTGATTACACCAGAGTCGATATTGCTCTAGAAGCGGCTCAGGTCATCGTCCGCAAGGGCGGACGATGAAACACCCTAGGTCATTGTTTTGGCGAGAGGTTTTCCAGACAGACTGAAGATAGTCTGCCTGGACCGCTCTAACCGAAGCCCAGAAACCCCTCCGCCTGGCGGATCGGCGGTGCCGCAAGCAGTGCCACCAGATCCGGAATCGGCCGCGATGTACGGGGATCGGTCGCCAGTTCCCGCTCCAATGCGGCCGCGGTCCCCAGCACCGCGGCATCGCCCCCGCGACGACCGACGATCTGCAGGCCGAACGGCATGCCGTGCGCATCAAGGCCTACCGGCAGACTGACCGCGGGATGGCCGGTGAGCGTCACGCCATAGGCCAGCGCCAGCCAATGGAAATAGCTGCGGGTGGCGACGCGGTCAATCTGCGTCGGCGCGAGTTCGCGCCATGGCCTCGGGGTGATGGTGATGGTGGGCGTGATCAGCACATCGACATCGCGGAAGAACAGCTGCCAGCGCCGATACATCGCCGTCTGCAGCGTTTCAGCGCGCGCCACGTCGGCCGCAGTATAGCGCAGACCTTCGGCCACATTGGCCCGCACATTGGGTCCAACATCGTCCGGCCGCTTTCGCACCTTCTCGGCGTGACCTGCCAGAAATCCCACGGCGCGCAGGATCTCGAACGCTTCGTCCGCCCCCGCGCAATCGGGCGTGGCATCGCGGGCTTCGGCAAACAGGTGGCGGAACAGTTCGGTCTTGTCGGCGAAAGTGTCGCGGATAAAACGCTCTGTGGGGGCGAAGCCGAGATCGGGGGAAAAGGCCGCCCGTATCTCGGACAGATCCACCGTTGCCGGCACACCGCGCAGCACCGCCTCGGGCGGCGCCACGCTGAGCGGATCGCGGCCGTCGCTGCCGACCATGGCCGACAGCAGCAGGCACACATCGGGCACGGTGCGCGCCATGGGTCCGTTGGTGGAAATCAGCGACCAGCCAAGCCCGCGCTGCTCGCTGGCCACCAACCCCTGGCTCGGACGAAACCCGGTGATGCCACAGAAGCCGGCGGGATTGCGTAGTGAGCCACCGGCATCCGAGCCGCTGGCGAGCGGGATCATGCCGGTGGCCAGCGCCACGGCGGAACCACCAGAGGAGCCGGCGCAGGATTTTGTCGGATCATACGGGTTGCCGGTAGCGCCATAGACGGCGTTGCGGGTATTGGCGCCCGCGCCGAATTCGGGCGTGTTGGTCTTGCCCAGCACGATGGCGCCGGCCGCACGCACCCGGGCCACGCTGGCGTCATCCTGCGTCGATACATGGTTGGCAAAGATCGGGCTGCCCCAGGTGGTTGGAAGCCCCGCGGCCTCCTCAAGGTCCTTGATCCCGATCGGCAGCCCGTGCAAGGGCGGCAGCCGGTCGCCGCGCATCACTTCGGCCTCCGCAAGCCGTGCCGCAGCGAGCGCGCCTTCAAAATCACGCGCGACCATGGCGTTCACCGCGTGGTCCACCGCCTGGATGCGCATGATGCAGCTGCCGACCAGCTCGACCGGCGACAGGCGTTTGGCGCCGATCAACCTGCGGGCAACGGTTGCCGGCAGATCGCAGGGCTCGCTCATGCCTTGGCCGAGGGGCGCGCGGCCATGGTCGCATACCAGGTCGGAATGGTGGAAAGCTCAGGGTCGAACGGCTGGTCGATCTTGAAGCCGAAATCCAGGAAGGCAAACAGGAAGATGTCGGCCATGCTGAACCGATCGCCGCACAGGAAGGTTCGGCCTTTGATCAACCCGTCCACCCAGGCCAGCTTGTCTCGCGCGGTTTGCTTTAGTGGTTCGGCCGCTTCCGGGATGCAGCGCATGCGGCCTTCGAAATACGAGAGCCCCTTGGACCAGCGAAAGCCGTTGAGCATCGGCTCGACGATGTTGAGATCGACCCTGCGCACCAACATGCGCGTCTCGGCCCGCTCCACCGGCGTGGCACCGATCAGGGAGAGACCTGGCGTCGTCTCGTCGACATATTCGCAGATGGCGGTGATTTCGCTGAGGCAGGTGCCGTCATCCAACTCCAATGTCGGCATCAGCCCGGCCGGATTCTTCTTCAGATATGGCTCGCGCAAGTTCTCCCCACCCCGTGTATCGACCTTGACCAGTTTGGCCACCGCGCCGCGCTCGGCCATGAACATGCGTACCATGCGCGGGTTGGGTCCCACGCTATTGTAGAATTTCATTTTGTTTCCTTATCAGTAGCCCAACGCCATGCCGTCCTTGCGCGGATCGGACCCGCCGATCAGCACGCCGCGCCTGTGGTCGATCCAGATCGCCTGGCCGCCGCCGTGCGGCTTGTCCATGATATCTACACCGTGGCCCAAGCGCGACAGCCGGTCGATCACCTCGAGCGGGATGCTGCGCTCTGCCTGTACGCGGCCGAGTCTGGGGAAGATGCGCGCCAGATCCAGCGATTCTTGAATGTCGAGCCCGTAGTCGAAGAAGTTGCTGAGGAACAGGGTCTGCCCCATCGGTTGAAAATGGCCGCCCATGACGCCGTATGGCATGACGGCGCGGCCGTTCTCGGTGACCATCCCGGGGATGATCGTGTGCATCGGCCGCTTGTTCGGCGCGATGCAATTGGGATGGCCGCGCTCGAGATTGAACGAGAGGCCGCGGTTCTGCAGCATCACGCCGGAGCCAGGTGCAAAGATCCCGGAGCCGAACCCTTCGAACAGCGAGTTGATGAAACTGCAGGCGTTGCCGTCGCGATCGACCACGCTGAGATAGACGGTGTCCTTGTGTTGCGGCAACGCCGCTTCGCCCGGCAGTGGCATCACGGGCATGGCGATATCGTCGCGGATCAAGTGGCGCAGGCTGTCGAGATAGCCTGCGCTCATCAGGCGCTCGACTGGCACCTCGACTTGGTCGGGGTCGGCCAGGAAGGCGTCACGGTCGCGGTAGACCAGGCGAGCCGCCTCGATGTGGCGGTGCAGCCGAGTGACGCCGAGTGGGCCGTCCGGTGCGGGGTCCCAGCCGCGGAGAATGCCCAGCAACATGAGGGTGATAAGGCCGGAGCCATTGGGCGGGCATTGCCAGATTTCGCGGCCGCGAAAGCCCGTGTGGATGGGGTCGACGAAATGCGCCGCAGTGCGGCCGGCGGCGAAATCGGCCTCCGTGTGCAAACCGCCGCGAGCGCGCAGCGTTGCGACCATGCCAGCCGCGACCGGGCCCTCGTAAAAGGCGCGACTGCCGTTTCGCGCGATTGCCTTCAGGGTTTCGGCCAAGGCCGGTTGGTGGAAGATATCGCCCATGGCGCGCGGCGGCAGGAACGGCGTGGCGCCACCCGCTTCGAGTTTGGCGACGGATTCCGACCAGTCCACCGACACTCTGGCGCCAACCGGAAACCCGTGTTCGGCGAAGCCGATGGCGGGTCGCAGAAGTTCGTCCAGCCCCTTGGTGCCGTGCGCTTCAAGCAATGTCTCCCACGCCGAAATTGCACCAGGCACCGTCACCGCATGGGGCGAAGTGTTGACCATCGCACGGATACCTTGCTGCTCATACCAATCGATCGTGGCTGCAGCAGGTGCGCGGCCGGACCCGTTCAGGGCCACCACCGGTTGGCCTGCGGGGGCATACAGACAAAAGCAATCGCCACCGATGCCCGTCGAGGCGGGTTCCACCACACATAAAACGGCGACCGCTGCGACCGCCGCATCCAGCGCATTGCCGCCGGCGCGCAGCACGTCGAGTGCTGCAAGGGTTGCCGCCGGCACCGAGGTTGCCGCCATACCGTTGGTGGATACCGCCGGGCTACGGCCTGGAAACGCAAAATCTCGCATCGAATCATGCCCTGAAAATCAGGATGTTACGCTGGCATAGGCCCACCCCATTGGCAATTCGCACCCATCCTGGGATTGTGGGTGCGAACAACAGCGGATTTTTCAGTGTCCACCATCCAAAACCTCGAAGCGCTGGACATTCGCGTCGGCACCATCACTGACGCCCAGCCATTCCCGCAGGCACGCAAGCCCGCCTATCGTTTGACCATTGATTTCGGCGGCGACATCGGCAGCAAACGCTCCTCAGCCCAGATCACCCGCCATTACACGACAGAGTCATTGCTGGGCCGTCAGGTGATGGCCGCGGTCAATCTGCCGCCGCGGCAGATCGGCCCCTTCGTCAGCGAAGTGCTCACTCTCGGTGTCCCCGATGCGGACGGCGAGGTGGTGCTGTTGCAACCGGAAAAGCCAGTGCCCAACGGCGGGCGTATGTTCTGATGTCGCAGCACTATTTCTCGGTCACCTGGGACCAGTTGCACCGCGACGCGCGGGCCTTGGCTTGGCGCTTGATTGAACGCGGCCCGTTCGAGGGGATTGTGGCGATCACCCGTGGCGGGCTGATCCCGGCCGCTATCATCGCCCGCGAACTGGAGCTGCGGCTCATCGAAAGCGTTTGCGTGGTCACCTACGACGAGGAAGTGATGAGCGAGCCGCGCGTGACCAAGTTGCCCGTGGCAGCAGGCGATGGCACCGGCTGGCTGATCATCGACGACTTGGTCGACACCGGCACCACCGCGCGTTGCGTGCGCAAGCTGCTGCCCGCAGCGCATTTTGCCACCGTATACGCGAAACCTGCCGGCCGCGCGCTGGTCGATACCTATATCACCGAAGTCTCACAGAATACCTGGATCATGTTCCCGTGGGACATGGAACCCCAATTCGCGGTTCCTCTTGCCAAGCGAGACAAAACCTAACGTAGGCGTGAACGCTGTTCATCGTTTTTCACAAGTCGTTACATACGGGCGCGCGGTTTCATGTCAGCTTGCAGATACCGAGGGAGATGAAACGCTCGACCTTGAGAGTGTTTCAGATCACTTGCTTGTTGGGCCAGTGGCAACGGGGGAGATGGTTTCATGCGCGCCCATATGTCCGTCGCCAGCGCCGTCGTTCTGTTGGCACTGGGCTACGCCGCCTCACCCTATGTGGCGCTGTGGCGCGTGGAAAGCGCGCTAGACCACGGCGACACCGCAGCCCTTGAACGCAGCGTTGACTGGCGATCCGTTCGCGAAGGCATCAAGGAAGACATTTTGAACGGCATCATTGGCCCTGTGCAGACCCAGGCAGCGGCCAATAGCCTGCCCCAGTTTGGGGCTTCTTTCATCGCGGGGATCGCCGATGCCGCCGTCGAGCGCGACGTGACGCCGCAGAATTTGATCGCGGTGATGCGCCAGATGCACGCGAGCGACGGACCTGGCGTGGTCGTGCAGAACTCTGATCTTCGCGCTGTGCTGGATTGTTTCGCTTGGGCTTTCTTCGATGGGCCGACTGCGTTCAACATCGTCGTGAACACGCCCGGCAGCGATCCAGAGGACGCCCATTTGCGGCTTCGCATGGAACTGCACGACGGCAGCTGGCGCGTGATGCGCGCCTGGATTCCGCAAGACATCGTGGAGCGTGCGTCGCAACGCACATAACCTATCGGCGCGAACAGGCACCAGTCGCGGTATCGGCTGACCAGCAAATCCGTTGACGAACGATCGGTCGCGTCTTGGGCTGAAACCATTTCGAACCTTGTGATGCGCGGCAACTTGGCTTTGGCGCCGCGGATGGGCGACGGCGCCATCATGCAGGCGCCTCGGGTTGCGGACCTCTCGTTCGACCCTTCGTCGGTCTGCCGCTTCGGCGCACCGCCGACGCCGACGCCGAAATTGGCAGCGCGATTTGCGAGATGTTGCAATATTGTCCCCGAAGCCAAGACGAGCGTGCGCTGTTTGAGCGATGTGCTCAGCCAGCGCTGAAATGCAGTGGGCGGGGTGCCTTGCCGCAACAGGGATGCTACTGAGCGGCACGTCATAGAAGGAAGCCGACGATGGCTGCAGCTGAAACCACCACGGTGGACCTGGATTTGACCGAAGTGGCGCTGATCATCGGCGAAGAGGACGGCTCCATGTCGGTTCGCGTCGTCACCGGCAGTGACGTGCCACCGGAGGCGGCCGAGATGCCGGCGGCGCCCGAGATCGTGCTGGCGCTCGCCATGCGCCTGCTGAAAGATCCAGATTTTCACGATGACGTGCTCGATTGGTACTACGAGCACCAAGATGATGAGGACGAGGAAGACGAGACAGACGAATAGCAGCAACGACCTGCGCTCTCTGGGGCAGATTACGCCCTGGTTGGTCTTGCTGATCGCACCGCTGTTGGCCAGCTGGCCGGCCCTGGTGGGGTTTTCAGCAGACCCGATTTTCCTCAACAGCGGGCTGTTGATCGCAGGCCGCCCCGGCTTGCTATCCGGCATGCCAAATCTGGACCTCAATGTCGGCGTCACCACCGAGGCGCTCGGCCATCTAGCCGCCCAACAGTGGCTGCATGGCCAGGTGCCGTGGTGGAATGCCTTCTCGGGTATCGGCATGCCGCTGGCGGGGGTCGTGCAGGCCTCCGCCCTGTTCCTGCCGTTCGTTCTGCTGCTGGATTTCCAGAACGGCCCGTTTCTTTTGAAGCTTGTCATGCAGTCCATGGCGGGCTTGTCCACCTACGCACTGCTGCGCCAGCTCGGCATGGGCAGGAGCACATCCCTTCTGGGAGGGCTGCTGTTCGCTTTTGACGGCAGCTTCGCCTGGATTGGCCATGGCCCGATCATGCCTCTGCCATTCCTGCCGCTGTTCCTGCTGGGTATCGAGCGCGCGCGCACAGCCGGATACCGGCTGGTGGCACTCGCTGTGGCCTTCTCCATCTATGCGGGATTTCCCGAAACCGCCTACCTTGACGGGCTGATGGCGCTGGTCTGGTTCGCCTGGCGCTTCGCGGGGCAGACGCTGCGCTGGCGCTTCGCCGGACGAGTGGCTCTCGGCGGCATACTGGGCCTCGCCCTCGCGGCGCCGCAGCTCTGGTCCTTCGCCCATGTGCTGCTGCATAGCACGGTCGAAAACCACGCCCTCGCGCTGAGCTCCATTTTTGATCCGCTGCCGACGCCGCCCATGCCGGGAGCGGTCGAGTCGGTGTGGCTGCTTCCTTACGTGTTCGGTCAGTTGCAATCGTACACGGAGCCAAGCGGCGTGCTCTCCGTGACACTGGCGTATATGGGCGGCTATGTCGGCGCGGTTCCGATCTGCGTCGGGCTGGTTGGTTTATGGGGTCGGCGGGAGCGGCCAATGCGCTGGATGCTGCTCCTCTGGGTGTTGGTCTGCCTGGCCGGCGTGGCCAGCATTCCTGGAATCGGCCATCTGTTCTACGCAGTCCCGCTGCTGCGTCAGACCATTGTGGCCCGCTACGTGATCTCAACCTGGCATCTGGCGGCCATCATTCTGGCAGCCTTCGCGATTGATGATTGGCGACGCGGCGCGCTTGTCAAAATCGCTCGGCCGGCTGCCGCCTTGGGCATGGCAGCACTTATGGCACTCTGCTTATACCAGGGCTGGGATCTCATGCGCATTCTTGACGCGGCGTTTCCGAGGTATTGGATCTGGCCGGCCAGCACCGTGCTCTGGGCGACCGTCACGGTCGGCGCGGCATTGTGGGTATTTAGCGGCCAGCCAACCACGCGACGATTGGCAATACTGAGTGCCGTGATGGTGCTGGACGCATCGGCAATGTTCACGCTTCCCATGCTGTCGGGACCGCGCGATGCCGCGATCGACATGGCGGCCGTGGATTTCCTCAAGCACAACACCGGCCTGCAGCGCTTTTACACGCTCGGCCCCTACGGACCGAACTACGGTGCTTTCTTTCAGACCGCACAGGTCAACCACGAATATCTACCGATCCCGGAGAACTGGGCGACCTATGTCGGCGCAGCGCTCGACCCGTCGGCCCATCGCATCTTCTTCCGCGGCAATACGCCGGCGCTGCCGCCAGATGTGCCCAGCCATGCGGAGCAGATGGTGCGCCACCTCGCCGGCTTCCGCGACCTCGCCACGCGATATGTGGTGACGCCGGCGGGCCAAAATCCCTTCGCTCAAAGTTTCGAGACCGCCACCACCGCACCGCAGGGCGCCAGCGTCGTCGCGCTGCCGCCCGGTGGCGAGATGGCGGGGCAAGTGGTGGGCAAATGGTTGCCGGGCGGGGTGATCGATGAGATCGGCGTTCTGATTGGCACCTATCTGGGTGCTGCCAACGGTCGCTTGGTTGCCGAACTCTGCCATGCTTCGGAATGTTCCACTGGCGAGATCGACCTTACCCAGGCAGCCGACAACGCGGTTGCTGCGATACCGCTCGTCCCGCCGCTGGAAACCCAGCCGGGTGAGGCCCTGCGTTGGCGGCTCCGTCATATCGGCGGCACCCAGGCGGTCGCCGTTTCGCAGTCGTCGGCGGCGGTGCCACGGCTGGCGTTCACTTTGCGTCCAACACAGACTTTGGCGCATCGCGTTTACCGCGACCGGCTGATGGATATTTACGAACTGGACAACGCCGCACCCTATTTCGAGGCACTGGGCGGCCCATGCCAGGTGCAGGCACAGGGTCGCGCGGATGTCGCAGTCCGATGCGACGCTCCAGCAAGGCTGGTGCGTCGCGAACTGTTCTTCTCCGGGTGGCGCGCCAGCGTCGACGGCGCTGGTGTTCCGATCGTGCCCTATGGCGAGGTGATGCAGCAGATCGACCTGCCCGCGGGTGCCACGAAAATTCACTTCGAATATGCGCCGCCCTACATCAACCTGGCCTGGGGCTTGCTGGTCGTGGGCGTGATCGGCCTGCTCGGCGGTTGGCGGCCGTGGGTCGTTCCGGCCAGCCTGGCGACAGCCCGACCGGAGCCGACGTAGGCAACCACTGCTCCATGTAGTACGACGTAATCAGGCGTGCTTGGTGATACTGGCCGTAAGGCTCACCCAGTCACCCCAATAGCTCCCGTTGGTGGCGCGGGCGAACAAGCGTGTCGCTGGGTGTGGCGCCGCCGACGACCAGGCAGACGTTGGCCAGCGATACCGTCGTGCAGGCCGTCACCGCTGCGTGCGCCGCCGCCTGCAGCACACCACCGATCGCAATGCTGTCTGTGGTCGCTGCGTTATACAGCTGCCATCCGGTGATCGCCTTTGCGGCCACCGGGTCTACCGCGGTGAACGCGCTCGACAGGGACGCGGTGGTGCCCGTGGTGACCGCCAGATGGCCTGCGGTCACGATCGGCGCATCCAACTGATAGATGCACACGGTGCGCGCGTTGATCCCAGCGAATTCGTCCATCGCGGCGTGCGGCGCCATGATGGTGATGTCGGCGCTAGGCCGTCGTCGGCGCTGTTGGAGTCGCTGCCGTTGGCGTTGATGAAGGCCGCGTTGTCGATCAGGCTGGCTGCGGTGCCGGAGCCGCCGACCACCGTGGTGATATGGCCGCCGCCGCCGCGGGTGACGAAGGTCACGAAGGTCACGATCTCGCCGGGCTTGAGCAGAGACGTCCAGTTGGCATTGGCCGCGACCGTGCCGTCATAGGCCACGCTCCACTCGCCGTTGGCCTGCGCCTTGATGCCGACCGAGGTGCTGGTCGCCGGCAGCGAGGCACCGGCCATGTCGGCAATGGTGCTGGCCAGGATCCAGCAGCCATTGTCGTTCCACGCGTGGCCGACCAAGGCGAGGGCCGCATTCACGACGGAGCCCCCGGTCGCCTGCAGCAGCGCCCCTGCCACGGCCTGGGTCGAGACCGAGACCGATGCCTGATAGGCGAACACAGCCGGATTGCTCATCAGCACATAGCTGTTACCGGCGTAGTTGGCCGCCATGGCCGCAGTGCTGGCGTAAAGCGAGACCGAGACCTGGTCGTTGATATTGCTTGAAAGCGTATATTTGACTTGGTCGAGGTAGCCCAGCCTGGGGTCCAGGTAGCGCCCCGTTGCCGCCTGATAGGTGAAACTTACCCCGATTATTGCGGCGTCCCCACAACCAAGGGCAAAATTTGCGGTGGTGTTGTTGCCGACGAGGGCACCCAGCGCACGGAGGTTGTAGCCAGCCGTGTATTCGATCCGGTCGAGCAAATTGAGCACCAATGTTCTCGGCGCCGCAGGACCGGTTGGCAGCTTGAACAGGCTACAGAGCAGCACACTCTGGCCACCGGTCCCAATCATGGCGCCAACCGCCGGCACTGCACGGTTGCCACTGACCGTGGCAGCGCCTGACATGGCCGCTTTAACGGTGGTGAGGCTGGCGGTGGCACCGGCCAGTGTCACCAAGTCCGCGGCAGTCGTATCGAGCAGAAGATCCGGATCTGGCTGAGCGAGCTGCGCGCCGAACGCCGCGCGTGAGTCAACGGTATGTGCCATGGGGACCGATCACAGAAGGAGGGGAAGACCGACACTCTTCTGGTGCCGTCGTTCTGCGAGCAGTCTTGCCGGAGACTCTTAATCAGACCTAAACCAGTGTCTTATTTTTTGATCCAGGATCGATAAATATGTCGTCGTGACTGTTTCTCAGTCAAATCGGTAAGCGGCGCCCCACCGGCCGGGCACGGAAGGCCAGCGCCTCCGCCACGTCCTGCCGCCGGATCGTCGCGACACCGGCGAGATCGGCAATGGTGCGCGCCACTCGCAGCGTCCGGGTAAACCCGCGAGCCGACAGATGCAGCCGCTCGGCTGCCTGCTCGGCCAACGCGCGAGCGTCTGCTGCAAGGTCCATGCTGTGTGGGTCGGCCTCGGCATTGGTCACGCATCCGTCCCCGCGGCCGCGCTGCAGGTCGCGCGCGCGGCGAACGCGTTCGGCGATGACGGCGGATGTTTCGCCAGGCGGCGCGCGCGAAAGTTCGGTCGGCGGCACGGGCTGAACCTCCACGGTGATGTCGATCCGATCCAACAGAGGGCCGCTCACCTTGTTCTGGTAGTCCTCGCCGCAGCGCGGCGCACGACCGCACTCCCGCGCGGGATCAGCGAGATGGCCGCAGCGGCATGGGTTCATGGCGGCGATCAACTGGAAGCGGGCGGGGTAGGTTACGTGGGCCGCCGCGCGCGAAACCGTGGTGCGGCCCGATTCAAGCGGCTGGCGCAGCGCTTCCAGCGCGGCGCGCGGAAATTCTGGCAGTTCGTCGAGAAACAATACGCCACGATGGGCGAGCGACACTTCGCCCGGTTTGGCGCGTTGGCCGCCACCCGCCAATGCCGCCTGGCTGGCGCTGTGATGCGGCTCACGAAACGGCGGCCGCTGCACCAGCCTTCCGCCGTCGAGCATGCCCGCGACGGAATGGATCATCGACACTTCCAAGGCCTCACGCGGCGACAAATCCGGCAGCAACGCCGGCAGGCGTGCCGCCAGCATCGACTTGCCCGCACCAGGCGGACCGATGAACAGCAGATTGTGATTGCCAGCGGCCGCAATCTCCAAGGCGCGTTTCGCTGTCTCCATACCGCGCACCTGCGACATGTCAGGCGATGGCGGCGGCACCGCCACGCCCGCCGGTTCCGGCTGGGACAGGATCTGCGTTCCGCGGAAATGGTTGACCAGGCTGAGCAGATCCGGGGCTGCCAAAACGTCGATCCGCCCGGCCCAGGCGGCTTCGCCCCCTTGGGCGGCGGGACAGATCAGCCCGAGCTCGCGAGCCGAGGCACCGATCGCAGCCGGCAGCACACCGGCCACAGGATTGAGCCGGCCGTCCAGCGACAGCTCGCCGAGGGCCGCGTAGGCAAACACATCCTCAAGGGGGATCACATCCATCGCCGCGAGCACGGCAAGAGCGATCGGCAGGTCGAAATGCGAGCCTTCCTTGAGCAGATCGGCGGGGGCCAGATTGATCAGCACTCGCTTGGGCGGCAGCGACAGGCCCATGGCGGTCAGCGCCGCGCGCACGCGTTCCCGCGCCTCGCCAACCGCCTTGTCGGGCAGGCCAACCACCAGAAAAGCCGGAATCCCCGGCGCGATCTGCACCTGAACCTCGACGCCCACCGCTTCGATGCCGGAGAATGAGAAGGTGTTGATCCTGGCAATACTCAACCGATCAATCCCTCGCTGCGGAAACTCAGCCATTTGCCGTTGCCGACGATGACGTGGTCGTGAAGCACCACGCCCAGCACGGACGCGGCCTGCTTCACCTCCTCCGTCATATCGATGTCATCGCGTGATGGCGTCGGGTCGCCGCTTGGGTGATTGTGCACCAGAATGATCGCGGTGGCGTGCAGCTCCAGCGCGCGCTTCACAACTTCACGCGGATACACTGGGGTGTGATTGACCGTGCCGCGCGCCTGCGCCTCGTCGGCGATCAGGCGATTTCGCGGGTCGAGAAACAGAATGCGGAACTGCTCGACCTTCTCGCGCGCCAGCACTGCATTCAGATAATCCATCAGCCGGTCCCAGTTGTTGAGCACGGGCTGGTCCATGACCTCGGCGCGAGCCAAACGGAGGGCGGTTTCCTGCACCAATTTGAGTGCTGTGACTGAATGCACGCCCAGGCCACGCGTTTCGAGCAAATCCCGCTGCGGGGCGCAAATTACGTTGGCGAAGCTGCCGTAGCGGTTGATCAGGGTCTTGGCGAGCGGCTTGGTGTCGCCTTTCTTGAAGGCGAAAAACAGCAGCATCTCGAGCAGCTCATAATCCGCCAGCCCTGCCCCGCCGCGCACCAGCAGACGCTCGCGCATGCGGGCGCGATGGCCTTGTGGGCCGGTGCTTGCGAAAGGCTGGTCGCCGCGAACCGTATCGTCGCTCTCGTCAGGCGTAAGCCTGGCCGCATTGCCTTCGCTGAAACCACGGTTGCGCGGCGGCGGCGCGTCCGGAAATGCCTCGCCGTCGCCGCGCCATCGTGCGAGCCAGCCTGCCATCATGCCGCGGTTCGTCATGCGTCACGTTGGTCAGGCGGGCGGCACCGCATAGTGATGGCGACGCAATCCCGACGTGATCCCCGCGGCAATCTTCACAATGCGTTAAGAAATCGCTTCAGCAACGCGCCAATCACGTTGGTGTTGTAACCACCTTCCTGGATGATGGCGGCGGGTAGCCTTGTGGCGCCGATGGCAGCGGCCGCGCGAGCGAACCCCTCCTGGGTGACCGACAGGAAGCGCAGCGGCTCATGCTCGGAGGCATCGAAGCCGAGGCTCACCACCAGCGCATCGGCCCCGAAACGGCGGATCTCTTCGATTGCATGGTCAAGCGCTGCAAGCCACACGTCATCGCCGCTGCCCTGCCGCAGAGGCAGGTTGAGGGTGCAGCCGATGCCATCGCCGCCGCCACGCTCATCGGCATGACCAACATACCAAGGATAATAGGCATTGGGATCGCCATGCAGCGAGGCGAAGAACACGTCCGGCCGCTCCCAGAAGATCCCCTGAGTGCCGTTGCCGTGATGGCTGTCGATGTCCAGCACCGCGACCCGGCCGGCCCCTCGGGCACGCAGCCGTTGCGCTGCCAGAGCGGCGTTGTTGAGGTAACAATGTCCGCCGGCGCGCGCGGCATAGGCGTGATGCCCGGGCGGGCGGGCCAACGCATAGGCGGTGCGCCCCGCGGCGGCCTCGTCGGCTGCAGCGATCGCACCGCAGGCTGCGGCCAGGCTCGCCTGCCAGGTGTGTGGGCCGACCGGGCAGGAGGTGTCAGCGGTGAACCACCCGGTCTGCCCGACGATGGTGGCGGACGGTCGTGCGCCGTTGGCCAACATTTCCGGGGAAGGGTGGATGTTGGCCACCAGCTCCGGCCCGTGGTCAGCCATCTTCGCCCACGCAGAAGGCCCGGTGCGGAGGAAATCCAAATATTCGGCGCTGTGGACCGCGGTTAGGGCGGAATTTGTCAAGTTCGCAGGCATCGTGATGGAAAGCCCCATCTCCCGGCACGCGACCAGCAGGGCTTCCGCGCGCGCCGGCACCTCGAAGTTCTGCCGCAACTGGCCGCGTTGTAGGAAGAACACCGGCTGATGCGTGAGCTGAATGGGATCCCAGAACGCCTTCATGCGGCCTGCAATCGATAGAGCGCGTGGCGGCGCAAAGGGTCGCCCTCGGGCACGCGCGGGTGCTCAAAATCGCCCTCCGTGTCGCGGGTCATGCCGATGGCGCGCATGACACCTTGCGACGGCAGGTTTCGCACGGCGGTGAACGCAACGATTTCCTGCAGCCCCAGCCGGTCAAACCCATCCTGCATCGCGGCCCGCGCGGCCTCGGTGCAATAGCCCGTACGCCAATAGGCGGCGCCGAGCGTCCAGACGCCTTCGATCGCCGGCGCGCAGGGGATATCCTCGGGCACGGTATTGAGGCCGACGAAGCCGATCAGCGGTGCCACCCCCGGGGCTTCCACCGCCCATATGCCAAAGCCTGTGCGCTCGATACGCGCCTGGGCCCTCGCCACCCAGGCGTCGGACTGCGCGCGGCTGCGGGTGAGGTGGAAGAAGCGCATCACCTCGGGGTCGGCGGTGATCGCTGCCACCGGCTCCAGGTCGCTCTCCCGCCAGGGACGCAGGATCAGCCGTTTGGTGGTGATGATCATGCGGCCAGCACCGCAAGCACCCGCTCGGCGTGCGGCATGGGGGCCACTGCGCCGTAACCCTCCGTCTTAAGCGCGGCCGCAACCGCTGCGTAATGCGCCGCCGCCTCCAGCGCGTCGCCCAGGATCAGGCGGGCGAGTAAACTGCCGCAGAACGTGTCGCCCGCGCCGGTGCTGTCGACGGGTTTGCAGGGGTGCGCGGGAACCTGAACCTGACCGGACGCGGTGCCGAGCAGGGCACCCTTGGAGCCGAGCTTCAGCACCACCGTTTTCGGGCCCATTCTGAGGTAGAAATCAACGATTTCAGCCGGTTCGCGAAGACCGGTGAGAGTCTCGGCATCTTCGAGGCTCGGCAGCGCGATGTCGCAGCGGGCGAGCGCTGCGTGCATGATCGCGGCCGCACGGGCCGAAGGCCACAGCCGCGGGCGATAGTTGGTGTCATAGGCCACCATTACCTTGTGCGACCTCGCAATGTCGATCGCGCGGAACACGGCATCGGCGGCGCTGTCGGAAATCGCCTGGCTTACGCCCGAGGCGAACAGGATCTTCGCTTGTGCGATGAGCTTCTCCGGAACATCCGCCGGCCCATAGGCGCTGGCCGCCGAGCCGGCCCGGTAATACAGGAACTCGTGGCCCAGCTTACTGTGGCTGACGAAATAAACTGCCGTGGGATGGGTGTCCGACCGATGCACGCCACTGACGTCGATCCCTTCAGACGTCCACAGGTCGATGAACCGATCGCCTGCCACGTCGCGGCCCAGGCCGGTGGAATACGCCACGCGCACGCCGGCCCGCGCGGCTGCCACCGCGGCGTTGGAGGTGTCGCCGCCGAAGCCTTCAAGATAGAGGCGGCGGCCATCGGCATCGCTGCTCTGCTGGTTGAACTCCAGCATCGGCTCACCGATGCAGACCAACTGCGGATGCGCGGCGGCGCTCACGCCAGGATCAGCCCAGCAGCGACCAAGATCGACTGGCGGTCGCCGGCGGCCACGCGGGCTTCGTCCACCAGCGCGCCGCCCATGCCCACAAAGGCCGCGCCGGCCTTGAGATAGGCGCCCATGTTATCCGGCGAAACGCCGCCGGTCGGGCAGAAGGCGACGTTGGGGAACACGCTGGTCAGCGCCTTGATATGGGCGGGCCCACCGGCAGAATTGGCCGGAAAGATCTTTATTACGTCGCTTCCAGCGGCCAGGGCCGCGCGGACTTCGGTAGGGGTGATGGCGCCAAGCAGCAAGGCGGCGCCAGCGCGGCGGCAGGGCTCGCCCAGGCTGGGATCCACCCACGGTGCCACGATGAAACGCGCGCCCGCGGCCAGGCACGCCTCGGCTGCGGGCGCATCCGGCACGGTTCCAGCGCCGATCAGCAGCGATTTGTCCGCCGACAGCTCAGCGATCAACCCCGGCGCGTCCGGGATCGTCATGGTGATTTCGAAAATGCTGATCCCCGCATCGCGCAGCCAACCGACAACGGTGCGGGCATGCGCGGTGCTGTGGGTGCGCACCACCGGCACAACCCGGGCTTGGCGCAGGCGATTTAGCGTCTTGTCGTGTAGCATGTGCAGTTCCCCCTTGCCGAAGAAACTGCCACGCCGTCCGTCTGGTTGGAAGCTCAGCCCTTGGTTTGCTGCTTGACGTCTTCCAAACGATCGTTCAGCCGCTGCAGAGACGACCCCAGCCCGGACACGCTGTCCCCGAGATCAACCAGCGTACCGCGCCAATCCGAGACGGCCCGCTTCTGCTCGGCAAGTGCCGCATTCAACGTTTCGAGCGCCCGCTTGAGACGTTCCGAGGGCTCCAGCGAAGCCGCGTCGTAGCTCGGAGCAGTGGCCGGCGGCACCAGCTGGACTGTGATCGACAGCACTTTGACGGGAAACGGGATGATGTCGGCGGAGCGGACCGCTCCCTCTGGTTGGGTATCCGCGGCAGTTTCGCTCATGGGATGATCCTCGTCTCTCATTAAGAATTCATACACCAAGCCGTTCTGCAATTCGAGCAAAAAGTTAAAAAATCGAATAAAATCTCAAAATACGATCGCGCTCAAAAGATGATTGAGGCGCCGATCAGCCGCAGGCCCAGCACCGTCACCAAGGTGATCAGCACCACGATACTCACCCCCCAGCGCAAGGCCATGTAGCCACTCGGCACCAGTTCGCGGCGTGCCCAGCGGCTCTCCATCCAGACCGTGCCGAGAAACCCCAGGATCAGCAGCACCAGGCCGAACTCCGCCGAGACCAGCAGGCTCAGCAGCAGCGCCGCCCAGCCGATCAACGACGGCACCACGCCCAACAACAGCCGGCTGCGCTGAAAGGTCGGCGCGCCGCCTAAGGCGGCGTCAGCTGGCTGCAGCGCAAAGCCCCAATGCACGCCACCAAGAAACGCCAGGATCACTGCGCCGTAGCCGATCAACGCCGCCATCGCCGTCGCCTGCGAGCCAGCTTTGCTCACCGCGGCAATCCCGCACACAATGAATGGCACTAGGCCTGCAACACTAAGCAGATAGGTGAGCGGAGGCAGGCGGATCAACATCGGCGTCTCTCCGTAAGGTTACGCGACCATAGCTGTGATGGCCTCATAACTGGGGTGGCATCCGACCAGACGCCATGCATCGGATGCCGGTCTGGCACATTTCCATGTATGCTCCTCGAATGGAAACATGCGGATCGGGATAATGGATTTCGCCTTCGAATGCGCTGTCGTACTTTTGCTGATCGTGTTGAACGGCATGTTCTCCCTGGGCGAGCTGGCTCTCATCTCCGCCAATCGCAACCGACTGGCGGTGATGGAGCGCAAAAATGTGCCCGGTGCCGGCCAGGCGCGAGCACTAGCAGAGGATCCGCAACGCTTCCTACCCACAGTCCAGGTCGGCATCACCGGCGTCAGTATCCTCTCCGGCGTGTTCGGCGGCACGCCCCTGGCGGCCCGGCTGGAGCCATATCTGGACCGCGTCCCGGTGATCCACCCGATTTCCAACTCGTTGTCGCTGGCAATTGTAGTGCTTCTGATCACTTACCTCACTCTGGTGCTCGGCGAGCTCGTGCCCAAGCAACTCGCCCTGCGTCACCCCGAACAGGTCGCAGCCTTCGCCGCCCGCCCACTCGGCTGGCTCGCATCCTCCGCCCGTCCCCTGGTCTGGCTGCTCGGCGCCTCCACCGCCCTGGTGTTGCGTCTGTTCGGCGCCCATCGCGCCGGCCCGCAGACCGTGACGGAGGAGGAGCTCAAGGCCCTGCTCGTCGAAGGCGAGGAGACCGGCGTGCTCGAAAGCGAGGAGCGCGACATGATCGAACGCGTGCTCCGCCTGGCCGACAAACCGGTCCGCGCCATCATGACCCCACGTACCGAAATCGCGTGGATCGACCGCACCGACCCCGCCCGCGACATCGCCATGGCCCTGAAATCCGCCCCGCACTCCCGCTTCGTGGTGTGCGACGGCGCGGTCGACAACGTGGTGGGCATCGTACAAGCCAAGGACCTGCTCAATAACATCCTCGACGGCAAGGAACTCAACATCACCGCAGCCCTGCGTCAGCCCGTCATCATGCCCGACACGGTCACCGCGCTGGACGCACTGGAACGCCTGAAATCCGACCCGCACGGCCTGGCCCTGGTGATGGACGAATATGGCAGCTTTGAAGGCGTGGTCACCGCGGCCGACGTGCTGGAAGCTATCGTTGGCGACACCGAAAACGCCACCAACGCTGACGGCGGCGGGCAGGAGCAGGCGGACGGCTCGCTGCTGCTGGACGGCATGACGCCGGTCGACGAGTTGAAGGACCGGCTGAACCTGCCAAACCTGCCAGCCGAAGGCAGCTACCACACCCTCGCCGGCCTGATGCTGGCCCTGCTGCGCCGGGTGCCCCGCAACGGCGACCGCATCGTCTTCGGAGGCTGGTTGTTCGAGGTGCTGGAAATGGACGGCCGCAGGGTCAACCGCGTGCGCGCCAGCCGCGAGGCGCTGGCCGCTTAACTTGTTTTAATTCAAAACATTTAGCGCGAGCAAAGTTGCGCAGGCCCAACGCGGCAGATAGGGAATAAGAGTGGTGTCGGCCACTCACCGACGGCCGCCCTGCCGATCGCCGTTCCACCCGTCCCGCCAAACACCTCCGCAACACCAACCGCTCAGGCGCGTCCCGGTTCGCCGAGATCAGCCATCGGAGCGGCGCAATCCTCGGCCGCCAACCCCTACACCGGCACTTACTCTGGTGTCGGCACCACCGCCGGCTTCAACAGCTTAACCTCGATCCCCAGCATCCGGCACAGCGGCCGCAACGCCCGCTGCGTCCGCGATGTGGCCGAAGTCAGCGCTACCATTTAAGGATCGGCAAACAGGTGGCGCAACTGGCTGGCATACCCAGCCGCCTGATACGGCACCAGCTTGATGAGCTAGGCCGTGCCGCGCGGCAGCCGCGGCGATGCCGCGACAACGGCAGCAGCCCCCGCATCTCGCACAACCGCCTGCCCGGGGCGCCCAAGCCCCGCCAGACGCAGCCGCCCCGCCTGGATCACCGCCACCAGCCAGTTCACCCGAGCCTCGATTCGCCGCAACCGCTTGCAGATCATCGCAATCAACCGCCCTTCCGACGCACGCCCGGCAATCCGCGCCGCCACAGCCCGGTATCGGCTGTCCATGCTCAGCGCAAAGCGATCGGTGATGGAGAGAGTCGCATTCATGAACAAAGAAAACTTGGGACCGCGAGAAAACGCAATGAAATAATTTCGCTTAGTGTCTGTCCCGAATCAGCTTGATTCGTATGAGTCAGTTGTGATTCTCTTGGCTGCAAGCCGCTTCGCAAGAGCAGTGGCATGTGGACGACCGAGAACCGTGCCCGTTACGACCGCAGCGGGCTGCGCTACCCGAGCGATCTGACGGACGAGGATTGGTCTTTTATCAAGCCGCTGATCCTTCCGGCCAGACGCGGCGGAAACAAGCGTTCGGTGGATGAGCGCGAGGTGATGAACGGGCTGATGTTCATCTTGAGCACGGGTTGTCAGTGGCAGTCGTTGCCGAAGGACCTGCCGCCCCGCAGCACGGTCAACCGCTATTTCTGCGACTGGAACCACGACCGGACGTTGGAGCGTCTTCATCATGCGCTTTACGTGCAATGCCGTGAGCTGGTTGGCCGGGAAGCCAGTCCGTCGGCGGCGATCATTGACAGCCAGAGCGTCAAGAGTGCGGAAAAAGGGGGGCCTCGGACCCGCATGGTTACGATGCCGGGAAGAAGATCAAAGGCAAAAAGCGTCACATCCTCGTCGATACGCAGGGCCTGCTGATGCAGGCGATCGTTCACTCGGCGGGCGTGCAGGACCGTGATGGAGGTGTGCTCCTGATGGCGACGCTGTTCGGGTTGTACCCCCATTCTTGCTGGAGCTATATGCCGACAGCGGCTACACGGGGCCGAGATTCCAGCAAGGCCTCCGCCGGGTCTGCCGGCAGGTGAACGTCGAGATCGTGAAGCGCTCGGACGCGGGCAAGTTCGTCGTCCTGCCCAAGCGCTGGATAGTCGAGAGGACGATCGGCTGGCTTAACCGTTGCCGGCGTCTGGCCAAAGATTGGGAGTGCCTAAGCCGCAACGGACTGGCATTCCTCCGCTGGGCCTCAGTTCGGCTGATGGTCCGTAAGCTCTGTCAGCACTAGATTTGATCCGGGACAGACTCTAAGGGAAAGCCTGACCTGGGCGGTATGCACGCTCGCGCCCACCGGCCCGAACGCAAACATCGGCGTCTGCAGCGGCTGGAATATTTGCAGCGATGCCGTCACCGTCGCCACCGGCGCAAGATTGATCATGATTCCCACATCCACCGCGGTCTGCCCGTTCGCGAGCTGCGCCGCCGCAGTGGCGAGTTGAAAAACATTCAGCCCCGCCTGCAACGCCGTCGGCGCCGCCGAAGGCTCCAACTGCGTATTTTGCCAAACCCCCAGGTCGAAAA
>JANXSM010000162.1 GCA_025352665.1 Rhodospirillales bacterium | reverse complement strand
CGCCGCTATCACGCGCTCACGAAGATCCATCGAATAAGGGCGACCCATGCAAGCTGGCCTCCCGCCCAGCCAGCACCTTGAACCAAACCTTAGCCGATTCGGGAATCACCCTCTCGAGTCAGCCTCAACACATCCCGCTCTCGCTCTTGGTTTTATCGCCGCTGACCCAGGTTGCGACGGAGCTGGGAATACAGCCGTCGATGCTGGGTGGTCGGCGGGGCTCCGCGACCGGCCAATGGAAGGCCGGCTTAGCCGACCGGAGCGATCGGCCGGCGGTAGCGCCTTCCGCAGAGATGATGGAAATCCGGCGATTGCGGCGCGGTCTCGAGCGCGTTCAGATCGAACGCGATATTTTAAAAAAGGCTATCGGCATCTTCACGGCCCCACCGCAATGACGCTCTGCTTCATCGAGGACCATCAAGCGGAGTTTCCGATCCGGACCATGTGTGCCGTGCTCGAAGTCAGCTCCAGCGGCTACTAAGCTTGGCGAGACCGGCCCGAAAGCAAGCGAGCGCAGGCCGATCGCGCCCTGGTCGGCGAAATTCGACGCGTCCATGCGGATAATCGACCCATTCACGGCAGCCCGCGCGTGCACGCGGCGTTGCGCACGAAGAGTCGGCGCATTGGCGCGAACCGCGTCGCCCGTCTGATGTGCCTTCACGCAATCAAGGGGCGTTACAAGAGTAGCGTTCCCCGCGCCACTGACAGCAAGCAGTCTCCTCCGGTTGCCCGTAACCGGCTTGATCGCCAGTTCGTGGCGCCGACACCTCCGGCGTTTGGCTCAGACAGGCCATGCTTCGCGTGTCCATGCCATCTGCCAGAAGAGCCACTCATACTCACTGCTCGTACGAAAGATGTCGCGGAGCCGCTGGCGGCCGCGATCGTCCATTCTCGCTGCCTCGTCATCGACGACCGCGCGCAACCACGCGCCCACGGCCGCAAAGTCTGGGTTCGCGTACATTATCAGCCATTCGTGATAGGGGTGGCCGGTGGGCGGCTCGCCTAATGCGGTAAAATGCTCCCCGATGACCGCATAAATCCACGCGCAGGGGAGCGTCACGGTGACGACCTCCGCGAGTGACCCCGTTGCGGCGACCTGGAGCATGTGGCGTGTGTAGGCGTAGCTCGTCGGCGCCATGGGCGTGGCAGCCATCTGTGCCATCGTCAGACCGAAACGCACCGCGTACATTTCGTGGAGGGCGCGCTCCACCCGCACCGTGTCCATGAGGAATTCGCCGAACTTCAGGATGCGATCGCGGTCGTCTGTTTTCGTCGCGGCGAAGGCGAACGTCTTCGCGAGGTCGGTGAGGAAGCGTGCGTCCTGCAAGATATAGAACTGGAACGTCTCCTGCGGAAGCGTCCCGTCCGCGAGCGCCACGACGAATGGGTGTGTCAGTTGCGCGTCCCAGATTGCGGAGCACTCCCGCCGCATTGTCTCAGTGAATGATTCAGTCATGATACGATCTCTCAGCATCCACTACGTTTTTTACTAAATTGGGTTTATCCCACGGTGAGACGAGGTGATTGAGAGGACCGTGGCCGTGGCCCAGTCGGGGGGCGGCGACGATGGCGGCGTGGGTGTATTGCTTCGCTGCAGCGAAGGCTTCGGGCACAGTCTGTCCTCGTGCGAGGCACGCGGTCATCGCGGCGGAGAAGGTGCAACCGGAGCCGTGCGTGTGCGGTGTGTCGATACGCGCGCTGTCGCGCCTGACGAAGGTCTGACCATCGTATAGGAGATCCGTGACGGTATCGCCGCTGCCATGCCCACCCTTGATGACAACCCAGTGCGGGCCGAGCGCGTGGAGCCGACGCGCCGCTTCGCGCATCTCGTCCAGCGTGCGGATTGGCCCGCCGACGAGCGCTTCCGCCCCCGGCAAATTGGGTGTGATGACCAGCGCGAGAGGGAGCAGCCGCGTCCTGAGGGCGTGTACCGCGTTTTCAGCGAGAAGGTGATCGCCACTCTTCGCCACCATCACCGGGTCCACGACGAGGTTTGTCAGAACTGCTTTTACGATCATCGCGGCGACGGCGACGATGACCGTCGTTGTACCGAGCATCCCGGTCTTGATTGCGTCCACGCCAATATCGCCGAAGACGCTCTCGAAGTGTGCCGTGATGAAGGCCGGAGAGAGAGTCTCGACGCCCTGCACGCCAACCGTATTCTGCGCCGTCATCGCTGTCAGGACGCTCATGCCGTAAACGCGGAACGCGCTGAATGTCTTCAAGTCCGCCTGAATGCCGGCCCCACCGCCGGAATCTGACCCAGCAATGGTTAACGCTCGTGCGAGGAGTGCCGGCGCCCTCTGGGCGGCATGAGGGCTGTGGCGGGTCAAGCTGAACGCTTTGAGTTTGTCGGTTATGGTTTTCATGTTGTGGATCCTCTGAGCGATGTGGATCGTTAAGTATTCCCTTCGGCTGGAAGACGTAGCGCCTCGCGCGCGGCGCGTAGAGGAGCAAAATCCTCGCCCGCATAATAAGAGGAGCGCGTCAGAGGCACGGCTGAGACCATGAGGCCCGTGTGCAAACCGCACCCATGAACATCATGGTGGCGTGCTTCTTGGACCGGCATTCCCCGTTGTTTGGGCAGACCGCCTCCTCGCCCACCGTGCGGAGATTGTTTTCGCGGATGATCTTGAGCGTCTGGTGATAGGTGGCCGAGGTCGGCACCTTGGCCCGGATCCGAGCAGGTTTTTGTTGGATCGGATTATCCGGCTTGTGCGCTTTTTCCGGGTGACGCCGGCGGATCTCCGTGACGTCGTTGACTGTCTTCAGGCCGGGTGCACGGGCCGCCCATATTCGCACGTTTACGCACTCGATCGACGCTGGTGGCCTCGCCCAACAACACGCGTGTGTTGCGCTGGTTCCGGACCAGACTTCAAACGGGCCAGGCGATGTCGGCTTTGCTCCAGGGACTGCATCGAAGGAGGGGCTATGCGTTTTAACCTACTCTTGTGGGAGTTCGCTCGGCGTTCCCCAGAAGGCGAACGCCGCGTTGATCTCGACCGCATGAAAAGCCCAAGCCTCCAGACAGTTTGCATCGCCGGCGAAGCGGCCAAGCCGCGCTGCGCAGTCGAAAAAACCCGGCGCAGGCAAGCCGCCGCGCGCCCTGCTGATGACCATGGCCGCGATGAAGGGGCGGTCACCCGCGGCGTCCTCGGCCATAAGCTGCTCCAACGCCTCCGTGACCTGATGAACCGTGTTCGGTGGTGAGAGGAACATCCCTTTGGCCGCTTGCTGATAAGTAATCGGAAAGCGCCGTGTGGCGAGCGCTTGAAGATGCGCGCGAAGCCGGCCGGCGAGCGTTTCAGGCGTGTTGTCCCCAACGGTCGTTGTCACGGCAACCTCCCAGGCTGTGGCGGTCATAAACTGCTCCTGACGAACTCGCTCAGACTCAAGCGATCAGCGTTCGCCGGCAAGGCTTTGGGGGCGGGCGCGATGCTGTCGACCAAATTGCCGTCGGGATCGACCACCACGGTCCAGGCGCGCGAGCGATACCTGAAAGTAAGACGTGTGCGCCCGGCGTCCTCGTTGATGCCGGTCTCGGCGACGCTATAGACAATCCCCTTGCGCATTTCCGCCTTGAGTGAAGCCGCAGAGAGCCCGAGCTTGGGCGCGAGCAGCTCGGCATCGATGGTGATCTCGCCGTCTGCGATGGAGATCGCTGATCCGGGAACAGGGCTCATCGCGGCACG
The DNA here is from genome assembly GCA_025352665.1 of Rhodospirillales bacterium. Classification (GTDB taxonomy): domain Bacteria; phylum Pseudomonadota; class Alphaproteobacteria; order Acetobacterales; family Acetobacteraceae; genus CAIQQQ01. The sequence goes on along the minus strand of JANXSM010000162.1, from coordinate 23,173 downwards.
ACTCCGGTGACAGAGCCCGTCGCCGTCATGGATTTGCCCAGAACGAAGTTGATGCAGAGATCGTCGAGTTCCTTCAGTAGCAGCGGCTCGCTCACGAACCGGCACGCATAGGGCGCCTGATCCTCCCGGCTGCAGCCGTCGCCTTCCAGATGTTCACACGACTCGCAAGTGCCGAAGGGAGGCTTGCCTCTGTCCCTCGCCACTTGGCCAAGCATGCGGTGCAGGCCATTGACGAAATGACCGCGGGCGCCGGGGGCGAGCGCATCAGCAGCGCGGACCAGAACTTCGAGGGGGTCGTGGGCAAGAATGGCCCGGGCTTTGTCGGTCAGATCAAGCCGGGCACTTCGCCCGTCGGCCTCTGATCGCATGCGCGTCAGATAGCCTTGGGTTTCGAGACTTTTGATCGTCTGCGACGCCGTGCCCCGGGTCGTGCCATGGAACGCGGCGAAGGCGGACGGGGTTCGCGAGAAGCGATTGGCCCGCGCGAAGTATCTGACCACTGCCCACTGGGCCGGCGTCAACCCCTCCACCAGCGCCTCGCGGGACGCTATGTGCCCTAAGTGCAAGATCAGCTCTGCAACGATGCGACCGTCTGTTTTCACCATTTTTAGCTCCATAGCTCTTAGCAGATAATAGCGTTGACAAACCATCTTGACAAGATTTTAGTAGTGATACGACATTAATGACCCGTATCAGGAGGGCACGATGCAAGCCACTGCCAAGCTTACGACGCGCAGTACGATGCAAGAGATCCTTGCGGTGTATCCGAGCGCGCAGCGCGCGCTGTTTAGCCGCTACCACATCGGTGGATGTAACAGCTGCGGATATGAGCCCGGGGACAACCTCGAGAAAGTGGCGAGCAGCCACAACATCAATGATCTCGACGAAGTTATCGCCTTCATCGAGCAGGCCGAGCATGCCGACCGGCATATCCAGATCAGCCCTGGGGAAGTCGAGGCGGCTCTGCAAAGCAACATCCCGCCGCGTCTGATCGACGTGCGCACGTCCAAAGAGTGGGAGTTGGCTCGAATCCAGGGCGCGACGCTCAACACGGAGGACCTGGCGCAGGAGATGATGCGCTGGCCCAAAGACACACCTATCGTCTTTTACTGCCACTTCGGGCAGCGGAGCCTCGACGCTGCTTCGTACTTCGCCGGCCACGGCTTCAGCAACGTCCGAACGATGACCGGCGGTATCGACGCATGGTCGCTTTCCGTGGATCCGTCCGTACCGCGCTACGAAGTCCCCCGCTCCGATGGCAAGGCGATGCTTCGCACGCTCCGCTCGGTCGTGTCGAAGGCGTCCGGCTGCCAGAACCAGGAAACCGTGCAATGAGTGCCGTCCAGAAAGAGCTCAGCGAGCTCACCAGCCGCGAGTACCAGTACGGGTTCGTCACGGACATCGAGACGGATGCAGCGCCGCGCGGGCTGAACGAGGATGTCATCCGCCTCATCTCATCGAAAAAGAACGAGCCCCAGTGGCTGCTCGACTGGCGGCTCAGGGCCTACCGCCACTGGCTCACGATAAAGGAACCCCACTGGCAGAACGCCCACTACGGCCCGATTGACTACCAGGATATCATTTACTACGCGGCTCCCAAGCCGAAGACGGCGGGTCCCAAGAGTCTTGACGAAGTCGACCCCGAAATCTTGGCTATGTTCAACAAGCTCGGCATCTCGCTTGGCGAGCAGGAGCGGCTGAGCGGTATCGCCGTGGACGCCATCGTGGACTCGGTTTCGGTCGGCACGACGTTCAAGAAGAAGCTCGCCGAGGTCGGCGTCATTTTCTGCTCGTTTTCGGAGGCCGTTCTGGACCACCCCGACCTCGTCAAGAAATACCTCGGCTCAGTCGTCCCCTACACGGACAACTACTTCGCGACGCTCAACTCCGCCGTATTCACAGACGGCTCGTTCTGCTTCATTCCGAAGGGCGTGCGCTGCCCGATGGAGCTTTCCACTTACTTCCGCATCAACCAGGCGGATACGGGCCAGTTCGAGCGCACCCTCATCATTGCCGAGGACAATGCGTATGTTAGCTACCTGGAAGGCTGCACCGCGCCTATGCGCGACAAGAACCAACTCCATGCCGCGGTGGTTGAGTTGGTTGCGCTCGAGAGCGCGCAGATCAAGTACTCCACCGTTCAGAACTGGTACCCAGGCGACAAGGACGGCAAGGGCGGTATCTACAACTTCGTCACCAAACGCGGCAAATGCGCCGGAGCGAACTCGAAGATCTCCTGGACCCAGGTTGAGACCGGTTCCGCAATCACCTGGAAATATCCCAGCGTCATTCTCAAGGGCGACAATTCGGTTGGCGAGTTCTATTCCGTCGCCCTGACCAACAACCGCCAGCAAGCCGACACCGGCACCAAGATGATCCATATCGGGAAGAACACCCGAAGCACGATCCTTTCGAAGGGAATCTCCGCCGGCCACGGACAGAACACGTACCGGGGGTTGGTGAAGATCCTCAAGTCCGCGGCCGGAGCGCGCAACCATACACAATGCGACTCCCTGCTGCTTGGCAGCCAGTGTGGAGCCCACACGTTCCCTTACATCGACGTGGGGAACCCAACGGCGCAAGTCGAACATGAAGCTTCCACCTCGAAGATCAGCGAGGACCAGCTTTTCTACTGCCGGCAGCGTGGCATCCCTGTTGAGGATGCGGCGTCGATGATCGTCAACGGCTTCTGCCGCGAGGTGTTCAAGGAGTTGCCAATGGAATTCGCCGTTGAGGCGCAAAAGCTTCTCAGCGTCAGCCTGGAAGGGTCTGTCGGATGATGCTGCAAATCCGCAACCTGCACGCCAGTGTTGGCGGCATGGAAATTCTCCGCGGTCTGGACCTCGACGTACGGGCGGGCGAAGTGCACGCCATCATGGGACCCAACGGCTCGGGCAAGAGCACGCTCGCCCAGGTGCTCGTAGGTCGCGAGACCTACGACGTCACCGGTGAGGTTCTATACGAGGGCCGGAATCTGCTCGCCATGTCACCGGAACAACGCGCGGTCGAAGGTGTGTTTCTCGCGTTTCAGTATCCGGTCGAGATCCCCGGCGTCGGCAACCTGTACTTCATCCGTACGGCGCTCAATATGATGCGCAAGCAGCGCGGTCTCGACGAGCTCGATGCGATGGATTTTCTGGCCCTCGCCAAGGAGCGGATGAAGTTCGTCGAAATGGACCAGAGCTTCATGAACAGGTCGGTTAACACAGGCTTCTCCGGGGGCGAGACAAAGCGGAACGAGATCCTGCAGATGGCCGTTCTTGAGCCTAAGCTCGCCATCCTGGACGAGACGGACTCTGGCCTCGACATTGACGCGCTCAGAATCGTCGCCAACGGGGTGAATGCGCTGCGAAGCAAAGAGCGGGCTTTGCTGGTCATCACCCACTACCAGCGACTCCTTAACTACATTGTCCCGGACCGTGTCCATGTCATGGCGAACGGTCGCATCGTGAGGTCCGGCGACAAGCATCTGGCGCTTGAGCTTGAGAAGAACGGCTACGCGGACTTCGAGCAGGATACGGCCGGCGGCGCACGCAGTGCGGCCGGAGTAACGTCATGAGCCGCAGGGAGAACACCTTGCTCCAGGGGCTTTCGCGGCTTGAATCCAGGCGCAATGGCCACGACCCCGTCTGGCTCAAGGCGTTTCGCCACACCGCTCTCCAGCGAGTTTCAGAGCGTGGTTTCCCAACGGCAAAGGACGAAGCCTGGAAGTACACGCAGATCGGACGCATACTGGACGTCGCTTTCGAACCGGCAGAGGCGGACGCGAGCCTCAGGCTGTCATCCGCGGCAATCGACCAGTTGGCAGGCGACCTCGGCGGTGCCCGGCTCGTCTTCATCAACGGATACTTTTCCCCCCAGTGCTCGTCGCTGAAGAAGCTTCCCGAGGGCGTCAAGGTAAAAAGCCTTGCCTCTGCGCTCGCCGAGGAGGGCGAGTCTCTCGAAGCACTTCTCTCGCGTCCGTTCGGAGAGCAGACACATGCATTCACTGCGCTCAACGCGGCCTGCGCCGAGGATGGCGCGTTCGTTCAGATTCCAGCCAATACGGTGATCGAGGAGCCGATCCACCTCGTCTTTCTCTCGGACCCGGGCGCCGCTTTCCCAGCAGGTCCGGTCGTGTCCCATCCGAGGTCTTTGGTGCTCGCAGGCCCCGGGAGCCGGGTGACGATCGTGGAAACCTACGCCGGCATTCTGGACGAGGTCTACCTCACCAATGCAGTCACCGAGGTTATCCTTGAGGAGGGCGCTGCGGTAGAGCACTACAAGATCCAGAATGAGACGGAGACGGCCTTCCACATCGCGCTACTCGATGTGCGACAGGAGCGAGACACTCAGTTCGCGACGCACTCGGTTGCGTTGGGCTCCTTGCTTGCTCGGCACGAGGTTACGGTAGGACTCCATGGCCCAGGGGCAAAGGCGACCCTGAATGGCCTGTACATGCCCCAAAACGAGCAGCACCTCGACAACCCGACGACAATTGACCATATCGCGCCCGAGTGTATCAGCCGCGAGCTCTACAAGGGCGTGGTCGATGGGCGGGGTCGCGGTGTCTTTGACGGCCGCGTCATCGTGCGTCCCGGTGCGATGAAGACCGATTCAAGCCAGACGAATAAGAATCTCCTGCTTTCGGAGTCAGCGCGGGCCAACACGCGGCCGCAGCTCGAGATATTCGCCGATGACGTGAAGTGCGCCCACGGCGCCACTGTGGGCCAGCTCAACGAGGAGGTCGTGTTCTACCTCCGTACCCGCGGCATTTCGCAGATTGCCGCGCGGAACCTGCTCACCTACGCGTTCGTGGGCGAGATGCTGGAACTTATTAGGGTACAGCCTCTCAGGTCTCATGTAGAAAAGCTGGTTGCGTTACGATTGTCGGCCGGTGGCGTGGGGATGGTGGCGGCATGACAGGCGTGCAGACGGGTTCTGTGACGAGTCTGGGGCTTGCTGACGGACAGGTTGGTGGGAACGATGTAGCTGATTTCAACATCGAGCGCGTATGCCAGAATTTTCCTATTCTCAGGGAGAAGGTTTATGGCAAGCAACTTGTCTACCTCGATAGCGCCGCGACAAGTCAGAAGCCGCAGGGGGTCATTGATGCGATGTCGCGTTTCCTGTTGAAGAAGAATGCGAACGTTCACCGGGGCGTGCACCATCTCGCCGAGCGCGCGACGGAAGCCTACGAGGGCGCTCGGGTCAAGGCCCAGCGTTTCCTGAACGCCGAGCACGCCAACGAGATCGTTTTCGTGCGTGGCGCCACCGAAGCCATCAACCTCGTCGCGCAATCTTACGGCAAGAAGCATGTCGGGGAGGAAGATGAGGTGCTCATCACCGCGATGGAGCACCACTCGAACATCGTGCCATGGCAGATGCTCTGCGAACAGAAGAACGCCCGCCTTCGCGTAGCGCCCATTAACGATAATGGCGAGCTCTTGCTCGATGAGTTCGAGCGGCTCATCGGACGAAAGACCAAGCTCGTGGCCGTCACCCACGTTTCGAACGTGCTCGGCACCATCAATCCAATCCGGCACATCGTCGAGATGGCGCACGCGCGCGGCGCGCGCGTGCTCGTCGACGGCGCGCAGGCCGTCCCGCATCTGAAGATCGACGTGCAGGCGCTGGGTTGCGACTTCTACGTGTTCTCAGGCCACAAGATGTACGGCCCCACCGGCATCGGCGTTCTCTACGGCCGAAGCGAGCTGCTCGAGGAGATGCCTCCCTACCAAGGAGGCGGCGACATGATTCTATCCGTTAGCTTTGAAAAGACCGTCTACAATGTGCCTCCGTATAAGTTCGAGGCGGGCACGCCAAACATGGCGGGCGCGGTCGGGCTCGGCGCCGCCATCGACTTTCTCGCGGGCCTGGAGCACGAGGCGCTCGCGGCCCACGAAAAGGAGGTCCTTGCCTACGGCACACGCATGCTCTCCGCGGTGCCAGGACTCCGCCTCGTCGGCACCGCCCACGCCAAGGCCAGCGTCCTCTCTTTCGTGCTCGATGGCGTTCACCCGCATGACATTGGCACCATCCTCGACCGAGAAGGAGTAGCGATTCGGACGGGCCATCACTGCGCGCAACCCTTGATGAGCCGATTGGATATACCTGCCACGGCCCGCGCGTCGCTCGGCTGCTACAACACTCGGCAAGATATCGACGCGCTCGTGGCCGGCTTAGATCAAGTCAGGGAACTCTTCCAATGAGCAGCGAGCTTCGCGACCTCTACCAGGAAGTGGTCATCGACCACGCCAGGCATCCGCGCAACTTTCTTAAGCTTGAGAACCCGACGTGCACGGCGGAAGGTTTCAATCCGCTATGCGGCGATCAACTCACGCTCTACGTGAAGCTCGCGGAGGGAGTCATCGAGGACATCGCCTTCCAAGGAGACGGATGCGCCATCTCGAAGGCTTCGGCATCCCTGATGACCACCGAACTCAAGGGAAAGAAACAGGAGGAGGCGTTGGCGCTCTTCGGGCGCGTCCACGCCCTGCTGACCGAGGGGCCGAAGGGTGAGGAGAACCTTGAGGGTGTCGGCAAGCTCGCAGCGCTGTCCGGCATTTGGGAATTCCCGTTGCGGGTCAAGTGCGCCACCCTTGCGTGGCATACGTTGCGCAACGCCCTCGAAGGAACGGGCGCACGGATTTCAACGGAGTTAAACAACCATGGGTCATGACCTGCACGCACCGATCGAGATCAAGCGGGACTGCGAGGTAACGATGATCCCGCGTGGGGAGATGCTGACGCTTTGGAAAGGTGACACCGTCGTGGTGACGCAGGCGCTGGGCGGCAGCTTCACTGTCAGGACCGTGATGGGATATTTGGTGCGGGTCGCCGCTCACGATGCCGACGCGCTGGGACTTGAGGACGCGCCGGAGCAAGAAGCGCCGGGGCAAGTGGGGCCCTTTAGTCTGGAGAAGGTGATCGAAAAGCTAAAGACCGTGTTCGATCCGGAGATCCCGGTCAACGTGGTGGACCTCGGGCTGATCTATGTCTGTGAAGCGCACCCGCTCGCGGACGGTGGCCACCGGGTTGAGATCAAGATGTCGATGACGGCGCCCGGCTGTGGGATGGGCGATGTGCTCAAGGCCGACGCGTGCCGCAAGGTACAGGGGGTGGCCGGCGTCACTGACGTCGACATCGAGATCGTCTGGGAGCCGGCCTGGGACCAGAGCCGCATGTCCGAGGCCGCACAACTGCAGCTTGGCCTGTTGTGAAGCGGAAGAGATGACGTCGATCGAGATCGCCGCCGCGACGATGGTAGGACGAGAGCGGGGTTCGCAGGAGAATACGTGCGCCCTCCATCACAGGATTGTTCGGGGGCCTTCGTCGGCTCATGCTGTACAAATCAGGTGGACTGCCCGCAGCAAACACAGGAGGACAGGAGATGACAAACGTCAAGATCACCGTGAAAGCGAATGGCCCCTACCTCGTGAAGGGAGATATCGAGCTGTTCGACACGGCCGGCAATTCGTTCCCGAAATCCGAGAATGGCTACGCCCTCTGCCGCTGTGGCCAATCCGGAAACAAGCCGTTTTGCGACGGAACCCACGGAAAAATCGGGTTCCAGGCGGCAACGCAAGCTCCGGTGCCCGGCAGCGCGCCGGTGGCCTGACGTATCCGGCGGGCACTCCATTGAGTGTCGCGCGTCCTCGCGCGACGCAAGCTCGCCTAGCCAGGCGATCTGCACGTTTGCCCAGGGAATTCGACAACCACATTTCACGGCGAGGCTTGGAGACGTGCTCATTTGTCATAGGGTTGAGCGGTTCGGTATCCAATCAACCTGACGCATTTTGGCTTAACGTCTCGCGCCTGATTAGAGCAAGAGTGATCCCATGATCGAAAAAATTATCCCTATCGCTGAGAACCATTATTCCAACGGGGTGGCGGCCATCCCGTCAAATTTTGAGGCTCCCGTCGGCTTGGTCACCGATACGCTGAAACGCCCATTGCGCGATCTACGCATCTCAGTCACGGACCGCTGCAACTTCCGCTGCGTGTATTGCATGCCAAAAGATGTTTTCGACAAAGACCACGTATTCCTTCCGAAGAATTCGCTGCTATCGCTTGAAGAAATGGCCCGCTTCGCGAGACTGGCCGTGACGCACGGCGTCGAAAAAATCCGTCTAACCGGCGGTGAGCCGCTGTTACGCAAAAATCTCGAGAAATTGGTCGAGATGTTAAGCGCTTTGAAAACACCGGACGGTCGCGAGTTGGACTTGACCCTGACCACCAACGGCTCCTTGCTCGCCAAAAAAGCACAAGCGCTGAAAGACGCAGGTCTAAAGCGCGTGACCGTGTCGCTCGACTCGCTGGATGATACGACCTTCAAGCTCATGAACGATGTCGATTTCCCAGTCGCGGAAGTATTGCATGGCATAGATGTCGCTCATCGAGTGGGCATCGGCCCAATTAAAATCAACATGGTGGTCAAAAAAGGCATCAACGGTCAGGATATTGTGCCGATGGCGCGCCACTTCAAAGGCTCACCCTTTATTCTGCGTTTTATCGAATACATGGATGTCGGCGCCACGAACGGCTGGAAGATGGGTGAAGTTATCCCTTCGGCCGAAGTCGTGCGCCGTATCAGGGCCGAGATGGCACTGGAAGAAATCGCCCCAAATTACACCGGCGAGACCTCCGTGCGTTGGCGCTATCAAGACGACAGTGGGGAAATCGGGGTCATCTCCAGCGTCACCCAGGCCTTCTGCCACTCTTGCACCCGTGCGCGGCTCTCGACTGAAGGCAAGCTCCACACGTGCCTGTTCGCAACGGGTGGTCACGATCTGCGTGCATTGATGCGGGGCGGGGGCTCGGATGAGGAAATTTCTACCGCAATCGCCCATATTTGGCGGGCGCGGGGCGATCGATATTCGGAATTAAGGAGCGCGATGACGGAGGGGCTTCTGCCTACAGTGAAGAAGATTGAGATGTCATACATTGGCGGGTAGTGATGCTTCAGCGGCGACGCGCTGCCGATCGCTTGGCGCACACCGAACTTCGCGGCAACACCTGCGATCGCGCCAATTCCGAACTCATGCTCCCGACGAAGCTGTTCGAATAAATCCAGCTTGGCTCTCCAGTCCACACCAGGTCCCCTGATCCGGTCGGGGCGGCTTTACGGCCTGATCGCTTCTGGTAGGTGACGCAATCCCGTTCTAGCTCTTAGTTTTATCGCGTGTTTCAGAACTTTCGGTGATTCCAGCTTCGGTCATCACGCTCTAGGGCAATATCGCCTGAAGTTGAACCAACCGTGCGATAAATTTTCTCGTTAAAACAATAGACTAGAGCCTGATCGCTTCGCCTACCAGAAGCGATCAGGCTCTAGAAGCGAAATCAGCACCTTGGCGCGCCAATCGGCGTCGGACCCCCATGCTTATTTACACTGCGGCTCACGTCAGCCGGTAGAACCGCATCGCGTTGCCGCCGAACACGGCCGCCTGCGCCTCGGGGGCCAGAGCTGCCGTCAGGCGGTGCGCCCAGTCCCACCACACCGCGTAGCTGCGCCTTGTGGTCAGCACCGGCCAATCGCTGCCGAAGATCAACCGCTCCGGGCCGAACAGTTCCAGCAACGTCTCCGCATAGGGTTGGATCGCATCGAGCTCGGCATCCGGCGCCGCCTCGGTAATCAGACCGGAGAACTTGCAGTGTACGTGCGGGAAACTGGCCAGCACGACCATTCGGCGCCGCCACGGTGCATGCTGCCCCGCTGCGATGGCGGGCTTGGCCGCGTGATCGAGCACGATCGGCATGTCGGGGTGTCGCTCCAGCAATTGCGGCAGATGGGCCAAATGTCGCATGCGGACGAGCGCATCGAACGAAAGGCCCAGCGATGTCACGGCGCGATAGGCGGCGTCCTGCCGGGGGTTGAGGAACCAATCGTCCGCGGCGATGTCCTGCCACATCGGCCGGATTGCGCGTAGCAGAGGGTTCTGCGCCAGAGCCGCCAGCCGGTCTGGCGCATCGGCCGCCTGCATGTCGATCCAGCCGACGACGCCGCGCACTCGCTTTTCGGTCTGCGCCAGGCCGAGCAGAAACCGGGTTTCCGCCTCGGTGGGGGCGGCCTGCACCAGCATGATGCCATCGATGCCGGCGGCTTCGAACAAGGCTGCGCTGTGCTGCGGCAGGAAGTCCCGATAGATCGGCGAGTCTGGCGTGAGCCAATCGTAGTCGCCGCGGTCCAGGCTCCAGTAATGCACGTGCGCGTCGATCACCTCCATCATAGGTTGATCACGCCCTTGCGCAGCAGGAGATTGCCCCACCGCCGCGTCTCACCAGTGAGGATGATGGCGAAGCTCTCGGCTGCCCGGCGGTAGAATACGAAACGGTCCAGATCCTCTATCGTGACGGCGTGCCCTGCGGCCGCATCGAGCGCCGCCTGGAACTCGCCGATGATCGGAGGCCGCCCTTCGGGCGGGGTCATTACGGACGCCGGAGCACTCACGAACTGGTCCAGCGGAAGCAGGCTCAGCACGGCCCTCGCCACCGCCGGCGAGGCCAACCCGCCAGCGTGGATCAATAGCCTCGCATTCGTCGTTGCGGGGAAGTTGGCGTCAACGATTGCAAGCTCGTCGCCGTGGCCCATCTCGGCCAAGGCAGCCAGCATCGGAGGCGTCAGAAGCGCATCGATTCCTTTCAGCATGGCACGGCGACCTCCATTTCCGCTTTCATCTGGGCACCGGCGCGTCCTGCGGGATCAATCGGCGCTCGCGCATGTCGGACCACAGTGCTGCCGGAATGGAAGCGCGCACCAACGCGGCGTTGTCGCGTGCTTCCATCGCCGAGCGCGCACCCGGTATCACCGCCGCTACCGCAGGGTGCCCCAGGCAGAACTGCAATGCGGCGGCGCGCAGATCGACACCATGGGCCTTGCAGCATGCGGCGAGCGCGTCGCGGCGTGTCACCAGCGCCTGGCTCGCTGGCATGTAGTCGTAGGTGCCGCCTGCTGCGAGCAGGCCCGAATTGTATGGGCCGCCGAGCACCACCGACACGCCGCGATCCGCGCACCGGGGCAGCAGCGTGTCCAGCGCGCTGGTGTCCAGCAGCGTGTAGCGGCCGGCCAGGAGAAACACGTCCGGATCGGCCGCATCGAGTGCCGCCAGGCAGGCCGCCACCCCGTTCACGCCCAGGCCCCAGGCGCGGATCAGCCCTTCCTCCCGCATGCGGGTCAATGCCACGGCGGCGCCCGACATCGCTTCGCTGAACCGGTCGCGCCAGGCCGGGCCATGCGTGTCCTCGGCCGCGTCGTGGATATAGGCGATGTCGATCCGACCGGTGCCGAGCCGTGCCAAACTGGCCTCGACAGACCGCCAGGCCCCGTCGGCCGAGTAGTCGAACACCGCTGCATTCGCCATCCCGCCAACGAAGCCGGATCGCTCATGGGCCGGCGCTTCGACCGGCTCGAGCAACCGGCCGACCTTGGTGGACAGCACGTATTGATCGCGCGGCCGCCCAGACAACGCGGCGCCCATCCTGCATTCGGACAGGCCGAAGCCGTAATACGGCGCCGTGTCGAAATGACGCACGCCGCTGTCCCACGCGGCATCCAGCGCCGCACGGGCCTGGTCGTCATCCATCGCCTGGAACAGGTTGCCGATGGAAGCGCCACCGAGTCCAAGCGGGCCTGGCGGGCGGTAATGCGTCATAGGCGGTACTCCTGGCTGGAGGAATGCGGGGGGTATGCGTCGGCGATGGCCGCGAGCCGCGGCCGCATCCCGGCCGCCGCCGTCCAGGCCAGGAAGGCGTGGACCCGGCGATCCACCTTCACGGCGTGATTCTGCCAGATATCTGCCAGGCGGTGGTTCAGGAACGGGTTCATCAACCGTTCGAGCGTGGTGGCGACATAGCGCTCCGCCTCGGCCGCCATGCCGTGCAGGGCGAACCCAGGGACGATTTCATCCTGATACAAGCGGCGCAACGCGTCGAGAATGGCAGCGTCGGCCAGGATCTCCCGCACAGTCTCTCCTAACGGACGCTGCCGGCGCGCCCAGGTCTCGGCCAGCACAGTGTGGCCGAGGTTCAGAATGTGCAACTTCAGCCGGGCGTATGGCTCGAGCGCATCCGTCATCACCACGCTCGCGTGCTGCATCGGCGCGGCCAGACCGGAGCAGCGTTGGATCGCCCACAATGCATACGGCTCCGCGACCGCGCCGATCGGGTCGAGCGGCTCGGAGACGATGCGGTCCACCAGCGTGTCGGCGATGATCACGTCGTGATCCAGCCAAGCCATCGCGTCGTCGCCCACGCGCCAGCGCCGGGCCAGCACGGCCATCGCCTGCCGCAGCGCCTGGCCGTTGCTGTTGATCAACTCGCACGGCAGCACCGTGATGGGCCGACCCCCGGCGGCATGGCGGCCGAGCAGCAACGCGAGCAGCTTTGCGGGAAAGCCGCGCGGCGCCTCCCCCTCGGCTGGAGCCTGCGCATCCCCGGCATCCGCATATCCGGAATCCCCCGTGTTGCACACCACCAGGTCCACCTCGCCGGCGAGCAGGCGCCTCACCTCGCGCCAGTCCTGCTCGGCCGATATCCCACGATCCACGCTGCGCACCACGACCGTGCGCTCCAGCGGCGCGCCGTCCACCAGACCCCGAATCATCACCTGGAAGCCGCCCGGCCGGCCGAACGCCCGCACCCGCGCGTCCCTGGGTCCGGCCGCGGTGGTCTTGACGACCGTGATGGGCCCGACATCCTGCCCGGCCTCCCGCGCTTCGTGCACGAACAGGTCGACATGGGCCTGCAGGAACCGACTGGTGCCGAACTGGACGATGCGCCCCATGCTTCAGATCCCTTCAGACCTCGATTACGGCCTTGATAAGCCCAGCCTTCGTCTTCGCCCAGCGGGGTAGGTCCTGGACCGCCGCCTCCAGCGTGGTGCGGTGCGTGACGATTGCGCCGAGCGGAATCAGGCCGTCGCGCATCGCCGCCATCACGCAGTCGAAATCCACCCGTGTGGCGTTGCGGCTGCCCATCAGCGTCATCTCCCGCTTGTGAAATTCCGGATCGGCAAAGCTGATCGTGTCCTTCACGACGCTCACCAGCACGTAGGTCCCGCCATGAGCGACCAACGTGAACCCGGCCTCGATCGATGCCGCCACGCCGGTGGCGTCAAAGACGACATCGAACCCGTCCCCACCCGTCTGGTGCATGAGCGCCTCGGCCGACTCCGGCCCCGCCACGATTGTGCGTTCGAAGCCCATCTGCCGGGCGGACTCCAAGCGCTCGGCACTGGCATCACAAAGCGTCACCTCGAGCCCCGCCAGCCGCGCAAACAACGCGGTGCCCAGCCCGATCGGCCCCACGCCCACCACAAGCGCGCGCTCGCCCGCTCCGGCCGCTGCGCGACGTACCGCATGGGCGCCGATGGCGAGAAACTCCACGGCTGCCGCATCGGCCAGCGTCAGCCCGCCGGTGGGATATAAATTGCCTTCAGGCAGGTTGACGCGTTCGCACATCCCGCCGTCGCGGTGCACGCCGAGCACGGCGATCTCCGTGCAGCAATTGGGCTTGCCGCGGCGGCAGCCCACGCAATGGCCGCATGATACATAGGGATTGACGATCACCGGCGTGCCCACGGCCAAGGTGACGCCCTCACCCACCGCCGAGACCACGCCGGACAGTTCATGCCCCATCACCCGCGGGTAGGCGAGGAACGGGTGCTTGCCCTCGTAGATGTGATAGTCCGTTCCGCAGATGCCGATGTGGCGCAGGTCCACGCTCGCCCAGCCTGGCGCCGGCGCGTCAGGATCCGCCACCGAGGTGAGCACCAGCCGGCCGGGTGCCTCGCAGACCAGCGCTCTCATGGCTCGGACACCGGAAATTGCACCGGCTTGTCGAAGGTGAGCTTCACGATCGTGTCCACCGCGCGCAGCCGCTCGCGGTCGATCGACACCAGTAGTAGGTCGCCTTCGATGCGCGTGTGTACGATACCGCCGGTCAGAGCCTCCGCACTCACCACCGTAACATCGCCCGGGATCGGAAGCCGCAAAGTTGTCTGGTGGTGCGGCCAATGCTGCACATGCAGATAGACGATGTCGCCGCGATGGGTCGATCCGCCCCATGTCCAACTCGGGTAAGGCCCGCCACCCGTGTCGTAGATGCTCTCGCCGTAGGCCCGCATCCACTGCCCCATCTCCGCCAGCACATCCTCTGCCGCAGGCGGCAGGACGCCGAGGGGATCGGGCCCGACGTTGAGCAGGAAGTTACCACCGCCGGTAGCCGAGTTGATCAGCAGGCGCAGGCACTCGGCAGTGCTCTTGACCTGCTCGTCGAACCCATAGGACCAGCGCTTGGTGATGGTGACGTTGCTCTCCCACGGCCGGTCCGGCATGTAGGCGCCAACACGCTGTTCGGGCGTCTCATAGTCGCCAGGGATGCCCGCGCGATCGTTGATGACCATCCCTGGCTGCCATTGGCGCATCTTGGCGACCAGGCGCTCTGCGTCCCACCAATCGGCCCCGTCCTTGCGGCCGTAGATTTCGGGGGTCTTGCTGACCCGGGTTTTGCTTTCGTCGAACAACCCGTCGAAAAAGAACACATCGACCTTGCCGTATTTGGTGCAGAGTTCTTCGACCTGGCCGTGCATGTATTCGATGTAGTGGGCGTGTCGCTCGGTGCCGTAATCCGGATGGCGCCAGTCCGGCTGCGAATAGTAGTAGCCGAGACCGAAATCATGCCGATGGCAGGCGTCCGAGATTTCGCGCACGATATCCCGCCCGAACGGAGACTCAGGCGAGGTGATCTTGTAGTCGGTCAGCGCGCTGTCGAAGTTGCAGAATCCGTCATGATGCTTGGTGGTGAAGACGATGTATTTCATGCCCGCTGCTTTGGCCGTTTCGATCCAGCGATCGGCGTCGAAGTGCACGGGATTGAAGTGTTTGTAGAGCTGGTCATACAAGGCTGCCGGCACGCGAACCCTGGGGACCGAGCCGCGGTCGCGCGGTGACTGGTTCAGGCGTTCCGGCTGAAAAGGGTTCTCCCGACCCCAGCTCAGCTCCGTGCCGATCACCGAGCATGGCCCCCAGTGCACGAACAAACCGAAACGCCAGGACATGAACCGTTCGATATTGGTCATTTTTATTTTTCCTCGGCTTCAAGTATTTAGGTTTGGGCGATCACTGCGCCATTGCACGCCTTCGCGATGAAATCGGGCGCGGCGAAAGCGGGCGCGACGAAGGCGGAGGCGGCGAAGGCGGCGATGCAGGGCGAATGTCGCGGCATGAGTCGCCGGCTGCGAAGAACGGTCGAAAGATCCGTTCGCGCGGCGCGATCGCCCCGTCCGGCGCACGGATACGCTCCAGCAGCCATGAGATTGCCAGCTCCCCCATGTCAGCAATCGGCTGCCCCACGATCGAGAGCTTCGGGCGTACCAGCCCGCTCCACGGCACGTCGTCCATGCCGGCGAGGGAGATATCGGCCGGACATTGAAAGCCGAGATCCAGGCAGGATTGCAGGGCGCCCAGTGCGATGATGTTGTTGGCGGCAACGATGGCCGAGGGGCGGTCTTGGCGCGTCATCATCGCGCCGGCGGCCTCATAGCCACTTTCACCCTCGTACCCGGCCCTTGCCACCAGCGACGGGTCGACCACCAGTCCAGCATCTGCCATCGCCGCAACAAAACCTTCGTAGCGTTCGTCGGCAGTCCACCGCCCGACGCGGCCGCTGAGCAGAGCGATCCTCGTGTGGCCGAGACGGACGAGGTACTCGACCAGCATGCGGATCGCGGCGCGGTTGTCGATGCCCACATAGTCGCAGGCAAGCCCTGGCAGTTTCTGGTCCATTGTCACCACCGGCGGCAGTGGCCGTGACTCGATTTGTTTCACCAGCGCATCACTGCGGCTCATGGGATTGAGGATGATGCCGGCAACATGCTGGCCACGCAGCTGGTCGATGATTTCAGGCACGCGCGTCTCGTCGCCGTCCGCGTTGGAAACGATCACCGAAAATCCGTTGGCGATCGCAACCTTCTCGACAGTTCTGACCAGGGCGCCGGAGAAAGGATTGGTGATGTCGCCCACCACCATGCCGATCAGGTGGCTGTGGCCGAGCCGCAGGCTGCGGGCGATCGTATTGGGCGCGTAGCCGACGGCCTCGATCGCGTTGGCGATACGGCCTCGCGCCCCTTCGCCCACTCTGCCCGAGCCATTCAGCACGGCGGACACTGAAGCGATCGAAACCCCTGCCGCCTTTGCCACGTCTTTGATCGTTGCCATCAGCTGACGCTACTCATCCAGGCAGATTTTGACAAATCGATTTTTCATCGGCCATGATCTCTCATGTTGACGCCAGCTCTGATGTCGATTTAGGCTTGCCGAAACGTTTCGCCAAATTTGTGGTAGACGTATCGATGAAGCCGGATGAACCGGCTCGTGAGGGGGAGACACACGATGTCCATTATGCGCGCCTTGCGTGCCGGAGCAGCGGCGACGCTGCTGACACTTGCGTCACAGGGAGCACACGCCGAATCCGTGAAGCTCACATGGTACATGTGGGCCAGTTCGGACGTCGAGGTCGCGGCCTGGAAGCACGTCGCCGGGATGGTCACGGCGAAATATCCCGACATCACCGTCGAGCTGCAAACGTCGGCCTTCCTCGAATACTGGACAAAGATGCCAGCGCTCGCCGCCGGCGGAAAGCTGCCCGATATCGTAAGCCTGCAAAGCCTGCGCTTTCCCGGCGTGGCCCCGCTGATGGAGCCGCTCGACGGGCGCATCGCCGACAGCAAGCTTCACATCACGAGCTTCGATCCGTCGATCCTCAAGGCCTTGTCACGCCAGGGCAAGCAGCTTGCACTGCCCTACGATTTCGGGCCGTTGGTGCTCTACTACAACCAGGACGCCTTCCAGAAGGCCGGCGTGATGCTGCCGAAGCCCGGCTGGACCGAGGCCGAGTTCAACTTCGCGGCCAAGACGTTCTCCAAGGAGGGCATGTTCGGCATCGTTCCCAGCGTGCCTGACGCCTTCATGGTCTTTGCCCGTTCCCGCGGCGCGCGCTATCTGGACGACAAGGGCCAGCTCGATCTCGTCAATCCCGGCATCAAGGCGGCGTTCGCCGCCTACGTGGAGCTGGTGACCGTTGACAAGGTCTCGCCGCTGCTGCCGGCCAGCGGCACGCTGTCGTCGACCATCGCCAACGGGCGGTTCACCTCGGGCGGCGTTGCCATGTACGTTGACGGACCCTGGCAGCTCATCAACCTCAAGAAGAAGGCGACTTTTACGGTGGGCATCGCCCCGGTGCCGACGCGCTCGGGCGGCAGCGTCTCGGTCACTGCGGGATCGGGGTTCGGCATTGCGGGTACTAGCAAGCACAAGGACGAGGCGTTCAAGGCGATCACCATCATGACTGGCCCCGAGGCGGAGCAGTATCTTGCCGAGAATGGCCGCGCCTTTCCCGCGCGCTCGGCATTCCAGACCTTCTGGTTCCAGACGGCGGCGCAGGGCATGACCGACGCGCCTGCCGCAATGGCGGCCGCGCTGAAGACCGCTGAGCCCTACGTCACCACGCCGAACTGGGCCACAGTCGGCGCGCTGTTTGAGCAATACGCGCCATTGGCGTTCTCCGGCTCGGAGACACCCGAGAAGGTGCTGGAGACCATCCAGAAGCTCGCCTCGCAGTAAAAGCCGATGTCTGACAGAGCAATGTCCGTTCGAGCCGTAACCGCCCTCCCGGTGCGGCTCGAACAAGGGCCCTGCCCCAAACCTACCGGCAGGCAGAGCAGCCGCCTGCGCCCTGACCTGCAAACTGCAATGTTGTTCCTGCTGCCGAGTACCCTGGGTTTGTTAGTATTTCTGATCGTCCCGCTGCTCGCCTCATTCGCGTTGAGCTTCACCAACTGGCAGGTGATCGGCGATCTCAGCTTCGTCGGCGTTGCCAACTACATCCGTTTGATCACCGCTGACCCGGTGTTCTGGCAGGTGATGCGGGTTACGTTCCTTTACAGCTTCGAATACCTCGTTCTCAACATCACGCTTTCACTCACAATGGCGGTTTGGATCAGCAGCCTGTCATGGGGAAAGCAGGTGTTCCGGCTGGTGTTCTTCCTGCCGACCTTCACACCGGTGGTGGGCATCGCCATCGTCTGGCTGCTGATGCTGACACCCGGCGGCGTGGTCGACTGGACCGTGGCGACACTGCATCTGCCGCTGCCGAACCTGATCACGACACCCAACTACGCCTTGCAGGCGCTGGTCGTGGTCGCTCTCTGGTCGCATTTTGGCTACAACATGTTGCTGTTCGGCGCAGCGCTCGAGGCGGTGCCCGAAAGCTATCTCGAGGCCGCCAAGATCGATGGCGCGTCAGCCTGGCAGCGCTTCTGGAAAATCAAACTCCCGCTGATCTCGCCGTCGTTGTTCTTCGGCAGCGTGCTGACGGCGATCACCAGCCTGCAGGCGTTCGACCAGGTTTATGCGCTCACCCATGGCGGCCCCGGTTCGGCCACCACCACGCTGGGCTATGCGATCTACAGCCAGGGTTTCGTCTCGTATCATCTCGGATATGCCTCGGCTATCGCCTGGGTGCTGTTTGCCATCATCATGATGCTGACCGGACTGCAGCTTCGTCTACAACGACGCTGGGTTCACTATGACAGCTAGAAAACGCCAGAGCCCGGCCGAAGCGGCGCTGTGGTCGCTGCGTCATGGCGGCATGGTCGCGGTGACGGCACTCTTCCTGTTCCCATTCTTCTGGATGCTGAGCAACGCGCTACGGCCCGATGGCGAGGTATTCACGATCCCCCCACGGCTGTTCCCGAGCCGGATGCAATGGCATAACTTTCTCGACGTGTGGGTTTATCTGCCGTTCGGCCAGTTCTTCTTCAACAGCTTCTTCGTCGCTGCCTCGGTGACGGTCATCGTGCTCGTGGTGTCGAGCCTGGCCGCCTACGCCTTCGCCCGGCTTCGCTTCCGGTTCAAGGCCTCGCTGTTTCTCGTCTATCTCGGGACCCTGATGGTACCACAGGCGGTGATTGTGATCCCGCTGTTCCTCATGATGGGCACGTTCGGCTGGATCGACACCTACCAGGCGCTGATCATCCCGGCCGCCTTCAGCTCGTTCGGCACCTTCCTGCTGCGCCAGCATTTCATGTCCATCCCAAAAGAGCTCGAAGAAGCGGCGCTCATCGACGGCGCAACGCATCTGCGCATCCTGCTGGTGATCTTCCTGCCGCTATCAAAACAGGTGATCGCCCTGTTGGCGCTGTTCACCTTCACCGGCCAATGGAATTCGTTCCTGTGGCCGCTGATCGTCACCAATGGCCCCGACCACGCGACACTGGCTCTGGGGCTCACTTTGTTCCAAGGCCAGCAGGGCACCGAGTGGAACTACATGATGACGGGTGCCGCGATCTCGATGCTGCCCGGACTGCTGCTGACCATCCTCATGCACCGCTACATCTTCAAAGGCATCGCCGTCGGCTCCGGCTTCGGAGGCCGCTAGTGCATCCCCCCGTTGCATCAATTCCGCTGAAAGATCGAACCATGCGCTATCGCCAAATTCATCTTGATTTTCATACCTCCGAGCGCGTTCCAGGGATCGGCAGTCACTTCGATCCCGAGGCGTTCGGGCGGGTTGCGGCCGAGGCGCATGTCAATTCCATGACGATCTTCTCGAAATGCCACCATGGCTGGTCCTATCACCCGACCGAGGTCGGCAAGATCCATCCGCATCTGGAATTCGACCTCATGCGCGCGCAGCTCGACGCGCTACACGCCCGCGATATCCTTGCACCCATCTATCTGTCGGCCGGCTGGGATGAGCTCGCCGCCCGCGAGCATCCGGAATGGCGGGTGATGACGCCCGAGGGTGCCATGATCCGCGCGCGTGCGGAGCCGATGGGCGCCGGCTGGGCGTTTCTCGATTTCGGCTCCCCCTATCTCGATTACCTCTGCCGCCAAGTCGAGGAGGTGATGATCAAATACCCAGACGGAGACGGCATCTTCATCGACATCTGTTTCCAGCTCATCTCGGCCAACGCATGCACGCAAGCTGCGATGGAAGCACAAGGGCTGGACTGGACGAGCCATGAGCACCGGATGCGTCACACCGAGCAGGTGCAGCTCACCTTCCTCGAACGGGTGACCGATTCGGTGCGCCGGCACAATCCGAATCAGCGCCTGTTCTATAATTTCGGCCATGTCCGACGCGGGCGCCGCGACATCCTGTCGCATTTCTCCCATCTCGAAGTGGAATCGCTGCCAACGGCGCAATGGGGATATGAGCACTTCCCGATCAGCGCCCGCTACATCGAGACGCTTGGCGTGGAGTTCCTTGGCCAGACCGGCAAGTTCCATCACTCCTGGGGCGAAGTCGGCGGCTACAAGCAGCCCGATGCGCTGTTCTACGAATGTGCGGCGATGGTGGCCCAGGGTGCGCGTTGCCTGATCGGCGACCACCTTCACCCAACCGGTGCCATGGATGGTTCGACGTATGCGGCGGTGGGCCACGCCTACGCCCATGTGCAGGCTTGCGAGCCGTGGGCGGTGGGGTCAGCCAACATCGCCGAGATCGGCGTGCTCAGCGCCGAGGCCGTCGGACGTCCTGCGATGGTCGGTCGCCCCAGCCATCACGAGAACGCCGACGACGGCGTCGTGCGGCTTCTGCTTGAATGCAAGTTCACTTTCGACGTGCTGGACTTGGAGGCCGATTTTGCGACGTATCGGCTACTTATCCTGCCCGATTCGATCCCGGTCGACGCCGCGCTCAAAGCCAAGATCGAAGCCTACGCCGCAGCTGGCGGCCGCGTGCTGCTGACAGGGCGAAGCGGGCTCGATGCCGAGCACGGCTTCATCTTCGACGTCGGCGCGAAATGGTTGGCAGCAGCAGCACCCGACGGCGGTGACTATCTGCTGCCGCGCACGGATCTGCGCGCCTCCTTCGTAGACGATCCGCTGTTCATGTATGCGCACGCCCAACGCATCAGGGTCACGGACGGGCAATCGCTCGGCGCCGTTTACGATGCCTATTTCGACCGTGCGCCGCAGCATTTCAGCGGCCACGTCAACACGCCCAGCAAACCCGACGCTTCCGGATTCGATGCAGGCTCCGAAAAGGGCGCCTTCGTCTATCTCGCCTACCCGCTCTTCAGCCTCTATCAGCAGGTTGGCGCGGTCGCCATGTTGGAGGTAGCCGAGGCGCTGATCGCCCACGCGTTGGGCCGGCCCCGCATGGTGCAGACCTCTCTGCCGCGGGCCGGCCGCGCCACGCTTCGGCGCCAGGCCGGCCGCGACATCGTTCATCTGCTCTACGCCAACCCCGTGCTGCGCGGACACCTCCGCCACGACAACATCCAGCCGATCCAGGACCTGGTGACCCTGGCCGAAATCGACGTGTTAGTGGAAGCCGGGCACACTGTCCGCGGCGTGACATTGGTGCCCGGTGGCCAGACGTTGGACTTCACCCAGGCTGACGGCCGCGTCGCGTTTCAAGTGCCGCGGCTGCGCGGCCACGCGATGGTCGAGATCGGCTTTTGATTATGCAGGAGACACAGATGATGCAGTATCGCCACCTTGGCGCCACCGGCCTGAAAGTATCCGAGCTATGCCTCGGCGCCATGACGTTCGGCCGCGAAGCCAGCGAGGTGGACAGTTTTGCAATGCTCGACGCGTTCGTGGCCGCCGGCGGCAACTTCATCGACACCGCCGACGTCTATAGCCGCGGAAAATCCGAGGAGATCCTCGGCCGTTGGCTGAAGGGACGAGATCGCGAAGATCTTGTCATCGCCACCAAGGTTCGCTGGGGCACGGACGATCCGGCGAGCCGCCGCCCCAATCATTTCGGCCTCGGCCGCAAGCACATCGCCGTCGCCGTGGAAGCCAGCCTGCGGCGCCTACAGACCGACTACATCGACCTCTACCAGGTGCATCTGTGGGATTCGAAAACGCCCTTGGAAGAAACACTGAGTGCGCTCGATCTGCTCGTCCGCGCCGGCAAAGTCCGCTACATCGGCGCCAGCAACTACAGCGGCTGGCAGCTGCAGAAATCCATCGATCTCTCGCACCGGAACGGATTGCAACCCTATGTCTGCCTCCAGGCGCTCTACAACCTGCTTGACCGGGAGGTCGAGTGGGAGCTGGTGCCCGTCTGTCTCAACGAGGGCCTTGGGGTTTTGCCTTGGAGCCCGCTGCGTGGGGGCTGGCTGTCGGGAAAATATCACCGTGGGCTCGAAAAGCCGCTGAGTGGCACCCGCGTCGAGTTCGCCCATGAGCGCGGCATGAGTGAGACCTGGGCCAAGTATGCGAACGAGCACACCTGGTCGGTGGTAGATGCCTTGCTCGCGGTTGCGAAGACCGTGGGCAAAAGCCCGGCTCAGGTTGCGCTGAACTGGCTACTGGCACGGCCTGGCGTCACCTCTCCTATCATTGGTGCGCGCAATATGACGCAGCTTGCAGATAATCTCGGCGCTGTGGGCTGGCACCTCGATGCCGCTCAGACCCGCTTGCTCGATGATGCCAGTAGCAAGCGTTTGCCCTACCCCTATGACCACATGCATCGGGCTTAACCGGTGCCATCAGTCTATACATGAGCAGCGCCACTTCCTTGGAGATCTATAATGGGGCGGCGGCATTCATCGCTCCGTCACATTTGTGGTGATGAAGCTCACGCACATGATCCGCGGCTACGCCCATCAGGCATATGGCTTCAACGACTACGGCACAGTTGGCAGCAACCGCGACGAATTCATCGTCATCCGGCGCATGAACACGACCGATTAGAGCAATATCACCTGAGGTTGAAACAACCGCGCGATAAAATTGCTCGTTAAAACCAACGGCTAGGGCCTGAACGCTTCGCCTACCAGAAGCAATCAGGCTCTAGCTGGATGGGACCGCACCCACCATGCAGAAGGAGGCCGTGGCGTGAGAGTGTGCGCGCAAATCGGCATGGTGCTCAACCTCGACAAGTGCATCGGCTGCCACGCCTGCTCGGTGACCTGCAAGAACGTCTGGACCAGTCGGGAAGCCGTCGAATACGCCTGGTTCAACAACGTGGAAACCAAGCCGGGTGTCGGCTATCCCAAGGATTGGGAGAACCAGAGGCGCTGGAAGGGTGGCTGGAAGGTATCCGTCCGGCGAGGACCGCCTGCCGAACTCGCAGTGTGCCGCTCATAAAGGTGCTTGTATGGACGCCGTTAAGGGCACCGCTATGAGCATGGATGGACCTGGTGGAAATTCTGGTTGGCGTTGAGCGCCGTCGGCGC
>JANXSM010000150.1 GCA_025352665.1 Rhodospirillales bacterium | reverse complement strand
CGTCGCCGGCGCCATCTCAAAAACCGTCGCCTCAGCCAAGTCCGCAGCCGTCACCGCCGCCGAGTCCAAGGCCGTCCCCAGCGCCGTCTCCAACGTCGACCGCGATCGGCGTCCCGTCCTCCAGCCGCCATTGCTGCCCGTCGCGATGCACCGCCAGGAAATTCGCGTTGCCGATGAAATCGGCGACGAAGCGGTTGACCGGCCGATGATAAAGCGTTTCAGGCGTCCCCTCCTGGACGACGGCGCCCGCTTCCATGACGATGACGCGGTCAGACATCGACAGCGCCTCGGTCTGGTCGTGCGTGACGTACAGGGTCGGCACACGCAGTTCCTTCTGGATCCGGCTGATCTCCAGCCTGGTGCGGTCGCGCAGCCGGGCATCGAGGTTGGACAGCGGCTCGTCGAACAGCAGCAGTTGCGGACGGGCCGCTATGGCCCGGGCCAGCGCCACACGCTGCTGTTGGCCGCCCGACAGTTCCGAAGGGCGGCGATCGGCCAGATGGCCCATGCCGACCACGCCGAGCGCCCAGGACACCGCTTCCGCCGTCCGCGCCGCGCTGTCTCGGCGGGCCTTCACCGTCAGCGGAAAGGCGACGTTCTGGGACACCGTGAGATGCGGCCAGATGGCGTACGACTGGAACACCATGCCCAGGTCGCGCTCGTGCGGCGGCACGAAGACGTCGCGCGTGGGGTCGGAGACCACGCGGCCGTTGATCGCGATGGTGCCGCCGTTTGGCGTGTCCAACCCGGCGATGCAGCGCAGGGTGGTGGTCTTGCCGCAGCCGCTGGGGCCCAGCAGCGTCACGAATTCGCCGTCCGCAACGTCGAACGAGATGGCTTGGATGACGGTGACCATCCCGTAGGACTTCACCAGGTTGCGAACGGAAATGCCCATCGATGCGTCCTTTCAGCGTTTGCGCGCCCCGGGCATCGCCCAGAGCAGGAGGGACATGACGACAATCATCAGGAGCATCGCCAGGATGGACAGGGCGCTGGCGAGGCCCCAGTTCGCCTGCTCGAACGACGACCAGATCGAGACCGACAGCACCGACGTGGACGCGGTGAAGATCAGGATCGTGGCCGAAATCTCGCGGAAGAAGGCCATGAACAGCAGGAAGTAGCCGCTTTGCAGGGATGGCAGGCTGAGCGGCATGATGATGCGCCAGACCCCGGACTGGCGGCTGGCGCCGGCGGTCCAGGCTGCCTCCTCGAGGCTGCGGTCGAGCTGGACGAAGCGGGCGCCGGCCGTCTCCGTCGCGTAGGGCAGGAAGCGCGTGACGTAGGCCAGCACAATCAGCGTGAGCGTGCCGTACAGCGGCACCGGCAGATATGCGTAGGCCCAGAGCAGGCCGAGGCCGAGCACGATGCCCGGTACGCCGAACGGCAGCATCACGAGCACGTCCAGCACCCGCCACCCGGTGGGCCGCAACCGCACCGTGAAGTAGCTGCACGCCGCCCCGAGCAGCACGCCCACCAGGGCGCCGCCACCGGAGACGACCAAGGTGTTCACGATCGCCTGCTGCGTCTCCTCGGAATTCCAGACATAGGCGTAGTTCCGCAGCGTGAACGTCGCGTCGAACGGGTTTGCGGTGAAGAACTTGATGACCGAGGTGTAGAGCAGGATGAGGCTGGGCAGCACGAGCGCCACCGCAACGTAGCTGCCGCACAGCAGGTTCACCGGCCAGCGCCATGCGCCCAGCGGGATGGGCGTGATCCGCCCCGCCTTGCCCGTGGTCACGACCGACCGGCCGCCCTTCGCAAGGCGCCGCTGCAGCATGATGGCGAGGCCCGTCATTGCCGCGAGCGTCAGGCCGACCGCCGCGGCCAGCCCGTAGGCGGTCGGCGGAAAGCGGCACAGCAGGTAGATCTGCGTTGCCAGCACGGTAACCCGGCCAGGTACGCCGATCAGCACCGGAATGCCGAATTGCTCCAAAGCCATCACCAGGCACAGCAGCGCGCTGGAGGCCAGCGCATAGGACAGCATCGGCAGCGTGACCCGCCGCAGCATGGTAAACGGCGAGGCGCCTGCCGTGCGCGACGCCTCCTCGTAGCTAGGGTCCATGCCCATGATCGGGCCGCGCATCGTCAGGTAGACGAACGGCACCTGGTGCAATGTCATGACGAAGACGATGCCGGTGATGCCGTAGATGTCGACGGCGAAGCCCTCGATGCCCAGCAGGTCCTGCAGGACGTTGTTGATCAGGCCGCCGGGGGAGCCGATCACGATCCAGGCCATGGCGAGGATGAAGGACGGGAAGTAGAAGCTCAGCGCCAGCAGTCCCGTCATGGCGCTGGACCAGCGGAAGTCGGTGCGATGAATGACGAGCGCCATGGCCGTGCCGATCACCATCGCGAAGGCGGTGGTGAACCCGGCCACGACCAGGGTGGTCAGCAGGGTATCAATGACGCCGGGCGAGACCAGCCCGGCCCAGTTCGCCAGCGTCCAATGCCCGTCGGGCATACCCGGTGCGGAGTCGCGCAGGCTTCCCAGAACCAGCGCCGAGACGGGGATCAGCGCCAGCAGCGCCACCGCCGCGAACACGGCCACATAGACGGCCGACAACACGCCGCCCGCACCGCGCCGCGTTGCGATGCGGGTCCCGAGCCGGGCCGGCGCCACGATCGCCAGGACGTTTTGATCCAGGGGCATCGCTCTGCGACCCCGGACCGCTAGCGGATGCCGAAGGCGGTGCGCCAGGACTCGATCGTCGCCGCCTGCTCGGCGCCCGAGATGAGCTTCAGCGAGTCGACGGCGTTGGGCAGGCTCGCTGTCGGCGGCAGGAACTTGAGCGGGGGGACGCCGGGGCGCGTGACCGGAAGGCCGTCCTGCTCCTGCAGGACCACCTGGCCCGGGGCGCTGAGCAACCAGTTTGTGAAGACCCGCCCTGCGTTCGGGTGCGGGGCGCGGGCGTTGACCATGACGTAACCGTCGTTCGTGGCGGTGCCGGACTTCGGGTAGATGAACCCGATCGGAGCTCCGTCCTCGAGCGCAGGCTCCACTGGCAGGTCCGCCAGCGTGCCCACCATGACGTCTCCGCGCAGGACCGCCTGGAACACGCCGGCCGAGCCCTCGAAGAACCGCACGTCATTCGCGCGCAGCTTCTCTGCCGCGTCCTGGACGCCGTTCTTCGCCCAGAACGCCACGAGGCCCTGCACGGCGATGGACCGCCAGGGCGGGTCCATCGCCACCTTGCCCTTCCACTTCGGATCCCACAGGTCCGCCCACTCCTTGGGCGCGTCGGCCGGCTTCACCCGCTGCTTGTTCCAGATGATGATATTGCGCGAAGTGTGGACGGCGAAGGCCTTGTTGCCGTGGTTGGCCTCGGGCTTGAAGGCGGCCAGCTCCGGCGGCGTCCAGGTGGCGGCCCAGCCGCTTTTGTCGATCCCGTTGAAATAGGTGTCGTCAGGGAAGGTGAGCATGACGTCGGCCAGGTTGCGGCCGGCGTTGAACTCGGTCGCGAACCGCTCGATCAGCGGCGCGCTGCCGAGGCGAATCTGCTCTGTATGAATGCCCGGGTTGGCCTTGCGGAACTCGGCCAGCAATGTCTCAACGCCCTGCGGGCGGAGGTTGTGGTAGAAGCTCAGCCAGGCTTCTTTGCGCGCGGCCTCCTGCACGGCGGGCCAGTCCTCGGCCGCCTTCGCGGGGAACGGCAGGGAAGCCGCAATCCCTAGGGCCAGGGCGGTCCGGCGTGTCAGCTCGGTTCGGTTCATTCGACGTCCTCCGGTGGATGGCGCAGCTTGGGCCACGTCCAGTTCTTTGTGTGGTCAGCTTCGATCAGGGGAGGCGCAGGCGCTGTTCCATCCGGGTTTGGGGACCTGCCTGTGTGGTTTCGGCGATGGCGGCCAGGCGGAGCTGGTAGCCGCGGCGGACATGGGCGCGGGCCAGGGCCTCGGCCTCGGTGGAATCGTGGCGGCGGATGGCGGCGACGATGGCCTCGTGCTCGGACCACGCCTCCCGGATCCGGCCGGGGGCAGCGAAGGTGGTGCGGCCGAGCAGGGCGACGGCGTCGTGCAGGTCCTGCAGGCTTTTCAACAGGAAGCGGTTGCGGGCCGCGCGATAGATGTGCTCATGGAACAGCGCGTTCTCCCGCGCATGCACCTTCGGGTCGTCCGGAAGCCGCCGGTGCGAGTCGAGCATGGCCTCGAGAATGTGCACCTCGGTGACATCGCCGTTGCGGGCCGCAAGGGCTGCAGCGGTACCTTCGAGGCTCTCGCGGACGTCGTACAACTCGGCCACGGCGCGCAGGTCGTGCTGCGCGACCGAGAGGCCGCCGCCAGCCGCATGCACAAGCATACCGTCCGACTGCAGCCGCCGCAGGGCCTCACGCACCGGCGTGCGGCTCATCTTTAGCCAGGCGCAGAGTTCGAGTTCCAGAACACGCTGGCCCGGCGCGAGCCACCCTTCCTGGATCGCTTCGCGAATGGCGCGATAGGCCTGCTCTGACAGGCCGCCTGAGGCGCGGGGGCCGCTTGCGAACGCGGCCAAAGCGCTATCCGAAAGGGGTTCCATACCGTCGATGAGTGCCTTCCACACGTTGCTTGCCGCTCGGTATAACAATGTATACAAAGATATGCAACAGCAAGGGAGATGTTTGGGATGCCGCAAAGACGGCTGCGCGCCACCTTCATGCGGGGTGGCACTTCGAAGGCGCTGGTGCTGCATCGCGCCGACCTGCCGCCAGACCAGGCGGACTGGGCGCCCATCTTCCTGGCCGCGATGGGCTCTCCGGACCCGAACGGGCGGCAACTCGACGGGATGGGTGGCGGCGTCTCATCGCTGTCGAAGGTGTGCGTCGTGGGGCCGCCCAGCCGTCCGGACGCCGACATCGACTACACTTTCGCCCAGGTCTCGGTCGGCACCGCCGCGGTGGACTACTCCGCCAACTGCGGCAACATGTCGGCGGCAATGGGCCCTTGGGCACTGGATGAGGGTTTGGTCGCGGCGCCGAATGGCGAAGAGGCGCTGGTCCGTATCCACAATACCAACACGAACAAGGTCATCCACGCCCGCTTCCTCGTCGAGGACGGGATGGCGGTGGTCGATGGCGACCTGGTGCTTGACGGCGTCGGCGGCAGCGGGGCGCCGATCCGACTGGATTTCCAGGACCCCGGCGGTGCCCGTACCGGACGTCTGCTGCCGACCGGCAACGCCTTCGACACACTCGACATCGCAGGCTTCGGACCGGTCGAGGTCAGCATGGTCGACGCGGCCAACCCCTGCGTGTTCGTGGCGGCGGCGTCGCTCGGCGCGTCCGGGATCGAGCTGCCGGACGCGATGGAGGCCGCCCCTGCCCTGCTCGCCCATCTCGAAGCGATCCGCTGCGCCGCGTCGGTTGCGATGGGACTCACGCCGTCGCTCGAGGCAGCCGGGCTGATGCTGGGTGCCCCGAAGGTGGCCATGGTGGCAGCCCCGTCCGCCTCGCCCACGCTGTCGTCGCGGCGGCTCGGGGCCGACGACATGGATATCACCGTCCGCATGATCTCGATCGGCCAGCCGCACCGCGCCGTGCCGCTGACCGGGGCGATGTGCCTGGCAGCGGCCTGCCGCGTGCCGGGCAGCGTGGCGTGGCGGCTGTTGCTGGAGCGGGTGCATGAGGGCGCGCTGCGGATCGGCCACCCGTCCGGTGTGGTGATGGTCGATGCGGCGGTGGAAACCCGTTCGGCGGGCGTGCACATCGGGCACGCGACGGTTTATCGCACGGCACGGCGGCTGTTCCAGGGCGAGGTATTGTATCGTGCGCCGGCGGCACCGGACCGGCTTGCGGCGGCGGCCGAGTGACGCGCGATGCGCCCGCGGTGTCGCTGACCCGCGACTTCACCGACCTGCTCGGGGCCTGGGCCGCGGACCAGCCGGCCTTGCTCGACCAGTGCCGGCTCCTGCTGCTGGATGGTCTCGCCGTCGCCGTCGCGGGGGCTGCCGAGCCGGGGCCGCGCCTGATGGCCGATTTCGTCCGCCGCGAAGGCCATGCCGGGCCGGCCACGCTGATCGGCCAGGGGTTCCGCAGCTCCGTCGCCAGCGCCGCCCGCGTCAACGGCATGGCCATGCACGTGCTCGATTTCGAGCCGATGTGGGATCCGCCGAACCACGCATTGTCTCCGTTGCTCCCGGCGGTGCTGGCGCTTGCGGAGTTGCGCGAGCACGAGGGCGCCGGGCCGCAGGGCGTGGCGGCGCTGAAGGCCATTGCGCGCGGCGTGGAGGCGCAGGGACGACTGCGGCTGTCCTCGGGGCAGATCGAGCCGGCGAAGCTGACGCTGCACCCACCAGGCGCGGTGGGGCCGCTGGCGGCTGCGCTGGCGTGCGGCGCCATGCTGGGACTGGCGGGAGAGCGCCTGGCCGCTGCTGTCGGGATCGCGGCCTCGCGCTCTGCCGGGCTGCTGGCGAACGTGGGCTCCATGACCAAAGCGCTGCACTGCGGCGACGCCGCAGCCCATGGGGTCGAGGCGGCGCTGCTCGCGCAGGCCGGCTTCACAGCCAATGAGGACGCGATCGGCAGCCCTCGTGGCTGGGGCCCCGCATTGTTCGGCGCCGGATTTGACCCGGCCGTCCTGCTCGCCCCGCTCGACACAGCGCGCGCGCTCGACCCCGGGCCCGCCTGGAAGCTGTTTCCTTCGCAGTTCGCCACCCACTTCGCGATCACCGCGGCGCTGGAGGCCCGGGAGATGGCCGGGCCGCAGGCGCTGGCGGACCGAATACGCCGTGTGGAGCTGCGCACACCGCCCATGCCCTACATCGATCGACCGAACCCGGTCAGCGGCCTCGATGGCAAGTTCTCCTGGCAGTACACCGCCGTCGTCGCCATTCTGGACGGCTTCGTGGAGCCGGGCAGCTTCACCGATGCGCGGCGCTTCGCGCCGGATGCGGTCGCGCTGCTCGCACGCACCACGCTGGTCGGCGATCCCACGATCTCCGGCCGGTTCGACTGCATGCATGTGGACATCACGATCGAGCTCACGAACGGCGAGACGATCACGCGGCGGTGTGATGCGCCGCTGGGCAGCTGGACCCGGCCGGTGCCGGCTTCGCGGATCCAGGCGAAGGCGGAGGGACTGCTGGGCGGGCGCGCTGCGGGGATCGCCGCCCTGCTGGCCGAGCCGAATGGGTTCGAAGTGCGCACCCTGATGGGCCTGCTGTGATTTCGCACCGACGGCGTGAACCGACATAAGGATCGCCACCCTTTCGGTGATACCACCCTCGGTCATCCCGCTTGAGCGTGCGGCTCGGCAGTCGATCGTGCCGTCGGGCTCCGTGCTCTGGGCAACGGGTGCGGGCGGCACGACGAGCCATGTATCCTCTGTTGGAACGGATGCAGTTCTCGTCGTCGGCTTTTCGTTTCCGCATGGATGGAAGCGCATTTCCAATTGGTAAGACAACATACAATGTGCATATAATCTAAGCTGCGGCTGGACGCCGATGAACATGGCACCAGGCGGCAGGGACGAACGCAAGGCAATGAGCATCAACAACAAGGTTCCACAGGAAGTCCGCATCGGATTCCTGGTGCATGACGTATCGCGCATGCGGCGGACGTTGTTCGACCAGGCAATGAAACCGCTCGGGATCACCCGTTCACAGTGGTGGGTATTCAGTCAGCTTTCGCGGCACGCCCGTTCTGGCATGTTGCAGACGGAACTCGCGCGCGACCTCGACGTCGGCAAGGTCACCGTCGGCGGATTGATCGACCGGCTGGAGATTGCAGGCTACGTCATCCGCGTGCCGGAAAAAGGGGACCGGCGCGCGAAAAGGATCATGATCACCGATCGCGGCCATGAGATCCTGGAGGAAATGGTGGCGGTCGGCCACAGGCTGAACGAGATCATCCTTGCCGGTCTGACGCCCGAGGTTGTGGCTGCAACAGAAGCGGCGCTTGAGACGATGAAAGAGAATATTCGCGGCGCCGTCGTCGACAAAGACGATGTCGAGCTCCCGGTGGGCGTCTTCGCGCTCGACGAGGCACCGGCAGCATTCGAACCGGCACCTTCCCGCAAGGCGCGGGCCGGTGGCACCTGACAATCCCCTTGGTCTGGAGCGTGTTGACGTATGATAGGCGACGTCATCACGCTCAAGATCTTTGTTTTATCGCGTGATGATACCAACCTGCCTTGATGCTGGAAGGGTCATCCTCAAGGCGGGTCGGTATTACACCTTCGGCCATCACGCGCTAATATGACTTTGGCTGGCCAAGCACCCGCTCGGCGATGAACGACAGGATCAACTGTTCGGTCACGGGGGCGATGCGGGTCAGGATCGCCTCGCGGAAGAGCCGTTCAACCTGGTATTCGCGGGCATAGCCCATACCACCATGCGTCATTACTGCACGGGTTGCTGTGTCGAACGCGGCGCGCCCGGCGAGGAACTTGGCCGCATTTGCCTCCGCCCCGCAGGACTGGCCGTTGTCATACATCCAGGCGGCCCGCATGGTCATCCAGTAAGCCGCCTCAAGCTGCGTCCAGCATTCCGCCAGCGGGTGCTGGATGCCCTGGTTCTGGCCGATCGGCCGACCGAACACCACACGCTCCTTGGCGTAGGCGGACGCCCGGCGAAGCGCATCGCGACCCAGGCCGATGGCCTCGGCCGCGACCAGGATCCGTTCAGGGTTCAGGCTGTCGAGGATGTATTTGAACCCCTGCCCTTCCTCGCCGATGCGGTCTTCCTCGGGCACGAACAAATCGTCAATGAACACAGCGTTCGAATCAACGGCGTTGCGGCCCATCTTGTGGATGCGCCGGACCTCGATCTTGTTGCGGTCGAGATCGGTGTAGAACAGCGTCATGCCGTCGGTCGGCCGCTTGCAGTCCTTCTTCGCCGTGGTCCGGGTCAGCAGCAGGATCTTGTCGGCAACCTGGCCGGTCGAGGTCCACATTTTGCGACCCTTCACCTGATAGCCCGCGTTGGTGCGGGTGGCGAAGGTCTTGATGCTGGTCGTGTCCAGCCCCGCATCCGGCTCGGTTACGCCGAAGCATGCCTTTTGCTTGCCCTCCACCAGCGGACGCAGCCAGCGCTGCTTCTGCTCGGGCGTGCCGTGCACCACGATGGCGTGCGGGCCAAACATGTTGATGTGGATGGCAGACGCCGCTGAATAGCCGCCATTGCTCGCCGTGGCCGCGTGCATCATGACAACGGCCTCGGTCACACCCAGCCCGGAACCGCCCACCTCCTCCGGCATCGTGATCCCCAGCCAGCCACCCTCGGCCATCGCCTGGTAGTATTCCTGGGGAAAATGCAGATTGGTCTCGCAGTCCGTCCAATACTGGTCGTCGAACTGCGCGCAGACCTTGCGCACGCCTTCATCGATTGCGAGCTGCTGCTCGTTGAGCTGAAAATCCACGCGCGCCCTCCCGTTCTTGGCTCTTGGGCCCCGGCTTTCCGTTGCCGGGAGCATAGGGCATGGAAATAAGATATCTAGCGTATTATATGCTTCCGTAATTCTAACAAGCAAGCGCTGGACCTGCCCGATCCGGCCATTCGAGGACTGCGCTATGACCCGCCCCACCGAAATTCCCGCCTACAGCCTGCCCACCCGCAATCGCCGGGTCATTCTGATCCGCCGCCCGCAGGGGATCCCGATGGCAGACGATTTCGCGATTGAAGACGTCGCCATACCCGAGATCGCCGACGGCGAATTCCTGGTCCGCAACATCTACCTTTCGGTCGATCCCGCGCAGCGCGGCTGGGTCGCCGCGGAGGCTAATTATTCGGCGCCAGTGCCAATCGGCGGCCCCATGCGGGCACTTGCGGTGGGCGTGGTCACGCAGTCCAAAACCCCTGATGTGTCCGTCGGCGAATTCCTCTACGGCTGGTTCGGATGGCAGGACTACGCAGCCGTCACCCAAGCTGCGATCATCCAGCGTGCAACAGAAGCGGTGCCCCTGTCGGCCTATGTCGGCCTGCTCGGCATCAATGGGCTGACGGCCTATCTGGCGCTGACCGAACTGGGCCGTCCGGTGCCTGGCAACATTGTTCTGGTATCCACCGCGGCCGGCTCCGTCGGCAGCCTGGTTGGCCAGATCGCCCGCAACCTCGGCGCCACCGCAATCGGCCTGACCGGCCATGACGAGAAGGTTGCAGCCTGCCGGGCGCGGTATGGCTACCACTCCGCCCACAGCTACAAAAAATCAGATTGGGCCGCGGCCGTCGCATCCGAAGCGCCAAGCGGCATCGACGTCTATTTCGACAATGTCGGCGGCCCAATCCTGGATGCAGCGCTCCGCCAGATGGCCGTGGGCGGACGCATCGTCCAATGCGGCACCGCCTCGACGCCGATCTGGACCCCAATCCCCACCGGCCCCCGCAACGAGCGGGAAATCCTCACCCGCAGGCTCGTCTGGAGCGGCTTCGTCGTCTTCGACCACGCCAAGCGCTTCGCGGCAGCAAACCAAGCACTCGTCGCCTGGTATCAAGCCGGCCAACTCAACTACGACGAAGACCTGGCCCAAGGCATCGAGCAAGCACCCGGCGCACTGAAAGCCCTGTACGCCGGAGAAAACCGAGGTAAAAAACTAATATATATCGGCTAGGAGCTTCGTTGTTTTATCGCGTGATTCAGACCTTTCGGTGATTCTACCTTCGGTCATCACGCTCTAGCTCTTTGTTTTATCGCATGATTCAGACCTTTCGGTGATTCCACCTTCGGTCATCACGCGCTAGAGCTGGATGACGTCTGATAGGCGACGTAATCCAGCTCTAGCTCTTTCTTTTATCGCGTGATTCAGACCTTTCGGTGATTCCACCTTCGGTCATCACGCTTTAAGACTCTTCCAAAGCGCCCTTCGCATCCGGGACAAGCCCAGCCAGATCCCGAACCACCCTCGTCTTGCGACAGGCAAAAAAGATCTGGCCCACAACCAACGTCACGCCAAGCGCCACGAAAAATGCACTGATCGGGCTCTCGACAAAAACCCCAAGATCGCCGCGCGACAACGTCAACGCTCGCCTGAAATTCTCCTCCAGCCGAGGCCCAAGCACAAAGCCCAACAGGATCGGCGCCGGATGAAACCCCAGGCGCAGCAGCCCATATCCGACAACGCCGATCACCAGTGTCTGCACCACACCAAACATCTCGTTATTTGTGCTATAGACACCCACACAAATAAAGAATAGCGCAAACGGGAACAAGTATCGAAACGGGATCTGCAGCAACTTCACCCACACGCCGATCATCGGCACGTTCAGGATCACCAGCAGGATGTTGCCAACCCAGAAACTGGCGATCAGGCCCCAGAACACGTCTGGATGCTCGGTCATCAACTGCGGCCCGGGCTGGATGCCCTGAATGATGAGCGCGCCCAGGATCAATGCCATCACGGCATCGCCGGGGATACCCAGGCTCATGGTCGGGATGAAATCCGCCTGCACCGCCGAATGGGTGGAAGCCTCGGGGCTGGCCACGCCAGCAATAGCGCCTTGGCCAAAGATACCTGGGGTGCGACTGATCCGCTTTTCCGCCGCATAGGCCAGAAACGATGCAATCGTCGGCCCGGTGCCAGGGATCAGCGAGCACAGGCTACCGATAACCGTGCCCCGCAGGATCGGCAACGCCGCCTGACGCAAATCGGCGCGGCTGGGGCGCAGGTCGCGGATACGCATCATGCCCGCCAAGTTTCCGACCTTGATGGTGTTGACGCTTTTGAGGAACTCAGCGACGCCAAAGAAGCCAAGTGCCACGGCAACAAGGTCAACGCCGTTGTAAAGCGACAGCGCGCCGAAGGTGAACCGCGCCGTGCCGGTGTCGACATCGGTACCCACCGTGCCCAACACCAGCCCCACGACGGTCATCGCAATGCCCTTCAACGCCGAGCCGCGTGCCAGCGTGGCGCCGGCGAGCAGGCCCAGAAGCATCAACGTGCATACCTCCGCCGGCCCGAACTTGAAAGCGATCGACACCAGGAACGGCGCGAAAAAGATCATTTGCATGATGCCGAAAGCGGCGCCGAAAAACGCCGCCATCATCGTGATACCCAACGCCACGCCACCACGCCCCTGCAGCGTCATGGGATAGCCATCAAGGCAGGTAACGGCGTGCGAGGCATGGCAGGGCAAATTAAGCAGGATGGAACAAATCGCGCCGCCGTATTGCGCGCCATAGTAAATGCCGGCCAGCATCAGAATAGCCGCCACGGGCGGCATACCGAAGGTCAGCGGCAACAGGATCGAGATCGTCGCCATAATGCCCATACCTGGCAGCACACCGATGACGTTGCCGATCAGCACGCCCACGAAGCTCCACATCAGATTATGCGGCTCCAGCGCCACGGAGAAGCCGTGCAGCAGATTGGGAAGCGTGTCACCCATCGGTCAAACCCAATGCACGAAAGGAAGCTGAAACTTCAGCAACCACGAGAACACCACCGCAGCCACCACAACAGCTGCCGTCGCCAGAATAAGCGAGCCTTTCACCGTGGCCTCGCGGTCGCCGAATGCCGAGATGAACACGCATGCAAAGGTTGCCGGCCCAAGGCCGAACAACTCGCCAAAGATGGCGAATGCCGCGATGCCCATGATGATGCACGACCAGCCGCGCCAGTCTGGACGGCCAAAGGCGGCACTGTCGTGTTCCTCTGCCCGGTCTGGAACGATCAAGAGCAGCAAACCTACGATGGTCAGCACCGCCCCCAGGACCGTGGGAAAGAAGCCCGGCCCGGTGCGGGCCATGGTGCCCATGCCAAAGGTGATGGCCTCCATCGTCACGGCGAGGCCGGCAAGCGTGACCAGCCCACCCGACAGCAGGCGCCGGGTCCGGCTCCGGGCAGTTTTCAGATCTGACACCGCCACGCCTATTCCGGCTCGATACCCGCCTGCTTGACCAGGCGAGACCATTTCTCGACTTCCTTGCCGGCAAAGCTGTTGAAATCCGACGCCGACATCGGGGTCGGCTCAACCCCGAGGCTGATCAGGCGCTGCTGTACCTCGGGCATCGCCAGCACCGCATTCACTTCATGGTTCAGCTTCTCGACAATCGCCGCCGGCGTGCCGGCCGGGGCGAACAGGCCGGTCCAGGAGGCAAGGTCGAACCCCTTGACCGCGGTCTCGCTGATCGTGGGCAGATCCGGGTATTGCGGGCTGCGGTCCCTGGTGGTCACGGCAATCGCCCGTAGGCTGCCGGCCTTGACGAAGCTTATGGTTGAGGACATGTCGGCGAACATCATCGAAACCCGGCCGGCGATAACATCGGTCAACGCCGGCGGATTGCTGCGATACGGCACCTTCAGAAGGGCCACCCCGGTTTCCTTGGCAAAGGTCTCAGCCATGACGATGCTGGTCGAGGATCCGCCGGCATAGGCCAGCTTGCCCGGATTTGCCTTCCCATACGCAATCAGATCGGCCACCGACGCGATCGGCAAGGACGGATTGACGACCAGGAAGTAATTGAACACCCCGGTATCGGCCACGCCCACGAAATCCTTCACAGGATCGTAAGTCAGCTTCTTGTAGAGCGCGCTGTTGGAGCCGTGGGTGGAGTTCGTGCCCAGCAGCAACGTATAGCCGTTCGGTGTTGCCCGCGCCACGGCGGTGGACGCAATGGCCCCGGTGGCGCCAACCCGGTTCTCGACGATAATGCTTTGCCCAAGCTTCGGGCCCAGATACTGGCCAATCACCCGGGCCGCCGTATCGCTGCCGCTGCCGGCGGCGAAAGGTACTATCACGGTGACGAACTTGTTCGGGTAGTCATCGGCTACGGCCGGGCCGGTCACCAGGCAAAGCCAGCAACCAATGAGTGCCAATATCCGTGCCATGGTCAGTATCCCCCATTTTTTGCCGTCGATCCCGCACGGCCACGACAGCGCGGTTGACCATGGCGCAGCGTAACCCTCAGAACCCGACATTGTCTCGGCCCTTTGTGCCGAGCATGGCGCGCGCTTCGTCGGGCGAGGCGATCTGGAACGAGAGTTCCTCGAGCACGCGACGGATCTTGGAAACCTGAGCCGCATTGGACGGCGCCAGCTCGCCGCGGCCAAGATACAGATTGTCCTCTAGTCCAACCCGCACGTTGCCACCCAAAATCGCCGACAACGTCACCATTGGGAACTGGTGCCGCCCGGCGCCCAGCACCGACAAGTAGTAATCGTTGCCGAACAGCCGGTCAGCGGTGGCCTTCATATGCATCAAATGCTCAGGCTCCGGCCCGATGCCGCCCAATATGCCGAAGATGCACTGGATAAAGAACGGCGGCTTGACGAGACCGCGGTTGACGAAATGGGCAAGGTTGTAGAGGTGGCCGACATCGTAACACTCGAACTCGAACCGTGTGCCGTTCTCGGTCAACTCGCGCAATCCGCGCTCGATCTGCTCGAACGTGTTGGACAGGATGAACCCGGTGGTCGACGCCAGATAAGGCGCCTCCCAGTCATGCTTGAAATTTGTGATGCGCCCGGCGGCGGCCGAGATGTTGAAATTGAACGATCCCATGTTCATCGACGCGATCTCGGGCTTGGCCCAATTCGCCGCAGCGAGACGCTCATCCATGCTCATGCCGAGCCCGGCGCCGGTGGTAATGTTTATGATGCCGTCACAGCGTGCGGCGATCTCGGGCAGGAACTGCGCGTATAGGGCCGTATCCTGGCTCGGCCGCCCGGTTTTGGGAATGCGGGCGTGCAAATGGACGATGGCAGCACCTGCCTCGATCGCGCCCACCGCCTGGTCGGCGATCTGCTGGGGCGTGATGGGCAGATGCTGTGACATCGACGGGGTGTGGATCGAGCCCGTGATGGCGCAGCTGATGATCACCTTTTCGCTTTTCCGCATGGTCGTTTCTCCAGTCAGAGTTTTTGCTTGATCGCGTTCCATGCGACTTCGAGGTCGGCCCGAAAGACAGGATCAGCAACCGAGATCAGTGCTTCCGCCCGCGCGAACACACAGCGTCCGCGCAGGTCGGCGATACCGTGTTCGGTGATGACGACGTCGATCGCATGGCACGGCAGCGACACCATGCCGCCGTCCAGGCGTGGCACGATGCGCGACCGGGGCTCCACCCCATAGGAGGCCGGCAAGGCCACGATGCTGATGCCACCACGCGAGATGCGGGCGGCACTGGCGAAATCCGGCGCTCCGCCGACGCCGCTGACCGCCCGGCCATTGGCGTGTTCGAGGTTGGCCTGGCCGAACAGGTCAACGCTCAGGGCGGAATTGACCGCGATGAAGCGGTCCGCCGATGCAAGGCGACAGATGTCGTGGGTAATGTCGCAAGACAGCACCGACAGGCGTTCCAGTGTCGCGAGTTCACGGTACAACCCGGACGACCCCACCCACACGCAACTGGCATGCCGGAAATTCGGATCGAGCGCGCCGGATCGGCTCAGTTGCAGGGCGCCGTCGCCAAGCATGCCGGATTGCAGGCGCAGGCCCCGACGATCATGCAGCAGGGCAAAGAGCGTTTCAGGAACCTTGCCCAGCCCGGCCTGCAGCGCGCTGCCGTCTTCGACGAGACTGGCAATGTGGCGGGCAATGATAGTTGCCGAGGCGCTCGGTGTTCCCACGTCATAGACAGGCAATGGGGTATCGACCTCACACACCAGGTCGAACGCGGCAAGCGGCAGGGTCTGGCCCCCCGGAATTGCCGGCATGTTCGGGTTGATCAGCGCAAAGGTCCTGGCACTTTTGGCCTGCACCAGCGGCGTGAACTCAACGGCGGCCCCCAGCGAGCAGCGGCCAGCATCATCGGGGGGCGACACATGCACCACGCAGGTATCGATCGTCACGCGGTCCCTGATGTGTTCGACAAAGCCCGCGAACGACAGCGGCAAATGCTGGAACCGGCCCTCGCGCTGCGCCCGGCCAAAACGCGGCTGCATGAACAGGCCAGTCGTCACCACACTGGGGTCGAGGTCGTCGGGGGAGGCGCGGTTGATTCCGGGAACGGCGGTCGACAGGATGCGCAGGCCGCGCGAACGCTCCGGGCGGGCGGCCAACGCGCTCAGCAGCGCAACCGGCTCGCCGGCGGACCCGGGAAAGAAAACGCGCTCGCCTGGCTGCAGCGCATCGGCGAGGGCCGCGATCGGAACAAACCGGGTCACGCGTCGGTCACGAACGGCCGGCAAAGGCCTCATGCCTCGCCAGCACGAGATTCGCCTGCTTCAAATGCGGGATGTCGACCATCTTTCCATCCAGCCCCACCGTGCCGACATCCGGCTGCGCCGCGAATGCCTCGACCACACGCCGCGCATGGGCCAGGTCGGCCTCCGACGGGGTGAAGGCCTGGTTGATTCCGGCCACCTGCGCCGGATGGATGGCGATGCGGCCAGTGAAGCCCTCCCGCGCCGCTTTGGCACAACTGGCCAACAATCCGTCAGCATCACGGAAGTCGGCATACAGGGTCTCGATCGGCTCCACCCCGGCCGCCTTTGCCGCCATCAGGCACATCGACCGCACCATGCGGTAGGTGAACGCGAATTCGCCGGTCTCGTCCCGGTTGGTGCTGGCGCCAAGCGCCGTGCTGAGATCTTCGGCCCCCCAGGTCAAACCGAGCAGGCGCGGCAACACGGCGTCTGAAAAACCAGCCAGCCCGAACGGCGCCCGTGGCGTCTCGGTCGCAACCGGCAGGATTTGGATGCTCCCGACCGGCAGCCCTTGGTGAGCCTCCATGACGTCGAGGTAATGGCCGAGGCGGATCACGTCCGCGACACCGCCGATTTTCGGGATCATGATCCCTGCCAGACCCTGCCGCACGACGCCTGCGAGATCGGCGATACCGCCCTCGTCCAGCGGATTGATCCGTACCCAGGCTTGCGGCCCGTGGGCTTCCGGCAAGGCGCTGGCCTGCAAGGCGGTGGCGACCATGTCGCGCGCGCGTATTTTACGGGCGGGGGCCACCGAATCCTCAAGGTCCAGGATCAGCGCATCGGCGCCTGCATCGCGCGCCCGAACCAGCTTCTTCTCGCTGTCGCCGGGCACGAACAGGAAGGAGCGTGGTGTCACGCAGGCACCGGGAGCTTGCGTTGCAGGCCGGACCGCCTGCAATGGGCGACCAGATCGCCATGCTGGTTGAACGCACGATGGATAAAGGTCACGATCCCTGCATTGGGGCGCGACTTCGACTCCCGCAGCTCCGCCACCTCACTCTCCACCCGGACCGTGTCGCCGTGGAAAAGCGGTTTGGGGAACCGCACCTCGTCCCAGCCAAGATTGGCGATGGCCGTTCCCAGCGTGGTGTCACCGACGGAAATGCCGACCATGAGGCCAAGGGTGAAGGCGCTGTTGACGATACGCTGGCCAAACTCCGTCTCGGTGCGGCAGTATTCCTCATCGAGATGCAGTTGTGCCGGGTTGTGCGTGATTGCCGAGAACCAGACGTTGTCGGTTTCGGTGATGGTTCGGCGGATCGGATGTTGGAACATCTGGCCGACGGTCAATTCGTCGAAATACAGTCCGGCCATGCGTGCCCTCCCAGGCTTTGATTTCGCTGCTCTCGGCTTTTGCGCCGATGGATCCGCGAGATGAAGTGTATAATTCGCTTGCCGATTGTATGCTAGCTGTTTAATTTGAGGCGTAGAGCCAGTCACAAAGCTGGAACAAGCATGCCGGTCGAAACGGCGGAACGCGACTTCGATCAGTCGCGTAGGGGGACGAGATGGTTGTGGGAACTACCTCTCACGAACCCACCGACACACTGGGCGCGTCCGAAGGCGACGAACCTTCGCTGTTTCAATGGGTGGCAACGGTCTGTGGCGGTCGGGTTCATTCATCGACGCAGGCGTCCGGCGGCAACCGCGCCCGGTCCTGGGCGATCGACGTCCGAAGGCCAGATGGCGAGATCGCCGAGGTGTTCCTGCGCTACGCCCCGCCCCGTCCGCCAGGCGTCGAACCCTACACCACCCATCGGGAGGCGCAGGTCTATCGTGCGATTGCCGGGCTCAACATCAGGGCGCCCCGCCTGATCGCCGAGCATCCGGAGATACAGGCAATCCTGACCGACCGTGCCGCAGGGATCGCCGAGTACCGCAGGCTCACAGACGCCCCCATGAAGCAGGCCATCGCCGACGAGGTCATGACCGATCTGGCCCGGCTGCACGCGCACCCTGCAGCCGACATCGTGCTGGATGGAGGCGGCCAAGGCCCCCGCATCGCCGACCACGTGGCCACAGAGCTGGCGATATGGCGCGCGATGTATGACGAGGCCGGTCGACCCGACCCCCTGCTCGACCTCGCCTTCTCCTGGCTCGACGACAACCTGCCCGACCCTGACGGCCCGGTGGTGCTGGTGCACGGCGATGCCGGGCCGGGCAATTTCCTGTTTCAGGCCGGGCACCTGACGGCGCTGATCGATTGGGAGCTGGCCCATCTCGGCGATCCCATGGAAGACCTGGCCTGGTTCTCCATGCGTTGCGTGATGGAGCCAGTACCCGACTTCGCCGCCAGCATCGCTGCCTACGAGCGCGCTTCCGGACGGAAGATCGATCGCCAGCGCATCCTCTATCACCGCGTTCTCGTCTCCACCCGCGTGGTTGTGATCCGCCACCGCAACGTGACCGGTGAGCCGGCGCATGCCATCGTCTCGCGCGCCTTGAACCGGCGCCTCCTGGTGGAGGCGCTGTCGGACGCAAGCGGCATCGCCGTGTCGTGGCCGGCGCCGATCGCGGCATCGGTGACCGATCGCAGCAGCCTGTTTGCCCACGTGCTCGACGATCTCCGCGAGGTTGTGGTGGCGCGCAGCACGGACAGCCAGGTGATCGCCAAGGCGAAAAATGCAGCAAAAGTCGTGAAATACCTCGCGGCCTGGGACCGGCTGGGTGCGCAGGTCGAGGCCGCCGAACACCAGGCACTCAACATGCTCCTGGCGCGGGACGGCTCCGCCGGGGAGGGGCTGCAGGCGGCACGACAAAGCCTTCTGTCTGCAATCCAAACGCAACGCGTGAACTTTGCTGACGCGCTGGGCTATTTCGCCGGTCAGGCGGTCCGCGACGCGCAGCTTGCAAGCGATGCGTCGGGCGGCATCGCCGGCCGCCACTATCCCGCACTCTCGCCTGCAAGCGTGTCAGGACAGGAAACCCCATGACCTCCTTCACCGCCCGCGACGATAATTTCCACTTTGCCGAAATGGGCGACCGGTGGTGGATGACGGAGACCAGCTGGTTCGCGTTCTGCAATCCCGAGGAAAAGCTAGGCGGTTGGCTCTACACCATGGCCCGGCCCAACATCGGCACCGTGGCCGGCGGCGCCTGGGTGTGGGACGACACCGCGCATCTGCCGTGGGAGGTGCTGTACAACGCCAACTACACGGCCCTGCGGCTGCCACCGAACCAGGACCTTTCGGACATCACATTGCCCACCGGCGTGTCCATCAAGGCGGTCGAGCCCACCATGGGCTACGAACTGGGCGTGCGCGACAATGACGTGTGCAACATCGATCTACGATTCCAGGGCGTCATGGCGCCACGAAAGCTGCACAAGGATGGATCCCCGTTCGGGGGCTCCAACCATTTCGACCAGTTCGGCCGGGTCACCGGGCAGGTCCGCCTGCAAGGCCGGGTCGTCGAGATCGACTGCTTCGGCATGCGCGACCGCTCGTGGGGACCGCGCCCGGAGCATCGGCCAAAGAAAAGCGCCTATGTGACGGGGATGGCGACCGAGCGGGACGGCTTTCTGGCAGTGACCAGATGGCATGACGGCCACGAGGAGATCGCCTACGGCTTCATGATCCGCGACGGTGAGACCGCCGATCTGGTCTCGGGCCACCGGCACGTGGAACGTGATCCGGTCGAGGGGTGGGTGACCAAAATTACCATCTTGGCCCAGGACGCGCTTGGCCGCACGCTGGAGGCGGTGGGAACGCGGCTGTCCGGCATCATCATCAACCGGCACAGCTTCATCGATTCGAACGGGCTGATCGCCTGGACGATCAACGGCCATGCCGGCCATGGCGAGGACCAGGACATGTGGCCCGTCCACGATTGGGCGGCGTTCCGAAGAGGCCAACGCGCCGGGACCAGCAAGACATGAGCGCAGACGCCAGAGCGCTTCCTCTCACGGGCGTCGTCGTCGTCGATCTCAGCCAGATCTACAACGGCCCCTACGCCACCTTCCTGCTCGCAACGTCAGGCGCCACGGTCATCAAGATCGAACCGCCGGGCGGCGAATCGCTGCGCCGGCGCGGCGTGGTCGGCGGAGCGGCCCTGCCCTTCGCGATGCTGAACGGCTGCAAGCAGAG
Source organism: Rhodospirillales bacterium (assembly GCA_025352665.1). Lineage (GTDB taxonomy): Bacteria > Pseudomonadota > Alphaproteobacteria > Acetobacterales > Acetobacteraceae > CAIQQQ01. The sequence continues at coordinate 29,403 of JANXSM010000150.1, read as the reverse complement.
CCTGGAACTCAACCTGAAGACCGAAGCCGGCAAGCAGGTGCTCCGCGACCTCGTGCGCGGTGCCGATGTGGTGGTGGAGAACTTCGCACCCGGCGTGATGGACCGGCTCGGCCTCGGTGCCGATGCCCTGCAGGTGATCAATCCGCGGCTGATCTATGCGCAAAGCTCCGGGTTCGGGTCCACCGGCCCGTATCGCGACTATCCCGCGATGGACCTGACGGTCCAGGCAATGGCCGGGGTCATGAGCATCACCGGCTTTCCCGACCGCCCGCCGGTCAAGGCCGGCCCCGCGGTGTGCGACTTCTCTGCCGGGACGCATCTCTACGGCGCCATCGTAACAGCCCTCTACGAACGCGAAAGAACCGGGGTCGGACGCGTGGTGGAGGTGGCCATGATGGACGCGGTCTATCCGTCGCTCTCGTCAAGCCTCGGCCTGTATCATGGCTCCGGCGGCGCCGAGGCCAGTGCGCCAGTGCCGTCGCGCACCGGCAACCGGCACGGGGGCCTCGCCGAGGCGCCCTACAACGTCTACCCGACCAGCGACGGCTACATCGCCATCATCTGCGTCGGCGACATCCACTGGCGTTCGCTGCTGACCGCCATGGCACGCCAGGATCTGGCCGCAGACCAGCGCTTCGCCTCGCTGAAGAAACGCGTGGCCCATGTCGACGAGATCGATCGCGTCGTTGCGGCCTGGACGCAGGACTTCACCAAGCAGGATCTGTTCGACCTGCTGCAGCGCCACCGCGTGCCCTGCGCGCCGGTGCGCGAGCTGAAGGAGGTGGTGAACGACCCGCACATGCACGAACGCGGCGCGCTGCAATGGCAGGACCACCCCGAACTGGGCCGCATCGTGGTCCAGCATTCCGCCCTGCGTTTCCACGGCAGCGACCTGCGGCGGCTTGAGCCCAGCCACGCCCTCGGCGCCGATGCCGACAACATCCTGGCCGAACACGCAGGGCGCGACCCCGACGATATCGCGGCACTGCGCCGCGACAAGGTGATCTCATGACCGCAGCGACCCGCGGCGTCGTGGGCATCGACGTCGGCGGAACCTTCACCGACCTTTTCTTCTCGCAGGACGGGCTTCGCGTCGACCGGGTGCTGAAAGTGCCCTCCACCCCGGATGACCCGTCGCGCGGGCTGGTCGATGCGTTGGAAGCCGCCGGCATCCGGCCTGACGACGTGGACCTGATCGTGCACGGCACCACCATCGCCACCAACGCGGTCATCGAGCGCAAGGGCGCACGCTGCGCCCTCGTCACGACCAAGGGGTTTCGCGACATACTCGAACTCGGACGGCGCGACCGCCCGGCGATGTATGGCATGACCGGCGTGCAGGACCCGATCATCCCGCGCGACCTTCGATGGGAGATCGACGAGCGGCTCGATCACACCGGCGCCGTGATCCGGCCGATGGACGATGCCGAAATGCGCGCCCTGGCCCTTGTTCTGCTGGAACTGGACGTTGAGGCGATCGTCGTGGCGTTCCTGCACAGCTACGTGAATCCAGCGCATGAGGACCGGGTTCGCGCCATCCTGCTGGAGACCAACGCCGCGTGGCAGGTCGTGACATCCTCCAGCGTGGTGCGCGAGCTTTACGAGTTCGAGCGCACCTCCACGGCCTGCGTGCAGGCCTATCTGCAGCCGCTGGTGTCGCGCTATGCCGCCGGGCTGCAATCCCGGCTGGCCGAGCGCGGCTTCGGCATGCACACGCTGGTGATGCAGTCCAATGGCGGCCTTGTGCCGCTGAAGCAACTGAGCGCACGCGCCGCCAACATCGTGCGGTCAGGCCCCGCCGCCGGCGTGATGGCGGCGGCGAAGCTGGCGGCGGAGGCCGGGTTCGACAATGTCATCACCGGCGATATGGGCGGCACAAGCTACGACGTGGCGGTGGTTGTCGGCGGCAGGCCACGCCTGTCCGACGAGACCGCGCTCGATTTCCGCGTGTCGCTGCGCCTGCCCATGATCGATGTGCACACGATCGGAGCGGGCGGCGGATCGATCGCCTACCTGGACCGTGGCGGCATCCTGCAGGTCGGCCCGCGCAGCGCCGGCGCCGTGCCAGGCCCGGTCTGTTTCGGCCGAGGCGGCACCGAGCCCACCGTCACCGACGTGAACGCCGTCCTGTCGCGGATCAATGCCGACAACCCGATCGGCCTGAAGCATCTGGCCAGGCTGGACATCGCGGGGGCACGCGCCGCCATCGGAAAGCTGGGTGAGACGATCGGGCTCGGCGTGGAGGATGCCGCCGAGGCGATCCTTGCGATCGTCAACCAGCGGATGGCAGGCCGCACCCGGCTGCTTTCCGTCGAACAGGGCCATGACCCCCGGGACTTCGTGCTGGTGGCCTTCGGCGGTGCCGGCCCGCTGCATGGCGCCGCGATCATGCGCGAGGTGGGCGTGCGGACCATGCTCATCCCGCCGCATCCCGGGGTGCTGTGCGCCATGGGATGTGCCATCGCCGACCTGCGCTACGACATGTCGCAAACCATCGAGCGGCGGGTTGCCGACCTGACCTCCGATGAGGTGTGGTCGGTCTTTGCGGACCAGCTCGCCGATGGACAGACCCAGGCCCGCGAAAGCGAAACCGCGTTGGACGGCCTGGTGGTCGAACGTGCCGCCCAGATGTCGTATGCCGGCCAGATCCACACGTTGCGCGTGCCGCTCGAGGCCGGATGGAGCCTGGACCGGATGGTCGAAGCTTTCCACGCGGTTTATCGCGCCGAATACGGCAACACGCTGGGTGACCTGCCGGTGACGATATGCAGTCTCAAGACCGCCGTGTGCGGACGCCGCGTGACCCAGGCTGGGCGCAGGCCCGCGGCGGTGTGCAAGGCCATGGCCGTGGCCACGGTCACCCGGCCGGTCTATTTCGGCGGCTGGGTCGAAACGCCGATTTTCGATCGCGCCGCCTTGCGGCCAGGCGATGTGTTCGATGGACCGGCGATCCTGGAACAATCGGATACCACGAGCGTGATCGAGCCGGGAATGCGCGCCCGGGTCGACGCATTCGGCAATGTCCTGGTGGAGATGCTGTGATGGATCCTGTCACCTTGGCCGTGGTGCGCGGCGCGCTGGATCAGATCGCTGACGAGATGGACCTGCATCTGATCCGCGCCGCGATCTCGCCGATCATATCCGAGACCAACGACTGCGCCCACGGGCTGTACGACGCCCATACCGGCGAGACCATCGCGCAGGGTGGCTATGGCCTGCCGCAGTTCCTCGCCAACATGCAATGGACCGTGCAGCAAGTGATCGCGGTGGCCACAGCCGAGGGCGGGTTCCGGGACGGCGACCTGTGGATGGTCAATGATCCTTATCTCAGCGGCACCCATCTCAACGACGTGGTGCTGGTCTCTCCGGTTTTTGTCGGCGACCGGCTTTTTGCGCTGTTCGCCAACACCGGCCACTGGATGGACATGGGCGGCAGCGTGCCCGGCGGCTGGGCGCCGTCGGCGACCGAGATCCACCAGGAAGGGATCATCATTCCGCCACTCAAGCTGTATGATCAGGGGCGCTACAACGAGGCGGTGGTGCGCCTCATCGTCGCCAATGTCCGCCTGCCGGAGCAACTCAAGGGCGATCTTGCAGCGATGGTCAACGTGTTCGCCATCGGCCGGCGCGGGCTGGAGGCGCTGTTCGCCAAATACGGCGAGGCCACATTGCGGGCCTGCATCGCGGAATTGATGGACCGCTCCGAACAGCAGATGCGCTCCTACATCGCCGAAATTCCAGACGGGACCTATACCGCCCTCGACTGGTTCGACAATGACGGCGTCGATGACGCGTCGCTGCAGGTGGCGCTTGCCATCACCGTGGCCGGCTCGGATCTGCATTTCGATTTCACCGGCACCGCGCCGACCGCGCGCGGCCCGATGAACATCTCCGACGGCACAACCAAGTCGATGTGCCTCGTGGCGCTGAAGCACATCTTCCCCGGCGTGCCCGTCAACGGCGGCGCGTTCCGGCCAACGCGCTTCACCATCCCCGACCGATCCATCCTGGCCGCGCAATATCCCTCGCCGGTCGGCGGCACGACGGACGTGGTGCAGCGCGTGGTCGACGTGGTCTTCGCAGCCCTGGCCCAGGCCATTCCAGAACTGGTGCCGGCCGCACCGTTCGGGACCACCGGGGTTGCCACCGTGTCGGGCCGGCATGCCGGCAACGGCGGCTATTACGTCGCGGTTTATCCTTATCCCGGCGGCTATGGCGGCAGCCGGGTGTCCGACGGCCTGGTCAACGGCACGCCGCCTGGCTCGATGGCCAAGTTCATGTCGGTCGAGATGTCCGAGCATCGCTACCCGTTGCGCTTCGACCACTATGCCATTCGCGATGATTCCGGCGGGGCTGGCCAGCATCGCGGCGGCTGTGGCTCGACCTACGGGTTCACGATGCTGGGCGATTGCGTCGTGTCGATCCTGGGCGATCGCGTCGACCATCGGCCGCAAGGCATCGAGGGCGGTGGGGCCGCCGCTGCGAACGACGTGCGCTTTCGCATCGCAGGCCAGGACTGGGTGCCGCCGATGCGCTCCAAGGCCGACCGGATCACGCTCAAGGCCGGCGACCAGGTTCGGATGGCATCCCCGGGCGGCGGTGGCTACGGCGACCCGCTGGACCGTGATCTGGATGCGGTCGTGCGCGACCTCGATGCAGGACTGGTGACCCGCCAGGTTGCGGAGGACAGCTACGGCGTGGTGATCGCGCGCGCTGTTCCGCTCGGCGACCGCCATCGCCACACACTCGACCCGGCGGCGAGTGCGGCCCGGCGCAGCACGATGCGGGTGCGGGCATGAACACGGACTGGCTGGGCCTTGATGGCCGGACCGCGATCGTGACCGGCGCCGGCGGCGGGATCGGCCGGGCAACGTCCGTGGCGCTGGCCAAAGCCGGATGCCGGGTTGGACTGATCGACCGCGACGCCAAAAACCTGCAGGAGACCCTGGCCGAGATCCAGGCAACCGGCGGCCAGGCCGCGGCCCTGGCCTGCGACGTGGCCGACCCCGCAAGCGTGGAGGCGGCGGCGGCGGGCGGCATGGCGGCCCTGGGGCCATGCGACATCCTGGTCAACAACGCCGGACTGCTGCGCCCCGGCCCGCTGGAAAGCCTTGCGTTTGCGGAATGGAATGCGCTGCTGGCCGTCAACCTCACCGGATACTTCCTCTGCGCCCAGATGTTCGGGCGCCAGATGCACGGCCGCGGCGGGGCAATCATCCATGTCGCCTCCATCGCGGCCCACCATGCCACCGGCTTCGGCGGCGCCTACAGCGTGGCCAAGGCCGGCGTGGTGATGCTCTCGCGACAACTCGCCACCGAATGGAGCGTGCACGGGATACGCAGCAACTGCGTCAGCCCGGGTATGATCCAGACACCGCTGAGCCAGTCGTTCTACGACGAGCCAGGCGCCACCGAGCGCCGGTCCGCCGTCATTCCCACGGCGCGGATCGGCCAGCCGCAGGATGTCGCCGATGCCATCCTGTTCCTGGCCTCGCCCCGGTCGCATTACGTGAACGGCGAGGAGATCGTCGTGGACGGTGCCTTCAGCCGCAACATCATGAGCTTCATACCCCGTGTCGGGTATGGAACCCCGTCTGGCGGCGGCCGCGATGTCTAGTGCGGCCGCGGCGAGACGCATCGCCGTGATCGGGGCCGGTGCGGCAGGGCTGAGTGCCGCCAGGCATCTGGTGCAGGCCGGCCTCGCGGTGCGCGTGTTCGAACTCGGCTCGCAAATCGGCGGCCTGTGGGTCTATGAAAACGACAACGGCCAGAGCCCGGCCTACGCCTCGCTGCATCTCAACTCCGAAAACCGGGTCACCGCCTATCGGGACTTCCCGTTTCCCGCAGACACACCGCTCTACCCCGACCACGCGGCTGTTGCGCGCTATCTGGAATCCTACGCCGACACCTTCGGCCTTCGCGACCTGATCCGCTTCCGCACGCGCGTGGCGGCGGTCGAGCAGGACGGCTCGGGAGGCTGGACGGTGCGGCTGGGGGATGGTTCGGCCGAACATTTCGACGCCGTGGTGGTGGCATCCGGACACCAGGGCGTGCCCAGGCATCCCCCCATCGCGAAGCGGTTCACCGGCGATTATTTGCACAGCCACAGCTATCGCACGCCAGAGCCTTTCAGGGGCAAGCACGTGCTGGTTGTGGGCGTCGGCAATTCGGCCTGCGACATCGCGGCCGATATCTGTGCCATCACCGCCTCGGTCACGATGGTGGCGCGGTCCGCCGTGCTGTTCATGCCGCGCATGTTCCTGGGCGTTCCTACCGCGCGCATCCTGGCGAAACTCGAAAGCCGCTGGATGCCCTGGGCAATCCGGCGGACGATCCGCGAGACGATCGCCCGCATCGCCCATGGGCGGATGGAACAATGGGGCTTCGTGACGCCAAAGCAACGGACCCATCCCGCCGGCCACCATCTGCTGATGGCCCAGTTCATCTGGGGCCGGATCTCGGCCAGGCCCGGCATTGCATCCGTCTCGGGCGACGAAGTCTGTTTTGTGGATGGCACGCGCGGGCGCTACGACACGATCATCGCGGCCACCGGCTATGAGATCGACCTGCCCTTCCTGTCTGCAGCACTCTCGCCGGTGCGTGGCCATTGGCTCAATCTCTACCGCCGCGTCGTCCATCCCGACGCGCCCGGCCTGTATTTCATGGGCTTCTTCAACGTCACCGGCGGCGGCAACATCCGTATGATGGACGACCAGGCCGAATGGGTCGCCAACCTGGTCACCGGGAAGGTCGGCCTGCCCAGCCAGCCTGCGATGCAGGCCGGCATAGGACGCGAACAGGCACGAATCGCAGCCCTGTATCCTGACAGCCCCCGCTACGGCCTGGAGCTTGACCCGCAGGAGTATCGCGCCGCGCTTGCCACCGAGCGCCGGCGCGCGACGGCAGCAAAGTGAATTAATTCGCTTGTGGATCGTAAGCTACACGCTATTCTCATAGTCTATAATTTGCTGGCGACAACGGCATTGCGAGTTGGATCAAAATCCGACCGGGCGAGACAGGGAAACACAGGAATGACCGCTTTTTGGGCTCGTCGCACTTCGGCCATCGCCGCGGCTCTGATGCTGACACTCGGCAGCGCCGCCGCGCAGGATCTGAAAATCGGGGTGGTCAATCCCTTTTCCGGCGGCATGGCGCTCTACGGCGATGAAATGACCCGTGGCTTTGATCTCGCCGTCGATGAGGCGAATGCCAAGGGTGGCGTTCTCGGCCGCAAGATCGTCATCGTCCGCGCCAGCGCCACCAGCGCCCAGGAAGCCATCGCCGCCGTCGAACAGCTCATCGGTCGCGACAAGGTCGACCTGCTGTCAGGCACATATGTCACCGCAATCTCCAATGCCGCCAGCGAGGCCGCGCTGAACAACAACATGCTGTTCTGGGAGACCAACGCGCTCTCGCGCGACCTCACGGATCGCGGCCTGCCGAACTTCGCGCGCAGCGGCCCGGACAGCTCGGCCTTCGCGCGCCGGTCGGTGGAGGGGGTGCTGCAGCTGGTGCTGCCGAAGCTCGGCCGGACGTCGCAGGCGTTCAAGGTGTGGATCGAACACGAAGATTCGTCATTCGGCACCTCGATCGCCAAGGAGCAGGAGCAGCTGCTGAAAGCGGCCGGCATCCAGGTGAGCATGGGCTCGCACAGCGCCCGCGCCATCGATCTGTCAGATTCGATCCTTCGCGCCAAGAACGCCGCGCCGGACCTGTGGCTTTCGACCGGCTACGTGACCGACCACAACCTGCTGCTGCGCACCGCGCGCGAGCAGAACTTCAAGCCCGCCGCGATGATGCTGGTGGGCACCGGCGACACGTTCGAAACGCGCGACGCGGTCGGCAAGGAGTTCCTCGATGGCATCCTGCTGGTGTCCTATCCGCGCTCTGATATCGGCGAGGCTTACGGTCCGGGCGCCGCGGCGTTTCTCAAATCATACCAGGCGAAATACAACCGCGACCCGATCGCCCCGCAATCCATGAGCGCGTTTGTCGGCATGAAGATCCTGCTGCAGGCGCTTTCGGCCGCGGGCTCCACCGGCTACGAAAAGGTGATCGCGGCCGCGGCGAAGATGGACCAGCCATTCGGCACCTATGAGACGGGCTATGGCGTGAAATTCGACAAGACGATGCAGAACGTGCGCGCCTTGCCGATCATCGCGCAGTGGCAGAACGGGCAGGTCAGGGCGGTCTTTCCGAAAGAGACGCTCGCGGCCGGTGTTGCGATGCTTGATCTCGGCCGGAAATAGGGCCGGCACAGGCCTGGGCAAAGCGGGACGCGCGGCATGGCAGACCTCATCAACGTCATCGCGGTCGGCATTTTGCTGGGCGGCATCTACGCGCTGGTCAGCGTGGGACTGAACCTGATCTTTGGCGTGATCCGCATCGTCAACTTCGCCCAGGGCGAGTTTGTGATGCTGGGGATGTATGGCACCTACGCCGGCTACACCTACCTGCATCTCGATCCCTATCTCACCCTGATCGTGGTCCTGCCATGCCTGTTCGTCGTGGGCGCCGTGGTCCAGCGCCTTATCCTGGCGCCGCTGCGCACGGAACCGGCGATGCAGATCTTTGCCACCTTCGGCCTGCTCATGCTGCTGGAGAACGTCGTGCTCGCCGCCACCGGCGGGGCCGCCTACAGCGTGACCAGCCGCGTGGCACAGATCAGCGTCGATCTCGCCGGCGTCCAAGTCGGCCTGGTTCGCCTCATCGCCCTTGCGGCGGCAACGCTGGTCACCGTGGCCCTGGGCGTGTTCCTCAGATACAGCATGCTCGGCCGCGCCATCCGGGCGGTGGCACAGGATCGGTCAGCGGCGCGCCTGATGGGCGTGAATGTCGACCGGATATACATGCTCACCTTCGGCATCGGCACCATGCTGGCGGGGTTTGCCGGATGCCTGCTGGCGCCGATCTATTCGCTGTCGCCACAGATCGGCACGAGCTTCATCCTGCCGGCCTTCGCGGTGGTGGTGCTCGGCGGGCTCGGCAGCGTGCCAGGCGCCTATGTCGGCGGCTTCATCGTGGGCCTGACCGAGGCGTTCGCCGGATACTACCTGGATCCCGCCTTGAAGCATGCGGTGCTGTTCGGCGTGTTCATTGCCGTGCTGATCATTCGGCCATCCGGATTGTTCGGCCAGATCGGCGCGGAAGAGGTCGGCCTGCGTGAGTCTTGAAAACGGAGACCACAAGGTGACGCAGCCCATCCTGGCCAGCCTGACCAGGCCGCAGCCTGCAACCGCACGCCTGGTGCCGGTCAAGACGTTCCTTGGCGAAATGCCGCTGGCGCTGCTGGTGCTGGCGATGCTGCTTGGCCTTGTCACCCTCTTTTCCGGTGACAGCTTCACGTTGAACACGCTGGCGACGGCGCTTCTCTTCGCCGGCCTGTCGAGCGCGTGGAACATCATCGGCGGCTTCGGCGGGCAGTTTTCGCTCGCCCATAGCGTATTTTTCGCCGTCGGCGCCTACACCACGGCCAATCTGTATCTGAGGGCCGGCGTGTCGCCCTGGCTTGGGCTTATCCCGGCGGCAGCCCTTGCAGCCCTGGTCGCATGCGTTCTGTCATGGCCGGTGTTCAGGCTGCGAGGACCGTTTTTCGCCATTGCCACGATGGCCTTCACCGAGGTGGCCCTGGCCTTGGGCAACTACATGGAATGGGCCACGGGCGGCACGCGAGGCATGTCGATCCCGTTCCGCCCGGGCCTGGCGAACATGATCTTCCGTGACCGATTTTCCTATGCCCTGCTGATGCTTGGTTTCGCCGCGCTTTGCCTGATGGTCGTGATCGCCATCAAGCGGTCTCGCCTCGGCTACTACCTGCAGGCCGTCCGCGACAACGAGCAGGCCGCCCGGGCCGCGGGGATCGACGTGCTGCGGGTGAAGCTCAAGGGCATGGCCATCAGCGCGGCGCTGACCGGCATCGGCGGCGGGCTGTTCCTGATGCAGGTTCGGGTCGCGGACCCGTCCGCGCTGCTGTCGCTGTTCGATTTCGGCGTCAAATTCGCCCTGATCGCGCTGATCGGCGGCCTGGGGACGATATATGGCCCGCTCCTCGGCGCACTTCTCGTCATCCCGCTGGAAAGCTGGCTGCGGGCCGAGTTGGGCGGCCTGATGCCGGGCGCCAACCTGATCGCACTCAGCGTGTGCCTGATCCTTGCATCGTTGTTCATGAAACAGGGCATCGTCGGCGCCTCAGGCAGGCTGGCGATCCTGGCGGGTCGGAGATGGCGGCGATGACTGAACCGCTCCAAACCCAACCGCTTCTGAGCGTTCGCGGCCTGTCCAAGCGGTTCGGCGGGCTCGTGGCCGTCAACGATGTCTCGTTTGACGTCCAGCAGGGCGACCTCGTCAGCATCATCGGACCCAACGGCGCCGGCAAGACCACCCTGTTCAACCTGCTAACCGGGCAACTGGCGCCCAGCGCCGGCCATGTCCTGTTCGAGGGCAAGGGCATCGGCACGCTGTCGCCGGACCGTCGCGCCCGGCTTGGCCTGGGCCGCACCTTCCAGATCTCGCAGCCATTGGTATCGCTCAGCGTGATCGAGAATGCGATGGTCGGCGCATTCCTGCACCATCCCGGGTTGGCCGCCGCAGCGCGCCGGGCTGATGAGGTGCTGCACCTGGTGGGCCTGTCCGACCGCGCCGGTGTCCGCGCCGGAACCCTGACGCTCAGCGAGCGACGACGCCTCGAGGTCGCCCGCGCCCTGGCCACCGATCCGCGCATCGTGCTGCTCGACGAGGTGATGGCGGGGCTGAACCCGACCGAGGTTGTCGAGATCGCCGATCTGGTGGAACGCCTGAATCGCGAGGGCTACACGTTTCTGGTCATCGAGCATAATCTGAAGGTCGTGCGCCGGTTCTCGCGCCGCGTGATCGTGATCGAGCGCGGGGCGAAGCTGGCCGAAGGCTCCGCAGACGACGTGCTGCGCGACCCCCGCGTGGTCGAAGCCTATATCGGGCGCAAACGCGCATGACGAACCCCGTGCCCGCCTTGCTGTCGGTCGAAAACGTCACGGCCGGCTACGGGGATGCGACCGTGCTGTTCGACGCCGCGTTCGAGGTCCACACCGGCGAGATCGTGGCCATCGTCGGCGCCAACGGTGCCGGCAAGACCACTCTGCTGTCCACGATCGTGGGGCTGGTCGCGGCGCGAGCCGGCAGGATCATGTTCCGTGGACGCGACATCACCAAAAGGCCCGCGCACCTGCTGCCCTCAGATGGGTTGGCTTTGGTGCCAGAGGGAGGTCGGCTGTTTCCCTTCATGACCGTCGAGGAAAATCTGACCCTGGGCGCCTATTCTCCCGCCAGCCGGCAAGGTCTGGTCGCGCGGCGAGACGAGATGATGCAGATGTTCCCGATCCTGCACGAACGCCGCCAGCAACCGGCTGGCACGCTGTCCGGCGGTGAACGGCAGATGTGTGCCATCGCCCGCGCGCTGATGTGCCGCCCGACCCTGCTGATGTTGGACGAACCATCCGTCGGCCTTTCACCGCTGATGGTCGAACGCGTCTTTGAGATCATCGAGGGTCTGGCGCGGCGCGAAGGCCTGACCATCGTGATGGTCGAGCAGAATGTGACCGAGGCGTTGGAGGTGGCCGATCGCGGCTACATTCTCGACCATGGCCACATTGTGCGTGGCGGAGATGCGGCCATGCTGCGCCGGGATCGAGACATCCAGGAAACCTACATGGGTCTGTAGCCGCCTGCGGTGCAACGGCCTCGATACGACTTTGGGGCGGGATGACGATCAGCCCGCGGTCGCTGACGTCCCGGCCAATTTATGCGCCAGATTACGCTGCCGCCCTCTGCCCTACAAATCGCACTTTACGCCCAAAGCCAGGCGCGTTTTCAGTTCATGTCATCCCAACCCGCCTTGAGGTTGACACATGGAGGATGTGTCCAGGCAGTTTGGCATGAGTCTTATTTTGCGCGCCGCCGCCGGCCAGTCCGGCGCGCGATACCAGCCCGCCTTGCTGCTGGAAGACTCAGCATCAAGGCCGGCTGGTATCAGGCGGCAAGAAGTAGCAAAAGGTCCTGGCGAAGACGAGAAATGGACAGTTGAAGAGGCTGCGGTGACAGCACCAAACCTGCCCTATCGCCCTTATGGCATATACTCATTCCCACTCGATCGTGCCCGGCGGCTTGCTGGTGATGTCGTAGGTAACGCGGTTGATGCCGCGGACTTCGTTGACGATGCGGTTCGAGACGCGGGAGAGGAAGCTCATCTCGAACGGGTAGATGTCGGCGGTCATGCCGTCCGTGCTGGTGACGGCGCGGAGCGCGCAGGCCATGTCGTAGGTGCGGCCGTCGCCCATGACGCCGACGGTGCGGACTGGCAGCAGGACCACGAAGGCCTGCCAGATGGCGTCGTACAGGCCGGCCTTGCGGATTTCGTCGAGGTAGATGGTGTCGGCGCGGCGCAGCAGATCGAGCTTTTCGCGGGTGATATTGCCAGGGATGCGGATGGCGAGACCCGGGCCTGGGAAGGGGTGGCGGCCGACAATGCTGTCGGGGATGTCGAGCTCGCGGCCGAGCCTGCGGACTTCGTCCTTGAACAGTTCACGCAACGGCTCCACCAGTTGCATGCGCATGCGTGCCGGCAGGCCGCCGACGTTGTGGTGCGATTTGATGGTGACGCTGGGACCGCCGGTGAAGCTGACGCTTTCGATCACGTCCGGATACAGCGTGCCTTGGGCGAGGAAATCGGCGCCGCCGAGGCGGGCAGCCTCCTCCTCGAACACCTCGATGAACAGGCGGCCGATGGTTTTGCGCTTGGTTTCGGGATCGGTGACACCGTCGAGTGCGTCGATGAACATATCGGCGGCGTCGCGGTGGACCAGGCGGATGTTGAAACGGTCGCGGAAGGTGGTGACGACTTCCTCGGCTTCGCCTTCGCGCAGCAACCCGTGGTCGACGAAGATGCAGGTGAGCTGGTCGCCGATCGCCTCGTGGATGAGCACGGCTGCGACCGAGCTGTCGACGCCGCCGGACAGGCCGCAGATGACCCGGCCTTCGCCGACCTGGGCGCGGATGCGGGCGATCTGGGCGTCGCGGAAGCCGGCCATGGTCCAGTCGGCCGAACAGCCGGCGACGTTGTGGGTGAAGTTTCGCAGCAGTTGGGCGCCGTGCGGGGTGTGGACGACCTCAGGGTGGAACATCAGGCCATAGAAGCGGCGGCTGTCGTCGGCGAAGGCGGCGAACGGGGCACCTTCGCTGGTGGCGACGACGCGAAAGCCAGGTGGCAGCGACGTGACATGATCGCCGTGGCTCATCCAGACCTGCTCCTGGGCGCCTTTTTCCCAGACGCCGCGGAACAGGGCGCAGGGTTCGATGACATCGACCACGGCGCGGCCGAACTCGCGCTGGTCGGAGCCTTCGGCGGTGCCTCCGAGCTGCACGCACATCGCCATCTGGCCGTAGCAGATGCCGAGCACCGGAACACCTTCCTCGAACACCTCCATCGGCGCCATGGGTGCGCCCGCGTCCGTGACGCTGGCGGGGCCGCCAGAGAGAATGATGCCGCATGGGGCGAAGGCACGGATGCGATCGGGATCCGCGTTGTAGGGCCAGATTTCGCAGTAGACGCCGCTCTCGCGCAGGCGTCGGGCGATGAGCTGGGTGACCTGGCTGCCGAAGTCCAGGATCAGGATGCGGTCCGCTGATGGCGGCGAGTCGAGGTCGGATGGCATGTGCGAGCACCTGGGCGTTGCGGTGCGCGGTCTTGCAGCACGGATGGCGGTTCGGGGCAAGTCGACGCTGGCATGGGTGCGCCGCCGCCGGCCAGCCCGGCGCGCGATACCCGCCCATCTTGATGCTGGAAAAGTCAGCATCGAGATGGGCGGGTCTGAGGACGTTTACGTCATTGACACGGGCAGTTTTTCTGTTCATGATTTAGGCATGATCCATTGTTACCCTATTTCCTTAACCGACCGCTTCGCGACGTCCATGGATGGGCTGTATCGCGCGGTGGCGACGCGGCTTGTGGGGATCGGTCTGCCGGCGGCTTTGGTTTTGTTGATCTGTGGTCGGCTGCGGCGGATCGAGAATCGGGTTCTGTGGCTGATTGCGGCAATCCGGGAGGGTCGAGTGCGCGGCGGCTGGGCTTGCCCGGGGCGGACCTCGGCGGCGCGGGCGGTGGGCGTAAGGCCACCGGTGATCCCGATGCCGCGGGGGTTCGCCTGGCTGGTGAGATTGGTGCCGTATCAGGCTGCGGGGTTTGGCAGCCAGCTGCAGCATCTTTTCGGCGATCCCGAGTTCGTGGCGCTGTTGGCGGCGACGCCGCAACTGCGGAAGGCGTTGCGGCCGCTGTGCCGGATGCTGGGAATCGAGACGGCGCTGGTAACACCGGCTGGGCCGGTGGTGCCGGACGTCGCGATTGTGCCGGAGGAAGCGGTGATCTCTGGCGATGGCACGATTGCGCCGTGCGAGGCGCTGGCGGAAATCGCTGTGCCGCTCGGCGGCCGAGGCGATGGGGTGGTGAGATTGGGTCCAGTCGAGACCCCGCAGGGTTCGGACAGGGGCGGTGTTTTTTGGTGGATTATGTGAACCGCGGCCTTCGCTGGCCTATTTTGTTACGGCATCATAACCAAAGGCATCTGTCCGCCATTGTCACCCCCGAGCCGCTGGCTTCAAGCCCGAGCCTGCGGCCTTAAGACGGTCAGATCCGGCCAGAGGTAGGCGCATTGCATGAGATCGACGCCGGCGAACCGCAGGGTCTCCTCCGCGACGAGCTTGGCCCCCATTCGTTCGTAGAACCAGCGCGCCTGGTTTTCGCGCAACACCCAGGCAAAGGCGGAGCGGCAGGTCAGCGTGGTCAGGAAGCCGGCCGAGGCTGCCAGCAGCTGGCGGCCGGCGCCCTTGTCGCGGAAGTCGTCGAGGACGTAGAGCGTTTCGATCTCGCCCTCGGCCAGGGCGCGGCGGCGGGAGCGGACGGCGCTGGCGAAACCGACGATGCGGCCGGGTGAGCCCCAGACCGCGACGTGGACGGCGACGCCGTCGCGGATGGCAGATTCGTACTGCGCAGCGTGGCTCGAGAACGACAGGCCCGCGAGGTAGTCGGCGGGGAGGATTCCGGGATAGGCGCTGCGCCAGGCGGTGATGTGCACCGCGGCGATTTCCGCCGCATCGGCCGGCTTGGCGCGGCGGATGGTGATCATGCCGTCCGTTCGAGCACCGCGGTAAAGAACCCGTCCGTATGGTCGCGGCCCGGGGTGAGCGACAGATAGGGGCCAGGGCCTGGCGGATCGCCGGGCAGGGTCCAGGCCTGGGCGAGCGGTACTAGAGTGAAACCTGGCTGGGTGCCGAGGAAGGCATCGATCTGACGCTCGTTCTCCTCCAACAGCACGGAGCAGGTGGCGTAGACGAGGCGGCCGCCGGGTTTCACCAGACGCGCCGCCTGGCCGAGGATCATGGCCTGCTTGGGCACCAGCTCGTCGAGGTCGTTCTGCACCAGGCGCAGCCGGGCGTCGGGGTTGCGGCGCCAGGTGCCGGTGCCGGTGCAGGGTGCGTCCACCAGCACACGGTCGAACGTGCCGGCGCGGCGTTTGGCCCATTTGTCGCCAGGCTCGATCAGATGGCGTTCGACGTTGTGGACGCCGGCGCGGCGCAGGCGGCGGACCGCGCCGTCCAGCCGATGCTCCGACACGTCGCAGGCGGCGATATGGCCGCGATTCTCCATGGTCATGGCGAGTGCAAGGGTTTTGCCGCCCGCACCGGCGCACCAGTCGACCACGCGCATTTCGGGGGCGGCGCCGACGAGGGCTGCCACCAGTTGGCTGCCTTCGTCCTGGATCTCGACGAGACCGCTCTGGAAGGCCTGGCCGGTGGACACCGGGCGACGGCCCTCGATGCGCAGGCCCCAGGGCGACAGCGGGGTGGGCTTGGCGTCGATGCCTTCGGTGGCGAGCGCCGAAATCGCGTCCTGGCGAGTGCCGCGCAGCAGGTTCACCCGCAGGTCGAGCGTGGCCGGCAGGTCCATGGCCGCCATTTCGGCTGCGAGTGTATCGCCGAAGCGTTCCTGCAGGTAGGGCACGCACCAGTCCGGCACTTCGAGCCGCACCGCCTCGGGCATTTCGGGGTGGGCGAGCCCGTGGCCTTCCATCTGCGCCAAGGCGGCCTGCTCGCCGGGGTTGAGCGGGGTGGGGCCGAATTGGCCGCCGCAGAAATTCTGCACCAGGCCAGACAGCAGCCAGCCTTCCGACAGCAGCGAGGCGGCCACCAGCATGCGCGGGTTGACGCGCATGCCGACTCGCCCGAGCCACCAGGCTAGGCGCTTGCGGGTGCGCAGCAGGCTCCACACCCGCTCCGACACCGCACGCCGGTCGCCGGAGCCGATGAAGCGACGGGCGCGGAAGAAGTCGTTGGCGATGGCATCGGCCGGCTTGCGCGGGGCGGCGTCGACGGTTGCGATCAGTTCGATGGCGGAGGCGATGCGGGCGGGAGGGGTCACGCGAGATGGGCCTGCAGGTTGGTGAGGTCGGGGCGTTCGATGACGGTGCCGCGCAGACCGTATTCATCCGGTTGGCCGGTGCGGTTGACCCACACCACCCGAAACCCGTTCTCGCGGGCGCCGAACGCGTCCCATGCATTGGACGAGACGAACGCGAGCTGCGCGGCCGGGCAGCCGAAGCGCTCGGTTGCCAGCGCATAGACGCGGGGGTCGGGTTTGAACACGCCGACCGGTTCCACGCTCAGCACCGCGTCCAGCAGGTCGGAGACCCCTGCTGCGTCGACACCTTGGGCAAGCATGGTGGGCTCGCCGTTGGACAGGATGGCAGTGCCGATGCCCGCTGCCCGAAGGGCTGCGAGCATGACGGGGACCTCGTGATAGGCCGAGAGGGTTCGATAGGCGCGGCGCAGATCCGCCAGCAGCGACGGATCGGTGAGACCATGGCGGGTTGCCACGAAATCCAGCGCCGCATCGGTCAGCACCGCGAAGTCGCGGTGCTGCGTGGGGCCGGTGAGGCTGCGGACCCAGCTGTATTCCAGCTGTTTCGCGCGCCACGCGGCGCTCAGCACCGCCCAGTCCGGACCCAGCCGGTCGGCGTGGCGCGCCATGGCGGAATGCACGTCCAGCAGCGTGCCATAGGCGTCGAATACGACTGCGACGGGTGCGGTCATCAGCCTTCCTGGCGATAGTTGGGGGCTTCACGCGTAATGGCGACATCGTGGACATGGCTTTCGCGCAGGCCGGCGCCAGTGATGCGACAGAACCGCGCGCCAGTCTGCAGGTCGGCCAGCGTCGCGCTGCCGGTGTAGCCCATGCCGGCGCGCAGGCCGCCCACAAGCTGGTGAAGCACGGCGGCGACCGGGCCTTTGTAGGCAACGCGGCCTTCGATGCCCTCGGGCACCAGTTTCAGTGCGTCCTTCACTTCTTGCTGGAAGTAGCGGTCGGCGGAACCGCGAGCCATGGCGCCCAGGCTGCCCATGCCGCGATAGGATTTGTAGGAGCGGCCCTGGTAGAGGAACACCTCGCCCGGGCTTTCGTCGGTGCCGGCCAGCAGGCTGCCGACCATCACCACGTCTGCTCCGGCGCCGATCGCTTTGACGATATCGCCCGAGGTGCGCACGCCCCCATCGGCGATGCAGGGCACGCCGAGGGCACGGCAGGCGGCGGCGGTTTCCATCACGGCGGTGAACTGCGGCACGCCGACGCCTGCCACCACGCGGGTGGTGCAGATGCTGCCTGGGCCGATGCCGACCTTCACCGCGTCCGCCCCGGCCTTGATCAGCGCTTCGGCTCCTTCGGGGGTCGCCACATTGCCGGCGATCACCTGCACGTTGGGCGACATGTCCTTGATCCAGCGCACCGAGGCGAGCACGCCCTGGGAGTGGCCGTGGGCGGTGTCAACGACGATGACGTCGACCTCGGCATCGATCAGGGCACGGGCGCGGGCGTGGCCGTCCTCCCCCACACCGGTAGCGGCGGCGACGCGCAGGCGGCCCAGCGCGTCCTTGTTGGCGAGCGGGTGGGTCTGCGCCTTGTCCATGTCTTTCACGGTGATCAGGCCGACGCAGCGGTAGCTGTCATCGACCACCAGGAGCTTTTCGATGCGGTGGCGATGCAGCAGGCGGCGGGCCTCCTCGGGCTTCACGTCGGCATCCGCGGTGATGAGGTTCTCCCGCGTCATCAGCTCGTAGACCTTGACGTCGGGTTCGGTGGCAAAGCGCACGTCGCGATTGGTGAGGATGCCCACGAGACGGCCGCTGCCGCGCTCCACCACGGGGATGCCGCTGATGTGGTAGCTGCTCATCAGGGCCCGCGCGTCCGCCAGAGTCTGGTCGGGGTGGATGGTGACGGGATTGATTACCATGCCCGATTCGAACTTCTTGACCTGGCGGACCTGGGCCGCCTGTTCCTCGAAGCTGAGGTTCTTGTGGATGACGCCGATGCCGCCGTTCTGCGCCATGGCGATCGCCATCGCCGCTTCGGTGACGGTGTCCATCGCCGCAGCCATGAGGGGAATGTTGAGCCAGATGTCGCGTGTCAGCCGAGTGCGCGTGTCGGTGTTGGCGGGCAGCACCTCGGAATAGCCGGGCACGACGAGCACATCGTCGAACGCCAGCGCCTCGGACCCTGCCGCCGAACGGATCGCGCGGGGCTGTTGTGGCCAGAAGAGGGACAGACAAAGGGATGCTGTCAGCGTGGGAGCTATCTGGGGGTGCCATGGCCGGACCTTTCCGCATCGGGCCGCCCCAGCGAGGATGCGCGGGCTGACCTACCTTGGCGGGTCCCTGTAGCCGCCTGGCCAGGGTTTCGCAACCAAAGAGGTGTTAATCCTCAGCTGCGCGGGTCTGGGATGCGCCGGTCGCCCCGAAACCCGGTGGCGACGACATAGAGTTCGCTGCTGCCCTTGCGGCTGGCCGGGGGCTTGGCGTGCTTCACGCTTGTGAAGCAGAGTTTCATGGGCGCCAGCATCGCCTTCTCCGAGCCACCCTGGAACACCTTGGCCACGAACGCACCGCCGGGGGCCAGAATCTGGATGGCGAAGTCCAGTGCCAGCTCGGCCAAGGCGATGATGCGGATGTGGTCGGTGGCGCCATGGCCGGTGGTGTTCGGCGCCATGTCGGACAACACCAGATCAGCTGGGCCGCCGAGCATGTCAGAGAGTTTGCCCGGCAACGCGGGATCATTGAAATCGCCTTGGATGAGCTCGGCACCCGCCACCGGGTCGACCGGCAGCAGATCGACGCCGACCACCCGCCCTGCCCCGCGCTTGACCGCGACCTGTGACCAGCCGCCAGGGGCTGCGCCGAGATCGACGATCTTGGTGCCGGGGGCGATGAGGTGGAACTTGTCGTCGAGCTCGATCAGCTTGAAGGCAGCGCGCGAACGCCAGCCTTGGGCCTGGGCCGCGGCGACGTAGGGGTCGTTCAGCTGCCGGCTCAGCCAGGCCTGCTGCGCGGTGGTGCGCTTGTTGGTTTTGCGCAGCCTCACCACGAGGCCACGGGTGACGCCGCCGGGTTTGCTGCCGGGCGTCATGGCGGTTGGTTTCTTCGTCATAAGCGACAGTAGTGTCCCGGTTCAGAAATTCGAAGCCGAATTTCCGGGACACTCCCCCTTACTTTCATTGGCCTGCTGGTCGCTGAAATACGCGTGTGGTTCGGGGTAGAACACGAGAGCGGGATGGCGTCTGATAGGCGACGACATCCCACTCTAGCTCTTTGTTTTATAGCGTGATTCAGACCCTTCGGTGCTTCCACGTTCGGTGATCACGTTCTAACGCCTGGCATCCATCCGTGCCACCGGCGGGCGTCCAAGCAGGCGATCGCCGCGCATCAGCCGTAGCAGCACACCCTCGCGCAGGCCGCGGTCGGCGACCATCACCTCCGGCGCCGGCCACATCTCCTGAATGGCAGCGAAGATGGCGCAGCCCGGCAGCACGAAATCCGCGCGCTCCGGGCCCACGCAGGGGTGCGTGGCCAGACCCTCGCGCCCCATGGCCCGCAGGTCGGCCAAGGCGCCGGCCGCCGCCTCCCGCGACATCACCACACCGTCGACGGCTGGGCGGCTGTATTGCTTCAAGGCCAGCACGATGCCGGCGAGCGTGGTGACGGTTCCGGAGGTGCCGACCAGGCGAACGCCGCCCTGGCGTATCTCTTGGCCGATGCGGTGCACCTGCTCGAAGCCTACCAGCCGCTGCCTCACCCCTTCGACCATCGCAGCAAAGCCTTCCGGCTCGAAGCCTGCCGTTCCGTATTGATCGGCCAAGGTCACCACGCCGACCGGCAGAGATATGTATCCCGCCAACTCGGGCACCCCGCCCGGCACCATCCGCACCCAGACGAGTTCGGTGGAGCCCCCGCCGATATCGAACAGCAACGCGCGCCTGCCGCATTTCTGCAGCAGGGGCACACAGCTTTCCAGCACCAGGGCGGCTTCCTCGCGCGGGCTGATGATATCGAAGTGAATGCCGGTCTCGCGGGCGATGCGCGAGACAAACTCGGGTCCATTGGCTGCCTGGCGACAGGCCTCGGTCGTGATCGCCCGGACCGAGCGCACCGGCCTGCGCCCCAGGCGCCCCGCACAGTTGCGCAAGGCCACGATGGCTCGTTCCATCGCCTCCTCACCCAACCGCCCGGTATGATGCAGGCCCTCGCCGAGCCGGACGATGCGGCTGAAACTGTCGAGCACCCGAAATCCGTCACCAGCGGGTGTCCCGATCAGCAAGCGACAGTTGTTGGTCCCAAGATCAAGCGCCGCATAGGCTGGCGGATAGGACCGCCTTACCTGCGCCTCGCTAGAAATCGGGTTCACGTCCATGTCAATAACTCACAACAACACAATACCGTATCATTGTGTGTCGCGAGCCTCGGGGCAAGCGTTCTGAACGGGAATTCATGGATGGGAACGTTTCTCGAGTTGCACCCGGGCGCAGGGGATGGTAGGTGAGCGCCCCGCAGGTGGGGGATAGTTTAGCGGTAGAACTTCCGACTCTGACTCGGAAAGCCTTGGTTCGAATCCAGGTCCCCCAGCCAACCGCAGGTTTCTCAATGAGTT
This sequence comes from Rhodospirillales bacterium, assembly GCA_025352665.1. Classification (GTDB taxonomy): domain Bacteria; phylum Pseudomonadota; class Alphaproteobacteria; order Acetobacterales; family Acetobacteraceae; genus CAIQQQ01. Next base: position 8,408 of record JANXSM010000150.1, on the reverse strand, counting down.
GAGGCGCCTGGCCGCGTTTGTGGATTAATAGTCCACAGGGCCAGTCCACATGACCCCATGTCGGTTGGCGCCGATGCATCCGAACCTGAGACTCCAAGGGACCATATTTCATTTCCGACGGCGTGTGCCAAAAGGCATTGCCCTGCTATTAAAGCGAAATGAACTCGTCCACACACTGCGCACAGGATGCCCCCGGCAAGCCGCCATTCGCGCCAGAGCGCTCTTCGTGGTGTCTGAGCAGGCGTTCGACGCGTTGAGTAGCGCCCCGGAATTGGACGCGAACCAAGCCCATGCGCTGGTCTCACAATGGCTGCGCTCGACGCTTCAGTCGCTGGAAACCCAACGAGCCGATGGCTTCGAGTATTATGACGCCCGCAAACTCGGTGTTGCCAGCCGTGGACCCACTGACCCAATCCACTCGCCGGAAGCTCAGGCAATCATGGCGAAGGTGCAGGCGAACCTCTTTCGCCACATGCTAATGAAAAACGACCTGACGTTCGCCGAGCTTATGGCGTCAGAAATCGCTGAAAAGGCTGGGGCGCCGTTCGACCTGGACACAAGCGGCTCGAAAATTATGGCACGGTTGGTAGCCCGCGCGATGATTGAGATGAATGACGACATTGCCCGTCGCTTGGATGGCGTCTTCCCGCCGCTGCACCAAGACGCACCAAGCCCTCAAAGCTACAGGCCGCCTGAGCCGCCTCCACCACCACAGCCGCCCCCCGGCATTCTGTTCTCGGATGGCTACAAAGCCCATGAATCAGACATGTGCGGCCCACGTGCCCACCCCGCGAAACCATGGCAGGAACAAACCAGACGACAGAACGCGAAGACCGCTGAACTTTGGTTGGAGCTTTTTGGGGACAGTCAAGTCAACTCTTACACAAGAGACAATGCTGTCGCGTTCAAGCGCGCCCTCGAACATCTTCCGACAAACCACGGCAAATCAGCGAATGATGTTCGAACCTTGCCGGAAATCGTCAAAGCCGTAGCAGAAACCCCACGGGGCAAGCGGCCAGCGACAATCGCCATGAAAACAGTGAAGCGACATATGAGCGCGATGTCGGGCTACTTTGGCTGGCTTCTTGACAGGCCCGAGCTATCCAAACTCAAAGGAACCAACATCCTTCTTAACTTCAAATATGGGGTTTCGAACTCAGAAGAAGACCGCATGATGTGGGAAGCGGACGACCTGACGAAGCTCTTCGCGACCCCAATCTGGACGGGCTGCCATCCACCTCAGCTACGCAGCAAGCCAGGCCAGCTTGTTATCAGGGACCACCAATTCTGGCTGCCGCTTATCGCGTTGTTCCACGGCACTCGCCAGGAAGAGGTGGCACAACTACGGGCCGATGACCTTGGCCAAGAGGACGGAATTTGGTTTCTCAGGCTGCATGCCGAGGATGGAAACCAACTAAAAAACGAACAGTCAGTGCGCCGCGTCCCTGTTCATAAGTTCATCATCGAACTTGGCTTCCTAGATTACATCATGAAGGCCCGAAGCGAAGGACGCGAACATTTGTGGCCTGGCTTGAGCAGGAGTGGGCCAGACGGAAAGTATGCTTATGCCTATAGTAAATTCTTCGGTCGATACTGTAGAGGGACAGGCGTGTTTCTGGAAAATAGAGGCTTTCACAGTCTCAGACATACATTCCGTACATTCACCGAGGATACTGACACGAAGTCGGTTTGGATTAGCAGGCTGATGGGCCACAAGCTGACTGCCCTGCTCGGTGAGGGCGCCACCTACACCAAAACCAAGAACCGGAAGGTGCCGCTGGCCACGCTGAAAGAGGCCGTCGATGCGTTCGACCCCGGCGTGGACCTAAGCCATCTTCTTCCAAACCTATCGGCTCAGAGGTCGTCGCCGTCGTTGGTCTGACAAGCTATTATCGTTCGAGCAGCACGAGTTGCTTGACCCTTGCCTGACCATACCGGCCTCATGAAGAAGCCGGGCATCAACGGGTCCCCCGACCCTCCGCCCGGCTTCGACAACTGGTGATGGACATTATGCGTGGAGCCGCTTGCAATCGCAACGAAGTCACCTTCGCCAACCTAGGCGATAGGTGAAACCCAGGCGGCCGGAATCCCCCAGTTCCGCCCGCCAGTCCTTCTTACCCCAGACCGTCAACGAATTTGCCACTGGCTTCCACACCCCCTTCGCCTTCACTGGGGCGGGGCGCAGGCGTGGCTCTGCGTTGTCCGCTGCTGCCCAGGAGCGGCGCACAGAGGCGGCTATCACTGCCGACTTGCTGCTTCTCGGTGGACTACGAGATGACGAGATACATGCGGCGATCGACGGCGATACCATGCTGGACCTCGCCACCTGCGGCGCGCTTCGAACCTACCTCGGGCGTCCGCGCCGGGGATGGCACGGCTTTGCTGATGAGGCGCACAGGCAGAAGACGCAATACGGCCGGGAATACGCGGCGTTCTGCGGGCAACATGGTATCGCCAAAGCAATCCAGGTTGTGGTTCGGCCGCCCGTTTCGGTCGTTCCAATCAATGACCTACGCACGGTCCACGCGCAGGACAGCAAGCGTCTGGGCGAGAAATTGCGATATGGCCGCAAGCGCATCGCTCCGAATTTGGCGTGTGATATCGTATCCGCCGAGGTTCGCGCCCTCGCTCCGCATGGCTCTGAAGTGGACCTGCATTTCCACCTGGCTGTTCGCGGCACTCTTGAAGACTGCATGGAAATAAGACGGTATTTCCAAGCTGCGAATTGGTCATGGTGGGATTCGCTGTCAGGCGGCTCGCAGGAAACTGAACGCTATCCGGGTGCGTTGGCGCAGTATCAGAGCAAGGGCTTGGCGGAAGCCATTCGCCGGGCCAGTTCGAGCGGCGCAGCATTCTCTCCCGCAAACCTCGCGGAATTGCATCGACAGACGCGACGGGTAGCAATGACCCGCGCCACTGGTTCATTCAGAAGTTGGAAGGGGCAGCTTGCCCGCGACGGCATGATTGTGGTCGAGGGGGACGATGGCCGCATTTCGGTGCGCGAGCGGCGGAGACTTCACACCCTGGCCAGAGGACGTGACCAACTGTTTACAAGCTCCGGCGCCCGGTTGCTGCGCCTCGCGCTGCACGACTTCGGCGACGGCCTGATGCGCCCGGCAATCCGGGTGCGCGGGCGTGAGGACATCACGTTCGCCGAGGTGGCGGTGACCTTTGATGTCATTGACGCTATAGAGGCCGCACGGCAGGCACTCTCTATGGGGAACACGGCTATCCCGGAATCCTCACTTAGGCATCGGCCTCAGGGGCTGGAGCACGGTCAGCCCCGCCCCCCTCCGGATACACCTCGCCACCTTCAAGGAGACGATGGGGTCCCATGGTGACCGTCCACCTCCTCCCAACCAGCACCGCCAGCCATCAAGTGCCCGTCGAACGTTCTGGCAATGGCATTCTTGGGCGTGCCCGTCGACCGGGAATCGGTGCTGAAACCGGGTGCCTGGCTAAAGCACGATACAGCGTCGATTCAGAAATCTTGAGGAACCGAGCGACATGCCGGGCAGGTTCGCCCGCTTCCAGACGTATGCGAGCATGCGCAACATGGTCGGCATTCAATGCGGCACGACGCCCACAATGAACCCCGGCTCGACGCGCCGCCGCCATTCCGGCGTTCACTCTGTCCCTGATGGTTTCACGCTCAAATTCGGCCAGCACACTGAGGAGGCCGTAAAGAACCCGTCCGCCGATGGTCGACGTGTCCACGCCGTCCGACAAACTGCGCAGCCCGATGCCGCGCGTGCGAAGCTGTTCGGCTAGGTCAGCTAGATGCAGGACGGAACGGCCGAGACGGTCCAATCGCCATGTGACGACGGTGTCTCCTTCAGTCGCCCGCGCCAGCATCGCAGCAAGGCCGGGGCGGTCAGCACGCGCCCCGGTCAGGATGTCCGAGAACAAGTTCTCTTCCAAGACGCCTGCCTGCCCAAGCGCATGGATTTGAAGCGCGACATCTTGGTCCGTCGTGCTGACCCGTGCATAACCCAACAGACGACCCATCCTTGCCTCCTCAAATCGACACCACCTTCTGAGAGTCTGAAGTGTGCGAAACGACTGGGTCAAGGAAGTCGTGTTTTAGACTGTCGAAAGGAAATCCTTTTGACAGTCACATTGCAAACACGTCAAAATTTCGTAGGTGTGATTACTCGCCTTCACGAAGGAGGCGCCACATCCCGTCGGTCGCGTTTCTCCCACTGACTTTTTTAAACGCGAGTGGTAGCTGCTTTGGCTCAGTCTCGGCTTCTTCCTCAGAGCAACCTTCACCAAGGGTCTGACGAATTTTTGCATTCCGGTTTTGGTTCACGATTCGAACTGATTCCTGAATTTTTTGCTCGACTCGTTCATAAATATCCGAAAGGTGGACTCCGTTGTCACCAGGAAGCTCAGCTTCGAGTTCTGTCAGCGAGGATACGACATAGGCTTTCCACTCGAGTTCAGAAATTTTAATCGGCATCGAAATTGTTCCTAAATCAACTCGAACCTCCATGCGCGAAAAAGAGCGGCTTGTGAAGTGCCGCAGAGCTCTGGCCAACGAGCGTAACAGCCAGCAAAGAACGTTCGCAGCCCGCAGTTAAGCCCCGTGACATCCCTGATAACCGCTGAATTTTGGTCAACGGCCGTGGACCTCTATCATGGCGGCAAGTCCGCATCCCCAGCCCAAGTTGAGCCCGTTAATGTCCGCGCTGACCAACATCCTTGACAATTTCCGCGCCGCCGCCGTCACCGAGCGCGAGAAGGGCAATTATTTTGAGAAGCTGGTGAAGGTCTACCTCCGCCAAGAGCCGTTCTATGCCGACCTCTACGCCGGGAAGGTCTGGCTCTGGGAAGATTGGCGCCAGGAGTGGAAGGCACGGGGGAAGTCTGACCCAGGGGCAGACGCTGGAATTGACCTGGTGGCCGAAACCACGGACGGCGAACTGCATGCCATCCAGGCTAAGTTTTACGATGCCGATGCCAGGCTGACGATGGACAACTTCGGCACATTCTTCATGGGGTCCGGCAAGAAGCATTTCGCGCGTCGGCTCATCATCCACACCACCACGGACAGCACTCATCACCTGCAAAACGCCCTAGCGGAACAGCACCCGCCCGTTAACCTGATTTCACTTTACGACCTCGAAAACAGCAAAATCGATTGGGCAGCTTATCAGCCCGGCACCGAAGCCGTCGCGCTGCAACCCCGCAAGGAGTTGCGCGACTACCAGACGAAGGCCATCCAAAACGTGCTGGCGGGCTTGGAGCTTGCCGACCGAGGCAAGCTCATCATGGCTTGCGGAACCGGAAAAACCTTCACAGCTTTGCGGTTGGCCGAGCAAGTCGCCGGGGCTGGCGGGAATGTCCTCTTCCTGGTGCCGTCGCTGAATCTGCTGTCGCAAACGCTGACCGACTGGACCCACGAGGCGGCAATCCCTTTGCACTGCTATGCCGTCTGTTCAGACAGCGAAATCGGCAAAAAGCGCACGAAGGCGGGCGACGACTTCGAAATGCTCGCCCACGAACTGCAATACCCGGCGACCACGAACGCCCAAATGCTGGCACAAGCATTCTCTCACGGTGGAGACGGCCTGCATCAGCGGGTGGTGTTCTCAACCTACCACTCCATCGAAGTCATCTCGCGGGCGCAAAAGGAATTCGACCTTCCCGACTTCGACCTGATTCTCTGCGACGAAGCCCATCGTACAACCGGGGCAAGCTTCGCGGAAACCGATGAATCGGCCTTCGTGAAAATTCACGACCAGGGCTTCATCAAGGGGAACAAGCGGGTCTACATGACCGCCACGCCGCGCGTTTACGGCACTCCGGCAAAGGTCAAGGCCGAGGGCGAAAGCGTTGTCCTCTACTCGATGGACGACGAAGCGTATTACGGCAAAACGCTTCACACCCTGTCGTTCTCGGAAGCCGTCAACGACCTCAAAATTCTGTGTGACTACAAGGTCATCGTTCTCACCGTGAGCGAGGCGCATATCAGCAAAAGTCTGCAAAAGCTCCTGGCCGACGAGTCCAACAGCATCAACGTCAACGATGCCGCCAAAATTGTCGGATGCTGGCGGGCGTTGTCAAAGATGGATTCACAGGACGACTTGGCCTTTGACCCTGACCCAATGCGTCGCGCGGTGGCATTCGCCCAGGTCATCGAGGTGCAGAAGGGAAGCAAAACCCACAAGGTCAGTTCCAAGAACATCGCCAGCATGTTTGCCCAGGTTGTCAGAGAATACAGGACAGAACTCCTGAAGGAAAACCCTGACGACCCCGATGCCATCAGCCGCTTACAATGCCAGGCGGACCACGTTGACGGCGGGATGGGGGCTGCTGAGAAAAATCAGAAGCTCGATTGGCTCAAGGCGCAGGCACCTGAAGATACCTGCCGTATCCTCTCGAATGTCCGCTGTCTGTCAGAAGGCGTAGACGTTCCCGCGCTCGACGCGGTGTTGTTTCTGACCCCGCGCAACTCCCAGGTGGACGTTGTGCAGTCAGTCGGGCGCGTGATGCGCAAGCCCTCCGGTGGCAACAAGAAGATTGGCTACGTCATTCTTCCAGTGGTCATTCCGGCGGGCAAGAGCCCCGACGAGGCACTGAACGACAACCAATCCTATCGCGTTGTGTGGGAGGTGCTTCAGGCCCTTCGCTCGCACGATGACCGCTTCGACGCGATGATTAATCGCATGCAATTCGACGGGCAGGACCGGGCGAGAATGGAGGTGATTTCTATCACCGAAAAATTCTCCGCACCACGCAAGGAATCCGACGCGGAGCGGAAAGCCAAAAACCACGATGGCAAGAAGACGCACGGCCTGGGCAAGGCGGTCGCTGAGACGGTGGCTGAAAAACAGGCAAGCATGGAATTCGAGATTGGCGATATCGAACGCGCCATCCTCGCCAAGGTTGTGCAAAAATGTGGAAACCGCCTTTATTGGGATGAATGGGCGAAAGACATCGCCGACATTGCCAGCACCCACATCACGCGCATCAAGGCTATTCTCGAAACCCCCGACAACGTGGAGGAAATCACCGGGTTCAACAGCTTCCTTGCTGATTTGCATGCCGATTTGAACGACAGCATTTCCCCCGACGAGGCGGTTGAGATGCTGGCCCAGCACATCATCACTCGACCTGTGTTTGATGCGCTTTTCGAGGGCTACAGTTTTGCCGACCACAACCCTGTGTCAAAGGCGATGCAGGGCGTCCTGACGGTCCTGGAAAAGCACCATCTGGAGAAGGAGTCCGACACCCTAACGCCTATGTATGAGAGCGTGAAACGCCGGGCGTCTGACACAAAGACGGTGGCCGGGAAGCAAAAACTTGTTCTAGAGCTCTACGACAAATTTTTCCGTAACGCCTTCCCTCAAATGGCCGAACGCCTGGGAATTGTTTATACGCCTGTGGAGGTGGTGGATTTTATCATTCATTCTGTCAACGATGTGCTGAAGTCCGAATTTGGGCAAACACTGGGTAGCCCGAACGTCCATATTTTTGACCCGTTCACCGGAACCGGCACCTTCATCACCAGGTTGATGCAAAGCGGACTTATCGGGCCGGATGAGCTGAAATACAAATACGCCAACGAAATCCACGCCAACGAATTAGTGCTGCTCGCATATTACATCGCCACCATCAACGTCGAACAGGTGTTCCACAGCCTCACACATCAAGAATACCTGCCGTTTTCCGGCATCTGCCTGACGGATACCTTCAATTTACCTACAGGAGGTGGGGACTGGCACGATGAACCGACTCGCGACAACAGTATGCGTCTCAAGCGCCAGCGCGAGTTGGATATCCGCGTAATCATCGGGAACCCTCCTTATTCCGTGGGCCAAGGCAGCGCAAACGATGACAACCAGAACCTTGCATATCCATCATTGAACCGTAGGATTGGAGAGACTTACGCCAAACACTCTTCGGCAACGAACATGAATGCGCTCTACGATAGCTATATACTCGCCATTCGTTGGGCATCGGACCGGATTGGCGATAGTGGTGTTATCGGCTTCGTTAGCAATGCTGGATGGATTGACGGAAACGCCACTGATGGACTGAGAAAGTGCCTTGCTGCAGAATTTAGCGATATCTACGTGTTTCATTTGCGAGGCAATCAACGAACCTCTGGCGAAATATCTCGCGCCGAGGGTGGAAAGATTTTCGGCAGCGGCAGTCGGTCGCCTATTGCTATCTCAATTCTTGTAAAGAATCCGCTATCGAAGACCAAAGGAAAAATACACTTTTACGACATCGGAGATTACCTCACTCGCGAGCAAAAGCTAGGTGTTGTGGACAAACCGTATCCACAATCTGATCGTTGCAAGCTGAACAAAGCCGAGAAAGCTATTTCCAAGCTTGTCATATCGGGTGGCGCAGCGTCGTGAATGTTTGAGCTTGCTGAAGAACCGCTCGATGCGATT
>JANXSM010000104.1 GCA_025352665.1 Rhodospirillales bacterium | reverse complement strand
AAGGCTGTTGTGGACACCTCATCGTCGAGGTCCATGACGGAGAGGCAGCCGTCTTCAGGATCCATGTCGGAGGCGATATCCTCCAGCAGCGCCTCGTCTACACCCAGCATCCTGGCCACACGTGCGATGGTGTAGACGTAGCTTGGGGCGGCCACGGTCAGGCTGCTTGTTCGACGGGGCTGGCCTTGGACGTGGCCCAGTTCGAAGGCAGCAGATCATCGAGACGTTTGGCTGGATGCTCGGCGATGCGCGCCAGCACGTCGGCCAACCAGGCTTGCGGGTCTACATCGTTCATCTTGGCCGTGACGATCAGGCTGTACATCACCGCGGCGCGCCGCCCACCACGATCCGAACCGCAGAACAGCCACGACTTGCGCCCGAGGGCGATCCCCCTCAGCGCGCGTTCGGCGGCGTTGTTGCTCAGGCAAATCCGGCCATCGTCGAGGAACCGGGTGAACGCCGTCCAGCGTTTCAGCAGGTAGTCGATGGCGCGGGCGACGTCGTTGCCGCGCGCCAGCTTGCCCCGTTGCTCGCCGAGCCACCGATGCAGGTCAGCGACCAGTGGTGCCGACAGGGCTTGCCGGGTCGCCTGGCGCGCCTCGGCGGTGTGACCGTTGATGTCGCGCTCGATGTCGAACAGGGCGTCGATGCGCTGCACGGCCTCGAGGCAGATCGGCGACAGCACCGCAGGCGCCTTGCCCTGCACCGCCCGGCGCGCGCTGCCCGCGATGTCGGCCAACACAAAGAATTTCCGCCGGGCATGGGCCCAGCATGCCGCTTCGAGTATCGGGCCTGGCTTGCGTCCGGACTCGTAGAGCTTGCCGTAGCCGCCATAGGCGTCGGCCTGGAGCAGCCCGGCATATCCATCCAGATGGCTTTGCGGATGCTCGCCGCCGCGGTCGCGCGAGTAGTAGAAGACCGTCCCTGGCGGCGCCGGTCCGCCGAACGGCCGGTCGTCGCGCACGTAGGTCCAGAGCCGGGCGATGTCGGTCTTGCCCCGCGCCAGGACCGGCACGGTAGTGTCGTCGCCGTGCAGGCGCTCGGCGGCCATGACATGGGCCTCCAGACGAAGAAACAACGGCATCAGCACCGCCGTGCAGGTGCCGACAAGGTCGGCCAGCGTGGACAGGCTGAGCGGCACGCCCTCGCGGCCGTAGCGCTCGGCCTGGCGGTTGAGCGGCTGATGCTGGCCGAACTTCTCGAACAGGATCATGGCCAGCAGGTTCGGCCCGGCCCAGCCGCGCGGGATCACGTGGAACGGGGCCGGGGGCTGGCTGATGCGCTCGCAATCCCGGCAGGAAAACTTCTCACGCACGTGCTGGATGACCTTCCAGGTGCGGGGGATGGTCTCGAGGCTCTCGGTGGTGTCCTCGCCGAGCTTGGACAGCCTTGTGCCGCCGCAGCAGGCGCAGGCCACTGGACCAGGGAGGACGACACGCTCGCGCGGCAGGTGCGCGGGGAACGGGCGCCGCGCCGGACGCGCGCGGGTGAAGCCCGACACGGTGGTGGTCTTGGCGGCAGCGGTCTCGGCGGCCAGCTCGTCCTCGGTGGCTGCGGTCTCAAGCTCCTCGAGCTGCAACTCCATCTGGTTCAGCAGGCGGGCGGTGCGCTCGGAGCGCGGACCGAACCGGTCTCGGTTGAGCTTCTCGATCTGCAGCTTGAGATGGGCGATCAGCGCCCGGTTGCTGGACTGCTCCGCGAGGGCGGCAGCGACCTCGGCGCGTGCGGCCAGCAGGGCGACCTTGAGCGTTTCGACATCATCCGGCAGGGCGGCAAGTGCTGCGTTCATGCCAGGATTGAATCACGAACTAGGCTGCCATGGTACTGTTTTCAGCAGCGCGCGGCGACTACCCCGCCGATTGCGGACGCCAGGTCTGCTGCGGATGGCGCCAGTCGATCCCCTCGAGCAGATAGCTCATCTGACCGGCTGTCAGCGCTACCACGCCGTCCACCGTTTGTGGCCAGACAAAGCGTCCGCGGTCCAGACGCTTGGCATAAAGCGACAGGCCGAGGCCATCGTGCCAAACCGCCTTCAAAAGCGATCCGCTGCGACCCCGAAAGACGAAGACGTCACCCGCGAACGGATCCCGGCCGAGCCCCTCCTGCACCAGCAGCGCGAGACCCGGCATACCGCGACGCATGTCAGTGTGGCCAGTCGCCAGCCAGATCCGCACGCTGCTGGCAATCGGGATCACGCGCGCAACGCCGCCAACACGCGCCGAAGGGCGGCCAGGTTCACATCGCTGCCGACGCGGACCTGACGCCCGTCGCCAAGCTCGATCTCGATCAGACCAGGCGCACCCAAGGACCGCGATGCCGATGCCGGGCGTGGCCTCTCATCGAGCGATGCGACCGCCGTGTTTGCCGACGTGAGAGCCTGCACCGGCACGAACACGGGGCTCTCCGCAGAAAGGCCCAGCAGGCCCTCACGCGCCTGGCGACGCCACGTGAACAGCAGGCTCTCGCAGACCCCATGCCGCGCGGCCACGGCGCGGATCATCGAGCCCGGCTCATTGCTCTCGGCGACGATCCGCATCTTGTCCTGCAGGCTCCAGCGTCGCCTACGCTCCCGCCCAGTGATGATCTCCACCACGCCATCCATCCGCCCACCTCAACGGCCGCCTTAAATAGCTCCTTACGGCGGCAGGAGGCTCAAACCCAGACGGCCCTCGGCGG
>JANXSM010000067.1 GCA_025352665.1 Rhodospirillales bacterium | reverse complement strand
CCGAGCGGATGCGCTCCTGGGTCAGTTCGCGCTCGAACTCGGCGATGCCGGCCAGCAGCGTCGCCATCATGCGCCCGTGTGGGGTGGTGAGATCGAACGCCATGCCGTTCAGCGCGGCTAGAGCCTGATCGCTTCTGGTAGGCGAAGCGCTTAGGCTCTAGCCTTTTGTTTTACCGAGCAATTTTATCGCACGGTTGGTCCAACCTCAGGCGATATCGCTCTAATGCGCCGGCTGTAGCAGGCGCACCTCCCAAGGCAGGATGATCTTGGTGAAGATCACCGGATCGGTCCACCCTTTCGCCTCGCGGCCCAGATGACCGCCGCTGGGATTGATCCAGGCGTCCTTCGGCACATCCCCGTTGCGCAGCAGGGTTTCCAGGTCCGACATCGGCACCTGCGTGTCTTTCACGCCCCCGACCACCAGCATCGGCGCCATCGGTTTGCCCAGCAGCCCTTCCTGCACCAGGGACAGTGGCGGCAGCAGGCGGTAGAGGTCGTCGACCTGCTTCGCCCCGTCCACGACTGCGACGAAGGCCGGCGCCAGATCGAACAGATATTCGCGGTTGCCCAAGGTGCCTTCGCGGGTGAATTTTTCGGAGAAGAAGCCGTCGATGGGCGGGGACTGCGCGACGACGCCGGCGAGCCTCGCCCGCTCGGTGATCGCGAGCTTGGTCGCCCAATAGCCTCCGAAACTCACGCCGTGCACGGCGATCCGCGCGGGGTCGACCTCCGGTCGTGTCAGCAGATAGTCGATCAGCCGGGAGAACATGCGCTCGGAATTCGGCCCCACCTTGAGCGGCGCCTGGCCGGTGCCCGGACTGTCCACGGCGATGAACCCGATGCCGTGCGCGAGCACCGCGGCATAGGTTTCCGCGACCGTCTCCTTGCGGCTGTCCAACCCGCTGATGGCGATGACCATGGGGATCTTGCCGGCAGCCTTCGGCAGGCGGAGGTAGGCCACGATCTCGCTGCCTTCGAAAGGAATGTGCACCACTTCCAGCTTGGGCTCGAGCAGGGCTGCGTGGCGCAGATACGCATCGAGCGCGCGGCGGTAGGCTTCCTGCTTGCCGGCGGAGGAGGGCACCGGCCACTGCGCGAAATAGAACAGCCGCCAGGCCCGCACGTAGGCTGCGTCCTGTGCCGCCGGGGTGGTGGCCTGGGCGGCCTGGTCCATGTAGCGGGAGGCCACGCTGCTCCAGCCGCGGGCCCATTCATCGCGGTCGCGGGTTTCGATCTTTGCCAGGGCTTCGCGCACATCGTCGGGTGCCAGGCCGCCCAGCGGATAGGCGCCGCGCTCGGCCCGCGCTTGGGTTTCGGCCTTGATTTCAGCGATATTGCGCTCCGGCACCTGCGCCATGCTGGCGCCACAGGCGAGGCAGGCAGCTGCGATCAGGCCGATGCCGCGGATTTTCATGCTCGTTTCCCGTCGATTATTATTTTTGGGGATCGGACACGGAAACGCCATCGATGGCAACAACAACCGGGATCGCCAACGACCTGTTCATCATTTGCTGCAACAATGACAGTGTCGCTACGTCAACCACCAGGGGCTATCCGCCGATGTCGCGAGTGCTGGCCGCCATTGCAATCCTGTCGCTTGGGCTTGTCAGTTCGCCGGTGTGGGCGGAGGGCGCGATCGCTCAGGGGCGCGACGGGCGGGTGGGCATTTCCTACAATTTCCGCCATCGCGGCGAGGCGGAGGAGCGCGCGCTCGAGGAATGTGGTGGTTATTGCCGCGTCATTGCACGATTTGAAAATACCTGCGCCTCGATCGCCACGGGACGTGGGGGTGGCTTCGGCTGGGCCCGGCGCGAGCGCCTGCATTGGGCTGACGAAGCGGCGTTGGAGAATTGCCGCGCGGAGGGCAACCGATCCTGCGCCATACAGGTCCATGGCTGCGACGATCGCTAGAGCAATATCGCCTGAGGTTGAACCAACCGTGCGATGAAATTGCTCGGTAAAACGAAAGACTAGAGCCTGAGCGCTTTGCCTACCAGAAGCGCTCAGGCTCTAGATCGCGGCAACTGCGGACGCCGGGGTTCAGCGGCGATTGAGGATGATGTCGGCTATCACACCGGTCGCGATGGCGCCGAGAATGAAACGGCCGTCGATGTCGCGCCACTGGTAGCCACGCGGCGGGGCGCGAAGGTGATTGCGGCGATAGTCGATGCGGTCGCCGCGCTCCCAATCATCGTGGTTCATTCGCTGGCCGCGCTGCCAGTCGTGATGATCATCGTGACGATCATCGGGGCGACGATCTTCCGGACGGCCCTGCCCGGGGCCTGCGTGCGGGTCGAACCGCGGTTGAGCCACCGCGAGGCTCGACATGGCGGACAGTGCCACCGCCAGCATCAGTAATCTCTTCACGGGATTTTCCGATCACCCCAGCGGGGCATGAGACGCATTTCGGTAACGCACCCAGCCGCATGAAGTTGCTTCGGCAACGGTTGCCTTCCGAGCGGGCACTGGTATCAAATATGCAGGTAGCGCTCGCGCACGTCGTCTCCGGCGGCCAATTGCGTTGAATTTCCCGTCCAGACCGTCACACCTTTTTCCAGGATCACGTGGCGATCCGCCAGTTCGACCAGGGCGGAGATCGTCTTGTCGATCAGCAGGATCGCCACGCCAGTTTGCTTGAGCGTTGCGAGGCAGGCCCAGATCTCCGCCCGGATCAAAGGCGCCAGGCCCTCGGTGGCCTCGTCCAGGATCAGCAGGCGCGGGTTGGTCATCAGCGCCCGGCCGATCGCCAGCATCTGCTGCTCGCCGCCCGAAAGCTGGCGCCCCGCGTTGCCGCGACGCTCGTGCAGCCTGGGGAACAGCGCGTAGATCCGCTCCAGCGTCCAGGCGCCGGGCCGCGCCGTCGCCACCAGGTTCTCGGCGACACTCAATGTGGGAAACACCTGACGACCTTCCGGCACCAGCCCGATGCCGCGCTGGGCGATCCGGTACGGCGGCTCGCCGGCAATCGACGCGCCATCGAGCGTCAGGCGTCCGCCTTGCAGTTGCTGCAGGCCCATGATGGAGCGCACCGTGGTGGTTTTGCCCATGCCGTTGCGGCCAAGCAAGGCCACCACCTCACCGGCGTTCACCGTCAGGCTCACGTCGAACAACACACGGGTTTCGCCGTAGCCGCCTTGCACGTGATCGAGCACGAGCATCAGAAATCCTCGCCCAGATAGGCGGCACGGACCGCGGGGTCGCGGCGGATCTCGGCGGGCGGGCCCCAGGCGATCACGCGGCCCTGGGCGAGGACGCTGATGACGTCGGCCAGCTGGAACACCGCGTCCATGTCGTGTTCCACCAGTACGATGGCGCAATGGGTGCGGAGCTCTCGCAGCAGAGCGATCAGGCGCGCGGCCTCCTCTGGCCCGGCGCCGGCCAGGGGCTCGTCCAGCAGCATCACCTTGGGTTTGGCCGCCAACGCCATGGCGAGTTCGAGCTGGCGTTTCTCGCCGTGGCTGAGGCTGCCTGCCAGGCTTTCGGCGCGTGCGTGGAGACCTACGCGCGCCAGGGCGACCAGTGCCGGCTCGTTCAACGCCGCCTCGCGGCGCGCCGGGCGGACAAACCGGAACGCCGATCTCAGCGCGCCCTGCACCGCAAGCGCCACGTTGTCCAGCACGGTGAACTCCGGCAGCACCGAGGTGATCTGGAAGCTGCGCGCGAGACCCAGGCGCGCCCGGCGATGCGGTGCCAGGCGGGTGATGTCGTGTCCGTCGAGCCTGATCTGGCCGGAATCGGCGCGAACCGAACCGAACATCTGGTGGATCAGCGTGGTCTTGCCGGCGCCGTTCGGCCCGATCACGGCGTGGATCTCATGCGGGTGCACCGCCAGCGACACGCCGTCGGTCACCTGGAGAGCGCCATAGCGCTTGCGCAGGTCGGCCACGGTCAGCAGCGGCTCAGCCACGTGATCCGCCGATGCCGGCGAGGCCACGGCGCAGGAACAGCACCGCCAACACCAAAGCGGGGCCATAGATGAGCGGCCAATGCGAGGTGAGCCGGCCGAGGCCCTCCTCCGCCAGCACCACCACGAGAGCGCCGATGATGGCGCCATGCAGGCTGCCGATACCGCCCAGGATGACCATCACCATGAGGTCGCCCGAATGCGACCAGCTGCCGTAGGCGGGTGAGACGAATTCTGCCTCGTTGGCCAGCAGAACGCCTGCGACGGCACAGAGCATGGCGGCGATCACCATCGCCACCAGCTCGATGGCAAACGCATTCAGGCCGAGCGCCTGCACCCGCACCCGGTTCTGCCGCACCGCGGCCAACGCCCGGCCGAAGCGCGAGGCGGTGATGACGCGCAGCAGCAGCCAGGCCAGGAACAGCACCACGAGCGCGGTCACGTAGAAGCTTCGCGCCTCCAGCCAGGGGCGGCCGAACACGGTGGTGCGGCTGTACAGCGTGTAGCCGTCGTCGCCGCCATAGTCAGACAGCGAGCTCACTGCGAAATACACCATCTGGGCGAAAGCCAGCGTGATCATGATGAAATTGACGCCGCGGGTGCGCAGCGCCACGGCGCCGGTCAGGGCCGCGAAGATGCCGGATGCGACCAGCGCGCAGGGCAGGGCGATCGCTGCCTCGGTGACGCCTGCGTGGTCGAGGGCGGCGACGGTATAGGCACCGATCGCCAACGGGGCGGCGTGGCCGAAACTGATCAGGCCGCCGACGCCCAGGATCAGATCGAGGCTCATGGCGGCGAGTGCGAACACCATCACGCGCTCCAGCAGCAGCGGCACGAAGCCGCCGATGGGAACGCCGGCGGCGCGCAAGATCGGCACCAGCGCCAGAGCTGCGAACAAAGCCAGCGGCACGCGCAACGACGGCTGGCTCATGTCAACTGCGCAACGGGAACAGGCCAGCGGGGCGGACCGCCAGCACGGCCGCCATCACCAAATAGATCAGCATCGAGGCCAGTGCCGGGCCGACACGCGACGAGGCCGGGCCGCTCAGCACGGCATGGGCGAAATCGGTGATCATCGAACGGCCGAGCGTGTCCACCAGCCCCACGATCAAGGCCGCGAGGAACGCGCCGCGGATCGAACCGGTGCCGCCGATCACGATGACCACGAAAGCCAGGATGAGCAGATTGTCGCCCATGTTGGGCTCGACCGAAACCAACGGGGCCGCGAGCACACCGGCGAAGCCCGCCAGCATGGCGCCGACGCCGAACACCATCCGGAACAGCCGGCCGATATCGACGCCGAGAGCAGACACCATCTCCTGGTTGCTCGCTCCTGCGCGGATCAGCATGCCAGCCCGCGTGCCGTTCACCACCAGCGCCAGCAGCCCGGCCACCACCAGGCCTGTCACCGCCAGCGCCACGCGATAAACGGGATAGCGCAGCCCATCCATCAGCTGAAACGAGTGCGACAGCGCATCTGGCATCGGCAATTCGAGTGGCGCCGATCCCCACACCAGGCGCACACCCTCGTTCAGCGTGATGATGACGCCGAATGTGGCCAGCACTTGGTCGAGCTCGCTGCGGGCATAGAGATGGCGGAAGATCAGCCGCTCCAGCACCAGCCCGAACGCACCGGCGGCGAGTGACGCCAGGATCAGTCCGGACCAGAAGCCGCCGGCGATCCTTGCGAACATCACGCCCAGATAGGCGCCCAGCATGTATTGAACGCCATGCGCCAGGTTCACGAAGTTCATCACGCCGAACACCAGCGTCAGCCCGGCTGCGATCAGAAACAGCAACATGCCGAGCTGGAATCCGTTGAGCGCCTGAACCACCAGCAGCGTCATGCGTTCGGGTCACTCCGGCGGGACGGCCTGTCGCGAATCACTGCATCTTGCACTCGGCGGCGTAGGGGTCGACGTCGGCGGTCAGCACCTTGCTGCGGATTTCGGTCTGCAGCTTGCCGTCCGGCCGTTTGGCGACCTGGGCGAGGTAGAAATCCTGGATCGGGTAGTGGTTGACGCCGAACTTGAAGCTACCGCGCACGGAGGCGAAGTCGGCCTTTTCGAGGGCTGTGCGCAGTCTGTCGTGGTCCAACCCTGCCGCCTTCACCGCGCTGTCGATCAGCATCGCCGTGTCGAAGCTCTGGGCGGCGTAGGTGGCCGGCACGTAGTTGAACTTCTTCTCGAACGCGGCCACGAAGGCCTTGTTGGCGGGGGTGTCCATATTGGGCGCCCAGTTGGTGCCCGAATAGAAGCCGATCGCGGCATCGCCTTCCGCCGGCAGCGTGCTTTCGTCGACCGTGAAGGTAGATAGGACGGGGATGTTGGTCAGCCCGGCCTGGCGATACTGCTTGACGAAATTGATGCCGAGGCCGCCGGGCAGGAACACGAACACCACGTCTGGCTTGGCGGCGGCGATCTTGGCGATTTCGGACTGCATGTCCATCTGGTTCAGCGGGACATAGTCTTCGCTGACAACCTCTCCCTTGTAGCGGCTTTTGAAGCCGGTCAATGCATCGCGGCCGGCCTGGTAGTTGGGGGCGATGATGAAGGCGCGCTTGTAGCCCTGGGTGGTCGCGAATTCGCCGGACACCGAGTGCGGCTGGTCATTCTGGTAACTGGTGACGAACAGATCCTTCGAGCAGGCCTTGCCAGCGAAGGTCGAAAGCCCCGCGTTGGGGCTGATCAGGAAGACGCCGGCCGAGGTGACTGGCTTGAAGATCGCCGCCATCACCACTGAAAACACTGGGCCGACCACGAAATCCTGGTGGCTCGATTCCAGCAGGCCGCGGATCTTGGTGACCGCGACATCGGGTTTCAGCTCGTCGTCCATCACGGTGACCTCGACCGGCAGTCCGCCGAGCTTCCCGCCCCTCTGTTCCACGGCGAGGGCGAAACCGTCGCGGACCTGCTCGCCCAGCGAGGCCTGTGGCCCGGACAGCGTTGCGATGACTGTCATCTTCAGTATCGGCGGTGTCTGTGCCTGGGCCGTCGCCGCGACCAGGGCGGACATCAAGCCAGCCGCGAGAACCTGTTTCAGCATCTGCCTGCTCCTCACATCTTGCGTATTTGGAACATAAACCCTCACGATAAGAAAGCCGTGATACGCGAGCGCGATCTTTGGGGAGAACCACCGTGAACCATGAACCCATGCCGGCGAGTGTGATGCGTGCCGGTGCCAGCGACGACGATGTGGTGTGGAACATTCTTGGCCAGACCTACAAGCCGGTGCAGTGGACAAATTCTTCTTTCGCCTTCGACACGTTGTTTCCTCCCGGCACCTTCGTGCCGCCGCATATTCACCCGAAGCAGGACGAGTTCATCCGGGTGCTGGAAGGCCGGTTCGAACTGTTGCTCGATGGTGCGTCCGACACCGCGGTCGAAGGCGATCTGATCCGCCTGCCGCGCGGCATCGCGCATGGCATCTTCAACAGGTCGGACGCACCGGTGCGGGCGCTGTTCTGGGTGGCGCCGTCGTTGCGGCTGTATGAGCTGTTCGCCAAGCTGCACAATCTGGGCGATCCGGCCGAGGTGGTGCGCATTGCCGCCGAGCACGACGTTCAGTTCCTGCCGCCGCCGGCCTGATGCGCATTCTGATCGCCGGTGGTGGCGTGGGCGGGTTGACGCTGGCCTTGATGCTGCACGCACGTGGCATCGACTGCGCCGTGTTCGAGGCAGCAGCCGAGATCCGGCCGTTGGGCGTGGGCATCAACACGCTGCCGCATTCGATCCGCGAGCTCGCGGAGCTTGGGCTGCTGCCGGCGCTGGACGCGGTGGGCATCCGCACCCGCCAGCTCACCTACATGAATCATCTCGGCCAGGAGATCTGGCGCGATCCTCGCGGCCGGTTCGCCGGCCACGACATGCCGCAGTTCTCCATTCACCGCGGCCATCTGCAAACGGTGCTGTGGCAGGCTGCCACCGCGCGGCTGGGACCTGCGAATGTGCGACAGGGATTGCGGCTGTCCGACGTGCGCGGCGAGGCCCACGGCGTGACCGCTTGCTTCACCGCCGCCGATGGCACGATCCATGAGGAGAGCGGCTGCGCGCTGGTGGGTGCCGACGGCATCCATTCCTGGTTGCGCCGCCACCTGCATCCGGACGATGGCGGCATACGCTGGAACGGCATCCAAATGTGGCGCGGCGCCACCGACTGGCCGGTGTTCGATGGCGGCGACGCGATGGTGATCGCCGGCGACGCCGTGGCCAAGCTGGTGCTCTACCCGATTGCAGCTGGCGCCAGGCCTGGGACGCGGCTGACCAACTGGGTGATCTATGCGCGCGTTGGTGATCCGCAGGCGCCGCCCCCCGCGCGGGAAAGCTGGTCCCGCCGCGGTGCATTGGCTGATTTCCGGCATCTGGTCGACCGGCTGCGGCTGCCGTTCATCGATGTCGCCGCGCTAATCGGCGCAACCGCCGATATTTTTGAGTTTCCGATGTGCGATCGGGATCCATTGCCGTGGTGGACACAGGGGCGCCTGACCCTGCTCGGCGATGCCGCCCACCCGATGTATCCGGTTGGGTCCAACGGTGCCTCGCAGGCGGTGCTTGACGCGCGATGCCTGGCGGACCGGCTGGCCGAAATGCCCGCGCCCGCAGCGCTTGCGGCCTATGCCGCCGAGCGTGGGCCAGCCACGGCGGCGGTGGTTGCTTCGAACCGGATGGGCGGGCCAGAGCGTGTGATCGGCCTGGTGGCGGAGCGAGCTCCTGACGGCTTTGGCGACCTCGGCGATGTCGCAACGGTCGATGAACTGACCGCCATCGTCAACGGCTACGCGACGCTTGCAGGTTTCGCCGTGCCTGCGGCCAGCTGACGCAGGACGAACCGCTGGATCTTGCCGGTTTCGGTGCGCGGCAGCCGGGCCAGGTATTCGATAGCGCGCGGGTATTTGTAGGGTGCCACGACGGTGCGGACATGGGTTTGGAGTGCGACGGTCATCGCCTCCGATGCGGTGTGGCCCGCTGACAGCACGACATAGGCTTTAATGATATGGCCGCGTTCGTCATCAGGTGCGCCGACCACGGCACATTCCAGCACCGCTGGATGCAGCAGCAACGCTTCCTCCACTTCCGGGCCCGCCACGTTGTAGCCGCTGGTGATGATCATGTCGTCGCAACGCGCACCATACCAGAAATAGCCGTCGGCATCGACGGTGAAGCTGTCGCCGGTGATGTTCCAGCCGTTCTGCACGGAAGCGCGCTGGCGGGGGTCGTCGAGGTATCGGCACCCGGTGGGGCCGCGTACTGCGAGCCGCCCGAGCGTGCCAGGTGGCAGTGCCTCTCCGTCCGGCCCGATCACGCAGGCCTCAAACCCAGGCACCGGGCGGCCGGTGGCGCCGGGGCGGATGTCGCAGCCGGCGGCGGAAATGAAGATGTGCAGCATCTCGGTGCCGCCGATGCCGTCGATCAGTCGCAGGCCGGTGGCGGCGAGCCAGGCATCCCAGGTCGGTCGCGGCAGCGCCTCGCCGGCGGACACGCAGGCGCGCAGGCTGGAAAGATCCGTATCTTCGAGGCGGGCGAGGATGAACCGATAGGTGGTGGGTGCGGTGAACAGGATGGTTGGCCGGAACTGGCCGATCGCGGCCAGCAGGTCGGTGGGCGAGGTGCGCTCCACCACCAGGGCAGCGGCACCGATGCGAAACGGAAACAGCACGGCGCCGCCGAGGCCGAAGGTGAACGCAAGCGGCGCCGAGCACAGGAAGAGATCGCTTGGCTTTGGTTTCAGCACCTCGGCCGAGAAGGTGTCGCAGATCGCCAGCATGTCGCGATGGAAATGCATGGTGCCCTTCGGCACGCCGGTGGTGCCGGAGGTGAAGCCGATCAGGCAGACGTCGTCCTGCGCGGTGTCGCAGGCGGTGAAGTGGGGTGAGGCCTCCGCCATCAGTCGCTCCAGCTCCGCAGGCGCCTCCGGTGACTGGAAGTGCAAAAGCTGGGGCGGCCGCAGGTCTTCCGGCAGCAACGCCATTTCGCTGTCGAGCCGCCGGTCGCACAGCGCGTGGCTGATGCGGGCCTTGCCGATCATGAAACCGAGCTCCTTGGCGCGGAGCAGCGGCATGGAGGCGACCACCACGCCGCCGGCCTTCAGAACGGCGAAGTAACAGGCCACCATCATCGGCGTATTGGCGCTGCGCAGCAGCACGCGGTTGCCGGGCACCAGCCCCATATGCCCAACCAGAACGTTGCAGATCCGGTTGACGGTTTCGGCAAGCTCCGCATAGCTCCAACGCAGCCCACCGACGCCCAGGATCGCCGTCCGCGCGCCTTCGCCGTCGCGCACATGGCGATCCACGAAGGCGTCGGCGCAGTTCAAACGGTCGGGATAATGCAAGGCCGGCAATACAAAGATCAGCTCTGGCCATTGCTCGGCCGGCGGCAGGTTGTCGCGCGTGAAGCTGTCCGTGTGTTCCGACCGATGCATGATCAGGCTGGCTTTACCCCCCAGAACACCATCGTCGCCGATTTCACGATGTCTTTCAGGTTGGTGCGCTGGGCGATCGGGCTGAAGAACACGCCCGTGGGCAGGAACGGAACTTCCTCGAGCGCCACGAGCTGAATTTGGTCGGCCAGCTTCTTCTGCTCGGCAAGGGTCGGTGCCTCGAACCACTGGTCGCGCAATGCCTCGATCCGCGGTGAGGTCGGCCAGCCGAACCAGGCGTCCTTGCCGGTGCCGCGCAGCGGCTGGCTGTTACCGGGGGTTGCGGTGGAAAGCCCGGCCCAGGTGGTGGCGAACACGTCCCACCCGCCGTTGGACGAGGGCTCCTTGCTGGCTCGCCTGCTGATCAGCGTGCCCCAATCCATCGAGCCGTATTTCACGTTGAGGCCGACCTGCTTGAACACATCCGCGAGCACCTGACAGGTGGTTTGGATGATCGGCTGGTCGGTCGGCGACATCAGCAAGATCTCTTCACCCTTGTAGCCGCTTTCGGCGACCAGTTTGCGGGCGAGCGGAATGTCGCGTTTGCCCCAGATCGCCTGCATGCCGACACCCGTTGCATACGGCGAACCGTTGGTGAAGAAGCCAGCGTTGTCGCGGCCGAGCTCGGGGGCCAGATCGCCATACACGGCGGTGACGATGTCGTTCTGGCTGAGTGCGGGGATGAGCGCCTGACGCAGCTTGATGTTGTCGAACGGACCGTGCGCCTGGTTGAAGCGCACGACACCGAACGCGCCGAGCGGGTCCAGCACAGCGGTCTTGATGTTCGGTGACTTGCGCAATTGCGGCAGCAGGTCGGCCAGCGGGTTCTCCCACCAGTCGACCTCACCGCGCTGCAAGGCGGCACTCGCAGTTGCCGGGTCCGGCATGATCTTCCATTCGATGCGGTCGAAATAGGCGACCTTGCCGCCCGACCACATGTTGGGCGGCTCCTGGCGCGGCACGTATTTGTCGTTGCGCGCGTAGGCAGCGGTGGCGCCCGACACCCATTCGTCCGGCAGGAAGCGAAACGGTCCGCTGCCGATCGTTTCGCTGATCTGCGTGTAGGGGTCGGTCTTGGCCATGCGTTCTGGCATGATGAAGCAGCTTTCGCCGCCGAGAATGGCGGGGATCAGCGGAAAGCGCTTCTTGAGCCGGAATTGCAGGCGCTTGTCGTCCAACGCGACCAACGCGTTGGTGCGCGCCATCATCGTGCCGCCCATCGGGTTGCGCTTCGACCATCGCAGGATTGAGGCAACGCAGTCGGACGCGCGCACTGGCACACCGTCGGTGAACATCAGCCCATCGCGCAGCGTGATCGTGAAGGTCAGCCCGTCGTCGCTCTCCTCGTGCCCGGCGGCCATCTGCGGGTGAGGATTGAGGCTTTCGTCGAGGCCGTACAGCGTGTCCCACACGAGGTAGCCGTGGCACCAGGCAACGGTTGCCGTTGTCCACACGGGATCGAGGCTGGTGAGATTGGCCTGCGGCACGAAGCGCAGCACCTTCGCCGGTTGGGCGAGCGATGGGCGAGACAGGGTTGCCGAGAGTGCGGCGGCGGCGCCACCGATGAGTGCGTGTCTGCGGCGCATGGCCGGGCTCCCGAATGATAGCCGTCTACTTCGCCTGAACGCGCGGTCCCTGCAACGCGTTTTCTCAACCCAGCCGCAGCAGCAGGCGCAGCAACTCCTGGCGCTCGCCGGTATCGAGCGGCGCCAATGTGGCGCGGGTGACCTCGGCGGCGGCGGGAATGGCGCGTTCGATGAGGGCTGTTCCCGCGGGGCTCAGCGACACCACCAACATGCGCCGGTCGGCAGCGGCGCGTGTCAGCAGCACCAGGTCGCGTTTGGCGAGCCGGTCGACCACGCCCTTGATCGTGGCGGCGTCCATGGCGGCGAGGCGGCCGAGGTGGGTCTGCGACACAGGGCCCTGGTCGTACAGCTTCACCATGGCGGAAAACTGGGTGGGGGTGAGCTGGTCGGGCATCTTGTCCATGAAGATGCTGACGTGGCGCTGCGTGACCTGGCGGAGCACGAAGCCGACATTCTCCTCGAGCACATAAGTCTTCTTGCGCTTCATCCGGCGATGAACCGGAGACTGGCTGGTGCTTCGATGCGGGTTTGCCCTTGCAGATGCAGGCAGGCGGCCGCGATCAGCCCGCGTCCGCGAAGCTCGGCTGCGACAGTGAGACCGGCGTTGAGGGCCTGGTCGATCTCTGCCGGCGACAGGGGCGGCACGGCGCGTGTCACCGGCCGGTCGCCGAGATCGCTGTCCGGGGCCAGGTCGCGGGCGGGCACGCGGAGGATGCCTGGATGGCCGGGCAAGTCGATGGCATTGGCGATCACCGTGGCCGCGGCGTCCGCCGCGGCGGCGGTTGCGGCCAGCACGGTCACCGCATCGGCGATGCCGAGCGAATGGCTGCGGCCGTGCCAGCCGCTGGTGGCAATGCCGTGCACCCCGTCGCCCGCGTGCAGCGTGATCGTGCCGAGCAGCCGTGGGTGGACGGGATGATCGATGATGCCAACAGCGAACTTGCCCGCGTCCAGGTGCAGCGCGATGTCGCCGCCGTTGTTGACGTAGGCGCGATCGAGGGGCGAGGCTGTGACCATCGCGGTGAGTACAAACTCGGCGACCGCCCCGGCGACGGCAGCCATCGGCGTGATGAAGCAGCTTGGGGCGAATGGTGCGACAGCTGCTTGCATCTTGCGCGCAACAGGGCCCGACAGAGCGAGGCCAGGCTGTGGCGCGCGCAATCCCGCCAGTTCAGAGCACAGAGCATCGAGCACGTTGGCGGCAACACCCATCGCTGCGGTTTGCGCGCGTCGAACTGCCTCGGGCGTGCCCCAGGCTTCTATGATCAGATCGATCGGCCCGTCTGACAGATGCAGCCGCCCGTCGTCCAGAAAGCGCGTGGACAGCCGCGATGGCGAGTGACCGTCAGGCATTCTAGGAGGGCCAAGGGTTTGCGAACGCCGCCCGGGTCTGGCGCGCGCCAGGATCGCGCAGAACATCTTCCAGCGAGCGGAGGTGATCCATATGACCGCCGAGTGCTGCGTAATCCGCCTGGCGCATGGTGAACTCGACAGGTGCCACCAGGGCCGGTGTGGGCACCGAGCCGAACGCATTGGCCGGCAGCAGCGACACGTCGACCATGAAAGTGATGCCGCCGCCAGGCCACAGATACACCGGTGCCCCGCCGCAGGTGACACGAGTCAGCGTGTCTTTCACCGAACGGGTGAGCCGCACCGGATTGTCGGTGACGCCTGCGCGGAGCGAGCCACCGGCGCCGCCCATGAACAGCACGCTGCACAGAGCCGGCTCGCAGTTCTCTCTGATCCGGTCTACTGAGAAGCTGACGTCGACGGGCATTTCCCGCTCCACCGGAGTGAGTGTTTCATCGAGCTCGAAATAGCCGGAATGCTCTCCGGTCGTGCTCACCATCAAGATCCGCAAGCCGGGCCGTGCCAGTTTCGGATCGAATTTGTCGAGAATGGCCAGGGGATCGGAAATATCCGTGCCACCCCATCCCGTGCCGGGTGCGGCGACCTCGAAATATCGCCCCGGCGTCGAACGGCGGCCGCGCAGGCGAATGCCTGTCGGCGCCACGTCCAGCAGCTTGCCGGCCTGATGTTCGGACAGCACGCCGGTGATGTGATCGTCGACCACCACGACCTCGTCGACATGGCCGAGCCATTGGCGCGCGAACATGCCGATCGTGGCGGAGCCGCAGCCGACCCGCATGCGTTCTTCGGCGATGCCGTTGATCACAGGGGCGCGGTTGGCCTGCACGATGATGGTGGCGCCATCATCCACGACCAGTTCCACCGCCTGGCCGTTGCACAGTGCCAGCAGCGCCGCGCAGGTCGAACGTCCTGCTTTCTTGCCGCTGCCGGTGAGGTGGTGGACGCCGCCGAGCGAGAGCATCTGCGAGCCGTATTCGCCGGTCATCACATGGCCGATCGCCTCGCCGCCGGCACGCACCAAGCTGCGTTCGGCGCCGAGATGGCGGTCGGTGTCGATCTTCACCTTCACGCCGCAGTAGATGAAGATGCCTTCGGTCACCACCGTGACCATGTCGACGCCGGCGATTTTGGAGGCCACGATGAATGGCGCCGGCTTGTAGTCGGGATAGGTGGTGCCGGCGCCGATGGCCGTGACGAAGGCGGGTCCGCCAACGATGTCGCCGTCCCATTCCTCGCGGCGCAGGAAGGGCACCGTTTCAGGGCTGTGGCTAAGGATGACATGGGGGTCGACACGCATCAGCACGCCACAGGCGTTGGCGTAGCGGTCGCAGGCGCCGGCCATGCCTGGGCGGATGTAGCACAGCACGGGGCAGGCGTCGCAGCGGATCCGATCATCCTCGGCCATGAATGTCTCCCACGCTTGCCATTCCTTATGCTTGCACGGCGGTCGTTTGTACACATACGATCTCGGTGCGGTAAAGCATCACGATCGAGCGGGGAGGCCCTGGTTTGAAGCCGTCGTCTTTCACGCATCACGAGGTTGGCTCGATCGACGAGGCGGTGGCAGCACTGGCGCGGTTTTCGGCCGAAGGTGGGCGCATCTTGGCGGGCGGCCAGTCACTTGTGCCGATGATGGCGTTTCGTCTGGCGCAGCCCACGCATCTGATCGACATCAATCGCATCCCAGGGCTCGATCGGCCGCGGTTGGAGGCGGGGGAGCTGGTGATCCCCGCCTGCGTGCGTCATGCAGGCTTTCACCAGCAAGTGATCCCTGGGCCGCTGGGCGACATGCTCGCGACCGTGGTGCGCCATATCGCCCATGTGCCGATCCGCAACCGCGGCACGTTCTGCGGCAGCATCGCCCATGCCGATCCATCTGCCGAATGGCCCGTGGTGCTGGTGGCATTGGACGGCGTGGTGGTGGCACGCGGCGTTGCGGGCACGCGCGAGATTCCGGCCGCGGCGTTCTTTCAGGGCATCATGACAACGGCATTGGCCGAGCATGAGATGCTGACCGAAATCCGGTTGCCCAATGCGGCAGCCGGCCAGCGTTATGGGTTTTGCGAACACGCCCGCCGCGCCGGCGATTACGCGCAGGCGATTGCCTTGGCGGGGTGGCGGATAAGCGAAGGTGTGATCCGCCAGGCGCGGCTCGCGATCGGCGGCGTTGAACCCACGCCGCGGCGGCTGCCCGCCGTCGAGGCTCTGTTGGACGGCCACGCGCCGAATGACGCCCTGTTCAGCGAGGTCGCTGACGCCGTGGCCCACTGTGTGACGCCGATGGAGGACCCGCAGGTGAGTGCCTCACTGCGACGCGACCTGTTGCGCGCCACCACGCGCCGCGCCCTGCAGCGAGCCTGCGCATGACCACCTGGGTTGGCCGCTCGATCCGTCGCTTCGAAGACCCGGCACTGGTGCGTGGGCAAGGGCGGTTCACCGCCGATCTCCCGGCGGCTCGCTGGGTGCGCTTCGTGCGCAGCCCGGTCGCGAGCGGTCTTGTTGAACGGATCACGCCGCCAGCTGGCAGCGTGTGCATCACCCACGCCGATCTTGTTGGCGTGCGCCCGATCAAGCCGATGTTGGACCGGTTCGATTACGTGCCGATCGAACAGCCGCTGCTGGCAAAGGCCTGTGTGCGCTATGTCGGCGATCTCGTGGCAGCCGTGCTCGGAACCACCGCGGCTGACGCGGAAGATATCGCAGACCAGGTGCTGCTGGACATCACAGCGCTGCAACCTGTGATGGATACGCCGTCAGCACTTGCCGAGGATGCCCCGGTCGTTCACGCCGGCATGTCTGACAACATCGTGGTGCGGGCGCAGATGTGCACGCCAGGCCACGCGCAAGCCTGGGCCGCCGCGGACCGGATCATTGACTGCGACATCCGCTCGCACCGCCAATCTGGCCAGCCGATCGAGGCGCGCGCCGCGCATGCCGCGTGGGACTCGTCCGGACGGGTCACGCTGACGTGCACGGCGCAGATGCCGCATCTCATGCGCACCGCCATCGCCGATCTGCTCGACATGCCCGAGGCCGATCTGCGCGTTGTGGCCCCCGATGTCGGCGGCGGCTTCGGGCAGAAGATGTCGCTGGCTCCCGAATACGCGCTGGTGGTGTGGCTCGCCCGGAAATTTCGCACCAGCATCGCCTGGGTCGAAGACCGTCGCGAGAACCTGATGGCGAGTTTTCACAGTCGCGATCTGGCCATTTCCGTCCAAGGCGCGTTCGACGCGCAGGCACGGCTGGTCGCGTTGAGCGGCGATGTGCTGGCCAATGTCGGGGCCTACGCGCCTTATCCGAACACCGCGGCGGTGGAACCTCTGATGTCCTTCGCTGAGCTGCCGGGACCCTATGCGGTTGCGGAATACGCCTGCCTCGCCCGTGGCGTGGTCACCAATACCTGCGCCAGCGCGCCCTATCGCGGCGTCTCGCGCCCGGCGCTGACCTTGGCCATGGAACGGCTGATGGACAAGGCGGCGCGCAGCTTCGGGCTACTGCCGGAGGAAATCCGCCGCCGCAACCTGGTGCAGCAGTTTCCCCATACTTCGCCCACGGGCCTCATCTACGACACCGCCAGCTACCGCGAGACGATGGAACTCGCTCTGCGGGTGGCCGATCTCACGCGCTTTCGCCAACGCCAAGTCACAGCCAGGGTCGAGAAGCGCTATCTCGGCGTGGGAATCGCAACCTTTTGCGAACGCACCGGCTATGGCTCACCAGCCTTCGCCGCACGCGGCATGGGGGTGACGCCGGGTTGGGAGACTGTGCAGCTTGCGATGGATCCTTCGGGTTTCGTCGAGGCCCGCATCGGCGCCAGTCCGCATGGCCAGGGCCTGCGCACCACGCTGGCGCAGATCATCGCCGATGCGGTCGGCATTGTTCCAGAACGGGTCAGAATCATTCACGGCGACACCGACCGCACACCGTATGGGTGGGGCACGTTTGCCAGTCGGTCCCTGGTCATTTCCGGCGGGGCCTGCCTGATCGCGGCGCAGCAACTGCACACGCGGCTGTGTCGGGTGGCGAGTATCATGCTTGAAGCGGCCGAGGCGGATATCGAATTGCGTGACGGTATCGCGCGAGTCGCTGGCACCGATCGGACGATCGCGATCGCCGATATCGCGCGGGCGAGCTATCACGGCGCGCATCGCTTCGCTGAAAGTCCCGGCCTGCAGGAGACCGCGAGCTACGATCCGCTCGGCACCTTTTCCAACGCGACGCACATCGCCTTTGTCGACGTCGACGTTGAGACCTGCGCCGTCAGGATCGAACGTTTCATCGTGGCGGAGGATGCCGGCCGGCTGATCAACCCGATGATCGTCGATGGCCAGATCCGCGGCGGAGTTGCGCAAGGCATCGCCAATGCGTTGTACGAGGAGATCGTGTACGACGAGCATGGGGATATCCTGACCACCACGCTGGCGGATTTTCTGATGCCGACGGCCCATGAAATTCCACCGCTGGAAATCCATCACCTCGAAACTCTATCCGACGCAAGCATCATCGGAGCCAAGGGCCTCGGCGAAGGCGGCACCATCGGAGCACCTGCTGCCGTGCTCAATGCCATCAACGATGCGCTCCAGCCGTTTGGCGCGGAGCTCGATGCCATGCCCGCCACGCCGCTGCGGATCCACGACGCGCTGCGGGCGGCTCGGACGTGAAGGATGTTGTGCTGCACGTGAACGGTGTCGATCACCTGGTGTGCGTGGAAGCACGCCGTAGCCTGGCCGATACGCTGCGCCAGGATTGCGGCCTGACGGGCACGCATGTCGGCTGCGAGCATGGCGTCTGTGGTTCCTGCACCGTGATCGTTGATGGCGTTGCGGTGCGTGCGTGCCTGATGTTTGCGGTGCAGGCGCAAGGTTTGCCGATCCGCACGGTCGAGGGGCTGGCGTGTGGCGATATTTTGCATCCCCTGCAGGAAGCCTTCATCGCCCATCACGGCCTGCAATGCGGTTTCTGCACCCCGGGCTTTCTGATGCTCGCGGCCGCCGCGCTGGAACAGGACGCCTGGCTCGACGATGCCGCCATTCTCGACCTGGTTTCGTCGAATCTGTGTCGATGCACCGGCTACCAAACAATCCTGGCCGCGGTGAAGGCCGCCGCCATCGTGATGCGCGAGGAGGCTTGAACCATGGCTCTCGCAGCAGGACCCGAAACCCAGAAGGGACGGATGGTGATCCGCAACATCGGCCTCATGCTGTCCGGCCGGCTTGAGGATCCGATCCTCGACGCCGACACGGTGGTAGCGGAGGGCGGTCGTATCGTGGCCGTGGGCCGTGAGAAGGACTGCGATATCGGCGAGGTGCGGGTCACCATCGATGCGCATGGCTGTGCGCTGGCGCCGGGGCTGATCGACAGTCACGTCCACCCCGTGTTCGGCGATTGGACCCCGCGGCAGAACCAGTTCGGCTGGATCGAAAGCACGCTGCACGGAGGCGTCACCACCATGGTTTCAGCGGGCGAGGTGCATCTGCCCGGACGCCCGCGCGACATCGTCGGCCTCAAGGCCCTGGCGATCACGGCGCAGCGCACCTACGACAACTTCCGGCCGGGTGGCGTAAAGGTGCTCGCCGGCGCGCCGGTGATCGAGCGTGGCATGGTTGAAAGTGATTTTGCCGAACTGGCCGCAGCCGGCGTGAAATTGCTCGGCGAGGTCGGGCTCGGCTCGGTGAAGGCTGGCTACGAGGCGCGCGAGATGGTGGCCTGGGCGCGCAAATACGGCATTCAGAGCACCATTCACACCGGCGGCCCGTCCGTGCCTGGGTCTGGCTATATCGATGCCGCCACCGTGCTTGAAGCCGATGCCGACATCATCGGCCATATCAACGGCGGCCACACGGCCTTGCCGCTGTCGCAGATCCGCTGCCTGTGCGAGGGGTGCGGGCGGGGTATCGAAATTGTGCACAACGGGAACGAACTGGCCGGCCTGTCGGCGCTGCGGTTCGCCCGCGAGCTCGGCCAGTTGGAGCGGGTCATTCTCGGCACCGACGGTCCCGCAGGCTCCGGCGTGCAGCCGCTCGGCATCTTGCGCATGATCGCGATGCTGTCTTCGCTTGGCGACACCAAGGCGGAAGTGATGTTCTGCTGCGCCACCGGCAACACGGCGCGCATGCGCGATCTTGACTGCGGCATTGTCGAAATCGGCCGCTCCGCGGATTTCGTGATGATGGACCGGGCGCAGCACTCGTCCGGCACGGATCTGCTCGACAGCGTGGAGAAGGGCGATCTGCCTGGCGTCGGCATGGTGGTGATCGACGGCATCGTCCGCTGCGGGCGCAGTCGGAATACACCGCCTGCGGACCGGGTGCCGGAAATCCTACACGGATAGGTATTGGGCCCGGGCTGTCTCGTCTTGCTGCAATGCTGCGATACTGCCGGACCAGGCGATGCGTCCTTTTTCGATGACCACGGCGCGATCGGCCACGCGTGCGGCGAAGTGTAGATTCTGTTCAGCGAGCAGCACCGTCACACCTTCCTGCTTGAGGGCGACGATGGTGTGGGCCATTTGTTCGACGATGAGCGGCGAGAGGCCTTCGCTGGGTTCGTCGAGCAGGATCATGCCGGGATTGCCCATGAGCGTGCGGGCGATGCTGAGCATCTGCTGTTCGCCGCCGCTCATGCGGCACCCCAGGCGGTCGCGCATCGGGCCGAGATTGGGGAACAGCGCGAACAGCCGTGCCTCGGTCCAGGGCAGCAGGCCGGGACGCGGCTTTTGGCGGCCGACTTCGAGGTTCTCGGCGACTGTGAGGTCGGCGAAGATCCGCCTTTCCTCTGGCACGTAGCCAAGGCCGGCGCGGGCGATGCGGAACGGCTCCTGGCCTGCGATGTCGCGGTCGGCGAGGCGGATTGTGCCGGTGGCCGGGCGCACCAGGCCGATCAGCGATTTCATGGTGGTGCTTTTGCCCGCGCCGTTGCGGCCGAGCAGCACCAACACTTCGCCCGCAGCCACGTCGAACGACAGATCCTGCAAAATATGGGCGCGGCCGTAGTAGCTGTTCAGACCGTGCACGCGCAGCATGTCAATGCCCCCCGCTGGTGGCGCCGGTGCCGAGGTAGACGGCGCGGACCTGGGGATTGGCGCGGATTTCGGTGCCGCTGCCCTCGGCGATCAGGCGTCCACGATCGAGCACCAGGATCCGGTCGGCCACACCGAACACCACGTCCATGTCGTGTTCGGTGAACAGCACGGCGAGGCCGCGTTCGGTGGCGAGGCGACGCGTGAGCGCCATCAGCGCCATGCGTTCGGTGGGCGCCATGCCTGCCGTGGGTTCGTCCATCAGCAGCAGCGTGGGGCGACTGGCGAGCGCCATGGCAAGCTCCAGCCGTTTCAGATCGCCATAGGCAAGCAGGCCAGCCGCCCGATCGGCCTGGTCATCGAGGCCGAGCTGGCCGAGCAGGTCCGAAGCTTCTGCGACATGGGAAAAGCGAGCGGCACGAACGATCCGCCAGAGGCCGCGATGATGGGAGATCAATGCCATCTGCACGTTCTCGCGCACCGTCATCGACGCAAAGGTGGCGGTGATCTGGAAGGTGCGGCCGACGCCGAGGCGCCAGATCTGGCGTGGCGCCAAGCCCGTGACATTCTGGGCTGCGAGGTGGATGGCGCCGTGGTCGGGGGCGAGCTGGCCGCCGACCATGTTGAAGCAGGTGGTTTTGCCGGCGCCGTTGGGCCCGATCAGCGCCAGCATCTCGCCGGCGGCCACGCTGAACGACACATCGTCGACGGCGCGCACGCCGCCGAAGTTCTTTTGCAGGCCCGAGACGGCGAGCACGCTCATGTCGGGCGCACGCGGTGCCAGAGGCGCTGCGATGCGCCGGCGATGCCTTCGGGGAACGCCACCACGAGCACCACGATGGTCGCACCCAGCACCAGGCGCCACAGGCTGGTGGCGCGCAGCAACATGTCGTACAGACCGGTGTAGGCGAGGGCGCCGACGATCGGGCCGGAGATGCTGTCGACACCGCCGAGCAGCACCATCAGCAGGGCGTCTACTGAGTGGCCGATGCTGATGTAGGTCGGGAACACGCTGCCCTTGGCGTAGCTGAACAGGCCGCCAGACAGGCCCGCGGCGGCGCCGGCAAGGGTGAAAGCCGCCAGCCGCAGGCGGTTGGTGGGCAGGCCGATTGCCTCTGCCCGGACGGCCGAGTCGCGCGCAGCGCGGATGGCATAGCCGAGCGGCGCATAGAGAATACGGCGCAGCAGCAGCGTGCCGCCCAGGCACACCCCCAGCGTCAGCCAGTAGAAGTTTCCGGCATCGAGCGCCCAGCCGGGCCGGCGGATGCCGAGCAGCCCGTTGTCGCCGCCGGTGAAGGAGACTCCCTGGAAGGCGATCGCCCACACGATCTGGGCGAAAGCGAGGGTGAGCATGGCGAGATAGACGCCGGACAATCGCACAACGAAAAGCCCGAACGCGGCCGCGATCAGGCCCGCGACCAGCAGCGCCAGAGGAAGTGCCAAAGGCAACGGTGCTCCGACCAGCAGCCCGACCGTATAGGCGCCGATGCCGAACCAGGCGGCGTGGCCGAAGCTCGGCATACCGCCAGGTCCCATCATCACATGCAGCGAGGCTGCGAACAGGATGGAGATCAGCGCCTCGGTGAGCACCGAGAGCAGAAACGGCTCGGTCCAGAACGGGGCGGTGATCGCCACCAGGAGCGCGGCCATGGCGAACAGCTTCAGCGCTGTGGGCGCCGGGCGCACCAGGCAAGCGATGCTGGCCGAACGCGCGGTTGCCTGGGCCTTGCCCAAAAGCCCATTTGGCCGCAGCACCAGCACCACGGCCATCACGAGAAAGGCCAGAACCAGCGTCGCCTGCGGCAGCAGCAGCACGCCGAAGGCTTGCAGCACGCCGATCAGGATCGACGCCAGGAACGCGCCCACCAGCGAGCCGAGGCCGCCGACCACGACGACGACAAAGGCGTCGGTGATGACGGTGAGGTCGATGTTCAGATTGGCGGAAGCCTGCGGCAGGCCCAGCGCGCCGCCCAGTCCGGCGAGCGCCGCGCCGAGAGCGAAGACCGAGGTGAACAGCATGCGCTGATCCACGCCGAGGGCCGAGACCATCTCGCGATCGAAGGTGGCGGCGCGGACCAGCGTGCCCCAGCGGGTGCGGGTGAACAGCAGCCAGAGCAGGCCGAGCACCAGCGGCCCGACGCCGATGAGCGCCAAGTCGTAGATCGGGAAGCGGCCGCCGAGGATTTCCACCCCGCCGCGCAACCAGCGGCCGCGGGGCAGCGGCAAATCCTCGGCGCCCCAGATCCATTGGGTGATGTCTTGCACCATCAGCACCACGCCGAAGGTCGCCAGCAGCTGGAACAGCTCCGGCGCGCGATACACGCGGCGCAGCAGCGTCATTTCCAGCGCCATGCCGATGAGGCCGGTGGCCGCTGCCGTCAGCAGCACACCTGCCACGAACCAGGCCGGGTCGCGCGGCAGATGGGTCAGGATCGTCCAGCCGATATAAGCACCCAGCATGCAAAGGCTGCCGTGCGAAAAATTCACCACGCGGGTGACGCCGAAGATGACGGTCAACCCGGCGGCAACGAGGAACAGCGACGACGCCCCGGACAACCCGGTCAGCAGCTGCAGCAGGACGACGTCCATCAGAAAGCTTAGGTGGCAGGTCGCAGCTTGCGAACCTCGGCATCATCCGGGAGCACGCTGGCACCGTCGACATAGCGCCAGTCGACCATCACCGGCTTGTTGTCCTTCAGTGCGGTTTTGCCGACGAAGGCGCCGAGCGTGGACTGGTGGTCGATCTTGCGCCAGGAGGCGCGGCCGATCGGCGTTTCGAAGGTGGCACCGCCGAAGCCGTCCGCCATCTTCTCGGTCTCGGTGCCGCCGGTTGCGGTGAGCCCCGCCACGATCGATTGCACCAGCGCGTAGCCGACCACGGAGCCCATGCGCGGCGCCGTTTTGAAGCGGGCCTGGTAGGCGTCGGTGAAACTCTTGTTGGCCGGCGTCTGCACCGCGGCCCAGGGATAACCGGTGACGATCCAGCCTTCCGGTGTCTCCTCGCCAAGCGGATCCAGGTATTCCGGCTCGCCGGTCAGCACGGAGACCACCGCGCGGTTCTCGAACAGGCCGCGGGTGTTGCCTTGGCGGACGAAATTGGTGAGGTCGCCCCCGAAGGTGACGTTGAAGATCGCGTCTGGCTTGGCCTCAGCCAGCGCCTGCACCGTCGCCGCGGCGTCGATCTTGCCGAGCGGGGGAAGCTGGTCGGTGACGAATTCCACATCCGGTCGCTTGGCCTTCAGCAGCAGCTTGAACCATTTCACGGCGGACTGGCCGTATTCGTAGTTGGGTGCCACCGTGACCCAGCGCTTGGCCGGCAGCTTGGCGGCGTCTTCGACCAGCATTGCCGCCTGCATATAGGTGGAGGGGCGCAGGCGGTAGGTGTAGCGGTTGCCGTTGCTCCACACGAGCGCGTCGGACAGCGGCTCACCGGCAATGAACAGACGCTTGTTCTGTAGGGCGTAGTCGGTCAGCGCGAGGCCGACATTGGACAGATAGCCACCGGCCAGCATGTCGACCTTCTGATCGCCCACCAGCTCGCCGGCCAGGCGGATGGCGTTCTGCGGGGTGCCGGCGTCATCGCGGGAGATGATCTCGATCTTGCGGCCGAGCACGCCGCCTTTGGCGTTCACCTCGTCCACCGCCATTTCCCATCCGCTGCGGTAGGGCAAGGTGAAGGCGGGGGCCGCCGTGTAGGAGTTGATTTCGCCGATCCGGATCGGCGTGGACGACTGCGCCCGCAGGATTTTGGGTGCGGCGAGGGAGGCCGCGGAGGCGGCCAGCAGCGTGCGGCGGTTCAGCATGATCCTGTTCCCCTGGGAATGCTCGGTTCAGCGCAGCCCATCTCGACCCTCGATCTCGCTTGCTTGCAAGCCGCCGATGCGGGGCAGGGGGCGGCCGGAGTCGGTGACCACCACGGCGACCACGATCTCGTCGCGACGCGGCGCGTCGGCGACGCGGATTTCCATTGCGTCGAAATGACTTCGGACGAAGCCAGCGTTCTTGTGACCGAGCGGCACGTCGATCGCGCAGCCCATTCCGCCGCGTTTCTTGGCGCTCGGCACCAGGGCGACGCCACGTTCGACGGCGGTGCGCAGCGGTGCGCCAAGTTTGGGGTGCAGGATGGCGGCTGCGTGTTCGAGCTCGCCGTCCTCGCCGACGATGGCAGCTTTTCCGTAGCTTTCGACCTGGCCCGGCGTGATGCCGAGCGCTGCCACCGCACGTTCGCCGAGCAGTCGGCCGAGTGTTTCGCCGAGTGCCACCAGCTCATCGAGAGCCGGTTCAAACCGGCCGGCAAACGGATTGGCGACCACCGCGATGGCCGCGGCCTTGCGGGTCGGCGGGTCGACCGCCTGGCCGGCCTCGCTGCGGGTTTCCTCGACGATCGTCAGGATTTTACGGATCACAGGCAGCCCCAAAATCGTTGGTGCACATATGATCTTTGGTCATGCCAGCATTGTCAAACCCTGCTACGACAAAGGGCGGTTCCGATACTCGGAACCGCCCTTTGTCGTTCGCGCGAAGCGTCGTCCGCTCAGTCGGCGGCCAGCGCCATGGCGCGGCGGGTCATCTTCTGGGTGACGTGGTCTTCCAGGGCGATGCCGACGGCTTCGGCGTGGTTGGCCATCACATGATCGGCGCCCGCGAGGATGCGGTAGTCGACCGTGACGTTCTTCTGGGTGTTGAGTTTGTCGACCAGCTTTTTCACTGCCGGTTCCGGCACCAACTCGTCGCTGTCGCCATGCAACAGCAAACCGCCACAGGGACAGGGTGCGAGGAAGCCGAAATCATAGTGGTTGGAGGGCGGGGCGACGCTGACCCAGCCGGAAATCTCGGGGCGTCGCATGAGCAGCTGCATGCCGATGAACGCGCCGAACGAGTATCCGGCGATCCAGAGCCCACCGGAATTGGGGTTCACGGCCTGCATCCAGTCGAGTGCTGCGGCGGCATCGCCGATTTCGCCGATCCCGCCGTCGTAGCGACCCTGGCTGCGGCCGACGCCACGGAAATTGAAGCGCATCACCGAGAAGCCGAGGCGCTTGAACGATTCGAACATCGTGTACGATATGCGATTGTTCATCGTGCCGCCGTGCATCGGATGCGGGTGCAAAACGAGAGCGAGTGGCGCGCCGGTCTCCTTGGAGTGGTGGTAGCGACCCTCCAACCGGCCGTCTGGGCCGGCGAACATGACCTCTGGCATTGTGTCCGAAATCCATTTCCTGTTCGCCGCGGCCGTTGATGGCCGGGCTTGAGACTTTGGGAAATATTATAAAGTCAGGCTTTTAGCGGCGTGCAGTCCCATTACGCGAAGATTTGCGAAAGCGTCATACTCCGCCGCTTCACGTTTGCAATTCACCTTCGATGCCCCGGATAACGATGCGCGAAAATATATCGCCCTCCATCGTTGCGGTGTTGGCAACCGCTTGTCTGGTGAACCGGATCAGGTCGTCAAGTCGCATGTCGTGCCGCCAACGAGGCATCAGATGCAAGCAAAAACTGTCAGACCTGCGTTGTGAACATGACGGCTTCCTGGGATTTCTTGACCCTCGCGGTGGCGGATGCCTAGCGTGGGAACGCGACAGAACCAACGTGAACGGCAGTGGTGGAATGCCCCCATTGCATGCACGGCCAGCACGTTGTGTGGGATGCGTGCTAAGGATAAGGCGTTGCGGAAAGGGCTTGAGCAGCTGCCCTGTGTGGGCACCGAGATTATAAGTCGCATCGAACTCTTTGTTAACGGAAATGTCGCATGGCCTTCATGTTTTTGCGTGAAACGGTTCGAGCCTACCGCGAGCGTGATCCAGCGGCCCGGTCCAACCTAGAGGTTCTGCTCTGTTATCCGGGCCTGCATGCCGTGCTTTGGCATCGCATGGGCCATAGGCTCTGGTGCCGCGGCCTGGTCCTGCCGGCCCGCATGATCTCGCATCTGGGGCGGTTCCTGACCGGAATCGAGATCCACCCGGCGGCCCGGATCGGCCGGCGCCTGATCATCGATCACGGCATGGGCGTCGTGATCGGCGAGACCGCCGAGATCGGCGATGACGTTTATCTGTACCATCAGGTGACGCTTGGGGGCACCTCCTCGGCCCGTGGCAAGCGCCATCCGACCATTGGCAACAATGTCATCATCGGGGCGGGGGCGAAGGTGCTCGGCGGCATCACCGTTGGGGAGAACGCTCGCATCGGCGCCAATGCGGTGGTGGTGCAGGCGGTGGCGGCCAATACCACCGTGGTCGGCATTCCCGCCCGTCCGGTGGAACGCAGGGCGGAGCGCAAGCCGCGGTTCGACGCCTATGGCACGCCGACCGATTGCGACCTGGACCCCTTGGTGCGTGACCTCGAAAGCCTGCGGGCAGAGTTGTCCAAGGTGGAGGCGCGGCTGGCACGTATGGCTCGCCAGCCGGCGGCCGAATGAGAGTCTATCTCGACGCCAACGCGTCCGAGCCACTGTATCCGGCGGCACGGGCGGCGGCGGTCGCGGCTTTAGAGGGCGTGGGCAACCCGTCCTCGGTGCATGCCGATGGCAGGGCCGCGCGGCGCCAGCTGGAGGACGCGCGCGAGGCGGTGGCCCGGCGCTTCGCGGTGACGGCGGCGCAGGTGGTGTTCACCTCCGGCGGCACCGAGGCGGATGCGCTCGCGATCCACGCGCTTGGCCGCGGGCGACGGGTCATTGTGGGGGCGACCGAGCATGACGCGGTCCGCGCGGCGGCACCGGGGGCTGCAATCCTGCCAGTAGACGGAAATGGCGTGGCCGATCTCGATGCCCTGGCGGCGCTGCTGCGCGAGGGGCCGGCGCTTGTGTGCCTGATGCTGGCCAACAACGAGACCGGCACGCTGCAGCCGGTGCGTGAGGCCGCCGCCATGGTCCACGCCGCGGGCGGCTGCCTGCATGTGGACGCCGCCCAGGCGGCCGGCCGGATGTTGATTGATTTCGCGGCACTCGGCGCCGACAGCATGGCGATCTCCGGCCACAAGCTGGGCGGGCCCCAGGGCGTCGGCGCCCTCGTCCTGAACCTGGCGCTGGCGCCGGTTGCCTTGATTGCTGGGGGCGGGCAGGAGCGCGGTTGGCGCGGCGGCACACAGGCGTTGCCGGCCATTGCCGGTCTTGGCGCTGCAATGGGCGAGCGCCCGGCCGATCACAGTGCGCTGCGCGACCGGATCGAACGCGATGCCGTCGCGGCCGGCGCCGTGGTCATCGGCGTCGGCGCCCCGCGGCTTTGCAACACCATCTGCCTCGGCCTGCCCGGAGTTGCTTCCCAGACCCAGGTGATGGCCCTCGATCTCGCGGGCATCGCGGTTTCGGCAGGTGCTGCCTGCAGCTCAGGCAAGGTCGCCCGGTCCCATGTGCTGGATGCGATGGGACAGGGAGGCCTGGCTGGCGAGGCCATCCGCGTCTCGCTGCCATGGAACATCACGGGCGCGGAAGTGGATTTCTTTCTGCACGCATACCAGTCCCTGGCCAGACGCCTGTCGCGGCGCGCCGCCTGACACCAGATTGTCGAACATGCGACCCAACCGACCGATCTACCTCGACAATCAGGCCACCACCGCCTGCGATCCCCGCGTGCTGGCGGCGATGCTGCCCTGGTTCACCGAGAACTTTGCCAATCCGCATTCAGTGGATCACGCCATGGGCCGCGCGGCCGAGGCGGCGGTGGAAACGGCGCGGGCCCAGGTTGCCGCGTTGATCGGTGCCGAGCCGCGGGAGATCGTGCTCACCTCTGGCGCCACCGAGAGCAACAACATCGCCATCAAGGGCGCCGCGCGCCACGCACGCCGCGTCGGCGATCCGCGGCGCCGGATGATCACATTGGCCACAGAACATAAATGCGTGCTCGAGTCGGTGGCAGACCTGGTCGAGGACGGGTTCGAACCGATCGTGCTGCCGGTGCGCCGCGACGGCACGCTGGACCTCGAGTTGCTGCAAGACGCGCTTGCCGAGCCGACCCTGCTGGTCAGCGTGATGGCGGTGAACAACGAGATCGGGGTTGTGCACGACCTCGCGGCCATCGCCCGGATCGTCAAGGCAGCCGGCGCGTTGTTCCATACCGACGCGGCGCAGGCGGTCGGCAAGATCCCCCTCGATGTCGGCATCGGCGCCGATCTGCTCTCGGTCAGCGGCCACAAGCTCTATGGGCCCAAGGGTGTCGGGGCACTCTATGTTCGGCGGCGGCCGCGGGCCCGGGTGGCGGCGCTGTTCTCCGGTGGCAACCAGGAGCGAGGGCTGCGCTCCGGCACCCTGGCAACCCCGCTCGTGGTTGG
Organism: Rhodospirillales bacterium; assembly: GCA_025352665.1. GTDB lineage: Bacteria > Pseudomonadota > Alphaproteobacteria > Acetobacterales > Acetobacteraceae > CAIQQQ01. The sequence continues at coordinate 34,792 of JANXSM010000067.1, read as the reverse complement.
CCTCGGTGAGGCCTGCCGCATCGCCGGGCTCGAAATGGCGGAGGAGGCGGTGCGGGTCGCGGCCTTGCGCGAACGCCTGTTCGAGACGCTGTCGCGCGACATTCCCGGCATTGTGCTCAACGGCCATCCCACTCGCCGGGTCGCCGGCAACCTCAACCTGACCTTCCCCAGCCGTTCCGCCCAGGCGCTGATGGACGACAACCCGGAGATCTGCGTCTCGACCGGCTCGGCCTGCTCGTCGGCTGCGATCGAGCCGTCCTACGTGCTGCAGGCACTCGGCGTGGACGAAGCGGCGGCGCTTCGCACCTTGCGTATCGGGATCGGACGCTTTACCAGCGCGGCCGAGATCGATACCGTCGCGCGCGCGTTTGCTGCGTCCCATGAAAACCCCAGGCCCTGACACATGCCCAAGATGATCTTCGTCGAGCGTGACGGCACCCCACGCGAAGTGGATGCGCCGATCGGGCTGTCCGTTCTGGAAGTAGCCCACAAGCACGGCGTCGATATCGAAGGCGCCTGCGAAGGTTCGCTGGCGTGCTCCACCTGCCATGTCATCGTCGACCCCGCCTGGTTCGCAAAGCTTGCGAAGCCAAGCGAAGACGAGGAGGACATGCTCGATCTTGCCTTCGGCCTCGAGAAGACCTCGCGTCTCGGCTGCCAGATCGTGATCACCAAGGATCTCGACGGGCTCACCTTGAAGTTGCCCTCGAGCAGCCGAAACGCGATGGGATAAGTCCATGGATCTCGCGGTTCGCCAGCTGCTGGCGTGCGAGCGTTCACCGAGAGCGAAACGCTGATGCGCGTCGTCGTCGCGATGTCCGGTGGTGTCGACAGCAGCGTGGTGGCTGGGCTGCTGCATGAGCAGGGCCATGAGGTGATCGGCGTCACGTTGCAGCTCTACGACCACGGCGCCGCGGTCGGGCGCAAGGGTGCCTGCTGTGCCGGCCAGGACATCCACGATGCCCGCAGAGTGGCAGATCGGCTCGGCATCGCGCATTACGTCATCGACGCGCAGCAGCGGTTCCAGGATGCGGTGATCCGCCCGTTCGCCGATAGCTATGCCGCAGGCGAGACGCCGGTTCCTTGCATCTCCTGCAATCAGAGCGTGAAGTTCACCGATCTGGTGCGACTGGCCGCCGACCTTGGCGCCGAGCGGTTGGCGACCGGGCATTACGTGCGACGGATCGATGGCCCTGAGGGCGCCGAACTGCATCGCGCCGTGGACACCACGCGCGACCAAAGCTGGTTCCTGTTCGCCACCACGCGTGACCAGCTGGCGGCCTGCCTGTTTCCCCTCGGCGGCTACGCCAGCAAGGCCGCGGTGCGCGCCGAGGCGGCGCGGCTGGGCCTGGAGGTCGCGGCCAAGCCGGACAGCCAGGATATTTGTTTCGTGCCGCAGGGCAGCTACGCCGATGTTGTGGCGAAGCTGCGCCCAGATGCGATGCTGCCAGGCGACATCGTGACCGCTGATGGCATCAAAATAGGCCGCCACGAGGGCATCGCGCGCTACACTATAGGCCAGGGCAAGCGGTTGGGGCCGGCCGGCCAGGAGGGCAGCCAGCGCCGCGTGGTGACCCGGCTGGAGTCAGGCACACGTCGGGTGGTGGTGGGCTCCGCAGACATTGGCAGCCGAAACATCCTTTTGCGCGATGTGAACTGGTTGGTATCGCCTGGCGAACGTCGGTGCACGGTCAAGCTGCGGTCCGGCGAGGCGCCGCGGGCGGCCAGCATCGGCGGGAGCGGCGATGCGATCGAGGTGCAGCTCGATCTGCCCGGTCGTGCCGCTCCCGGGCAAGCTTGCGTGTTCTACGCGGATGATCGTGTGCTCGGTGGCGGGTTTATCCGAGCCGCACCGCAAATCGGTTGAGACGATGCGATTGACGGCGAGGGGTGAACAACGCTATCTCCCCCGCCTCGCCGGGGGCCGCTCCCCGGCCTGTCGGATGGCGGCGTAGCTCAGCGGTAGAGCAGGGGAATCATAATCCCTTGGTCGGTGGTTCAAATCCGCCCGCCGCTACCATCCCTTCTCAACGGTTTTCTACAATTAACACAGTCCCGGAAACGAGTTTATCACTCGCCCCGGACCGGCTTATCACCGGGTGTTTCTGAACTGTTCCTAATGCGCCTGGCGGACATCAGTCCCATGGCCGCCGTCGCGCGCTCCTTCTGGTCCGCCTGGGCGGCGTAGCGGGTCACCTTGGTCAGCGTGGCGGTGGGCCAAGTGATGGACATCACCTCAGACCCGCTGGCGCCCGCCTCTACCATCCAGGCAGCGGCATGTTTGCGGAGCCCGTGGAACGATATCCCGCTTTAGTGAGGCTCTTTGCGTTAATCGTAGTCGGAGCGGCGGGGGCGCTTTTGTATGGTGGAGGACCTGCCCTTACGCCGGGTTCCGGCGTAAGCGTTTGACCCGGTGTTTCTGATAGGCGGTAATCTCGCGAGCAAGTGGCAGCCGAGCGTCGAACCGCAGGTGGGTGATGGAGACAAAGGCTTCGTTTTCGAGAGCGGCGACAAACTTCAGCTTGCAGACGATGCCGCCCTCGTCGCCGACATTCCTGATCCAGACGATGGAGCAAGATGATGGGATTGAGCTGGCCGGATTTTGGACCAGCAGCGTTGCAGCAAGTTCCGGGGTGACGCGGGCCGGCAGCGGCAATGCTGCCTCCAACTTGGTGAACAGGCGCTCGGCCTGATCCGGATTGTCGATCATGCCGCGGTGGCTAACTCGACGCGGGCAGGATGAGCCCAGTTCCACGGCAGCACTGTCCGCAGCATCTGTTGCAATACGGCGGGGTCGTTCGGTCGGGCGTCAGGGTCGATCTGCATGGGCTGATAATGAACGATGGCGCCGCGTCGCAGCCAGGCTTTTCAGGCGAAGTCCGCCGTTTTCAGCCGGCGAGTTCCGGCCGGTGGACGCGGTGCCGGCGCCCGCCGCTCGCACCCATCCAGCAGGGCCGCCAACTGCGGCGCCGTGAGTGCGACGCGCCCCGTCGATGTGGCTGATGGCCAGACGAACTGGCCCTGCTGCACCAGCATCGCCAGATCCGTCACTCCTTTGCGAGTGTCGGTCACTCCGCACGCGAGGGAGACGTACACGGGGGGGACGCGCACGCCGGCTGCCGGCGCGATCATCGGCCCTCCAGCGCGCCCAGCACCAGGCGCAGCACCCGACTGTTCACCTGGGCGTCCACACGCACCGGCACGCCGCCGGGCAGCAGGATCTCGATCAAACTACTAGAGCCGGATAACATCTGACAGGCGACGACATCCCGCTCTAGGGCCGCCAGGTCCACCGCCGTGAACCGAGGCTCGCGGGCGCTTTTATGACCAATCGCGCGAGCCTACTCAAACGCGTCGACCACATCCGGCAGCAGCGTGACTATCCGCAACCAAAATCATCGAACGTACGTCCCGCGCCGGTCGTCGTCGTCGGGCCGCTCCTGCTCGCTGGCGTGCGCTGTCTTTCTTAAAAATGAGGCCGTGACGGTCGAGGAAGCTCCAGACCGTGGCCGGGGGCGAACGCGCCACGGTGCCAGCTGCTGAGTAGCTCGGCCAACTCAGACAGCGTAATGTCCACATCGACCTCGATCGCAGCCAGGATCACATCGCGCAGAGCCGTCACGCGGCCCTCAGCGCGCCAAACATGCATCCAACGCACGGCACTCGAAACCGCGATGCCAAAACGCGCGGCAGCCGCACTGCAAGATATACCGCTATCAACGACGGCGATCACCCGTGAACGAAGATCCTGGGACAGTGTTCGGGTCATACATGCTGGCATCCTGTTTCCAGCAAGCATGGTGAAACACATCGCAGCGCGTCGAAGAAAGATCTATCGAGTTGGTCCGGTCAGATCACGCTCTGTTTGACAAAGCATTCCTGGAATCCGACTGTCGCATCAGGAAACGAATCCGGTCAACCGGACAATCCATTGATTTGCCTTGGAGATGAGACGCTGGTCAGCGTCCTGCCCGCCACAGGGGAAAGCATGCGCCAAGATCTAGACCAGGACACAACCTGGATGCGCCAACCGACTGATGCTCAGCCATGAGCGACAAATTGGCGCTTTGCATGGTCGGCTGCGGCGGCATGGGCAGCCGTCATCTGCGTGGCCTGGCCTCGTTAGCCCGCACCGGGCTCTCCAACATCGAACTCGTCGCCGTCTGCGATGTCCGTGAGGACAACGCGAAACGCGCCGCCGCCGAGGCCGAGGAACTGCTCGGGCGCAGGCCTGCGGTTCATCTCAGCATGGCAAAGGCCATTGCCGATCCGGCGATCCAGGCCTTCGACATCGTGACCGACGCTTCCAGCCACGCAGCCGTTGTGGTGCCCGCGTTACAGGCCTCCAAGGCGGTTCTGTGCGAAAAGCCGCTCGGCCTCACGGTGCGCTCCTGCCGCGCCATGATCGATGCCGCCGCCGCCAACACCGTGCTCGCGACAGCCGAGAACTACCGCCGCGATCCGCCGAACCGCCTGGTCCGCGCGGTGTTGGAAGCCGGGCTGCTCGGCCATGTCCATCTGATGAACCAGTTCTCGGTCGGCGGCGACGACAAGATCATCATCACCCCTTGGCGCCACGACAAGCATCGCGGCGCCATCGGCATGGACATGGGCGTGCACTACGCCGACATCATCCAGTATTATCTTGGACCTTTCGAAAGTGCCGCCGGCGACGCCTTCATGGCCGAGCCGATCCGCCATCGCCGCGCCAAGCCGGAGATGGACACGCCGGCCTATCGCGAGCGGCTTGCTGAAATGCCGGAAACCGTCATCCCCACCGGCGAGGATTCGGTGGTGGCCAATTTCCGCATGCAATCCGGCGTACTCGTGCAGATGGCCTACGTGCCCTCCGGCCCCGGCGAGCGCTGGTGGCAGCGCAGCCTGCACGGCCGGCTCGGCTCCCTTTCCGTCCCGCGCGACCGTACCGGCGGCGCCCCGGTGCTGCAGCGCGCGGACGGAATTCTCCGGGGCCGCGAGATCCTGCGCGAGCTGCCGGATTTCACCCTCGATGAAGTCACGTCCCGCATCTTCGGTGACAACGCCGTCGAATACACGATCCCGTTCAACGATGCCGATGCCGGCCATATCGCCATCGAGATGCATGATTTCGCCCGCGCCGTGCTGGAAGGTGGCCAACCAGAGATCGACGGCTGGGGCGGCCTTACCGCCGTGGCCGCCGTGCTCGCCGCCTTCGAAAGCGGCATCGCCGGCCGCACCATCACCCTGTCGGAAATCCTCGATGGCAGCGTGTCCGCCTACCAGGATGAGATCGACCGCGCGCAGGGCCTGCTATGATCCCAACTCTCGCCCAGGCGAACCCGATCCGGCAGACCGCTTTGGTGGTGCGTGATCTCGATGCCGCCGTCCGAACCTGGTGGGACCTTCTGCGCGTCGCCCCGTGGAACGTGTTCACCCTCTCGCCCGACATCCTGCAGGACATGCACTACCTGGGTGCGCCGGCCAGGTTCGGCCTGCGCCACGCGCTGGCGTTCAAGGACGGTGCGCAGATCGAACTGGTGCAGCCGCTGGATGGCCCCAGCATCTTCGCCGACCACTTGGAACGCCACGGCGAAGGCCTGCACCATATCGGCATCTATGTTCCTGACCATGCGAGGGCGGTCGCGGAATTCCGCGAACAAGGCTTCGAGCCGATCCAGGGCGCCCGCGGTTTCGGCGACACCGGAGACGGCGCCTTCGCCTACTTCCGCACAAAAGCACCACTCGGCACCATCGTGGAACTGATCCAGGCCCCAAGCGTGCGGCGCACCCCCGATTACACCTATCCTCCTCCTGGTGATGCATGAAGATCGAAACCGTCGAAACCTTCGTTTCCCATAACTGGACCTTCGTGCGGATCCGCACCGACACCGGCCTGGAAGGCTGCGGCGAATCGACCTTCTTCGGCTTTCCCGAAGCCACCGCCGCCGTGGTGGCGCGCTTCGCCCCCAAGCTGATCGGCCAGGATCCGTTGCGCCCGGAATTCCATTTCCTTAACCTCTACCGCAGCGTTTCCATGCGCGGCATGGCCATCGGCGGAGCACTCAGTGCCATCGACCAGGCGCTGTGGGACATCATGGGCAAGCATTTTCAGGCGCCGGTCTGGCAGCTGCTGGGCGGCCGCGTGCGCGACCGCGTGCGCGCCATGCTGGTGATCGGCTACGGCAGCATCGACGCCGTCGTCGCCGAATGCCGTGATGCCGTCTCGCGCGGCTACACGGCGCTGAAGATCCTGCTGTTCCAGGAGGAACACCACCAGATGCGCCACGGTGCGCGGCTGAAGGATCTGGTGGAACGCACCGCCGCCATCCGCGAGGCCGTCGGCTGGGAGATCGACCTCGGCATCGAACTGCATCGCAACATGGTGCCCGGCGAGTCGATCGCCCTGATCCGCGAGCTCGAACAATTCCGCCCGCTGTTCGTGGAAGACCCGATCGTGCCGGACAGCGTGCTGAGCTTCGGCGAGGTCGCCGCCAAAAGCCGCGTGCCCATGGCCGCCGGCGAGCGCAACCTCACGATCTGGGAGTTCCGTGAATATGTCGAGAAGGGCGGCGTGCACCACATCCGCCCCGATGTCGGCATCGCCGGCGGCATCACCCATGTCAAAAAGATCTGCGCCCTGGCGGAGGCACATCACCAGGGCATCATCCCCCATTCCGTGCCCTCCGGCCCGGTAGCGACAGCCGCCTTCGTGCAACTGGGCGCCTGCGTGCCGAATTGGGAGGTGCAGGAACACCGCGAGCAGGACAAGGCGCCCTGGAGCACCGTGGTCGATGCGATCATTCCAGTCCGCAACGGCTTCTTCGACATTCCCGATGCCCCCGGACTCGGAATTTCCCTGAACGAGAAGGGTATCGCCAGCGTGCCCCCGCTGCACCGCAAGACCGAAACCTCGCGGCGCGAGGACGGCTCCATTGCGTTCCGCTGACGCAGCATGATCATCGACAGCCATTGCCACGCCTGGCCGCGCTGGCCCTACCAGCCTGTGGTGCCCGATGACGGCCGTGGTGCCGTCGAACAGCTCCTGTGGGAAATGGACCAGAACGGCGTCGACCGCGCCGTGCTGGTCAGCGCCAGGATCGATCGCAACGAGGACAACAACGCCTACGGTGCAGCCTGCGTCGCAGCCCATCGCGACCGGCTGCACCAGTTCGCCGATGTCGACTGCAAATGGTCGCAGGAATACCACACGCCCGGAGCGGCCGACCGGCTGCGCGCCATGGCGGACCGGTTTCCCATCGAGGGGATCACCCATTACGTCGGATCGGAGAACGACGGCTGGATGCGCTCCGACGCAGGCATCGATTTCTTTCGCGCCGCCGCCGAGCGCCGCCTGATCGTCAGCCTCGCCGCCAGCCCCGCCTGGCAGGAGGATATCCGCGGCGTTGCGCAGGCGTTCCCGAGCGTGCCGATCCTGCTGCATCATCTCGCCGGCATCGGCGGCTGGAACGGCGGCCGCGAGGATGGCGTGCGCCGCGTAACCGCCGCCGCCACATTGCCCAACATCCTCGTCAAGATATCGGGTTTCTACTATGGTTCCGACCGGCCCTGGGAATATCCGCACAGCGAGACGTTGTGGGTTGTCAGGGCACTTTATGAGGCGTTCGGCCCGCACCGCCTGTGCTGGGGCTCAGATTACCCCGTCATTCGCCGCGCACTCACCTATCGCCAGGCCATCGAGGCATTCCGCACTCACTGTAGTTTCGTCAGCCCCGCCGATCGCGCGGCCATCCTCGGCGGCACGCTCGACACCATCCTGCGCACGCGACAGCCGATCGGAGGAACCGCATGAGACGCACGCGCATCGGCCTGGCCTGCAACGAAGCAACCCAGGCGCGCTGCCTCACTCCGGAGGCCAGGACGCGCCTTGAAGCCTTCGGCGACCTCGTCGTCGCAACCTTCGACCGACCGTCGAGCTGGGACGAGCCGCCGCCATCCGATCTGAAGGTCGACGCCGACTTCATCGAATTCGCCAGCACGCTGGACATGGTGCTGATCAGCCACGGCGCCCCGCGCATCACCGCCGGGATATTGGACCGTGTGCCCCGCGTGCGCTTCATCGGCGAACTCGAAGGCGACCGCTTCGCCCGCCGCGTGGATGTCGATGCCGCCGCCGCGCGCGGGGTTAAGGCGGTGGACACCACGCACGGCTCTTCCACCCCGGTCTCCGAATGGGCGCTCGGCCTGATGCTGATCGGCCTGCGCAACGCCGGCAGCCTGTTTCGCCGCATGATCGCCGGTGAGATCATCAGCGCGGAAAGCAAGCGCGCCGACCCGTCGTTCCTATGCGGCGAGCTCACCGGCAAGCGTGTCGGCCTGATCGCCTGCGGCCATATCGGCCGAAGGTTGCTGGAGCTGCTCCAGCCGTTTCGCTGCGACATCCTGGTCCACGACCCGCACGCGCCGCGCGTGCTCGCCGACATATATGGCATCACCCTCACCTCGCTCGACGCCGTCATGGCAGGTTCGGACGTGGTGGTGTGCCTTGCCCCGCTCACCGACGAAACCCGCGGCATGATCGGGGCGAAGCAGCTCACCCAGCTTCGCCCCGGCGCCGTGTTCGTCAACGTCTCGCGCGGCGCCGTGGTCGATTCAAACGCCCTCATCGCGCGGCTGTCGCGCGGCGACATCATTGGCTGCCTTGACGTGTTCGACCCAGAGCCGATCCCCGCCGACAGCCCGGTGCGCAGCATGGCGAACGTGTTCCTTACCCCCCACATCGCCGGCGTCACCGCCGCCTGTGGTCCACGTTTCATCGAGCTGATGGTCGACGAAATGGAGCGTTTCCGCGACGGGAACGAGACGCGCCACGATCTGCGGCCGAGGATGAAATGATGCGCTTCGGCTTCTGCCTGCCGATGTTCGCGATGCCCGGCGCCGGCCTGTTCCGTACGCCCGGCTGCGAGGCGCTGGACGGCCGGCAGACGCTGGCGCTGGGCGTGCACGCGGAGGCGTTGGGCTTCGACAGCCTCTGGGTCTGCGACCATCTGATGCTCGGCCGCGACGAGGCCGTGCTGGACGGCTGGACCACGCTCAGCGCCCTCGCCGGCGTCACCGTAAGCGCCCGGCTCGGGCTGATCTACCAGGCCAATCTGTTCCGCCATCCCGCCGTGATGGCGAAGATGGCCGCCACGCTCGACGTTCTCTCCGGTGGGCGTTTCACCTTGTTCCTCGAAGCTGGCACCAGGCGCTCCGAACATGTCGCCTATGGCCTGGATTGGGAGGAGGCGGCGGAGGCCCGCATCGCCCGCATGGAGGAGGCGCTGCTGCTGATGCGCCTGCTGTGGAGCAGCCCCGGCCCGCACTCTGTCCAAGGCCGGCACTACCAGGTCAACGAAGCCGTCTGCATGCCGTTGCCGGTACAGCGCCCGGCTCCGACGTTGTGGCTCGGCAACGCCAACCCTGCGGTGCTCGCCTGCACGGCGCGGCACGCCCAGGGATGGAACAGCACGCCGATCACGCTCGACGATCTCGACATTTCGCTGGCCGCCCTGCGCAGCGCCTGCGCCGCGGCCGGACGGGATTTCGCCGAGCTCGAACTCAGCCACGAAACCCAGATCCTTATCGCCCCCGACGATGCCAGCCTGCGCCTCCGCCTCGTTGACCTGCTCGACCTCGCCGAGCGCCACCCTACCGCGGGTCCGGGCGCCCCGCTGGATGTTCCCGCCTTGCGCGCCTTCGCACGCGGCGAGACGCCGGAGCTGCCGCCATCGCCGCTGACCGAACGCTGGCTGGTTGGAACGCCCGACCAGGTGGCTGCGCGCATCCGCTCCTATGGCAACGCCGGGATCAGCCATTTTATGCTGTGGTTCATGGATGCTCCGTCGCGGGAAGGCATGGAATTGTTCATGCGGGACGTCGCACCCCGCTTCGAACGGCAAAGGACAGCCGCATGATCGGAACCCTCTGCATCCCCGATCTGCGCGGCCGGCGCGTGCTGGTCACCGGTGGCAGCAGCGGCATCGGCGCTGCCGTGGCCGAAGGCTTTGGCGCGCAGGGCGCACATGTGGCGGTGCATGCCCATCACGGACAGGCCGCAGCCGAACAGGTCGCAGCACGTATCCAGGAGGCCGGAGGCACGGCCATCGTCGTCGTCGCGGACCTGGCCGCCCGCGGCAGCGGCGCCGCCCTGGTCGACCGGGCCGCGGACCAACTCGGTGGGCTCGACATTCTGGTCAACAACGCCGGCACGACCTTCGCCCGTCGCCGCCTCGCGGACCTGCCGGATGAGGCCTACGACGAAATGCTCGACCTCAACCTGCGCTCGATGTTCGACGCCACCCGCGCCGCTCTGCCGCATCTGCGCGCCGGCCGCGGCTGCGTCATCAGCACCACATCGGTTGCCGCGCGCACCGGCGGCGGCCCCGGCTTCGGCCTGTACGCGGCGGCGAAATCAGGCATCAGCAATCTCACGCGCGCCTTCGCCAAGGAGTGGGCGGCCGAGGGCATCCGCGTCAACGCCGTTGCCCCCGGCGTGATCTGGACCCGCATCCATGCCGACCACAGCTCGCCAGAAGTCATGCAGGCGATGGTGGCCAGCATTCCGATGGCCCGGGTCGGCACCGCCGAGGAATGTGTTGGCGCCTATCTGTTCCTGGCCAGCACGGCGCTTTCAGGCTTCGTCACCGGCCAGATCCTCGAAGTCAACGGGGGCCAGATCATGCCCTAACCACCATCCGGATAGAGGCCAAAAAACGGGGAGGCGGAATGTCCACGCAGAAGGTTGCGTCAAAGATGGCAGACAACTGCCGCAACAGACCATGAGCGGCGCCCAGGAAATCGGCGTCGTGGCCTTGCCGGCAAGGCGCAAGCCGCGGCGACGGCTGCGCGGCGTACGCGTCATCTCCGGCGGGGAATCGCTGCTGTTCATGGCGCCCGCGCTGCTGCTCTCGGCCGCCCTGGTCGCCTATCCGCTGTTGAACGGCATTCGCCTCGCCTTTACCAATGCCTCGCCGCTCTCCAAGCGGCTGCGTTATGTCGGCTTCGACAATTTCGCCCGCCTGCTCACCGACTAAGGATTCTGGACCGCGGTTGCCAACAGCGTCGGCCTGGTCGCAATCTCCGTCACCCTGGCCGTGATCGTCGGCTATCTCATCGCCCTGCTCTGCGATTCCATGCGCGGCGGTGTTACCTTGTTCCGCACGGCGGTGTTCGTGGTCTGGGTGGTGCCATGGATCTCGGTGGCGATCCTGTGGGGCTGGCTGTTCGACAGCAACTACGGCGTGGTCAACGCCATCCTGCAAAATCTCGGCCTTATCAAGGCCCCGGTGAATTTCCTGGCCGACCCCTCGCTCGCCCGCATGATGCTGGTGCTCGGCTATGTCTGGCGCATGACGCCGTTTATGATGATCATCTCGATCGCCGCGCTGCGCGGGGTGCCGAAGGAGTTACGGGAAGCCGCCAGCATCGACGGCGCCGGCTATTGGCAGCAGCAGTTCGCCATAGTGCTGCCCCTGGTTCGCCCGACGCTTGCGACCGTGGCGGTGCTCGACATCATCCGCCTCATGCAGGAGATGACGCTGCCCTGGGTGCTCACCAAGGGCGGCCCGGTGAATGCCACCGAGGTTCTAAGCCTGTACACCTACAAGCTCGCCTTCCAGCGTTGGGATTTCGGGATGGCCTCGGCCGCCGGCGTGCTCTGGCTGGTGCTGGTCGCAGCCTTCGCCTTCGGCGCCACCCGCCTGCTGGCGCGTCGCTGATGGCCGAAGTCGCCAAATCCCCGGCACTCCGCCGCTGGTTCCCGGCCGCCGGCGCGATCGCCGTCACGGTGGCCTTGCTGTTCCCCGTTGCCTGGATGTTGTCGACGGCGATCAAGCCGCACTCGGAGGTGTTCACCTATCCGCCGGTCTGGATCCCGGATCGCTTCACGCTGGAGGCCTTCGCCTCCTCGCTGCGCGGCGACATGTTCCGCTTCCTGCTCAACTCGCTGTTCGTCGCCGCCTGTACCGCCGTGCTGTCCGTCGTTGCCGGCGCGCTTGCGGCCTATCCGATCTCGCGTCGGCGCACGGCTCCCACCCGAGTGGCACTCGGCTACCTGATCGCATCGATCGCGTTCCCGGCACCGCTTCTGCTGATTTCGACCTATATCGTCTCGGCCCAGCTCGATCTGATCGACACCTATGTGCTCGTCATCCTGGTCAACAGCGTGTTCACCCTGCCGGTCTGCATCTGGACACTGAAATCTTTCTTCGACAGCCTGCCGATCGAGATCGAGGAAGCGGCTATGATGGATGGCGCGGGGCCGTTGCACACGCTGCTGCGTATCATCCTGTCGATGGCCCGCCCGGGCCTGACTGCAGCCGGGATCTACGCCTTCGTCACCGCGTGGAACGACCTCACAATCGGCCTCACGCTGACCACATCAACCGAGATGCGCCCGCTGCCGGCCGGGATCAGCGTGACCTTCCTGCAGGAATTTCAATACCAATGGCCGGAGATGATGGCGGTCGCCACCGTCGCCACATTGCCGATCCTGGCCCTGTTCATCGCCTTCCAGCGCAACTTCATCGAAGGAGTAACGGCTGGCGCCTTGAAGTAACACCAAAAAAAAGGGGAGTGACATCGCCATGAGATTGCATGACGCCAAACGACTGGCCGCGCGTTGCCTGGCCGCCACCGCGATCTGCGCGGCCGTCGCCCTGCCGGCGCGCGCCGAGACGACGGTGACCTTCATGGGCTGGGTCAACATGTTCGACTTCCAGAAGCCCGGTTGGGGCAGGATCATCGAGAACTTCAGCAAGGCCCATCCCGACATCAAGATCAACTACATCGGCACTCCCGCCGAGGATACGCTGCGCCAGGTGACCGCCTCGATCATCGCAAGGCGGCCGCCCGATATCATGCAGATCCAGGCCAACTGGGTGCCGCAGCTCTACGACCAGGATGCGCTCGCACCGCTGGAACCCCTGCTGGGCAAGGAGGAGATCGCCAAGCTTTGGAAGGCGGGGCTCGATGCACTCACCATCGACGGCAAGCTGCAGGCGGTGCCTTGGCTGCCATCGGTGACGATGTGGGTCTACAACCGCAATCTGTTCAAGCGCTACGGCCTCGACCCGGATAAGCCGCCGACGACGTGGCAGGGCTTCATGGACACGGTCGACAAGCTTTGCGCCATGCCGCAGGAGCCGGGCAACAAGGTGTTCTCGATCGTACTGCGCTCCGCGCGGGACGTGATCTCGATGACCTCGATGCCATGGTACGTGTGGGCCTTCGGCGGCGACACGGTGGATGCCAAAGGGAAGCAGAATTGGGACAACCCGGCCGCCGTGAAGGCGTTCTCCTGGTTTCGCGACATGATCAAGAAAGGCTGCAGCCCGGATGCCGCCGACACCCAGGTGACCCGCTCGCTATTCGCCCAGGGCCGCGCCGTGTTCGAGGTGGACGGCACGCCCGCCAAGGGCCTGATCGAGGTGATGTCGGACCACAAGATGCTGGTCGGCCCTGACAAGGACGCTTGGATCGTGCCGCCGCTGCAGGCGTTGGACGGGCGCACCCGTTTGGTCGGCGGCTCCAACGTGCTGGCGATCAGCGCGCAGTCCAAAGTAAAGGAAGCCGCCGCCACCTTCATCCGCTTCGTGCTGGATGATCCGGATTCGGCCAACTACTTCTACAAGACCTCTCAGCAGATCACGACCAGCAATCTCGATGTGATCCACAATGGGCCGATGAACACCGACGTCTATCTTCAGCAATATATCGGGGCCTGGAACAACGCCAATTTGGTGCCGATCCGCAGCAGTCGGATCGACGCCATCCTCGATGCCGTCGGGCTTTCCGTGCAGAAGGTGATCAACGGCGCCGATCCCGTGGTCGAGGTCAAGAATTTGACCAAGGCGATGCAGGCGGTTGACCAGTAGCGCAGTTATCGCAGAGCCATCTGCTGGCGCGTAAAATATGACTCATACCAACCCGCCCTGAGGTTGACGCATCCTTCATGTGTCAACCTCAAGGCGGGTTGGTATGAGCGGCGCGCCAGGATTGCCTCCTGGCCCAGAATTCCACACTCCCGATGGGCGCGCGCAGAGTAGAAACCTTGTGCGGGCTGCGATCGCTCGCCGCAATATGCTCCACCGGCACATTGGTCGGCGCGAGCTGCAAGTCACACACGGGCAGCCGTTCGCCCAATACATTCCACACCGTCGTTGACACATCTTTTATGTGTCAACGACGGTGTGGAATGCGTCATATTTTGCGTGGCGCCGCCGGCCACCCCGGCGCGCGCCAGGACGCTGGCTAGAGCGTGAGCGCTAGATTGCAGCGAAATTCGCCGTGAACAAATGGTTGGCCAAAACAGCACGCTGGCAAAAAAAGCACCGGGAGAAACATCCATGATCACCCGCCGTTCGTGCTTAGGACAGCCCCTATCGCGGCGCCACCGTGGGCTTTCTGGCCGAACACAACGCGCACCAACTGACGCTGGCCGCTCGCCTCACCGCCGTCGCCAAATCCTGGGGCGTCAATCGCGACGTGCGCTACATCACCACAGACGAGATCGAAAAGAAGGTGATGATCGATTGTGTCGACGGTGCCCCAACCTGGGATCTCGTGTACGCCGGTGGCATCCAGCGCATGGCAAAATGGGGCTGCTGCGGCATCGTCAAAAATATCGCGCCACTGATCAAATTGGTGGGCGATCCAAAGTTGCTGGTCTGGGATGATTTCACCCCATCGGCCCGCAACGCCGTGACGCTGGGCGACAAGGTATTTGGACTGACGGTGGCGACCAGCAGCCGGAGGCCTCGTCCACCGAAATCTACGCTGAGTGGCTGACACGGTCGGAGATGCTTGTGGACGGGGCTGGCACGGCTGCGATCGCTGCGGCCTTAGCCTGGACCGAGCGCCTGCTGGGGCCAAGTTAGAAGATCACGCGGCGCACACTGTTCATCCAGGATTGCGTGTTCTCGGACGCGACACTTTATCCCGTCAGCCTCGCCCAGGCCTGGTGGCTGCTGGAGGAGAAGAATAGCCTGAAGGATTGGCTGCCCGAGAAGGCCGATGCCCAGGCCAAAACTGAAGAAAATGTCTGGCGTATCATCGCCGAGAAGGACGAGGCGCTGGCGACGCTGGTCGCGCTGCGGGGAGGCCTCGCCGATCCGCCGGTGGGGCACTGCGCCCCGAGGCGCCTGCCGGCGTTGCGGTTCTTTCTGGCGCCCGGGCTGGTCTATCTCATCGTCGTACGACTGGTACCGGCGGTGACGACGGTTGCGATGAGCTTCACCCATTGGAACCTGCAGGAATCTGCGCCGCCGCATTTCGTAGGGCCATCGCGCTGGCTCTGCTGGCGTTCACGCTGTTTCCCATGGCCTATCTGGTATTGACCTTAGCTGAAGCCGGACAGTCTGCTGCTGGCCCAAGCGCCGGCGTTCTGGTTCCGCCCGGTGCTGGCCCATTACGTGCGGCTGCTGCAGGACGGCGACTTCCCGCGCTATTACGCCAACAGCATCACGGTGGCGGTGGGCACGACGGTGTGCGGTGTCCCTCGGCACATTGATGGCGTTCGCCTTCGCGCATGTGCCGGTTCGCGAGCGGGGGCTTGCGTTCTTTCTCCTGCTGCTGCCGGGCATGTTTCCACCGGTTACTACGATTATTCCGATCTTTTCTGCCGTGCGTGTGCTGAGCCTGATGGACCGCACTGAAACGCTGATCCTGTTCGAAACCGCCGCCCGACTGCCGCTGATCGTTTGGGTGATGCGGGGCTTCCTGGCTAGGCTTCCGACTGAAATGATCGAGGCGGCGATGCTCGACGGATGTCGTCTGATCCGAGCATTCTTCCGCATCGTCGTACCGCTGGCAGCATCTGGTCTCGTGGCGGTGGCGTTGATTTCGTTCATCGACACCTGGAACGCCTTCCTGGTCCCCTGGTGCTCACCAACTTCAACGCCGTCACCGCTCCCGTCGGAATGATGTCTTACGCCACCGCCGATGAGGAGGTTGTCTGGGGCCTGATCGCGGCGGGCACCGCAATGACCATCGCCCCGGTGCTCATTCTCGCTTTCACACTCAACCGCTTTCTGCTTCGCGACCTGACCGCCGGCGCCATCAAATGAGGAATCCCATGAAGCTCGACTTCCGCGGTCTCGAACTGCATGGCGGCCGCATGTGGCAGCGCCACAACGTCGTCGCAGCCTTGGACTTCATCGAGGCGCACGGCATGACGGCCATGGTTCTGCACGAATCGGACATCATCCATCATCTGGTGTTCCCACGAGCGTGGTTCGACCCGTACGCGCAATGGAAATACCCCCCGTCGCGGCGCGGCGAGAACGCGCTACAGAACAACCTCGTGTATTTCGACCATATTCTCGGCCTCGCCGAAGCGCGCGGCATCGAGGTTTGGCTCGAGGTCGGGGAACTCGCCTTTCCGGGCAAGGTGCTGGAGGCGCGCCCCAAACTGAACAAGAACAGTATCGTCTGTCCGTCCGAGCCCGCGTGGCAGGACTTCACCACCGCCAAGACCGCTGAACTGGTGGAGGAGTTTCCCTCCTTGGCCGGCATCATCCGAGAAATGCACGCGCCCTAGCGCGTGGCTGGCAAGCGACTGGCGGTGCGTGATTTCGCCTACAAGCCCAAGGACCACGTGCCGCTGTTGTCCGCCGTGGACGCCATGCCCGACGACGTCATCTTCTGCATCAAGGCAACACCGCACGATTTCTACCCGACTTTCCCTGACAACCCCGCCTTCGTCCCCCGCGCCCGGCCGAAATGGATCGAATACGACACAATTGGCCAGGTCTTCGGCTGGGGTGTGTTTCCGTGCCTGGTGCTCGACAATCTCCGCGCACGGCTGGCCCATGTTGCCGCGCAAGGCGCCAGCGGCGTCAGCTTTCGCGTCGAGTGGGAGCGCATCAACGATTTCTGGAGCCTTGACACGCTCAACGCCATCAACGCGATCGGCGGTGCGACGATCGTGCGCGGTGAGGTGGCAGATGCCGAGAGCGCCTGGCCAATCATGCGCGATGCGCTGCACACCTGGCAGCCGGATCGCGCGCCCGATCTTAGTATGACCGGCCCGCGCGTGAAGCGTCTGATGGCCGAGAAGCAGCGCGCTCCGGAGGCGGTTCGCACGCTCGCGAACGATGTCCGCGCAGGTGATCGATCGCTGCCTGCGGTTTTGCATGCGCGAGTGGCGGAACAATTCGATCGTTATATGGTCTATATCGAAGGCTTCGTGCTTTGTGCGGACGTATGCCTCTACGGTCGCTGGGCGGACCCTTCGCGCTGGGATGACGCGGGGCCGGCGGCGTCGGATCTTGTGTCCTTCGCCCATGCCATCGACCGGCTCGATGCCTTCGATGCCCGCATCCGCCCGCTCACCGAGGCGGCCGATGTGCCACACCAGGTCGTCATGTTGATGGACCACCGCCGCGTCGCGGACATCGTGCGCGAAGGACACGACATTCTGTGCCGCCTGCAGGCCGCAATCGGCCCGGGAGTTACCGTATGACCGAAGTCCCCGTCTTTGCCCTGCGCGGTGCAATGCACCTGCGTGCGCTGCAGCGCCGTCGATCGCACGTCTTGGTACGAGGAGTTGATCGGCGCCATGTTTCGACTGCTCGACCGCCGTGGCAAGACGTTGACGGTGCGTGATTTCAGCTACACCAGCGGCAACCAAGGTGCCGTGCTGGCGGCGGCGGGGCGGGTGTCAGACCGCGTCGTGATCTCACTGAAGAACACGCCGCATGACTATTGTCCGACCTTCCCCGACAACCCCCGCATTGGCGATGTCGGCGGCCATCGGCAATGGGTCGAATTCGACAGCTGGGGCCAGTTCTTCGGCCTTGGTGTGTTCCCGTGCATCGTGCTCGACGACATGCGCAACCGGTTTGACCATTGCCTTTAAAACGGTGTGGAAGGTGTGATTGCCCGCACCGACTGGGAGGTGATCTCAGATGGCAGCGTGTTCGACACGCTCAATTTTGCTAATCTCACTGGCTTTGCGGGGCTTGCGCAGAACCCGGCCGTCGAGACAGCCGATCTGATCATGGCGCAGCTCGGCGCACCCATCTGGACGGCGCTGTCAGGCGGCCTCGACGAGGATCGGTTCAGCATAGCCGACCAAACTGACCTTCGCGCCGCCTTGGCCGCAGCATTGGCCGATTCCTGGGAGATCATGCCCAAGTCGATCTTTGTGCTGCGCCAGGTGTTCCATGAGGACTGCATGGTGCCGGACACGCTGCGCAAGGCCAATATGATGCTCGAGGAGATCCATGGCCTCGTGGAATGGGACCCCTCGGCAATGGGGGCCCTGGCGCCGAACGAAGCAACGTTTGCTGTGCTGTGCCCGGAAAAGGACGCGGCGCTGGCATTGGTCGAACGTCATGCCGATTCAGTTGTGTCTGCCACAGCGTCCTTGTCCGAACCTGGCAGATCGCAAATGATCGAAACGTTCGATCTTTGGGTGCACTACGTCCGCATCTTTCGCCTCTGCGCCCGAGCCTGCTTTGCGGTGAGGACGATGCTGGCGTCGCCGGCCGATGCCACCCGTGTTCGCGCGGGGGCCGAGATCGCTTCACTCGACACCGGTCGAGCCGCTCTCGCCGCACGGCTAGAGCATCATCCGACCAAACGGAATTACCGTTCGGATGAAGATGTTCGCTAAAACAAAAGACTAGAGCATGATCTGCGCGCCTATCAGCGCGGATCATGCTCTAGACGGCACACACCACGCCTATCTGGTCTATTGGATGCTAGACGAACGCAGGCTTGCCAGGCTGAGCGCGGACCTGTGGGAACGGCTCGCTTAGAGCGTGATGACCGAAGGTGGAATCACCGAAAGGTCTGAATCACGCTCTAGGAGCCTGTCCGAGCAATCGCTTACGTAAGTACACCGCGCAACATTGATTAGCAGCCGAGGCTGCGCTGATTCTTTTTAGAATTCAGCCCAACACCTCTGAAGCAAGCTTCTCTCGTTTTTCGTGCGGCCGTGATTACTCAGACAGGCTCCTGGCCCGTCTTATTTAGCGCGATGAGGCGGCGGCGGCGGCGGCGGGTTCCACAATGGCAACCCAGGATATGACCCGCGAGATCTGCCGCAGAAAGGTCTTGGGACCATGGGCATCTATGTCCTGGGACTGCCTGTCGAGACCATCAGGCAGAAGACGAAGGATTCCTGGTAACGCCAACGCTACGTATCGATGTGCCACCTCCGAAGGCTTCTGCTTCAGCACAACAATCGGGCGTAAACCAGCGTAGGTCCCGGCGTCGATCGGCGTCACGAGTTGTTTACTAAGCATACAAAGGATAGGTCCCAGCCCCACGCTTGTTTACAGTCATCGTTGTGCGCCGCTACTATTCGCGAAGACAGGAGCGGTATCGCACAAGTTCTGTTGCCGCCTCGACATGGGTGCGCGTGCATCACATCATGTCTGGCCGTGATTATCGATCGCTGCGTACATTCGAAAATGCGGGACGGAAAAGTCCGACGCTTATCTGGTAGGGACGGAAATATATGAAGCACGAAACACTGATTTTCCTTGCCGCGGCTACGATGATCACGGTCGCAGGAGCGGCGCACGCGGACGGTCCGGCGATGGCGCCCTTGCAGGAACCAGCAAAATCACTGCCAGCACCGACTGCGGACATAAGCCCGCAAATGCAGAAATTCATTGGAGCGCCGCTCAATCCGGACTGGAATGACCTTTGGAAAACCGGCACCGAAGCGCGTAAATTCGCCGAGGCCCAGGCTGCAAAGGTGGTTCCGGGCATTCCTGCGATGCTGCAACGGATGCACGTCAAGATGGAGGCAGCGTCGATTGCTGGTGTGAGGGTGCACGTGATAACGCCTGACCAAATTCCGCCAGACAACAAAAATCGGCTGCTGATCCACGTTCACGGCGGCTGTTACGTGCTGTTCCCGGGCGAGGCCGGCACCACCGAAGCAATCATGATGGCCGGTTTCGGTCATTTCAAGGTGATTGCGGTCGACTATCGCATGCCGCCGGAGGCTTATTTTCCGGCGGCAGTCGATGATGCGGTCGCCGTTTATAAGGCCGAACTTGGTTCAACCCCGCCGCAGAACATCGCCTTCTTCGGTACCTCCGCGGGGGGGGCACTGTCGATGGAGATGGTGCTGCGGGCACGTGAGAATGGGCTGCCGATGCCTGGCGCGATCGCGCCAGGAACGCCGATGTCCGACGTGACCAAGACCGGGGACACCTTCCAAACGAATGAGAAGGTCGACAACGTGCTGGTGTCCCGAGACGGCTTTTGCGACGCGGCGACGGTGATCTACGCGAAGGGGCATGATCTCAAGGACCCGCTGCTCTCGCCGGTTTACGGCGACATGCATGGCTTCCCGCCGGCAATCCTGACCACGGGCACGCGCGACCTGCTGCTCAGCAACACGGTTCGTGTGCATCGTAACCTGCGCCGTGCCGGTGTTGAGGCTGAACTCGTCGTGTTCGAAGGCCAGTCGCACGCGCAGTATCAGTTCGACGATCGTGTGCCTGAAACCGAAGAGGCGTTCGGCGAGATCGCACATTTTTTCGACAAGCACCTCGGCAGATAGTCTAGTCCCGGCGGATGAAAGCGAGTTTCTCGCCGCCGGGACATAAGGCGGAGCATCTTGGAGGGCTGGTATCGCGCGCCGGGCTGGCCGGCGGCGGCGGCGCGCGAAATATGACTCATGCCAAGCCGTCGTTGACACATCCTTGATGTGTCAACCTTAAGGCGGATTGGTATAACACCCTATCCGTCAGGCGGTCGCTCCCTCGACGATTTCGAACCCAGTGTCGATCGTCTCCAGCGTTTCGCCTCGCTTGGGCCGCGAAAGGATGTGCTCTACTGCGAGCTCGCCGATGCGGAACCGGTTGGAGCGGACGGTCGAGAGCGGCATGGGTAAGGCTTGGCCGATGTCGAGGCCGTTGAACCCGAACAGCGCCAGCTCGTGCTTCAAGGCGATGTTCTCAGCCAGGCACTGGAACACGCCGCCGACCGCCATGTCGTCGTTCGAGAACACCACCACGTCCGGACGCTCGCCGCCTCGGAGCAGCGCCGCCAAACCCTCGCGCCCCGCCTGGGTGGAACTCGGACCGTCGTTCAGCCGCTGATCGACGAGAGCAAGCCCTGCTTCGGCAAGCGCTTGCACCAGTCCCTCCCAGCGTAGCCGGGCACGCCGGTCGGTATTCCAATCGTGCCCTACATAGCCAAACCGGCGATAGCCTCGCGCAACCAGATGTCGCGCTGTCGCTTGCCCAGCCGCGCGATGCGAGAGCCCTACGGCGAGGTCGATCGGCGCCGAATCGATGTCCATCAACTCGGCGACGCGAATGCTGCTCTGTTTCAACCACCGGCGCGTGACGTCGGTGTGCTCGAAGCCGACGATGATCATGGCCGCTGGCTTCCAGGCCAGCAGCGAGCCGACCAAGGTCTCCTCGACGGTGGGATCATAGCCCGTGATCCCCACCACTGGGCGATAACCCGATGGTCCAAGACCGCCGTCGATGCCGCGCAACACGTCGGCGAACACGATGTTGGACAGTGATGGGATCACGACTCCGACGAGGTTCGATGTCGCCGAGGCAAGCGTGCCCGCGACTTGGTTGCGGACGTATCCGGTGTCGCCGACCGCGGCCAACACACGCTTGCGAGTGCCCGCGGCCACCGAGGCGACATCGCGCAAGACGCGTGAGACGGTGATCTCGCTGACGCCGGCGATCCGTGCAACGTCCGCCAGGGTTACGGGCGAATTTCCCTGCGTTGCGCGTCGCCGATGCCGTTTTTGCTCGGCCAGCATGGATCCGCTCTCCTTTTCCCGCGTCTTGTTGGTGCGGGGGAATGGAATCATAATATTTATGACAGCGCTAGCATTTATCGGATGACAGCGCTGTCATTCCGTGGTTGCCTACCCTCAACGTCGGTCCATTCCGACGATAAATGGGGAAGCGCATGAGCCCGGAGATCACCGGAAAACTGGCCGTAATCGGCTTGGGCTCGATGGGAAACGGCATCGCTGCATCGATGTTGCGCGCCGAGATGGCAGTGTCTGGCTTCGATCCCAGCGCAGCGGCACTGGCAACATTCGCCGACGCTGGTGGCAGGCCCGGCCTGGACCCGGCCGATGCAAGCCGTGACGCCAGCGTTGTGGTCGTCGTCGTCGTCAATGCGGCCCAAACCGAGACCGTTCTGTTCGGGCCACAAGGCGTTGTCTCGGTGATGCAGCCAGGCGGTGTTGTGGTGTCATCGGCCACGATGGCGCCATCCGACGCGCGCCGCTTTGCCGCGCGATGCCACGAGGCTGGCGTGCTTTATCTTGATGCACCGATCAGCGGCGGCGCCGGCCGAGCGGCGACTGGCGAACTGACCGTCATGGCGTCGGGTAGTGCTGACGCATTCGCGCGCGCTGAGTACGTGTTGCAAGTCATCGCGACAACGGTCTACCGGCTCGGCGACGAAGCGGGCGTGGGCGCGTCGTTCAAGATGATTAACCAGTTGCTGGCCGGCATACATATTGCAGCCGCCTGCGAGGCCATCACGTTTGCCACGCGGCTCGGCCTCGACATTAACAAGGTGTTCGAGGTCATAACTGCGTCGGCGGGCAATTCTTGGATGTTCCAAAACCGTATTCCGCACGTTCTCGCGGGTGACTACCGGCCCGCGAGTGCGGTCGACATCTTCGCCAAGGACCTCGGCATCGTGGCCGACATGGGATTGCAGGCGAAGTTCCCGACACCCCTGGCGGCAAGTGCCCTGCAGATGTTCCTGATGACGTCCGCGGCCGGTATGGGGCGCGATGACGACGCGTCGGTGGCGCGGCTGATCGCACAGGTGACCGGGATCGAGCTGCCTGGAATTTCTCGGGCCCGTCCATGACCGCGCGCGATGCGCAGGCCCCGCTGCCGTCTCGCCCAGCGGCTGCAAGCAGGCGATGGACTGCGCTGCTGCAGTTGCGCGAGCTCAACGTCCTGACCGCATTGTTGGTCGTCATCGCGCTGATCAGCTTCTCGACCCCGTATTTTTTGACCACCGACAATCTGATGGGCGTGTTCCGCTCGTTCTCGCTGATCGCGATCATGTCGATCGGCATGGTAATGGTCATCATCACCGGCGGTATCGATCTGTCGGTCGGCTCGGTCATGGGTCTGTCGTCGCTGGTAACGGCGCTCGGATTCGACTCTGGCCTGTCGATGCCAGTCTGCATCCTCGCAGGGCTTGCGACCGGATTGCTGTTCGGGTTGTTCAACGGCGTGCTGATCACGGTGATCCGGCTGCCGCCGTTCATTGCAACATTGGGCTCGCTCAGCATTGGACGCGGGCTGATGTACATCATCACCCATGGGGTGCCGCTGACGCCTGACACGCCAGATATCTTCGCCGAGATTGGGCAGGGCTATGTTGGCCTCGTGCCGGTGCCAGTCGTGATCATGCTCGCCATGACGATCATATTCTCGGTGCTGATGCGGCAAACCCGGTTCGGCCGCTACGTCTATGCCACCGGCGGCAACGAGCAGGCGGCGCGGTTGAGCGGCGTGAAAACTGGCCGGGTCAAGTTGCAAGTCTATATGCTGTCTGGCGTGATCGCGGCACTGGCCGGGATCGTCAGCTTCTCGCGCTACCTCTCCGCCGAACCCGCGTCCGGGTTTGGCGCCGAGCTCGACGTGATTGCAGCAGCAGCCATCGGCGGCGCCAGCCTGGCGGGTGGCGTTGGCAGTGTTGAGGGGGCGATCATCGGCGCGGCGCTGGCCGGCATCATTGCCAACGGTGTCGTGCTGATGAACATCAATACCTACGCCCAGCAAGCCATTACTGGCGCGGTCATCCTGATTGCTGTCAGCCTAGATGTCTGGCGGAGCCGTAGGAGAGGAGCCTGAGCGAGTAGATTGTCAAACTTAAATAATTAAAAGAACGGGAAGAAAAACTCATGAGGAAGCTTCAATATCTTTCGACAGCGGCTCTGTTGGCAGCCATTCCGCTCTGCGCGGCGACGTCGGCGCTCGCCAAGGACATCGTGATCGCGGTGATCCCGAAAGTCGCAGTGCCATTCTTCGATGACTGTAACAACGGCGCTGCCGCAGCCGCTAAGGCCGACGGCGTGCAGTATCAGTGGGTGGTGCCGCAAAACACGCAGGGGGCGACCCAGGTCAAGATTCTGGAAGACCTGATGAGCAAGAAAGTTGACGGCATCGCAATCTCGGTCAACGAGCCCAAATCGGTTGAGGCCGTGATCAAAAAGGCGATGGCGAGCGGCATCAAGGTGCTGACGTTCGACTCAGATTCTGCCAAGAGCGGCCGTAGCATGTATATCGGCACCAGCAACGCTGCCGCCGGGGAAACCATGGGCGTGTCGATGGCCAAGGCGATCGGCGGCAAGGGCGAGGTGGCGATCGTGACCGGCCAACTCGGTGCCGCCAACCTCAACGAACGGATCGCTGGCATCAAGACGGCGTTGGCCAAGTTTCCCGGTATCAAGATCGTGGCAACCGAAGGCACCGAGGACGATCTCGCCAAGGCGGTGTCGGTCGACGAGGCGCTGTTCCGCGGGCATCCGAACCTGGCCGGCATCTTCGGTGTGAGCCAGGTCGGTGGCCCCTCGATTGCCAAGGTCATGGCGACCAAGGAGTTTGGCTCCAAGAAGGGCGCAGTGAAGGTGTTTGCCTTCGACGACCTTCCAGACACGGTCAAGGGCGTCAGAGATGGCTACATCCAAGGGATCATGGTCCAGCGTCCGGTGACGATGGGCAAGCTCGCGGTCGACCACCTCGTGGCGCAGATCCAAGGCAAGGAGACCGTTTTCGCCGACGTCGATACCGGCGTCACGGTCGTCGATGCCTCGAACCTCAACGGCTACACAAAGTAACGCGACCTTACCAGCCGGGAGAGCCACGCGTGCTTTCCCGGCTCGATGTCGAGGCCATACCCATGACCGCTTTCCTCGAAATGCGAGACGTGTCCAAGACGTTTCCCGGTGTCCGCGCGCTGAACAAAGTCGACCTCGAGGTCCGGCTCGGGGAGGTGCATGCTCTGGCGGGCGAAAACGGTGCTGGCAAAAGCACGCTGATGAAGATCATGACGGGCGTCTACAAAGCCGATCCGGGCGGGAGCATCCTGATCAACGGTTGCCCGGTTGAGATCACCGATGCGGTCCATGCGAGAGCCCTTGGTATCAGCATTATTTATCAGGAACTCTCCATGGTGGAGAACCTGACGGTTGCCGACAACATCTTCCTTGGCCGTGAGCCGCTGCGCGCTGGCGTGTTCCTCGACAAGCAACGCATGAACCGTGAGGCCAAAGCGGTGCTGGCAATGCTGCACATGGACATGGCGCCGACCACGCCCGTCGCACAGCTCAGCATCGGCCAGAAACAGATGATCGAGATTGCCAAGGCGATCTCCTACCACTCGAAGATCATCATCATGGACGAGCCGACCGCCTCACTCAGCCATCACGAGGCGGTCACTCTGATCGGGCTGATCCGCAAGCTGCGGCAGCAAGGGATCGGCATCGTCTACATCACCCACCGGCTCGATGAGATCTTTGAAATTGCCGACCGAGTCAGCATTTTGCGTGATGGCAGCACAGTCGATTCGCTGCCGATCGCGGCGGTCACGCGCGATATCCTGGTACGCAAGATGGTCGACCGCGAGCTGAGCCAGCTCTATGGCCAGCACATTTGCCACGCGACACCAGACGTGCTGCTCGAGGTCAAGGCGCTGACGCTGCACCATCCAAAGCCGCATCAGGCGCGCGTGCGCGACATCGACTTCACCTTGCACCGAGGTGAGGTGCTCGGCTTTTTCGGCCTGATCGGCGCCGGGCGGACGGAAATCATGGAAATGATCTTCGGTATGCGGGCCTCGAGCGGCTCGATCGCTGTCGAGGGTCACGCGGTCGCCATCCACGATCCCGCTGACGCGATCGCGCAAGGCATCGGCTTCGTCACCGAGGACCGCAAGGGCCAGGGTTTGGTGCTGAACATGAGCGTGCGCGAGAATTTCAGCCTGACCCATCTTGAGGCGTATTCGCCTCAGTTCTTCGTGAACCGGCCGAGAGAGACGGCGCGGTGCAACGACTTTGTCGCCTCTCTGGGTATCAAGACCCCCTCGACCGAGCAGCCTGTGATCAATCTCAGCGGCGGCAACCAGCAGAAAATCGTGATCGCCAAATGGGTGGCGCGGTCGCCAAAGATCCTGATCGTGGACGAGCCGACGCGCGGAATTGACATCGGCGCGAAGGCGGAAGTACATGCGTTACTTGCCCGCCTCGCGCGCGACGGGATTGGTGTAATCGTCATCTCGTCCGACTTGCCGGAGGTGCTGGCAGTCAGCGACCGTGTGATCGTCATCAAGGATGGACGTATCAGCCAAACCTTCGCCCGCGAACACGCCTCGCAGCAATCCATCATGGAAGCGGCCACCGCTTGACCTGGCCGTCGATTAACAAGGAGCAAGCATGAGCAAGAATATCATCTTCACCGGTGGCAGCGGCAAGGCCGGTAAGCACGTCGTCCAATATCTAGTCGATGCTGGCTACAACGTTTTGAACCTTGACACCAAACCGTTGAACAATCCCAAGGTTCGCACGCTGATCACCGACATCACCGATAGCGGCCAATTGTTCAACGCGCTGACCAGCACCCTTGAACTGCATGAATTCGCGCCATCGCTGCGGGCGCCGAAGATTGATGCAATCGTTCATTTCGCAGCCATTCCGCGCATCATGATCGTGCCGGACAACGAGGTGTTCCGCATCAATACGATGGGCACCTACAATGTCATCGAAGCCGCCGAAAAGCTGGGGATCCGCAAGACCATCATCGCGTCCTCCGAAACGACCTACGGCCTCGTCTTCGCCAACGAGCCACGTGATCCCGCGTATTTCCCACTCGATGAGGAATATCCGGTCAACCCGATGGACAGCTACGCGCTTTCCAAAATCTGTAACGAGCGCACGGCCCACGCCTTCCAGCAGCGCAGCGGTTCGGACATTTATGCAATCCGGATTGGCAACGTCATCGAGCCGCACGAATACGCCGACTTCCCGAAATTCTTTGCCGACCCCGGCTTCCGCAAGCGTATCGCCTGGAGCTACATCGATGCGCGGGACCTTGGCGAGATCATCCGGCTCGGGATTGAGAAAGACGGGCTCGGATTCCAGATTTTCAACGCGGCGCAAAACGATTGTTCGTCGGACCTGCCCACCGCCGATTTGCTCAAGCGCTTCTATCCAAACGTGAAGGTGCGGGGGACGCTGGGCGAGTTCGAAACTTTGCTGTCGAACCGTAAAACACGTGAGATGCTCGGCTTCGAGGAAAAGCACAATTGGCGCAGCGCGCTCAAGGCTGGACGCGGATGAAAGAAAAAATCGGCTTCATCGGACTCGGCTTCATGGGCCATGGCATGGCCAAGAACATTGTTGAAAAAGGCTGGCCACTTGCAGTCGTCGGCCATCGCAGACGCGAGGCGATCGAGGATCTGAAGCAGCGCGGCGCCACCGAAGTTGCATCACCGCTGGCACTCGCACAGGCCTGCGACATCGTGGTGCTGTGCGTCACCGGGTCGCCGCAGGTGGAAGCGATCATTCATGGCGAGAACGGGCTTGCCGGTTGCGGCAAGGAGTTGCTGATCATTGATTGCTCGACGTCCGAGCCTGCCAGCACAACGCGGCTGGCTGCAGCGCTGGCCCCACGCGGGGTCACGCTCATCGATGCGCCGCTCGGCAAGACGCCGAAGGATGCATGGGAAGGCACGCTTGATGTGATGGTGGCTGGCGACGAGGCCGTTGTCGCGCGGGCTCGACCGATCCTTGAAGCCTTCGCGTCGCGCGTGCTGCCGACTGGGCCAGTGGGCACCGGTCACACGATGAAGTTGCTCAACAACTTCCTTTCGATGGGCTATGCAGCACTTTATTCGGAAGCGCTGATGGTCGGGGCCAAGGCAGGTTTAAAGCCTGCGGTCTTCGACAGCGTAATCCGCAATGGCCGGATGGATTGCGCGTTTTACCAGACGTTTTTCAAATACGTCATCGAGCGAGACCGCAACGCGCACCGTTTCACCATCGACAACGCCCATAAGGACCTGACGTATCTCGCCGGCTTCGCCCAAGCGCTCGGCGTCGCCAATCCCGTCGGCGCGGCCATTCGCAACAGCTTCGCGACCGCGGCTGGAACGGGGCACGGCAGCGATTTTGTGCCCATGTTATCCGACGTCGTGGCCAAAATGAACGGAACGTCGCTCGCAGATTGACGTAAACCATCGAGCACCACGCCGCCTGGCCGGATGGTTCGGGCCGGAGCGTGATCCCGGGTGGGCAATGGCAGGCGCCAAACGGTGCATAAAATTGCACTGGCGGTCATCGCCGTCATCCAATAAGTCTATCGCGCGGTCAGCCAAGATCAAATCTTCCCGGGGGGGAACCAACGATGTCATCCAGTCAAAAAATTTCCAAAACCACAGCAATATGTGCGCTTGCGGCGGCGATGCTCTCGAGCACCGCGCTGGTAGGGCATGCGCAGGCCGAAACCGGCGATAAGAAGATTGCGTTCTCCAACAACTACGCCGGCAACTCGTGGCGCCAGGCGATGCTGAAAAGCTATGAGATCGTGGCGAAGAAGGCCGTGGCAGATAAGATCGTGGCCGCTGCCGATATTTTCACGACCGCCGACAAGGAAGTGCCGACGCAGGCAGCCCAAATTCAAAACTTAATCCTGCAAGGCTATAACGCCATCGTCATCAACGCAGGTTCGCCGACCGCGCTGAATGGCGCTGTCAAACAAGCTTGCAGCGCCGGCGTGGTGGTCGTCTCGTTCGACGGAGTCGTCACCGAACCATGTGCCTATCGTATTGTGGTCGACTTCAAGGGCCTGGGCGTCGAGGAAGTCAACCAGATGGCGAAGTTCCAGCCCAAGGGCGGCAATCTGCTTGAAATCCGCGGTCTGGCCGGAACTTCAATCGACGATGCTATTCACACCGGGATTCTGGAGGGCGTGAAGGCTCACCCTGAATTCAAGATCGTCGGATCGGTGGCTGGCGATTGGGACCAGACGACGGCGCAAAAGGCAGTGGCCACCGTGCTACCGTCACTGCCGCTGATCGTTGGCGTGGTCGACCAGGGCGGTGACGGCTATGGCGCCGCACAAGCGATCGCCGCCGCTGGCAAGCCGCGGCCGACCATCATCATGGGCAATCGCCAGGATGAACTCGCCTGGTGGAAAGAGCAGAAAGCCAAGGACGGCTATCAGACCTGGTCGGCCTCGATCGCGCCGGGTGTCTCGACCCTCGCCTTCTGGGTTGCGCAACAGGTTTTGAATGGCAATACCAAGGTCCCACATGATTTGGTGGTGCCATATCTGGCATTCACGCAGGACAATTTCGAAGCGGAGCTGCCAAATATCACCAAGGGCGGCGTCGCCAGCCACGAATACACCCAGGCCGACGCAGTCGCGGCTATCAACGCCAACGCGAAGTAATTATTGCCGCAATGTTGTTGCCCCGGGCTCGATAATGCAGACACCCATGGCAAAGCTGGATGACACCCTCGTCAGGCTTGGCGGCGTCGAAAAATCATTCGGCGCCGTCAAGGCCCTGGTCGGCGTTGATCTCGACATTTTCCGAGGTGAGTGTGTGGGCCTGGTCGGTCACAACGGAGCCGGCAAATCCACGCTGATGAACATCCTGGCCGGGGTCGTGGCACCGGATGTCGGCCAGTTTCTGATCGACGGGACCGAGCAGCGCGGCTATTCCCCGTCCGGTGCGAAGTCGCATGGCATCCGCTGCGTTTTCCAGGAACTCTCGGTCTGCCCAAATCTGACGGTGGCCGAGAATGCGCGGGTCTTTCACCCCAGTATTCGCGGCTTCGGCTGGCGTCGCCGAGCCGCGCGTCTGATCACGGAAAAACTGGACGAAATTTTCCCAGGGCACGGCATCGCGCCGTCCAGCCTCATCGCCGACATCGCCATCGGCCGACGCCAGATGGTCGAAATCGCCCGTGCGTTCACGGTGTCCGACCAGCCGGCACGTCTGGTGATCCTTGACGAGCCGACCTCCTCGCTCGACGCGCAGACCGCGGGCCAGTTGCTGGCCCATATCCGGCGGTCGGTGGCGTCTGGATTGAGCTGCATTCTGATTTCACACATCTTGGGCGAGGTTCTCACCACCTGCGACCGCATCGTCGTGATGCGTGACGGAACCGTCGTGGCCGCTGGTCCCGCGCAGGCGTTCGATCGCGCCAGGCTGATCGCGGCGATGGGCAGCGCAGAGACCAAAGCCGAGCGCACCACAGGCCCCAAAGCCGGTCTGCCACGCGACGGCGCGCCAGTCCGCGTCCGCATGCGCCCGGCGCGCCAGCAAGGCGACTTGGAACTCATCGCCCACGAGGGAGACATTGTGGGGTTGGCAGGGCTCGCCGGACACGGCCAGACGGCGCTGCTGCTCGAAACCTTCGCGGCTTCCAGGCGCAGAAATGGCCGCCGCAATGTGACCGCACCGGTGGCCTTCGTGGCCGGCGATCGACAGTCGGATGGCGTGTTTCCGCTCTGGTCGATCTCGCGCAACATCGGCATCCGGTCGCTGGCGGCACTGCGCGTCGGTCCGTTCATTTCGCAGCGTCTGGAAGACGGGCTGGCCGGTCGCTGGCGTGCGCGGATCGGTATTCGCACCCAGGACACGCAAGACAATATTTTGTCTCTCTCCGGTGGCAATCAGCAGAAAGCTTTGTTCGCGCGCGCTCTGGCATCGGACGCGCGCATTGTGCTGATGGACGACCCGATGCGCGGTGTGGATCACAGCACCAAGCTTGAGGTCTACGACCTGATTCGCAAGGAAGCCAACAGCGGCCGGACGTTTCTATGGTACACCACCGAAACGGAAGAACTGACCAATTGCGATCGCGTCTATGTGTTCCGCGACGGCGTCATCGTCGCCCATCTGGCCGGTGCCGACGTTACAGAGGAACAGGTCATTCAATCTTCGTTTAGCGGCGCCCCCTGACATGAGCCCAGTGATGCAAGCCGCGGCTGCTGCCAGCCGCGCCACAGACATGCGCCGAATGATCAGGGCGATGTTGCCGGCTCTCTCCCTGGCGTTGGTTGTCGCAGCGATCGCCTATCTCAACCCACGCGCCATCAGCTATTTCGGCTTCACGCTGATGCTGAACCTCGCGATCCCGATCGCGTTGGCGACGATGGCACAGATGTTCGTCATCGCGGGCAACGACCTCGACCTGTCGATCGGTCCGTTCGTGGGGTTTGTTTGCTGCATCACGGCGACCTTGCTCCACGACACGCCTGGGCTCGGCGTGCTGGCTTTGCTCGGCTGCGTTGGCATCTATGCGGCGCTGGGCGCGTTGATCCACTTGCGAAACCTGCCCTCGATTGTCGTGACCTTGGGGATGAGTTTCGTCTGGCAAGGTGCGACCATCTTGTTGCTGCCCAAGCCAGGCGGCAGCGCGCCGCAATGGCTGCAAGACATCATGAGCGTCAAGACGCCCTTCGTGCCTTTCCCGATTGTGGCGGCCGTGATCGTTGCGGCAATCGGCTATTTTGGGCTCATGCGAACATCCTACGGCGCAATCTTGCGCGGAGCGGGCGGCAACCCTGTGGCCTTGCGGCGGGCGGGTTGGTCGCTGCTGCGCGCCAAGATGACGCTGTTTGCGCTGACCGGGTTGTTTGGCGTGTTGTCTGGCATGGCGCTGGTGGGCATCACCACGTCGGCGGACGCCAATATCGGCAATGGCTACACGCTGCTTTCTATCGCCGGGGTCATTCTCGGCGGGGGCGAATTCACCGGAGGGCGCGTCTCGCCGGTCGGCGCTGTCATCGGCGCGCTGACAATGGCCATGGCCGCGTCACCTTTGCTGACCTTCATGCATATTCCGCCGGATTGGCAGGTCGCGGCCAACGGCGCCATCCTGATCATCGTGCTGGCTGCGCGCGTGCTGATCACACGTAGGGACGAGGCGCTATGAGCCAGGCAGTCGTGGCTTTGTTCAGGCGCCCGTGGATTTGGTCGTTCGTGGGCGCCCTGTTCGTCTGGCTTGCTGCCGTGGCGTTCACGGGCGGCACCGGGGCAGGCGGCATGCTCACGGCGGCCCTGTCGCTGGCGGTGTTCACCGTCATTGTGGGCCTGGGCCAAATGTTCGTGGTGACGCTGGGTCCGGGCAATGTGGATTTATCGCTGCCTGCCAATATCGGCTTGGCCAGTGCTGTGGCGATGAAAACAATGGGCGGCGACGACCACCTCATCGCACTCGGCCTGTGCCTCGCGGTCGGCGCTGGAATTGGCGTGGGGATGGTCAACTATCTGCTGATCCGGGCGCTGCGCATTCCACCGATCATTGCCACTCTGTCGGCCAGTTTCTTCATTCAGTCGATCGATATCAGCTATGGCCGTGGACTGCAGATCAAGCCGCCAGATGGCTTTGCGGACTTCACGAATATTCAGATTTTGGGCGTTCCGCTGCTGGCTTTGATCATCTTGGTTTTTACCTTGGGGGCAAGCGTTACGCTGCACCGCACGATATTCGGTCGATCCGTCTCTGCGATCGGCCAGAATATCCGCGCAGCGCGCCTGGCTGGCGTCAGAGTGGACTTGGTCAGATTTGCCACCTACGTGCTGTGCGGCGGATTGGGCGGGCTCGATGGTGCCCTGTTGGCGGGCTACTTTCACGGTGCGAATGTCGATATCGGCAACGAATATCTGCTGGCCTCGATCGCCGTGGTGGTGATCGGCGGCACGTCGGTTGCCGGCGGCAAGGCCAACGTCCCCGGTGTTTGGGGCGGTGCCCTATTCCTCGTGTTGCTGTTGACGATGCTCAATACCTTTGGGGTCAGCGCCGGCGTTCGGCTCCTCCTGACTGGCCTGATTATCGTAGCTGTGGTTACCGTTGCCGGTGGGGCGAAGCCTGAGCGGCAATGAAGGCGATGCATAGCAATTGGGTCAAAGATTGCGTAACAAATCGCTCACTTGCCAGATTTATACATCTTGCGGCGCTGGTCGGCTTCTGTACTGAGGCAATACCTTCAGCGCGCCAGCAGCGCAGCGGTGCGCGCGCCGATGTACGGCAGCATGCCCATGTCGGCCGAAATCCTCTGCCCTTGCGTAAAGACCGCCAAGGTGAACGGAGCGGCGCCCGGAGAGTCGACATGGATAACATCATGCCTTCGATAACTTGCCTGCGGATCGCGTGTCCAACCAGTCCAGCCGGCCTTGGACCAGATCGACGCATCTTCCGGCATGGCCTGCCCCAGATAGTTCAAGACCTGGGCACTGGGCGTTTGAAGAAATTCCGGCGTGCGGGGGCGTTGCAGAAGGTCGGCCATGACCTTCGATCGTGCGGGGGAAACCATCTTGCCGGTCATGATCCTTGCCAACATAGAAGCGGCGGCACTTGAGGTCAGTCGATTGTGGTTATTGCCGCCAAACTGCACGAAGGCTTTCTCCCGCCCGTATCGGTCGTCGTCCATCAGCTTCTGAGACACGTTGATACCAACGAGTTCCGGTAGTCCAAGCGACTCAAAATAGGTGTTGATGCCATACCGGCGCTCTCGCCATATGCGCATAGTTTCGGCATCAAGGTCGGTATCGCCGGTTGTGCCGGTTATCAGGTCGATGATGTAGTTCGTAGCCGTGTTGCTCGACCATTTTATCATGTCGTGCATGGCACGATCGAGTTCTGGTGTGCCTTCGATCTGCCCTGCGTCCAAGGCGGCCTGCGCTGCCGCCAGGTAGAAAATCTTGATGATGCTGCAGGGATAGAACATCACGTCGCCGCGATGGGCGAAGCCTTCCGGCAGACCCTCTCCGCTGCGGTCGTGCACCAGCAGGGTCAGGCTGAAATCGTTCTCCGCAAGACCCCGCGGCCCAAGTTCCTGCAGCGCGTCGCGCACGAGCTGGTGGCCGATCGCTGCCGTCCGCTTGGACGTCTGGAAAAACAAGCGCCTTCTCCTCGAAAATCCTGGCCCGGGGTCAATCGGACGAGGGGGTGAACACGAAATCTGTAGAGGCAGCCGGATTCAGACAGCGTACGAAATGATCGTCCTCACCCTTAACCAAGGATGGGTGGTGGGCTCTGCAGTCCGGCAACACGAGTGGGCAGCGCGTCGACAAGGCGCAGCCAGCCGGCGGGTTCAGAGGATCGGGCATTTCGCCCTCGATGCTGGGAATTCGCGTGCGCTTCGTGGGGTCGGGCTGCGGGATCGCCTTCAGAAGCCCGCGCGTGTAGGGATGCTCAGGCCGGGCAAACAACATTTCTGCCGGTGCGGTCTCGACCACTTCACCCAGATACATCACCGCGATCCGGTCGCTGATGTGCCGCACCACATTCAGATCATGCGCAATGAAGATCAGAGCTAGGTTGAGTTTCGCGCGAAGGTCTTCCAGTAAATTGATGATCTGCGCCTGAACGGACGCATCCAGTGCAGAGACCGGCTCGTCGGCGATCAGCAACTCAGGCTCCACCGCCAGCGCCCGAGCAATACAGACCCGTTGGCGCTGGCCGCCGCTGATGGCATGCGGCAGCCGGTCCTTCAGGTTGGGCGTTAGACCCACCATCTCCAGCAGCGAATCCACGCGGTCCCGCCGTTCCGCGGCCGATGTGCCGATGCCATGTACCAACAGCGCTTCATCGAGCATCGTGCCGAGCGACATCCGGGGGTTCAACGCGGCATAGGGATCCTGAAACACCATCTGGATGCGTCTTGCGCGTCGAGCGCGATTGTCTGCTTGCGACATCAGTTGTCCGCGCCAGAGCAGTTCGCCCGCTTCCGCTTTTTCCAACCCAGCGAGGCAGCGCCCAAACGTGGTTTTGCCGCACCCCGATTCACCGACGATACCGAGTATCTCCCCTGGTGCGATCTCCAGCGAG